>JAQVEG010000020.1 GCA_028697725.1 Anaerostipes sp.
AAATAAGCAATGGCTGAAAGACATTAGGAAATTTAAAGAAGTGAATAGACTTATCATAAAGACTCTATCACTAACGTGTAAAAATCTACACATTTTTCTGATTTTGTTTACAGCGAAATTAATTCATAAAACAGAATTATTTACTTCTGGTTTTATTCTCGTCCTTCATACCTTTGGTAGAGATTTGAAATGGAATCCACATATTCACTATCTTCTTTCAGAAGGTGGACTGGGCAAAAGCGGACTTTGGCGAGCTAAATCACATTTTAACTATGTTTTCATGCACAACTCCTTTCAAACAGCACTATTGAATGAACTCAAAAAGAAACTTCCAGATTCCTTCAAGCAAGTGGTTTCTCGGGTTTATAAAGATAGCAAGAATGGCTTCTATGTCTACGCAAGACCAAATCGTTGTGACCCAAAACATGTAATTAAATAATACATCAGAAGATATCTTGGCAGACCTGTCATCGCCACCTCTCGCATTGATAACTATAATTCTGTCGATGACACTGTAACCTTTCACTACAACCGTCATGAAGATGATAAATATGTGGAAGAAACTCTTCCTTCTATAGATTTCGTCAAAAGACTGATTCGCCACATTCCAGAAAAACATTTTAAACAAGTTCGTTACTACGGTCTCTATGCCAGATCCCATATAGAAGGTTACAAACTCAATCATGCTATCCACAAATCAAAACATAAATTTTATCTTTCTATGAACAGATGGCGAGACTGTATTAGTCTCTCTTTTGGATATTACCCTATTCAATGCCCATGCTGTAAACAAAAAATGGTATTGCTCGAAATTTATCATAACCACAAGCAGATTTCTCTCGATGAACTTTTTCATAAAGCCAAGGAGAAACATCATTATCCATAATCTCTTCTCCCACAGTCTCCTCCACTGTGATATACTTAACTCCAAACGGATGACAATCAAAATTGGAACAAAAACACAGCGAAGAGTTCAGACAAAAGTATATACAAAATCCACCAGAGGGAATGACCAGAAAAGATATCAAAGAAATGGGTAACGATGACTTACTGGATATGGACTATTTCCTACATGAGGATGATGACCTTGACGATGAAATCGGCGAAGGAGGTTTTTATCTCTTCTAACCCATCTCATCTGTTTGCTACGCCCATCTTTTGATGGGTATATTTTTTTGTCTTAAATCCCCCTTTATAGAAACGACAAGTTTCCTATAAAGTAAAGTAAAAAAAGAGCAGGTACTCCATCACGGAATCCTGCCAATTCATGAAATAATTATTCAATTATATGCTTGAAAATCGGGGCATTTTGTGGAAGCTAAAACATTAAAAAAAATAATTTTTAACTCCATTATGGTATGAAGGAACCCCCGAAAAGCCTATAAATGCGACATTTCCGAGGGCTCAAGTATACTATTCAAACTCAATTGTTGCTGGTGGTTTCCCTGTGCAATCGTACATCACTCGATTGACATGGTCCACTTCGTTTACGATTCTTGTTGTCACTTTCGCCAGTACCTCCCAAGGCAGTTGTGCCGCATCTGCTGTCATAAAGTCAGATGTATTCACTGCTCTTAATGCGATTGCGTAGTCATAGGTTCTCTCATCTCCCATAACTCCAACGGAACGCATATTGGTTAGTGCTGCAAAATATTGTCCAAGGTGTTTATCTACTCCGGCATTTGCAATTTCTTCACGATAGATTGCATCTGCTTCTTGAACGATTTTTACTTTTTCTTCTGTGACTTCTCCAATGATACGAATGGCAAGACCTGGTCCTGGAAATGGTTGTCTCATAACAAGGTACTGTGGAAGTCCAAGTTCTAATCCTGCTTTACGAACTTCATCTTTAAATAAATCACGAAGTGGCTCGATGATTTCTTTAAAATCTACATAGTCAGGAAGTCCACCTACATTGTGGTGTGATTTGATGACTGCTGATTTTCCAAGTCCACTTTCGATAACGTCCGGATAAATGGTTCCTTGTACAAGGAAGTCTACGGCACCGATTTTTTGTGCTTCTTCTTCAAATACGCGGATGAATTCTTCTCCAATGATTTTACGTTTTGTTTCTGGATCATCAACGCCTGCTAATTTGTCGTAGAATCTTTGCTGACAGTTAACGCGGATAAAGTTAAGGTCATATGGCCCTTCTGGTCCAAAGACTGCCTCTACTTCGTCTCCTTCATTTTTACGAAGAAGTCCATGGTCTAGGAATACACACGTTAGTTGTTTTCCAACGGCTTGCGCAAGCATGACAGCGGCAACTGAGGAATCAACTCCACCTGAAAGTGCGCATAATACTTTTCCATCTCCAACTTTTTCACGAATAGCTTTGATGGAATCTTCTACGAAAGAATCCATTTGCCAGTCTCCTGAACATTCACATACATTATATAGGAAATTGTGAATCATTGCTTTTCCCTCTTCTGTATGCATTACTTCTGGATGGAACTGGGTTGCGTAAAGCTTCTTTTCTGCATTTTCCATGGCAGCTACTGGGCAGACTGGAGTGTGTCCAGTTACTTTAAATCCTTCTGGTGCTTCGGCAATATAATCTGTATGACTCATCCAGCAAATGCTTGTATCACTGATATTTTTGAAAAT
The DNA here is from genome assembly GCA_028697725.1 of Anaerostipes sp. Classification (GTDB taxonomy): domain Bacteria; phylum Bacillota; class Clostridia; order Lachnospirales; family Lachnospiraceae; genus Anaerostipes. The sequence goes on from JAQVEG010000020.1 coordinate 2,608, forward strand.
CTCTGATGTTGTATCAATTTTCACTTCTGTATGTCCATATTCGCTCACTGGTGCTGTTTCTACTTTTCCACCTAGCTTATATGCCATCAATTGAGAACCATAGCAGATTCCAAGGATAGGAATTCCCATATCAAAGATTGCTGCGTCATAAGTTGGTGAATCATCTTTGTATACGCTGTTTGGTCCACCTGTAAAAATGATTCCCTTTGGATTGTACTCTCGGATTTCGTCCATTGTAATGGTGTGTGATTTAATCTCGCAGTATACGTTGCATTCACGAACACGTCTTGCGATTAACTGATTGTACTGTCCACCAAAATCAATGACTAAAAACTTTTCATTATTTTTCAAAATCGTCCTCCTATATATTTCAACTATTTGTATTAATTATTTTTAACACTTATTTTTCATTATAATGTAGGTATCTTTATTTGACAAGATATATCGTCATGTAGCAGCTGTTTTTGCAGCTGTTTTTCTAAACCGTTTGTGATAACGTCCTCATATAACACAAAGGAAATTGTCCCATATGTGTTATCATTCTTCTATACATCATGTTAGGAGGAAATTGTTATCAGAAAGGTTAATCTTACAATGGATGAAAATAAAAAATATGAAGTCATTAAACGTCTTGTTGATGACAATGGTAACAAAAAAAGAGCTGCTCTTACCTTAGGTGTGTCTCCATATAAATGGTTTTGTAACGCTGTTACATCTCTTCATATTTCAGTTGATGATGCAACTGGGAAAATCACTGGTGCTAGGTTTGATGAGGAAGAAACACTAAAAATAAAGTAAATGAATTCTTAAACTCCTACACAAAAGAATTCAACGCGAAATTCACTCTTCCTCTTGATGGTATCAAATCTGTCTTCGAGACACAACCATCAAAAGAAAAAATCAATCTAATACTTGCAGTTTTAACAGGGTGTTGCGTTGATAGTGGACATTGTATAAAATTCAAAAAGAAATATTATCGTATGCTTGATTCTAAAAGTTCTCAAGTTCACTATAAGAAAGGAACAAAAGTCATGGTAATACATTCCCGCTATGAATCACCCTTGACGAAGAGAACATATCGCTAAGTTTGTTAAATCGCAAAAGCATCATCAAAACGATGAAGACAATGTTCCCGCATAACAACCAGATAATGAATAAAAATAGCCCAGAAAAATCGGGGCTCATGCTTCACTTCGGGACATTTTCAAAAACGGTTGACAACATATATCGTCACTTAGCAGCTGTTTTTTCTCTATATTTTAGCAACATTCTCTCTTTTGGAAACTTTACGCTCAATGCTCCAACACCTACTAGAATAAAGAGCATACCAGCCAAATCCACTCCTGTAAATGGTATTTTAGTGACAAAAATGGAAAGTATCATTGCCACAAGTGGCTCTACACATGCAAATAAGCTTGCTTTGACTGGTCCAATTAAACGAACACCTTCTAAGTAACTGCAAAATGATATCATAGTTCCAATGACGATAACTCCACTGATTGCAAGAACCGTTTTAATATCCCAGATACCAATGACATGCCATGGTTTTATGATGACTCCAAGTACAATTCCACCTAGAAGCATCCCCCAACCAACAGTTGGTATGGAGCCGAAATCGGCGAGAAGCTTTCTTGGCTGTATATTGTAAATGCAAAGGGTGAGTGCCGCCATAATTCCCCAGAACAATGCGTGTTTTGTAATGATTAGGGTATCTAAACTTCCATGAGTTGCCAATAAAAATGTTCCTACCGACACCATGACTAATACAATGATTTCTTTTGTATTTGGTAATCTCCGTTCTTTCAGTGCATAAAATATCATAATCACAACAGGGGCTGTATATTGTAATACCGTTGCCGTTCCTGCATTGGAATACTGGATGGCTAAGAAATACGAAAGCTGGCAAAAGGACATCCCAAAGATTCCAAAGACAACCATACTAATTCCACTTCGTTTATTTTTCCACACTTGAAATATAGAATTTTTTTCTTTGATATAGGCTATGAGAAGTAGCAATACCCCGGCCCATAATAGGCGAACACTCACAAGCCACTGTGCATTTAATCCTTTGATATCAAATAAATATTTTCCCAGAACTCCGCACAAACCCCAGCATATGCCGCCTATAATTGTATATAAAATACCTTTTCTATTGTCGTTCACACCACACCATCCCTTTTTCTTATCTCATACATAGTTTCTACTATAATATCTTTCATCTGTGAAGACAAGTAAAAAAAATAGGAACTCTTGAATTTTGAGTTCCCATTTTTAAAATGATTTCTTCTATTTATAGTATCTTCCCAATGCATCGGCTCCAATAATGGCAGCATACACATCGTCAGGAGTTACTTCAAATGGCATATTTCCAAGGGTATCATCTGGCGAACATGCTAACTTTGCAACTTCCATGATTTCTTCTTGTTTCACTTCTTTGATTCCAAGTTCTTCAAGGGTTGTTGGAAGTCCTAGTTCATCACAAAAACTAATAACTTCCCCAATTTCATCTTGATCTGCATTTTCAAGAACTAACTGAACCAGTGTACCAAAAGCAACTTTTTCTCCATGATATAATTCATGTGTTGCAGGAATTGCAGTTAGACCATTGTGAATTGCATGGGCTCCTGCTAGTCCTCCACTTTCAAATCCGATTCCTGAAAGATAAGTATTTGCCTCAATAATATGTTCCACTGCTTTGGTGCAGACATTTTCATCTACTGCAAGTTTTGCATCCACACCTTCATCTAAAAGAGTGTTGTAGCAAAGTTCCGCAAGTGCCATTGCCGCTAGTGTGTTCTTGCCACCCACACAATTTCCAGCATTGGATCTTTCACAGGCTCTTGCCTCAAAATAAGTTGCAAGGGCATCTCCCATTCCAGATACTAAAAGTCTTGCTGGTGCTTTTGCCACAACATCTGTATCCACCATTACCATATTTGGACTTGCTGGTAAAAATAAATATTTATCAAAAACTCCATCATCTGAATAAATAACAGAAAGAGCGCTACATGGTGCATCGGTAGATGCAATGGTTGGAACAATCATCACTGGCTTTTTCTCATAAAATGCAACTGCTTTTGCAGTATCAAGAATCTTTCCTCCTCCAACACCTACGATTACATCGCATCCATTTGCCTTAGAAACCTCAATCAATCGATTGATTTCTGTCATGCAGCATTCTCCATTGAAACTTTCATATACAATCTTAGTATCTCCCTGACCTTCTGAAATTCCCGGTTCTACACGTTTCCTTCCAGATGGACTTGTCAGTACAAGTAAACTCTCTCCATAATTCTTTGCGTATTCACAAAGATTCTTTAGTTCCCCTTTTCCTTGAACATAACGGCTTGGACTTCCAATAATATTTGCCATAAGTAAGCTCCTTTCAAAATGCTTTGCCTCTTTGTCTCCTTTCCTCATTATATCACGATTTCCTTTATAACATTTGTTGGCTTTGTATTTTTTCTTGACACTTTCTTTCTTGTTTGTTAAGATTGTTACAGAATTATTACGTTCCAAAAGCTTAGAAACGGAACTAGAAATCAGGTTAATATTATTATGACAAAAAAAAATAAATTTAAGAGTAAACAGTTTAAAAAGTTAAAAAAGCGTCAACGTCAGCGACACATTGCAATGGCTGTTATTATAGCTATTTTTCTTCTTATTGCATTTGGCATCTACACGATTGTTTTTCCTATGATTCGTAATTTTCAAAAAAAAGAAACGGCAACAACTGCGAAAAAGGTTACAACAGTTGCTAAGAAAGTCACAACCACTGAAAAGAATTGGTATGATTACAACGCCATTGCTCATGCTTTAGGTGGTATTGATGGACATGACTACACTAATTCAAAAGAGGCTTTTGAAGCTTCCATTAAAAATGGATTTCACATTTTTGAAGTGGATTTACTACAAACCACAGATAACGTTCTAGTAGCCCGTCACACCTGGGGAGAAGATTTAGCTGACCCATTAAGTAAAGGTGATGACAATCGTGTATCCTATGACACATTTAAAAAGACCAAGCTCTATGGCAAATATACCCCTCTTTCATTGGAAGATATTTTTAATATTATGGATAAACATCCTGACATTTATGTGATGACAGACACAAAAGATGGTGGCTATGCAGCTTCAGTTTCTGATGCTAAAATTATTGTCCAGACAGCAAAAAAGATGGGAAAAGAAAAGTTACTAGATCGTCTTATCATCCAGATTTACAATGAAAATATGCTAAGAGCTGTGCGCTCCCAATATGATTTTAAACATGTTTTATATACGACTTATAAGCAGTCCGACTTGGCTTTTAGTCAAATGATTAATTTTTGTAAAAGTAATCAAGTTGAAGCCGTAACGGTTCCACAAAAATCGGTAAATGATTATCGAATGAAGCTATTAGAAGATGCCAATCTCAAATCATTTACCCATACAGTTAATAATACCTATTTGGTAGAACAATATATGCTATTAGGTGTTTATGGTATCTACACCGACTTTGTAAGTAGTTCTGATATTCGAGAAACATACTTAAATCTACAAAGTGATAAGCTAGTCAAAGAATACTCCGATGCCTTAACCAAATAATTTTGCTGCCCTTTTCATATTGTCAATTATTTTGACACCGAAAGGGCAGTTTTTTTCGCAGCTGCCACATGCGATACATTCATCTGCGTGATGATTTAACAGTTTATAATGCTCACGAACGGTTTCTGGCACTTCTCCTTGTGCAACTGCAAGATTTAAATATTTTGTAACTGAAGCTACATCAATTCCCTTTGGACAGGGTGCGCAGTGACCACAATACATACAATGTCCTTCAAAACTATGTCGTTCTAATCCTGATAATACATTTGCATAATCTTTCTCTTCCTCGGTGGCCATTTCATAGGCTACCATTTCTTTTAGATTTTCTTCTGAACGAAATCCACCCATAATTGCCCCAACCGCTGGTCTTGTAAGAGCATAGTGAATACACTGGTTCACTGTAAATGTCTTGCCAAATGGAGATAACTCCTCATCTAATAAGTCGCCTCCTCCAAAAGCTTTCATAACATCAATTCCAACACCCATTTTTTCACACAATTCATACAACTCAGTTCGACTGGCATCTTGGTTGTGATAACTCTCCATATAAACCTCATCTGCCCATAACTGTTCTACGTCTTCTGTTGGTGGCTGCATATCATACGACGGATTAATACTGAACATTAATACCTCAATCAATCCCGTCTCCACTGCCATTTTCGCAACTGCAGGATTGTGACTACTCATTCCAATGTGCTTAATTCTTCCCTGCTTCTTCAATTCGAGAGCATATTCCATCACCGGACCATCAAACACTTGATGAAAATCTTCCTCTGCATCAATATAATGAATCATGCCAATATCAATATAATCTGTATCAAGTCTTTTCATTAAATCTTCAAAAGACTCTCGAACTTCCTCTATATTTCTTGTACGCAAATACTGTTCATTTTTCCAAGTAGAACACAAATGTCCCTGAATAATTAAATCATCTCTATGACCTTTTATTGCATAACCCATATTATCCCTAAGCTTAGGACTTGAGGCGTACATATCAAAAAAATTCACTCCATAACTCATTGCCTGTTCCATGCGCTTTCTTGATTCCTTGGCACTTAACTCTGCAAATCCCTCACAGCCCAATGCTATTTCACTTACCTTTAAACCTGTATTCCCTAAATTTCTATATATCATAACAATGCTCCTTATGTGCCTCTATCTCTAATTTCCAAAAAACTGTTTAATTTATTTAACGAAACAATATGCTCGTTATATCTTGGTATCTATCAATCACACGATATATTTCCACATAATCTTTTTTGATACGATATAGAGTAATGTAATCCCGATGAACCAAATACCTATAATCTGTCTTGAAACTCACTCTCTTAGACAAGTCTGCTCCCATTGTGGGAAACTGCTGTAAGCTCTCAAAATTTTTGTAAATTTCATCTACCATCTTTCTGGCCGCTTCTGCATTATCCTCTGCAATATAATCTCTAATTGCTTTCAGATCTGTTACTACAAGAGGGTTAATCCTTAATTTCATCAAGTATTATTCCTCCATAGCTGATTTCAATTCATCAAGACTCAACCACCCTGTTCCGTCCGCAACAGCTTCTTTTGCTTCCTGCAACTTCGTCAACAGTTTTTTCTCTGCTCTATCTTTCTCATAGTCTTCGATATCAATCACTACAAATCTTCCTCTGCCATTCTTTGTTAAAAAAACCGGTTCTCCAACTTGGCAATTTTTGAGAACTTCATTATAATTTCTCAAATCAGATACTGGTAAAATACTAGACATATAATCAACTCCTCGTCTTTAATAATCATGTTTCTATTTACATCTTTATTATATGCAAAAACGCTGTAAAATTCAACTTAAAATTTTACAGCGTTTTTGACGTGATTCCCTATCTCGAAACCATATAGAAACCTTTGATTTTATGGTTGACCCTTTGATTCTTCCTAATCTTTACTTCTCGTTTCCTCTTGCAGAATATGCCTGTTCATAGAAAAATTCTTGTGCATTTAACTTTGAATCTCCCTCTTTCACATTACGATAAACTCCATCTGCTCCTAATTCTCTTGCCTGAGTATTATCACTAAGCATTGTAATAAACATTTCACTTAAGGCATTTTTAATCTCTTCATCGTAGACTGGAATTGCCACTTCTACACGTCGAAGGGTATTTCTTGTCATGTAATCTGCGGATGCAATATAGATTTTTTCTCTTCCATTGCATCCAAAAATATAGATGCGTGAATGCTCAAGAAAACGACCTACAATACTAATTACGCGGATATTTTCTGTGATTTCAGGAATTCCAGGAATAAGGCAGCAAATTCCACGAATTATCATATCAATTTTTACACCTGCCTGAGATGCCTCGATTAACTTGTCAATAATTGCTTTGTCTGTAAGTGAGTTTAGTTTTAATCCTATATATGCTTCTTCCCCTGCCTGAGCATGTGCAATTTCTCCATCCATCATTTTTAACACTTTGTTTTGTAAACATTTTGGTGCAACTAATAAATGGCTGGTTTCATCCACTACAGTTTCTAATGCCAAGGCTTTAAATACTTCGTTTGCCTCCATCCCGATTTCTGGATTTGCAGTCATAATAGATAAATCTGTGTAGATTTTTGAAGTCTTTTCATTGTAGTTTCCTGTACCAACTTGTGTAATGTACTCTACTTTTCCTTCTTCTTTTCTTGTTATTAAGCAAAGTTTTGAATGTACTTTGTAATTATCAATTCCATAAATGACACGACATCCAGCTTTTTCAAGATGCCTAGACCATTTAATGTTATTTTCTTCATCAAATCTAGCTTTTAATTCTACTAAAACAGTTACTTCTTTTCCGTTTTCCGCAGCATCCACAAGGGCTTCTACAATTTTGCTATGTTTTGCAACACGATACAATGTCATTTTAATAGAAACAACTTTAGGATCCTCTGCTGCCTCGCGAAGCAAGGTAATAAATGGACGAATATTTTCATAAGGAAAAGACAGCATTTTATCCTTTTCCTTAATTTGTGCAATAATAGACTTTCCCTCTTGGAACATTGGTGATTTTTGTGGTACTCGTTTTTCATAGAATAATTCTTCTTTATTACGAAGTACATCTTGTAACTGGAATAAGAAAGATAAATCAAGAGGAGTATTGTTTTTAAATACATAATCTCGATTTACGCCCAAAAATCTACATAGGCTTTCTACAATACTACTGTCCATTTCTCTGGAAAGTTCCAAGCGAATTGGCATTCTCTTTTTTCTTTTTTTGATTAAATCTTCCATGAATTCACGATAATCTAAATCTTCATCATAAAGAGCATCTGCATCAATATCTGCATTTCTTGTAACACGAATCACAGACTTTGCTTTTACATGGTATTTGCTAAATACTCGTGGTACATAGTGAAGAATAATGTCTTCTGATAACATATAAGTTCCTTCTCTTGTTGGAAGTTCAATTAAACGATCCACAACTAAATTAGAACATGGAATAATTCCGATTTTTTCTTTTCCACCCTTTGTTTCAAGAATAACAACTGCATAGATTTCTTTGTTTCTTAAAAATGGAAATGGCTGTTTTTTACCAACAATGGTAGGTGAAATCAATGGTGCAATTTCCTCTTCAAAATATCCAGCTAAGAATTCGCTTTCTTCTTTTGTGATTTTTTGAAAATCAACCATGCGCACACCTTTTTCTTCTAGTTGATCCATCATGTCTTGATATGCAACATCTTTTCTACGATTTAGTTTCTTTACTTCATGAAGCACTGCATCAATCTGCTCTTTTGCAGTCATCTTTGTTTTATTATCTTTTTTTATATGTTTATGTACTAACATTTGATCATGTAATGAAGCAACTCGCACCATAAAAAATTCATCTAAATTACTTTGAAAAATAGATGCAAAAGATAATCTTTCACATAGTGGTGTTGTTTGTTTTTCTGCTTCTTCTAATACTCTCTCATTAAACTTGACCCATGAAAGTTCGCGGTTCATATACATTTCTCTTCCTTTGATTTCATCTTTCATTATGCATTTCCTTCCTCTGCTTCTACAGCCTCGGTTTCCGGGGTACTAATAAAATAATTAAAATCCAAATGAGCCATAGCTGCCTCTACAATATTAATACAGCTATTTCCCATTCGATCTAAACTATGTAGAATTTTAGAAAATGGTGCCGTTAAATCTGCACTGCATTTTCCTCTTTTTACACGTGACATATGACGTTTTCTCATTTTCAAGTCTAAATCTAGCACTTCTTCTTTTTCCTTTATAATTCCATCTGCATTTTCAACATTTCCAGTTGTCAGCATTTTAATAGATTCTCGATACATTTTCCGAATTAAATTTGTACATTTTATAAGGTCTTCCATGGCCTCTGATGAATAGTCATATTTATGGTCTATTTTCTCTTGAATGGATACTGCCATTTCTGAACATAGATTTCCCATACGGTCAATATCGCTTAAAACATACATCATTGCTGCTGTCTGTGTGGATTGTTTTTCTGTCAATCCTCCTGCTGCAAACAAATTTGCGAGATATTCTGTAATCTGTCCATAAATATTACTCACTGCTTCTGATTTTTCAATGATTTCTTTTGTTAATTTTGTATCGTTTTTCTCAGCAGCATTTTGAATTTTCCCAAGCATACATTGAACCATATCACTACAATGCATAACCTCTTTAATTACAAGCTCAAGGGCAGCGGTTGGCTGATTTAAAATATTATCATCAAGGTAAAGTACTTGTGTTGCGTCCACTTGCTCTTCTTCTTTATTTGGAATCAACTTCATAACAATTTTAACCATGAGCCAAATAAGTGGAATCCACACTAAGGTCATTACAATATTAAATGTAGTATGAGCATTAGCAATTTGCCTTGCAATTACTTGAACTTCTGGTCCCTTTGGAGAAATCATTTGGACAAGTGCCGCAAATGGTTTGATTAGCCAAATGAAAACGAAACATCCTGATATATTGAAAATGCAATGGGCAACAGCAGTTCTTTTGGCATCTCTTGACTGTCCAACACATGCGAGTAATGCTGTAATCGTTGTACCAATATTATCTCCAAGCAAAATAGGAATTGCCCCGGTTAAACCAATGATACTTGTCACTCCATCAGCTCCTGGCTGTGCCGCAAAATTTTGTAGCACTGCAATGGTTGCACTACTACTTTGAACAACAAGAGTCATCATAGTACCAACTCCAACACCTAGAATTGGAATATGTGAAACCTGAGAAATTAGATTGGTAAAGACTGGACTTGATGCCAACGGCTTCATTACATCACCCATAATTTCGATTCCTGTAAATAACAAACCAAATGCAAAAATTGTCTGTCCTATATTTTTTACTCTTTCATTTTTTGAAACAAAAGAAATAATAAAACCAATAAATACAATAATATAAATATAATCACTAATTTTAAATGCTATGATTTGTGCTGTCATAGTAGTACCAATATTTGCACCCAAGATAATTGAAATCGCCTGTGGCAGTGTCATAAGCCCTGCACTTACAAATCCAATAACCATAACCGTTGTCGCACTACTACTTTGTAATACTGCAGTTGTCAACGCCCCTGCTAAAACTCCTAATACAGGATTTCTTGTCAACATACTTAAAATACTTTTCATTTTTGATCCAGCAGCTTTTTGAAGACATTCACTCATCATGTTCATTCCAAAAATGAAAATTGCCAGCCCTCCAAGCAGACCAAATATTACTTCCATTGAACTGTTCATTTAACTCTCTCCTTTTACTTCTCTTTTGTGTTTAAGTCATTCCATTTTATTAGACTACCTTTATATAAAGCCTTTAATTGCTTTGTACTTAAGTTAGTAACGGGGTTATCTTTATTTACAATTACCGTAATCCCATCCTTTGCAATGGTTTCATAGTTTAGTAATTCTTTTTCATAATCTTTTAGTTCTCTTGAAGACATTCCAAGATCACAAGTTCCTTTCATTGCATCATTTAATCCACTTGTTGAATCCGATGCTTCCACTTTAATCTTCGCATTTGTATTTAGCTTCATATATTGTTTTGCTAATTCTTCTAATAGTCCCGACATGGAAGTAGACCCATGAATGGTTATAGTTCCACTTGATTTATCCGATAAAAAGCTCTTGGATTTCCCAATTGGTACAAAATTTTTCCCAACGGTTTCCTGTCCCTTTCCCTGAATATAAGTAATAAAATCTCGTTCCACATCTCGAAGTTTTCCTGTATACGTTAGATAGAAAGAACGAGACAAGTCATATTTTCCCTTGGCAATATTTTGACTTGTATCCTTCTTTCCATTGACATTTATTGCCTTTATCTTTTCATTTTTTAATATCTCTCCCGAAGGAACATATCCTATGGCATTCTTGTTATTTCCAACATATTCAACGACTTTTTCTGCGTTATCTACAACATATGCTTTCTTTGTTGTATCATCTGAATTATCCGTTGAATTTGACATTTCTCCAAGTCCTACTAAATCTGCAAAAGTTGTTCTTGTCCCTGAGCCTTCTTCTCTTGATACTATTTTTACACTGCCCAGCTTATCTAGTCCGTTAATTGTTTGTTGATTATTTGTTGAATCTTTTCCACATGCACACAATGCCACGACTGTACATACCATTAGAAACATCCATATTGCTTTTTTTTGAAACAACTTTTCTTTCCTCCTTTGTACGTTCTCATACATAATTATCCACTTTACATTTACTATGTGTATGAAAGCCTAACATTTTAATGTAAAATCCTTTCTTTCCTTTATGTTAAATCTATGTTAAATCCCTATGCCTCATGATTTAACAAAAAAAAGACAATTACACAAATGTGTAACTGTCCGTAAAAAATATGAATTTTACATTATTTTAAACCAATGCCCAACGCCCCTTTTGCAAGTTCATCTGCCTTGTCATTGTATTTATCATTGGAATGCCCTTTAATCTTTACAAACTTTACCTGCAGCTTGTCTTTGACGCTGTCATAAAATGCTTTGTATGCCTTAGTTCCCTCTTTGTTGGTTTTCCATTCTCCTACGCACCACTTTTCAATTCCTGCATAATCATAGTGAATGGCAAGTTTTTTATAGCCATGGTCTGTGGCATATCTCATTGCCGCCTCTGCTCCCTTAATCTCTCCTGCAACATTTCGCATGGAAACTAATTCTGAATCTTCGTATGCTTTTGCAAAAAATGTTTCTTTCCCATCAATAAACAACACCATTCCGTAGGAAAACATTTTTTTATTATTATCAAAACTTCCATCTACATATGCGATTAACGTATCTTCATCAATGGTCATAAGTTCACTGGCACTTGGATTCATATATTCAATAGCCTCTTCTTCTGTCTTAAAACTTTTATACTGAGCATTGGGGAATCCATGGGTCTGTTTCCTGCATTCATCCCAGGAACGATAAATCCCTGGTTCCTTCCCTTGCTTTACTGCGTAAAATTTACTTGCCATCTGTTTCCTCCACAATAATTTACTTTATCATAACTTTACACACCTTAGATGCCCATGTCAACTCCTTTAAATCCTGCTTTTGATAATTACGGTTTCCTATGGTTCCTTTTGTTTTTTTATCTGCAATGGTAAAATGATTCACCCACTCATTTGCTTCTTGTTCTTTCACACCCATCTGCATTAAACATGCTTTGATAAAAGGTTTCTCTCTGTTGTAAAATCCTTGATTGATATTTAATCCTCCCTCATAGAACTGTACATATGGAATCCACAATGTCATCTGAGAAATATGCCCATCTTTTTTTAATATTTTAACAAACCTGCTTTCATAATAAGTGTCTTTCCAGGCGTTACTTTGCATTTGAATCTGCGTATATTCTCCTCCTGGATTGTAGTTGGTAAGCGTCCAGTATTCTCTTCCCTCTTGTGGAACTTGTTTTTTCATCTTGCTAAATGACTGTTGTGAATCACAATCATGTCGAATAATAAAATCGGCATAATTATATAAAAATTCAATTCCATTGCTCTCAAATCGATAGTATTTATTTACATCATGGAACAATGTCTTTTTATTGTTCACCACAACCTCTATTCCTTTACTATCTGCCTCTACCTTCTTCATCCATTCAGCAATTCCATGAAATCCTTCCTTCTCAAGGTTTTGGATAAACTCTGATTGAGCCAGATTCATCTGCGCCGTTCCGTCAATATAATGATTGTCTTTATCCACTGCATATATTAAATCTCTCTTTTGTTTCCAGTCATATCCTTTTATTTTATTCTTCTTGTATGTGGACAGAGTATGAAAGTCTTCTTGGTAATCTCCGTTTTTCGTTTGAATTAATCGGTAAAGATTGGCTTCATTATAATCGTTGTGAGCCATCCCATCAGCATAAAAATCAGTTTCCCCGTCATACTCCCATGGACTATCTTGTATTTTATCACTATACCAACTGGCAAAACTATAATCATATAAATTTACTGTTTCATTTCCCACATACTTTGTATGTTTCAATGCCTGATATAGTTTTTTAAATGTTTTTCTCATCTCCTTATCATTGGTTTTTGGCTGTTTTGCCGTAAACTCTGCCGTTACAGATTTTTTGCTGGGAAGATAACTGTTTTTTGCAGCAATACGAATTTCAGAACGAACATCCAAAAAGTTCCATAACATTATAACGCATCCTACAAGAAGAATAATTCCAGCCACGAGTCCAATTCTACGATTTCTTTTTCTCTTTTTTAATGTCCCTTGAAATTTCATTTTTCCCACTTCCTCTCTCTTTTTTTCACATATATAAAATAGTAGGTCAAACCAAATAATAAGAAAATCAGACCTATGGTTTCTTTTCTTCCAATCCGAATTTGCATTTTTAATCCAACAATAACAACAAAGGCAATCACTCCAAAACATCCACCTGCCACAAAAATCTTTTCAAGCATTGGATAATAAATTGCATTTCCCTTTTTTGATTCATCAAGAGTTACGCTTGTATAATAAGCCGCTACAAATAAAATAGCAGAAAGTAACAACTGCACAAAAACTACAAGCAAAATATGATTAAAATAAATAATATCAATCTGTTTTGCCACTCCTGCATCCCACACTGCTATTTCATTTATAGGATCTGTAATTAAAAAAACAGAATTAAGCCAGCTAGTTTTCTGTGCGCCATCAATTAATTGGTTAATTAATTGGTCATTACATGCGCTCATCAAGTTGGGAAATATGAAAATCCCAGCTGATATTAAAGCTCCCATGGGAGATTTTCTACATATGCTTTGAACCAAGGATACCACTGCATACATTAAAGTTAAGGAACACCAAATATAAATTAGATATATGCTCAAGTTCCATAAACTATCAATTCCTAAAATTTCTTTGGCATATGTATATGGTGCCAACCGTTCTTGAAACCAGCCATTCAGACGAATTCTTGTCCCAAGCACAACCACGGAGAGTAGCACCCATGGAATCGTATAGACTATCATTCCTGTTACCCATCTTGTCATAAATACTTTGTTCTTTTTTACTGGTAGGGAGGCAAGAAAGGCACCTCCCATTCCTACTTTATCTCTCCCATATAAATAAGAAGCATATAAAATCATTGGTACTGTAACTGCAATTGCAAAGTCCATCACATGCTGTAAGCTATCTAAAAAAAGACATGCAACTGTTTCATGGGTTCCAATTTGCAACTCACTAACATTAATCCAAAGATCATTGATATATGTATAGCTTACAAATCCTAGAATCACAATACAAAAGAATATTGTAATCCCTATCATATTTCGTCTCTCATGCCTTTCTATGCTTTTCATACAATCTCCTTCCTCTCTTATATGCAAACAATATGGCACAGCTAACTATGGCACAAGACGCTGCTATAATTAATACTGTTGTTGCATTTCCTTCCCCCTCTATAAGCCTTTTATGCATAAGCATTGTCGTAAATCCCTGCATCAATCCTGGACTTCCATATTCAAATATGTTGTAAGATCCAAAAAATATTTGATTTGTAATTCCATGAAATAATAACAATGTGATAAAAATACCTACAATCATATGATTCCATTTCCCATCCAGTCGCGTAATCTTTCTATTTGTCTCTACTTTTAAATTTCCAAAAATATTTTTAGATATTTGATAACATACAAATCCAATCATACCAAAAAGCAGAATTCCTATTCCCCTAATTTCTATATAATGATTGCAATACTCTACCCATGTATTGTTAAGCGCCTTTTCAAAATGTTGAGTTTCCTTTACTATATACCCTAATTCTATGGGTAATTTAAGACCTGTGGGTTCATCGTAAAATATGCTTTTGAATATAAGATTGTCCCCGTTGACATTAAATCCAACATCAAGAAGGTAACCTAAATTCCCCACGGCTGTTGGAATAAAGGCAAAAATCGTTCCCACTGCAATAAGTATTCCCTGCCACACATATCTACATGAAAATAAAATTGCCTCTCCTATCATTGCCTTTGCAAGTAAACATGCAAAATTAAACATTCCACTCATAAATATATTATTTATATTATCCCAATTTGACAGTTGTCTGCATTTGATAACATAAAACACACCATAGATGACACCTGCTGCCACCAAAGATACATTTATTTTTGCAAAAATATCTTTAAATATCTTTTTTCTTGTAGTCGGAAAACTATATATATACTGCCACCTTTCATCTTCTTGCAACTGGTAAATCACAACTGCCAGTAACAATAGAAAAATAACAAAAACCACATTCCATCCATAAAGAAGCTTATCTTCAAAGAAACTTACCATGATATCATTGTCATGTGCTCCACTTTCTCTTTGTATGATATAACTTATCATATAACTTCCATAAAGCAGAGCGGTAACTGGAAGAATGAAGCTATAATATTTAAATAATTTTTTCATTATACCTCACCCCTATCGATTGCTGAAAAGAAAAATCTCTTCTAAAGACATAGGTATCTGTTCTGCCATGGATGCCCCCATTTCGCATAAAATATCTATCATTGATGTTGACACTTCTGAAAAAATAATCGTATAAACACTGCCAATATTTGAATATGTTACAATAGACGGAATATCTCTGACGTATCCTGGCAGTCCATCTTTAAAGACCGCCTGAATCTTCATCATGCCATCCTTAATCTCATCCATACTTCCATGACACACAACTTTCCCTTCTTTTACCATACTGACGGAATCACAAAAAGCTTCTAAATCCTTTAAATCATGAGATGAAATCAACACTGTCATTCCATACATATCCACTTCATTAATTACAAATTCTTTTATCTGTTTTTGTGCGATTGGATCCAATCCTGACAATGGTTCATCCATGACTAATACTTTCGGATGAATAGATAAATTAAGCATTGAGGCAAGTGCCATAGACTGCCCTTTTGACAACTCTCGAATTCTCTTTAAAATATCAAGTCCAACGACTTCATTATAATTATAAAACGAATCCTTATCAAAACTTGGATACATCCCTTCATAGAATTCAACCATCTCATCCACATAATATCCAGAAAAATATTGATTTAAATCCGCCACATATCCCATCTCCACTTTGGCCTCTGGATTCTCATACACTGGCTTCCCATTTACAAGAATCTCTCCCTTGTCAGCCTTATAAATTCCAGTTAAGCAACGAATGAGTGTTGTCTTTCCACTA
Source organism: Anaerostipes sp. (assembly GCA_028697725.1). Taxonomy (GTDB): domain Bacteria; phylum Bacillota; class Clostridia; order Lachnospirales; family Lachnospiraceae; genus Anaerostipes. The sequence continues at coordinate 18,805 of JAQVEG010000020.1, forward strand.
CCATTCCTTCCAACAAGTCCATGAATACTTCCCTCCTTAACACCCATATTCATTCCATGAAGTATCTCTTTATTGCCATAGGATTTATGAACGTTCTTAATTTCTATGATTTCCATTCCTCTCACCTTCCAAATCTACATATATATCTTGAATTAATTTAATTGTTTCTGTCTCATCAAAGCCAAGATACTTCATTTCAACAAGACTCCCTCTAATATCCTCTTTGATTCTGTTCAGCTTTTCTAAATCCATCTCATAGGAAATATTCTTTGCAATAAAAGCTCCCTTCCCTCGAATGGTAACAATAATCTTCTCTTTCTCTAAAAGCTGATATGCCTTGGCAACTGTATTCGGCGTTACACTTAATGTCAGCGCCAGTTTCCGTACGGACGGCAATGAATCCCCTGGTTTCAAATATTCTTTGAAAACAGCTTCTTTTACCTGCTCCATAATCTGCTCATAGATTGCCTTCCCACTTGCTCCATTAATATGAAACATTTTCTTCACCCCTTTTGACTGTACCAACTGTATTACCTCTACTGATACAGTTAGAATAATATAATTTCCAAATCATGTCAACCTCTTTTTATATTTTGTCTATTTTGGTTGAAATATATGATTAAAAATGTTACATTAAATATTAAGCTTTTTACGAAAGGAAAAATATACCATGAACCCTATAGAATTATTATTACTTGGTGTAGGACTTGCTATGGATGCCTTTGCCGTTTCCGTATGCAAAGGGCTTGCCATGAAGAAAATCACATGGAGAGAACTCGGAATAATTGGTCTTTGGTTTGGAGGCTTTCAGGCGTTAATGCCCCTCCTTGGATACATTCTCGGAAATCAGTTTAAAGTATATATTACTGCCATCGATCACTGGATTGCTTTTGTTTTACTTGTTATTATTGGTGGAACTATGATAAAAGAAGCCTTAGATGATGAGTGCGAGGATGCTAACCCCTCTTTAGATGTAACGCTAATGTTTGGTCTGGCTATTGCGACAAGCATTGATGCTTTAGCTGTTGGTGTAACCTTTGCATTTTTAGAGGTTAATATTATTCTTGCTATCACAGTCATTGGTGTCACAACCTTTATTATTTCAGCCATTGGTGTAAAGATTGGGAATATCTTTGGAACAAAGTACAAGTCCAAAGCTGAACTTGTTGGTGGATGCATTTTAATCTTTTTAGGTACTAGAATTCTACTGACTCACTTGGGAATTATATAAAAAAAACTAGATAAAAACAACGGGGACACTGTAATGTGACCCCGTTGTTTTTATCTTCTTATCAATGACAATGGTAGTTCTAACCCACAGGATTCTAACATCTCTTGATTCGTTAGAATCTCTTTCGTATCTCCATCTTTTATTATTTTTCCATCCCCAAGTAATATGGTTCGCTCACATGTATCATAGATAAAATCCAAATCATGAGAAGCGATAATTTTAAGTCCATTTAATTCGTTTAATACATGAATTAAATTCCTTCGATTCTTAGGATCTAATGCAACCGATGGTTCGTCTAGCAAAATAATAGACGGATCCATGGACAGAATCGTGGCAATGGAAACTAGTTTTTTCTCTCCACCAGACAAGCGATAAATATGTTTATCTTTGAGATTTTCAATGTGGGTGTCAGTGAGTGCCTTCATAGTTCGCTTTTCAACCTCTTCTGGCTTCATTCCATAATTTCTTGGTGCAAATGCCACATCTTCATAGACTGTGGGCATAAATAGCTGGCTCTCAGAATCTTGAAATACATATCCAGTCTTTGCCCGAATCTCAGCTAATGTTTCTTTTTTTACTGGCGTTCCCTCTATCTTTAATTCTCCTTCATATCCTAACTCTAATCCAACCATTAATTTTAGTAACGTGGATTTTCCCACTCCATTTGCTCCAATTAACCCGATAGATTCATTGTTAGAACCTTGAAAATCAATATCTTGTAATATAATTTTACTTCCATGTTGTCCATAAGAAAATGACAAATGACTGATTTCTATTTGTTTCATACTGTTTCCTCTTTTATTATTTTAGATGACCTAAGAGTTCAAAGACTGGAACTGCTCTCAAAAACACAAACACAATTCCCCATGCAGCTCCATATAGGACATCTTCTTTTGTTATTTTTTTCATTCCGTACATATGAAAATCTCCAGCATAGCCTCTTAAAGTCATACTCTCATATACAATCTGTCCTCGGTCCATACTACGAAGAAGAAGTTGCCCTACCAATGAACCCCATGCCCTGTGATGAATTCCCTTTTGTTTCGGTGCTCGCATAGAATATGCCGTATTGATTCGCTGTACCTCTTTTAAAAGTACAATGCTGTAACGGTAAATAAGCATAACGACAGTGACCACTGCTTTTGGTAAATGAAGAATACTCAAGGCATAACATATTTTTTCAATGTTGGTGGAAATAATCAACAGATAAGATGCTGTCACAGACAATACCCCTTTTAGCATGACCGTCACCATGGAAACGATTCCACCACTGACACCTATATTTCCTATGTAAAATAATACCTTATGGTCTAAAAATGGATTGGCAATTCCAACAAAACACAACAATAAAATAATATATTTCATTCGTTTCACTGCCTTTTTCAAAGAGACATCTCCAAGTATCATAATAATCATGGGATAAATACACATGGATAGTAACCCAGAGAGATTATATTTGTGGAAGGATACCACAATAAAAATATATCCAAGTGTTACCAGTAATTTGGGTAATGGATGTATTTGGTTCAGCCACTTATCTTCTCCTGCTGTGGCATCAATATGATGAATCTCATGTACTGCTTCCTCTATTTTTCCCATTGTTTCAACTTTCTTTTGTTATTTTTATATCCATGCTTCCAGAACGAAATCCCTCTAAATCCAGAGTAATATATAGGAAGCCTAATCCTTTGAAATATGCCGTCACTTCTTTTTTTATAGAAAGGAGTTTTTCCATAGATTCTTCGTCTACTTCTACACGAAGAATATCCCCATGCAACCGAAGTCTTACATTATAAAATCCTTTTCCCCGAAGGTATTCTTCTCCCTCTTCTAACTGATTCATCTTCTCGTAAGACAATGCATCTCCATAAGGCAATCTCGTTGCCATACAAGGCGTGGATGGTCGATTGGATACAGAAATCTCATATTCTTTCGCTAATTTCCGAACTTCCTCTTTTGTCATTCCTGCTGCTGCAATTGGACTACAAACCCCAAGTTCTTTTAACGCCTGAATCCCCGGACGATACTGATGAAGGTCATCTTCATTGGTTCCATCTAAAATAACAGTAACACCCTTTTGTTCTGCCACTTCCTTTGCCTTTGTAAATAAAAACTTCTTACATAAATAACAGCGATTTTCAGGGTTATTTTCAATCCCTGCCTGGGCAAGTTCATCTACATATAAAATTTCATGTTCTGCACCTACTTCTGCTGCCACTTTTTTTGCAATTTCCACATCTTTCATTGGATGGAGTTTGGTGTGCATGGTAATAGCATACACCTTGGTTCCCCATTTTTTTGTAGCTTCACACACAATCTTCAACAAAAGACTACTGTCCACTCCTCCAGAAAATGCCACTGCAATATCCTGTTTTGCATATTCATCAATTAACCCTAATAATTTTTTCTTCTTTTCCTTATAAGTCACTGTTACATTCTCCTAGTATGATTTGATATACTTCCTGGAATGATTTTTGATGCTCTCTACAAAGCTCGATCACACTGCTGTATTCTGGATAACAACGTGTCCCAGACGGCACACTGCAGACCTTTACCTTTGCATTCCCTAAGGAAGTATGAATTGTTTTATTTTCACGCTTTAAGACACTTCGTTTCATAGGTACTTTTCGGATTCCAATGGTCGTTGTTTCATTAAATATAATTGTTTCTAATGTCTCTATCATGTCTTCTTTACAAATAACATTTAACTGATATCCTGGACGATTCTTCTTCATAAATACAGGGGTATAGTGAACATCTTTTGCTCCTGCTTCCAGCAGTAAATCCATCACATAGCCAAGAACTTCTCCGCTGCAGTCATCTATATTGCTTTCTAATTTATAAATGGTATCTGTCTCTTCTCCTGCGTCTTCAATTAACATGGCACGAAGGAGACTTGCCCGTTCATAATTACGTTTTCCTGCACCAATTCCCATTTTCTTCACTTGATATCTAGATGGCAATTTATCACTTGTCTTTAATGCTGCCACAATGGCTGCCCCTGTAGGGGTAACAAATTCTCCTTCCATATCTATATGGTGAAGATGCAGTCCATAATTTGCTACAACTGCTGCTGTGGCTGGGACTGGAATTGGAATCACTCCATGCTGACATCTGACCATGCCACGTCCTTCATAAAGAACTGGAACAATGACTTCCTCAATCCCAAGGTTATCTATACATGTTGCCACTGCTACAATATCAACAATAGAATCCACTGCTCCTACTTCATGAAAATGTACATTTTCAACTGGAATTCCATGTGCCTTTGCTTCTGCTTCTGCAATAATCTCAAAGATTCTGACTGCAATCTCTTTTCCTCGTTTTGTCATAGAACTTTCTTCAATGATCCCTAAAATTTCTGACAAGCCGCGATGTTCATGGTGATGATGTCCATGATGATGCTCATGGTCATGGTGATGATGATGCTCATGTCCATGTAAATATTCCATATCGTGATCATGATTTTCATGCTCTAAAATTACATCAAAATCACATGCATCTAATCCATTTTTTGATACACGACTTATCTTCGTTTCAAATCCATGCAAAGGAAGACTTTCTAATACTTCCTTTAATACATTTTCATCTGCCCCTAAATCAAGGAGTGCTGCAACTGTCATATCTCCACTAATTCCTGCATAACATTCTAAATACAATTTACAACTCATGGTTCCCTTGTCCTCCTGCTAATCGATTGATTTGTGATGCAATATACCCTGCTCCATATCCATTATCAATATTTACAACAGAAATTCCATTGGCACAAGAATTAATCATAGTAAGTAGTGCCGAAATTCCATTCATACTTGCCCCATATCCAATGGATGTTGGAACTGCAACAACTGGTCTTTCCACTAATCCACCAATGACACTGGCTAAAGCTCCTTCCATACCTGCAACCGCAATGACACAGTTGGCACTTTGAATCACATCTACTTTAGAAAGAAGGCGGTGAATACCACTAACTCCAACATCATAGATTCGCTCCACCTGATTTCCAAAATATTCTGCCGTCTGTGCTGCTTCTTCGGCAACCGGAATGTCCGCCGTTCCTGCACTACACACTGCAATTTTTCCTACTCTTTGTTTCTCTGGTTTTTCTATTTGAATAATCCGAGAAATGGGATCATACTCTGCCATTGGAAAATGTTTTTGCAGCATTTTCGCTTGCTCTTTAGATGCTCTTGTTCCAAACACCTCTCCATCCTCTTCATATAACTTTCCAAAAATATGTAACAAATGCTCATCGGCTTTTCCACTGCAGAAAATAACTTCCGCATATCCAGTTCGGACTTTTCGATGGGTATCCAGCTTTGCATAACCTAAATCCTCGTATGTTTCCTTACGAAAAAAGCGTTCTGCCTCTTCAATGGATATTTCCCTGCGTTTTACCTTTTCTAAAACCTCATGTATTTCCATCCTAAAACCTCCTGCAGTCTATTATAACATATTCACATCGTCCACCGGTACGAATCGGATAACCCCATCCTGCAATTCCAGAACTTACAATCACCTGGTAAGAACCAATCTTTCGATATCCATAATTTATTTGGTTTACTCCAAGGATTTCCATCAATTGTCCCGTTGGCCAAATCTGCCCTGCATGGGTATGTCCAGACACCTGAAGGTCAATTCCATTTTTTGAATTGCTCTTAATATCACCGGGCTGATGATCCATTAAAATCACAAATTTATCCTTTGGAATTCCTTGAATTTCTTTGGTTATATCTTTTCTTGTGGAATCTGATAAATCCCTCTGTCCTACAATGACAATCTCCTTGGATACATTGACAATCTCATCGGTTAAAACGTGAATTCCTGCCGCCTCAAACGTCTTTTCAAGCTGGGCTGCTGTATAATTGGGATCCTTTACATAAGTGTTGTAATCATGATTTCCAAAAACATAATAGGTTCCATAGGTGCTTTTCATATTTCCAAAGATCTTTGCAATTTTCTCCATCTCTGCTTTTGATGTATTCTCATCTACAATATCCCCGGCAAGAAGCACCAAATCTGGATTGGTCTTTTCAATGTCATCTGCGTATGTCTGCATTTTTGCCGCATCCATGGTTGTTCCAAGATGAAGATCTGAAACCAAGGCAATCTTAGGTGTCCTTTCCTTTTTCATGTCCTTGGTATAAATGGTATAATCTTTTCTTGTTACTTGGTGCATATTCCATAATCCAAATATCATAATGACTCCAGTTAAAAAGATAACCAGAACTTCACTTTGATATAGTATATTCCATGTTTTGTATTTTCCATGAAGCCATAATTTCTGCAATATAAAATTGCATAGATCGAATATAAGTGAAATACATAAAAAGTGTAAAATAATCATTCCTCGAAATCCATACATTGGCCACGATAATAGCATGATTACAATTCCAAGAACTCCACATATTCTCTTTGTTTTCTTTGTCTCTTCTTTCAAAAATAATCTTGATACTCTTCTCAGCACTCGATAAAAATAGTAAATCGCTGGTATCATAAGTATCATTGGTATCATAATAAATAGTACAAGCAAGTCTTTCCCTCCGTTTAAATTTTCAGTTTCATAACACTTATTGTATCTCCTCAACCTTGGTCAAGGTCAAGAAATAAAAAGAAGCAAAGCCTTTTTTGCCCCACTTCTCCTATGATTTATTATTTACATAAAATACTCTTTGCCACACTTAGTCCATTTGCTGAAGCCTGCTGGAGTCCTCTTGTCACTGAAGCTCCATCTCCAATGGTGCGTAGACCCTTAATGTTTGTCTCAAAATCTTTATTTGTCAAAATCTTATTAGAGTAAAACTTAACTTCTACACCATATAAAAGGGTTTCGTCACTTGCCATCCCCGGTGTCACTTCATCTAAGGCATAAATCATTTCTTCAATGTCCTTCATAATTCGATATGGAAATACTAAAGACAAATCACCTGGGACTGCATCTTTCAATGTTGGTGTAATATTATTTCTTACAATTCGCTCTTCTGTAGTTCTTCTTCCACGTACAAAATCTCCAAATCTCTGCACTAGAATCTTGTTATCACAAAGCATGTTGCTTAACTGCGCGATATGCTTTCCATATTGAATGGGTTCTTTAAATGGCTTGGTAAAATTCTTGGATACTAACAATGCAAAGTTGGTATTGTCTGTTTTCATGTCCTCAGCCTTATATGCATGTCCATTTACCACTGCAAGTCCATTTTCATAATACTCTGTGGCAACTTCTCCTGATGGATTGGTACAAAATACGCGAACTTTATCATCAAAGGTAGGGGTATAATAAACTAACTTTGCCTCGTATAGACTTTGATTTAATTCTTCCATAATCTCATCTCGCACTTCTACACGAACTCCCACATCCACAGTTCCCACCTGAGTTTCAATTCCATGGGTTCTACACACGTCACTGAGCCATTCTGAACCTTCTCTTCCAACTGCTGCAACAATCTCATCAGCCTCAAAAGTTTCCCCTTTGTCTGTGATAACTGCTTTTGCTCTCCCATGTTCAATGACAATATCATTTACCATGGTATCAAAAAGCATGTCCACGCCTTCCTGCTGCAAATGCTCTTGTAATCTTCCATAAATCTTATATCCTTCTTCCGTTCCTAAATGGCGGATGGGACACTCTATTAATTTTAGATTTGCCTTGATTGCTTTTCGACGAATGTGGCTGATTTTCTCTTCCTGATTTATGCCGTAAACCTTTTCATCGGCACCAAATTTCAAATAAATATTATCAGATTCCTTTAACAATTCAACGGTTTTATCATATCCTAGAATTTCTGGAAGATTTCCACCAACGTCTGGAGATAGAGAAAGCTTTCCGTCAGAAAATGCTCCTGCCCCTGCAAATCCTGTAGTAATGGAGCAAGGCTTGCATCCAACACATGATTTTGTATTTCTTTTGGGACATTGACGCCGCTCAATAGAATGACCCTTTTCCACCATTAGAATCTTCATCTCTGGCTTTTGTCTCTTCAATTCATAGGCACAAAATATTGCAGAAGGTCCCGCTCCAATTGTAATTACATCGTATTTTTTCATTCTGTCTTCTCCCCACATATTTCATGTTCATTTTGTATGGTAATTCCGTTCTTTTTTAGAAGTCTTGCCGTAAGACCATCTCCCTCTATAACGGTATGTGAAAATGTTCCATCATAGATTTGCCCACATCCACAAGAAGGACTTTTCTCCTTTAAAATAGCACGTTTACAATGATACATTTTCGCTATTTTTAACGTTTCTCTGGCTCCCGCTTCAAATTCCTTGGTCACATCTTTTCCTGTTTCTGTTACTACCTTATCTCCTTTTATTTCAGAAGGCACTCTTGGAGTTGGAAGACCACCCATAATCTCTGGACACACTGGAATGAGACAATGATTTTTCATTAATTTTTTCACTTCTTCATTTTCATTATTTCCATGATTATACTTACAGTTGACTCCTAACAAACACGCACTGACTAGTATATGCATATTTCCTCCAAATCATCTGGCACATAAATATTTCCTGTAAAATTTTCTCTGGCTTCTTTCGTATATGCCTCTTTTCGTATATCTAGATTCTTGTCCTCTGTATGGTACATTAAAAGATTTTTTACCTTTAACTCTTCTGCTAATTTACCTGTATCTAGTGCTGTACTGTGATGTTTTTCATAGGGTTTAAATATATCTCGGTGTTCATACAAACAAAAAGCTTCACACAAAAGCCAGTCTGCGTTTTTTGCATAGCTTTCACAATGTTCTTTATAAGGCTCATCACCAAGGCAAGTAAACTTCTGACCATTTGGCAAATCAAGGGTAAACCCAAACTGCTTATCCTTTGTAGAAAGAATATCGAATACTTTCATCTTCATTCCTGCTAAAACAATTTGCTCTCCATCTTTTACTTCCACCACGTGAATTCGATCCCCTATCAAAGAAGAGAACTTTTTCGTAAGTGTCATTTGGGCAATACTCTTAATAATTTCAGCCGATAAATCATGACAGTAAATGGTAAAGTCACCTTCATATTTCTCTTGACGCATCATAGTTGCAATCTTACGAATCACCCAGACAACACCTATAATATGATCTGTATGTCCATGAGTTACAAACATCTCATGAAGTTTTTCAAAGGGAATCTTCGCTTTCTCCATCTGCACAAGAATTCCATTTCCTCCCCCTGCATCTACAAGCATATATTTATCTTCATTTTCAATGGCAAAACATGTATTAAAACACTTGGTTACCATTGCATTTCCAGTTCCTAATATAATTAATTTTGTATGACTCATGATTCTCCTCCAACTCTCATTTTATATTCGGGAATATTATCATTTCCCTTTATTATCTTATTTCCAAGGTATTTGACACTCCCATTTTCTCCGAATCTAACGGTCACTTCATGGGTCATAAGCGTGTCATTTCCTAACATCTCACAAACTGCATCTATGGTTAATTTGGTGGTTCCATCCTTGTTCTTTTCTACTTTTGTTATTTCTGGAATAGACATTCCAAATGCTGTTGGCGAATAATTTCCACAGGCTAATTCTACCCAAGAATAAGCTCTTTTCGTCTCACTGTAATCTGCATATTTTCTCACTTGAGACTTAGTCACTGGTAGATATGTGGTCATCAGATTTTCAAATTTTTCTGCATTAATACGATTGGTTCCTTCTTTATACGTCCAATACTTCCCATGTTTCACTCGATAGAGGAATTCATATAATCCATTATAATCTAGTGATTTTAAATTCTTGGAATCCCAGTTAATTAAGAATAAATTATTTCCCTTGTAACCAATTGGATTCATGTATTCATTGGCCAATTTTAAATATTTCTGATTCCATGGCTTAACACGAATCATAGATATGGTATCCACCTCTTCTGTTGATTTTGGCGCACACAATTTATAAATAAACCAACCCTTCTTGGTATAACTCCATGATTCCATTCTGGTTTTTGTCTCATTGGCAACCACTGGTTTTTTATCCTGATTCCAAATTCCTCTACTATATAGAAGATACATGTTTTTCCCATCAAAGGTATATTTACTTCGGATGACACTTTCATCGTCCTCTCTCTGATATAAAATAAGCTCACATGATTTCTTTTCCTTGACCTTCAAAAGAAATGCATTCATCTTCTTTGAAGTCGAAGATGTAGCTGTCAAAACTCCTTCTATGGTTTTATTCCCTGTTTCAAAACTTGAATTCTTTATTTTTAACCTTTGAATAATATCTGCCTTTGCTTCTTTTTTCTCATTTTGAGAAACTGGCAAATCATATCCTGTAGTATTCTTGGTTTCCTCTTTCCTTGTTTTCTTTTTTTCACATCCTGTCATTAAAACTACAACTCCAATGAGCAGAAATATCCACACGCACTTTCTTTTCATTCTAAAAACACCTCCAATTTCTCTTTTATTATACATGAAAAACAAACATTTGAAAATTCCACCATTTTCATTAATTTTATTACAAATATGTTACAAAACTATTTACTTTCAGTGTATTTTGCGTTAAAATAAATACATATTATTCATAAGAGTTCGGGATGAGCGAAACTAAAAACATTACATAGGAGGAAACATGAAGAAAAAATATTTAAAAATTATTCTCCCGGGAATTATTTGTTTATGTCTGACACTTGCACATTTACCAGAAAGAAAAGTATTTGCTTCTTACAGTCGATATGTAACTGCAAGTTCTTTAAAAATACGAAAAAGTGCAAAGAGCAGTGCAAAAGTTGTAGGTTACTATAGTAAAGGAAAAAAGGTTACATGTTATGGCACCAGCGGCAGTTGGACTAAGGTAAAATATAATGGTGCTTATCGTTATGTTTCTACCTCATATCTAGCAAAGGCTGCTTCAACTAGCACTTACAGCCGATATGTAACTGCAAGTTCTTTAAAAATACGAAAAAGTGCAAAGAGCAGTGCAAAAGTTGTAGGTTACTATAGTAAAGGAAAAAAAGTCACATGCTATGGCACCAGCGGCAGTTGGACCAAGGTAAAATACAATAGTGCTTATCGCTATGTTTCTACCTCGTATCTGGCAAAGAGCATTACTACTACAAAAACTTCATCATCTGTAAGTGGAACATCTGTTGTAAATTATGCCCTTCAATTTGTGGGGAATCCATATGTATGGGGTGGTTCAAGTTTAACAAAAGGTGCTGACTGTTCTGGATTTACTATGGCGGTTTATGCACACTATGGCTATAGCCTTCCACACAGTTCCATTAGTCAGCGTTCCTCTGGACGTGCTGTAAGCAGTTCAAGCAGACAAGCAGGAGACTTAATTTGTTACAATACAATTGGTGGCGTTGGACACGTTGCACTTTACATTGGCAATAATAAAGTTGTCCATGCTGGAAGTTCAAGCACTGGAATCCATACTTCAACATGGAATTATCGTTCTGTAAATTGTGTCAGAAGAATTTTATAAAAATAGCACAAAGAGGTACTGTCCTTACTTATGGACAGTACCTCTTTGTATTTCTATTCTAAACTAACCCTATGAGCATTCCGATTCCCCTGACAATCCATGCAAAAATCCATGCAATCACACATTGTCCCAATACAACACCAACAGCCCACTTTCCTCCAAGCTCTCTTTTTACAGAGGAAATTGCTGCAACGCAAGGTGTATACAACAAACAAAATACTAATAAACTAATTGCTGCAAGGGGCGTAAGTACCGACAGCAGACTTTGTGTAGAACCAAATAATACCGACAAGGTGGAAACTACACTTTCTTTTGCCATAAATCCTGTTATAAGTGCCGTAGAAATCTTCCAGTTTCCAAATCCTAGTGGTGCAAAAATCGGTGCAATGATTCCTGCTACATTGGCAAGCATACTTGTTTTAGAATCTGTTACTACATTCATATGAATATTAAAGGTCTGCAAAAACCAAATAATAATTGTCGCAATAAAAATAACACTGAAGGCTCTTTGTAAAAAGTCTTTTGCCTTGTCCCATAAAAGAAGCGCTACATTCTTCGCTCCTGGCATACGATAATTTGGTAGCTCCATTACAAATGGAACTGCCTTTCCTTTGAACATAGTTCCTTTCAATAAAAATGCCATCAAAATTCCTACAATCATTCCTACTACATATAAGGAAACCATAATAATCGCTCCATGTCCCGGGAAAAATGCCGCCGTAAAAAATGCATAAATAGGAAGTTTTGCTGAACAGCTCATAAACGGTGTCAATAAAATAGTCATACGCCGGTCACGTTCTGATGGCAGTGTTCTACTGGCCATAATTCCTGGTACTGTACATCCAAATCCTATTAGCATTGGAACAATACTTCTTCCAGACAATCCAATTTTACGAAGCAGTTTATCCATTACAAATGCAACTCTTGCTATGTATCCACTGTCTTCCATCAAAGACAGGAAGAAAAACAATGTTACAATGACTGGTAGAAAACTAAGGACGCTTCCTACTCCGTTAAATATTCCATCTATAACCAGGGACCTTAACACTTCATTTACATTGCCTGCCACCATTGCCTTTTCCGCAACATTAGACAGCTGACCAATTCCTATCTCCAATAGATTCTGCAGTGCTGCTCCAATCACGTTGAAGGTAAGCCAGAATACAATTGCCATAATTCCAATAAATGCTGGAATTGCTGTGTATTTTCCAGTTAAAATCCGGTCAATTTTTACACTTCTTGCATGTTCTTTGCTTTCTTTTGGTCTAACCACAGTATCCTTACAAACCTGTTTAATAAACGAAAAACGCATATCTGCAATTGCCGCTGCGCGGTCTAGTCCGCTTTCTACTTCCATCTGCTGGGTAATATGATCTATCATTTCCTTTTCATTCTGGTCTAGTTTTAGTTTCTCGGCAATCATGGTATCGCCTTCTGCTAACTTACTGGCAACAAAACGAACAGGAAGGTCACTCTCCTCTGCATGATCTTCAATTAAATGCATAATGGCATGTAAACAGCGATGTACTGCTCCACCCTTTTTATTGGCATCACAAAAATCAATTCGTCCAGGTCGTTCCTGATATTTTGCCACATGAAGAGCATGTTCAATTAGTTCCTCAATTCCCTCATTTTTTGAGGCAGAAATAGGAACCACCGGAATCCCAAGCATATCCTCCATCTCATTGACATGAATGGAACCACCATTTTCACGAACTTCATCCATCATATTTAGAGCCAATACCATGGGAATATCTAATTCCATTAACTGCATGGTTAAATATAAATTTCTTTCAATATTGGTAGCATCAATAATATTAATGATTCCCTTTGGATGCTCTGAGAGTACAAACTCTCTTGTCACAATCTCCTCACTTGAATAGGGGGACATGGAATAAATCCCTGGTAAATCTGTAATTAACGTTTTGCTGTTGCCTTTAATCACTCCATCTTTTCGATCCACTGTCACCCCAGGAAAATTCCCAACATGTTGATTGGAGCCTGTCAGCTGATTAAACAATGTTGTCTTTCCACAATTTTGATTTCCTGCAAGTGCAAAGGTTAAAATCGTATCTTCTGGAAGTGGATTCTCATTGGTTTTCACATGATACTTTCCACCTTCACCAAGTCCAGGATGACTAATCTTCTTTTTCCCTCTTCTTGTATCCTTTGTTTCTTTTTCTTCTTTATCTTGTATCCCATCTATCTCTATTTTTTCTGCATCTGCAACACGAAGAGTTAACTCATATCCCTGCACCAAAAACTGCATAGGATCTCCCATGGGTGCAAACTTAACCATAGTAATATCTTCCCCTGGAATCACTCCCATATCAAGAAAATGCTGTCTTAATGCACCTTCTCCTCCTACAGACACAATTGTTGCCTTTTTGCCAATCGGCAATTCTTTTAATGTCATTTGTAAACCATAACCTTTCTTTTCTCTTATTGATATTATCATATCAATAATTCCAAAAAAAAGAAAGTTAAATGACAAATGCATTTAACTTTCCGTAAATATCTATTCTCTATTTATCCTTCTTAATCCCATATTTTTTAGCTAAATATTGGATAATATCAAAATTCTTCTTCATGATATCTACCTCCTTACGATGTTGCTGTATCAAGTAGTTATCAGGTCACTATACAGGTTAAATGTGTCCAAACCGTGAACACTTCCTTAAGTATTCTATAATATTCATTAAGATGCATGCTACCTTTCTATGCCTTCTCCCACTCAAGAAGCTTTCTCTTTGTCTCAACTCCTGCTGCATAACCTGTGAGACTTCCATTTGAACCCACCACCCGATGGCAAGGAATCACAATGGAAATAGGATTATGCCCTACAGCTCCCCCAACCGCTTGGGGAGACATCCTCTCTTTCCCCTTCTTTCTTGCAATTTCCTTTGCAATATCACCATAAGTAATAACCTTTCCATAGGGAATCTCACATAAAATCTGCCATACACTTTTCTGAAAATCAGTACCTCTAGGCGCTAAGGGTAATTGAGAAATAGCAGGCTGTTCTCCAGCAAAATATTGATCCAGCCATTTTTTTGCTGCAGAAAAAATCGGAAGTTTATTGTCTTCTATCATATCTTCAAAAATAGTATTCCCATGGTATTTTTGTCCCTCAATCCATAAACCAGTCAGATTCTCTCCGTCTGATGCTAGCGTCAGCAACCCCACAGGGGATGAATAAACCGTTGTATAATACATGTGAAATTCTCCTTATCAAATCAATCGACTATTTCTAGCACATTTAAGATAATTTATTATAGCACATTTTTGTGGGACTTTCAATATCTTCATCCTTGATGATATGCTCTGTTGTCTTTTCAGGCTCTTCCTTACAAATGATCTTCGTGTTGGAAAGATTAATTTTATCCTTTTCAAGAATCAATTCTCCAATCTGATCTGCTGTAATTGTACCTGATGTTGGATTTAATACACTATCAATCTTTCCACTAATCTGTGCCTCCACTGTAGAATACTCAAATGCAAGGGTCGTATTCAACAACTTGCAATTTTTCATCACCAAATTTTCGATGTAGCACATTCCCTGCAGACTCTCAATGGTACAGTTAATTAACGTCAAATTCTTTGCATTCCATCCTAGATATTCTCCTGAAATATAGGAATCATATACGGTCACATTCTCACTATTCCAAAATGCATCCTTTGATAAAAGCCTTGAATTATAGACTTTCACATTCTTTACTCCATCAAAAGAATAGTTTCCATATAACGTCAAATTATGTATCTGCATATTCTGGCTATTCATGGCAAAATAATCTCCCTTTGCCATCACCTGATTCAGCTTTACGCCATCACAATTCCACAATGTTTCTGTTGCATTTGGTAATGAAACCTGACTTAAAGTTAAGTCCATACACTTACGAAAATTCTTTGGTGCTTCAATTGCAGAATTCGTAACTTCCATATGGTTGCTATACCAGACACCAGCACGTCCCATCTCAAACCATGTGCTATTATCAACCTTGATGTGATTCGCATACCACAGCGGATATTTCCATTTAAAGCTACAGCCATACAATGCTATATTTCTGCTCTCCTTTAATGGTGATTCTCCATCCATAAAAATGGTCTCATAAATCTCCAGATTTTCTCCTTGAAAGATTGCCCTTTCTCCTGTTAATACTTCATTTCTAATTTCCTTCTTTGTTTCAGACATCCTTGATTTCTCCTTTCTATTCTGCGAATGAAAACGTTGCGGTGATATCACCATTGCCCAAAATATTTTCCAAGTCACTGGCAGATACATGATCAATTTTTCCAAGTCTGGTATATTCCCATGAGTGATTCCCATAGAACAATACCATCTGATCTCCTGTATACAGCATAATATCTCCCGGTGAAGTAGCCGTCTGCACATCATTTGTTGGAAGTGAGCTTCCTATGGAACCTACCTGTTCTACTCCTCCATACTGTGAAAAATGGATTGTAAGATCTCCATCCTCCAAAAGTTTCGTTAATGCATCCACTGCTTCATTGTTTTCTAGGGTCGCAGTAAGGACTGTATCTCCTATGGTAATTAACATTTTCCCTGCATTCACTTGATCTTCCTCGCTCTCTGTATTCTGCACTTCCGATATTTGATGTTCTCTTGTTTCTTCTTCCTTTCTTCCACATCCCACTACTCCAAGCACCATAAGAATTAATAAGATATATGAAATTTTTCGCTTCATTTTCCCACCTCATTTACTTTTGTATTATAAAAATTTTTCTCCTTCCAAATTCCTTTTTAGTTTTCGGTATAATATGATTCCAAATGGAATTGCCACGAACTCAGCCAGTGCAAAAGACATCCAGACCATATTCAAGTTTTTCATAACTGAACCTATCAGAAGCAATGGAATCAGCAAAATTACTTGACGGATAAATGCCAGATACATACTGAACATTCCATTTCCAAATCCTTGGAATATAGCTGCAAACACAACGCCGATTGCTGACATGAAATAGCTCACAGACATAATACGCATTGCCGGTATTCCAATGCTCATCATATGCTCTGATGCGTCAAACAACCGCAGGATTTTATCCGGTATTATCTCAAGTCCTATTAAGGTGCCTGCCATGATTACAACTGCATAGACAAAAGCACATCGAATGGTTTCCCTGGTTCTTTTTTCCTTTTTCGCTCCATAGTTATAAGCAATAATGGGAATCAATCCATTATTCATTCCCATTACTGCAATCTGGGCAAGGTTTTGTACCTTTAAGGCAATTCCATAAATAGCCACCGCTGTGGATGAAAACTGATAGAGAATCGTATTGATAAAAATACCCATGAAGGACATAATGCCTTGCATAATTGCCGTCGGTATCCCTACTTTTAATATATTTCTTACACATCGTGCTGAAATATGCAGAGTGAAATGTATGGGAATCTCCCGGTTTCGCTTGATATTCAAATAAATTCCAAGTAGTCCGCCTGCGGTCTGTCCGATTACCGTAGCAATGGCTGCTCCGGTTGTTCCCATAGCTGATATACCAAAATATCCAAAAATCAAAATGGGATCTAGAATCAAATTCACAATGGACGCAGTTCCAAGCGTTGCAAGAAACAGTGTTGATTTTCCTGTGGCGATTAACAGTCTATCAAATACCCATTGTGTCATCTGACCAAAGGAAAAAAGCATACAGACCATGATGTAATCGCTGCCAAATCCGGCAATCTCCTGATTTCCGCCCGCCTGCCATGCAAAATATGGTTTTACAATAAGAAGGCTAAGAACAGCGATGAGTATATATGCACCTATGGCCATCACCATAGCTGCCGATGTAGTTCTTTTTACTTCCTCTCTGTTTTTTTCTCCCAGTGCCTTTGAAACCATTGCATTTAGCCCTACTGCAAGACCACATCCCAAAGCAATCATGATTGTCTGTATCGGTGCTGCAAGTGATATTCCAGTCAAAGCACTTTCATTAATATGTGAAACAAAAACACTGTCTACCAGATTATAGAGATGATTTACAAAGAGCGAAAATATAAGTGGTATGGATGTGGTAATCACTAATCTGGAAATTGGCATCGTACCCATTTTGTTTTCTTTTATAATTACTTGTTCATGCATTGATCTAATCTCACCTCTCGTATTTTAATGGTTTCTAACTGCTTTCATTCTATCAATCCACATTTTAGATAGCAAATACTTATATCAAATGGTTTCTTATGCTTGACAGCTATAGTTAAAGATTCTACAATAGAACTAGCAAATAAGTGATCTATATTTAATAAAGATGGTGGATGTTTATGGAATTACGTGTTTTGGAATACTTTCTGGCGGTTGCCAGAGAACAGAATATAACTGCCGCTGCGCAGTCTCTGCATCTTTCGCAGCCAACGCTGTCGAGGCAGTTAAAAGATATGGAGGAAGGGTTTGGGAAACAACTTTTTCTTCGTGGCAATCGGAAGATTATCTTGACAGAGGAAGGTATGATTCTTCGGAAAAGAGCGGAAGAAATTCTTTCGCTGGTGAAAAAAACAGAAGCAGAAGTCACCGCGTCCAATACTTCCATCAGTGGGGATATTTATATTGGAACCGGTGAATCAGAGGGGGTACGGTTACTGATTCAGGCAGGGATGGAACTCCAGCAGGTCTATCCTGATATTCACATCCACACCATCAGTGGAGATTCTCTTGATCTCATGGATAATCTGGATAAAGGGCTCTTTGATTTTACTGTATTATGGGATCCTATTGACCTGTCTAATTATGAATCCATTCAGCTTCCACACAGAGACAGAATCAGTGTTCTCATGCCTGCCAATTGTGACTTGGCACAGAAAGAACATGTTTCAATGGAAGATTTAGTCGAGTTTCCTATTATCGCTTCCAGACAACATTTAAAAACTGCTGCCATTGATTCTTTCTTACGCCAACAGGGAGAAAAGTTAAATATTGTTGCTACTTATAACCTCATCTACAATGCTTCCTTGATGGTACAGGAAGGCATGGGCTATGCCATTGGCTTTGATCAGATTATTGATACTTCCACCAATCGCAATCTCATATGCAAGCCACTTTATCCTGTAACCGAATTATCCATGAATCTAGTGTGGAAGAAATATCAGATATTTACAAAAGCAGCACAGCTATTTCTTCAAAAAGTAACTGAAATCATACAGGAGAAAACTTTATAGTATAACACCCCACACCTAGAGAAATTTGGTGTAGGGTGTTTTTTACTTTTTATTGTTAAAGAAAAGCTGCTCCCATTTCATAGGCAGCTTTTAACTTATCATTACCTTCTATGTCTCCTGGTTCATTTACGCCGCCACAAAATATTGTTCCTTTTAATTCTGCTTTTTTGTAGCAGTCAATCCAGCTCTGCAAACCAGCAATTGCTCTTTTCGGTACATGTTCTTCATCCTCTGCCGCAGATGTAAGAAAATAGATATCTCTGAACTTATAATCTTTTGCATACATGGAATTCATGCGGTCGATCAACGTCTTCATCTGACCAGACATTTCATAATAATAGATTGGTGTCGCAAATACTACTACATCTGCATTTAACACCTTTTCTGTAATTTCAATTGCATCATCCTTGATTACACAGCTTCCTGTACTTTGACATGCCAGACACCCAACACAAAATCCAATATTCTTTTCACGAAGAGAAATAAACTCTACATCATTTCCTGTAATCTTGGCACCTGCTGCAAACTCCTCCGCCAATTTTTCCGAATTACTGTTTTTTCTTAAGCTTGTTGATAATACTACAACTTTCTTTTTCTCCATAACATTATTCCTTTCTTTAATCGTGTCAAGCCATCTATCAAAGTATCTTTTGAACAGGCAACATTTAGTCTTAAAAATAATTTTCCAGTTTCACCATATTCACTTCCAGCAGTTAGATACAATCCAGTTTCCTTTCTAATATATTCAGCAAGTTCCGTAGTATCCTCAGTGATTTGACTGCAGTCTATCCATAGCAGATAGGTTGCCTCCAGAGAAACAACAAATATCTCTGGTAATTCTCTCTCGAAAAATTCTACTACCACTTCCTTATTTTTCTGAATATACGCTTTTAATGCAACCAGCCACTCTTTACCACTCTCAAATGCTGCAACAGCCGACGTAATCGCAAAAGAATTTGGCTCTGCCACCTCGTCAGTGTTTAAAGCTCGCCAGACTTTGTGACGAAGATTGGCATTTGGAATAAATACCGCTGCTGTCTGTAATCCTGCAAGATTAAACGTCTTCGTTGGCGCAACGCATGTAATACTAATATTTTTGCAAATTTCAGAGACAGAAGCGAATGGGATATATCCTTTATTGGGTGCTGTCAAATCACAGTGAATTTCATCAGATAAAACTATCACATGATATTTTTCACACAAAAGTCCAATTCTTTCTAATGTATCTTTCTCCCAAATTTTCCCGATTGGATTATGTGGATTGCATAGGATCATCAATGTAGTCTGCGGATCACTTAGCTTTTCTTCCAAATCCTTGAAATTTACAGAATACGTTCCATTTTCATAGTGAAGCTGATTTTCCAAAACATTTCTTCCATTATTTAAAATACTATGAAAGAAAATATTGTAAACAGGCGTCTGAATCAACACATTTTCACCTGGGGTTGTAAGTTTTCTGACTGTACTTGAAACAATTGGGACTACTCCTGTTGCAAAAATTAGCCATTCTTTTTCAATTTCAAAATGATGCTCTGACTTCCACCAGTTCTCATATGCCAAAAACCAATTATCTGTTACGGTGTTGTAGCCAAAGACTCCATGTTCCACCCGTTTTATCATTGCCGCCCTGATTTCAGGTGCCGTTTGAAAATCCATATCTGCCACCCACATTGGTAATTCTTCTTCTGACACATTCCATTTTAAAGAACCTGTATTTCTTCTATTTACAGTTTTATCAAACTGATACATAGTTACCTCTTTTCTTCTAACCCTTTTTTCATCACAATTATATTATCAACGCTTATCACAAATAGCAAATGCTTATATCCAATAGCTTTCTATGCTTTTTGAGTATATACTTTCGTTTTGAGTAAAAAAAAGAAGCGCATAACATCGAAAATGTCATGCACCTCACTACTTACTATTTTAAGTATAATTTATTTATTATTTGCAATTCATAGTAATCATTTCAATTGCCTGATCAATACTAAATCTTGATAAGTTAATACACAAATCGTAATTATCTGCTCTTCCCCAAGCTGCATCTGCATATTCATTGTAGTAAGCAGCTCTGAGTTTATCCATTTTACGAATTTTCTTTTCTGCCTCTTCTCTGGATAAACCATCACGCTTGCATACACGCTCTATTCGGGTTGCTTCATCAGAAGATATAAAGATACGCAATGGCTTCTCCTCTTTTAAGATATAATCTGCCGCTCTTCCAATAATGACGCAGCTGCCCTTTTCCGCGATTTCAAGAATGGCTTCTCTTTGAGCATCCATTTTGATTTCTTCTACGGTTTTCTGACCAGTTAAAGTTCTGGTTCCCATAACTATCGAATATAGAAAACTATTGGTTACCACCTCATCATTTTCTGCAATATATTCTTTTGATAAACCACTAAGGACTGCCACAGAGTCGATTACTTCTTTATCATAGTATGTAATATTCAGCTTATTTGCTAATTTCTTTCCCAGTTCACGTCCACCTGCTCCAAACTGTCTTCCAATAGTAATAATTGTTTTACTCATAGTTTATACCTCATCTTTCTTTGCTGAAACATGCAATTCCTTCATAACAGATTTCACCATAATAATCATAACCAGAAATGTCACAACATCTGCGATTGGTGCAGAAAATAATGGACCCTCTACACCAAAAGCTAATGGTAAGATTAGTACAAGAGGTACACTTAATATAAAATCTCTAAGGAGTGAAAGCCCCATTGCCATAACTGGTTTTCCTAATGATTGTAAAAATACACTTGTTGCTTTTACGACACAGCAGAAAATAATGGTACTTAAGAAGATACGGAATGACATTACTCCAAACTCATTATATAAGCTGCTCTCGCTTCCAAACAGACTAAGAATCTGTAATGGAAATACTTCAAAACATACAGTAGCAATCGCTCCGATACACACTTCTGCTATCATCATCTTTTTATAGATTTCTTTCACACGCCCATGGTGACCTGCACCATAATTGTATCCTACAATTGGCTGTGAACCTGCTGCCACACCGATTACAAATGCAATAACAATCTGGAATACTTTCATTACAATTCCAACAACTGTCATTGGAATATCTGCTCCGTATTTTGACATTGCTCCATATTTTACTAATACATTGTTCATAACACCCATAATAATTACAATGGATAATTGTGTCAGAAAACTACTGATTCCAAGCGGCAATACATTGCGAAGTATTTTACCATTTAACGCAAAGCTTCTCTTTGATAATCGGAATGACTTTGTATGGAATAAGTAATATACCGCAAGAGCCGCTGATACAATCTGACCAGCTATGGTAGCAATCGCCGCACCTTTTACGCCCCAGTGTAATGCAAAAATCGCAATAGGATCTAGGATTAGGTTAATGATACATCCAACTAATGTAGAAATCATAGCAAACTGTGGACTTCCATCTGCACGAACCACAGAGTTCATTCCATTGGCAAACATAAAAAATGGAATACCAATTACAATAATATTAAAGTAATCTCTTGCATACCCAATATTGTTTTTTGTTGCTCCGAAAGCCCCTAAAATGCCTTCTCTGCTCACTATGAAGATAATCATTAAAATGATACTTCCAATGACTAGCATAGTAATTCCATTTCCAACGCCTTTTTTCGTACCTTCTGTGTCTTTTTTTCCCTGACAGATACTTAAAAAAGCTGCACATCCATCTCCAATCATTAAGGCAATGGCAAGGGCAATAACAGTAATTGGAAATACAACGTTTGTAGCTCCATTTCCAAGGTACCCAACACCTCTTCCGATGAAGATTTGGTCTACAATATTATAAAGTGACGATACGAGCAAAGACATGATACATGGAATTGAAAACTTCATCATAAGTTTTCCAATGGGTGCCTCCGCAAGATATGAGTTTGAATTTTGATTCATTTTATTTTCTCCTTCTTTTTATTCAAAAAAAAAGTAGCAGCTAATGTGTTTGGTTTTCACACAATAGCTACCACCTGTTTCTACAACGTCCTTATTATACACTAATAAAAAAAAATCTCGTAATATGTAATTAGTACCAAACTTTTTTCAAATTTCAACCTTTTCATGAGCAAAATACCTATTAGTCCTGTCATATTGTATGGATTTGCAACTTGTTTATCTCATTCGCCGGTCATGCTTTGAGTAGTACAACTTCTTGTTTTCAATCATTCGCTCATCCGCTAAATTCACAACCTCAGAAACTCCAGTGACATTCTGCTGTGTCGCCACACCATAAGCAATGCTATATCCTTTTTTCATAAGTGTTTCATACACAATTTCAGCTTTTGTCCGGCATTGGTCTTGACTCATATTTTCTATAAGTGCTACAAATTCATCCCCACCTGCTCGAAAAACCAAATGTGCAGGGTATTCTGCCTTTATCGTTTCAGCCACAATACGAAGCATTCTATCTCCAGCCTCATGCCCCTTTAAATTGTTCAGTTCATGTAAGCCATTTACGTCAATGAATACACAAGAAATCAACTCAAAAGTTTTATCTTTGTTCAAAGTAAGGAATGCATCATAAGCATTTCTATTCTGCAATCCTGTCACTTTGTCGCTCATTCCCAACTTGCGCGTTTGACGATACGCAATAAAAATGGAAAGCGTTACAAATAGCATATACAAGAAAACGATTGTACCACTTTTTGCCGCCATTCGATATAATGTGTTGTTGATTTCGTTACTATTTTTTAATGCATATCTGTCCTGCACTGTTACAATAACGCTCCAGTTGTTGATGCCAACTGGTTCGTAATGCATATACAATGTATCTCCAGTTGACTGCGATACAAATGCCAACTTTCCACCCTTGCCCTTTTTCATCTTAGCAGCAGCATCCCGGAAATTATCCTTTGATATATTTTTTCTGTTGAAGAAATCGGATATATTACCAACTGAATTGTGCCAGGTGTCTAACAGAAAATCTCCTGTGTTACCATCTACAAGATATACATATGCATTGCCCTCATAAATGTTTGTGGTATATGTTTTCTCGAAATTGGTGAGTCCAACTACGCCATAGAGCATGTAAATAGTTTGACCATTGCGTATCACCGGAACAGCATTTCGTATGACTCTTGCACCTGAGTCTTTTGTACTATACGAAATATCAGAGACATAAACTCCTTTTTTTGCTTCCTTATTAAAATCAAAAGATTTACTCACATCACGAACAGTTCCGTCTGCATCCAGCATGGTATTGTTTGGATACAGTATTTCGACATAATCCACATAAGATGTGGCACTGTCATAGCTATTCAAAATATCACACAAGTCACTGGCTGACTGCTCTCCCCCATTGGCAATAATTGTAGCCATTGCAGACAGAATCGTGTGATCCATATCTGTTGTTTTATACAAATCAGCTGCCAGTTGGTCCGCTGTTTCATCAAGATAAGCGAAACAATTTTCCTCGGTCTGCCTTTGAACAGATTTTATCGCATTGAAAACCAAAACCATCAATAATATAGCTGACACAAAGGTCGCCAGCCCTGCAACTATTTTGAAATTCTTACGCATCTGTGTCACCCCCCTAAAAACTTAATATCTATTCTTGTACTTTACCTTCGCCTCATACAAGTGTAACCATTTTTATGTCTGCTTAGATTGTTCTTCCAACTCAAGTAGAAATTTATCATAGTCTGACAAAAAGAGTCTATCCTGCACAATTCGATATTTTTCAAACTCTGTTTCAGCATGAAGCTTCGCCTGCTCTGCACTGATTTTTCCGGCATCTGTTAAAATTTCATTCCCATTAAACTCCAAAAATCCATCCAGACGTTTCGCCCAATCTTCCATACTCATAGGAATCTGGCGCTCTGCCTGCAATTCTGCGTAATCAAGGTATAACGATACTATACGTTCCATATAGGACATTTCTTTATCGTTCAAATAGTTCTTGGCAATGGACACATCGCCTTTTACGATTTTTCCATCTGGTGCCGACTCCCATGTAGTCAATCCCATGTGTTCTTTCTCTGCATCTGCTCGTTCTATGATTAACTCCGCGGCTGTGTGCCTATGGACTGCCCAATGCATCTTATTTTGAACACTCTGGAAGAAACATCTTGTAGTTTTTGCATCTTTATCATAATCAAATGCTGTGGCATAAAGGTCAGTAATCTTTTGATAGAATTTGCGCTCCGAAAGACGGATTTCGCGGATACTTTGCAGCTGGCGCTCAAAGTATTCATCTGTGAACATGTGACCCTTCTTCAGGCGTTCTTTGTCCATCGTCCATCCTTGGATGGTATAGTCTTTTACGATTTGACCTGACCATTTACGGAAACGAACTGCCCGATCATTATTCACCTTAAAACCAACCGCAATAATCATTTGTAGATTGTAGTGGATGACCTCACGGTTAACTTGACGAGAACCTTCGGTTTGAACTATCCGGAATTTCCGGATAGTTGCCACCTCTGTAAGTTCTCCATCGGAAAGTATTTTCTTAATATGTTCATTTATTGTGCGAACATCAACATCATAAAGCTGTGCCATCATTCTCTGCGTCAGCCATATGTTCTCCTCTTCATAGCGCATTTCCATGCTGTCTGCATTATCACCGACTGCTGCCACATAGGTCAGATATTCTGCCGCAGAGCTATGAATGGTTCTCTCCTCTTTTTTCTTATTTGCCATATTCTATCCTTCCATCTTCTTTTAAACATACAGCATTAGCGTCTGTTTGTCCAATCTTCTCCAACTATAACTATCTCCCGATAGAATACATATTTGTGAAGTTTATCTTTCTGTGCATATGTACCACCATAGCGTCCCGCTTTTGATACAATTCCTATTGCCGAAACATTGCTTATCCACTTAGATGGGGACATGGTAAAAGCATTAAACCCTGCTTGGTTTCTAAACCCCTCGAATTCGGATCATCGCTTCTATATTTTGCAATATCTGTTATTGAGATAAACTCATTTTGAAAATCATTTGTGTAAATTCCAATATTAATTCCTTTTGCATGTATCGTCTCTTTAATCTTCTTTGCCACTCATATCCCCCTTCTCCATCTGTTCCATCCTCACATAATATTCCAGTAGTCTAAAAAAATAAGCAGGTACTCTTCTGTTGCCATGTTCCCAATCTGATACTGTCATATACGGAATCTCAAAAAAATCACAGAATTG
>JAQVEG010000061.1 GCA_028697725.1 Anaerostipes sp.
TGAAGGAACATGGAATTTCCTTGAAAGTTCGCACATACAAATCACAAACAAAGTTAGAAAAGGCACTAGAAAACGGAGAGATTGATTTAATTGCAACCAATGCCCACGTAACGCATTCTGAGTGGAATATTGTCGAAAAGTTTGCCTATGCACCATTTTATTTTGCATCATGGAAGGGAAATGGAAAAATAATAGATGATATTAGTCAGGCAATTATTAAACTGAATATACATCAGTCGAATTTTGAAGATAACTTAATGAAAAAGTATTTTCCGATTATGGTGAATTCACCATTTAATAAAGAAGAGAAAATGTGTATTGAAAAGAATCTTACGTATCAGGTTTATTTTGATACAGATACCAAGCCCATTGTCTGGTATGATAGTAAAAAACAGGAGATGAAAGGCGTCCTTGTTAATATTTGCAGTCAGTTAGAAAAGAATACAGGAATTAAGTTTGACATAAAACCAAGGACAGATTCTGTGAATACCAAAAAGGAAACAACGGTAACTTATAAAACTTTATATTATGAAGAGGGTAAGGATGTAAGCCAAGAAACAGGGGTAACCAATGCTATTTTAGAGCAGTCTTTTGAGATGTATCACAGAGTTGGAGATAAGTACAAAAAGGGAAAAGATTATAAGATAGCAATTGTTAAAAATAGAGATGGGTTGAAAAACTACGTGCAGACGCAATATCCAAAGTGTACCATTGTGGAGTATGAATCGCCGGAAATTTGTATGAGGAGAGTTCTTGAAAGAGAGGCGGATCTTACGTTTATTGATACCCATATTGCCGATGATGTGATTATAACCAATAGTCTCAATCAATTGACAGCAGTGCCGTTGACTCAAAAAAATCTTGGAATTGCACTTCAATTTCATGGAGAGGATGCTCAGCTATTATCCGAGATTGTTGACAAGGGAATTCCATTGATTGATTCTGATAAGGTTAATGATACTATGCTGAAATATGCGGCAAATACCACACCAAATATGACATTGTCTTATATACTTCAGGATCATTTTCGTCTTTTTGTGGTGGGATGTATCGCAATCATTGTTATTTTGTTTGTATGTATTAGCCTTCTCCTCTATGCGAAAATGATGCGTAAGGAAAAAGAGAAAATAGAAGAAGTGAATTATGAGCGCTCTGATTTTTTTGCAAGAATGAGTCATGATTTGAGAACTCCTATGAATGGGATTCTTGGAATGCTGGAATTGATTCGGGGAACTTCGGATATGAATGAGGTGCAAAGCAATACTTCAAAAGCAATGCAATCAGGGAAATATATGCTAAGTCTTATCAATGACACACTGGATTTGCAGCGTCTGGAAAGCAAGAAAATTACCTTAGATCCAGAGTTTGTTTGTATCAAAGATTTTATGGACAATCTTCTTGAGATGCTTCGTCCATCAATGGAGGCAAAGCAGATTGACTTGAAACTTAAAACGTTGAATTTTAATGAAAATAGTTTTATTAAAATTGATGCAGTCAGGGTCAATCAGATTTTTGTCAATATTATTTCCAATGCAGTAAAGTTTACCCCAGAAGGGGGAACAATTCAAATTACCGTTGAGAATCTTAGGAGAAAGGGAAATATTGCTCATGGAAAAGTTGTAATCTCTGATACTGGAATTGGGATGAATAAGGATTTTCTAAGACATAATTTGTTTCATCCATATTCTCAAGAACGAAATAAGATTACAAATAAATATGCAGGATCAGGACTGGGGCTTGCCATTGTGAAGAATTTAATCGAATTGATGGAAGGTTCTATCAGGGTGGATAGTGATCCAGGAGAAGGAACAACAGTTACAATCTATCTTGACTTTGAGTTTGCTTCAGAAGATAAAGTGGATTCTAAGATTCAAAAAAAACATAACAATATAGATGAATGGACCACTTTACTGAAAGATAAGAGAATTCTACTGTGTGAGGATCATCCATTGAATGCAGAAATTGCAACAAGACTACTTGAAAAGGTAGGATGTAAGGTGACTGTGGCAGAAGATGGAGCACAGGGAGTAAAGTTGTTTCAGGAATCTCAGATTGGTGAGTTTGATGCAGTTTTAATGGATATTCGTATGCCGGTAATGGATGGATTAGAGGCCACAAAGACGATTCGTAATTTACCAAGAGAGGATGCGAAGAAAGTGGCAATTATTGCAATGACAGCCAACGCATATGAATCAGACAGGAAAAGTAGCAGGGAAGCAGGAATGGATGCCCACCTTGCAAAACCAATTGATGTTAATATGATGTATGAAGTTATTGTGGAGTATACCTAGGAGCGAATAGTACAAAATAAACAGGAGAGTTAAGCTATGGATCAGAAAAAGAAGAATCCACTATATCAAAGTTTTGGCTATGCCTTTGAAGGCATTTTCACAGGGATAAAAAAAGAACGAAATATGAAGATTCATTGTGTCATGATGATACTTGTTGTAGTAGCAGGACTAATATGTGAAATTTCATGGATAAAGTGGAGTCTTTGTTTTATTTTGTTTGGTTTGATTTTAGCATTAGAACTTGTGAATACAGCGGTAGAAGCGGTGGTAGATCTTGTGACAGAGGAAAAGAAACCTCTTGCAAAACTGGCAAAGGATACTGCGGCAGGTGCTGTTTTGATAGCAGCCATTATGGCAGCAATTACGGGATGTATTATATTCATTCCAGAACTTGTAGAGTTGATAGAAAGGAGTTTTTAGTATGGAACATTTTACAGATGGGTTAAAGAAAATTATGTTAGCAGGAATCGGTGCCATTGCAACAACTGGAGAAAAGTCCAAGGATCTTTTAGATGAGATGGTAAAGAAGGGTGAATTAACAGTAGAACAGGGAAAAGCACTTAACGAAGAATTAAAACACAACATAAAAGAAACAGTAAAGGATAAGATGGATGTGAAAGAAGCACCATCTACACCAGAAGATTTTGACGAATTTCTAGATGGTATGACACCAGAACAAAAGGAAATGTTAAAAGAGAAACTTCAACAAATGGATGTGAAAGAAGAGGCGGATGAGTAAGCAGTCAGTGGAATATAGAGGACGGCTGAAGGAGATTACAGCAGTTCTCCATAAGTATGAAATTACAAAGGGACTTACCCCAAAAAAGCTGCGTTTGATTCTAGAGGAACTAGGACCAACGTTTATTAAGCTTGGCCAGATTATGTCCATGCATTCTGATATTCTTTCCAAAGAATATTGTGATGAATTAATGCAGTTACAGGCAGGGGTTCTCCCTATTGATTTCAAGGAGATAATAAATGTTATCGAAGACTCTTATGGATATTCGTGGAAACAGATATTTCGTGAGATTGAGGAAGAACCACTAGGTTCGGCTTCCATTGCCCAGGTTCACAGAGCCAAATTAAAAAATGGAGAAGATGTAGTTGTTAAGGTTCAAAAGAAAGATATAGGAAGATTAGTTGCAAGGGATATTGCACTTCTTCGTAAGGCAGCAAAGCTATTGCCACCCATTGGAATCAAGGAAGTTGTTGATATTGATATGGTGTTAGATGAGCTTTGGGCGGTGACAAAAGAAGAGATGAATTTCTTAATGGAAGCTGCCAATATGCTGGAATTTGCAGCCAAGAATAAAGAAGTAGAGTTTGTTGGAGTCCCTAAATTATATCAAGAGTATACAACTGTCAACGTTCTTGTGATGGAATATATTCAAGGGTATGGCATGGATCAAAAGGAAGAACTTTTAGATGCTGGATATGATTTAGAGGAGATTGGGACTAAGCTGGTTGATAACTATATCAAACAGGTGATTGAAGATGGATTTTTCCATGCAGACCCTCATGGGGGAAATGTTAAGATACGAGATGGAAAGATTATTTGGATTGATATGGGGATGATGGGTCGATTGTCAGGGAAGGAACAAAGTCTTTTAAAGGATGCAGTGAAAGGAATTGCATTTCAAGACGTTGCTATGATTGAAGAGGCGGTATTAAAATTAGGTGATTTTAAAGAGCCGCCTAATCAGGGAACTTTGTATGAAGGGATTCAAGAACTTCTATTAAAATACGGGGATACGGACATGGGTTCTATCAATGTGGCAGAAGTCACAATGAGTTTAATGGATGTTATGAAAAAGAATAAGATTATAGTTCCCCATGGACTTACTATGCTGGCAAGAGGATTAACCCATGTAGAAGGAATTATGATTGATTTATGTCCGGATATCAATATGATTAGTATTGCATCTAGACGAATCTTGAATTCTTCCTTTGAAAATATGGATTGGAAAAAAGAATTAAAAAAGGGTGGACAGAATCTGTATCGAACATTGCACAAAGCATCGGAGATTCCCATTCTTGTTTCAGATGTACTTCGTGGCTATATGCGAGGACAGCATAAATTCAATATGGAACTACGTACGTCAAAAGAACTAGAGAGCCTCATGCGAAGACTTATTCGGAATATTGTTATGGGACTTTGGGTCATGGCTTTATTAATTAGTTCCAGTATCATATGTACTACGAATATGAAGCCTAAAGTAGCAGGAATTCCACTCCTTGGATTGTTTGGATATTTAATTGCATTTTTTATTGTTATGTATGTTTTTCTAAGACATATGTGGAGTGAATATAAACATTAAGTTACAAAATATCATAAGGGAACGGGAGTATACGAGGGGGAGGACATTCATGAGAATAAAGCATTACATACAGCCAATTGCTGTTTTTTTGACGTTGAATATTATTTTAATTGGGCTGCTTGTAGTAGTAGAGAGGGAAACAATTTCTCAGACAAAGAAAAATTATAGATATATTGCTGCAAATCAGTCCAACATTATGCGAGATAGTGTGGATACTGCCATTGCCAGAGTTTACACATTCAGTGCTTTAATTCGTGCCAATAATGGAAAAACAGATTTTTTCGATGATCAAGTTGAATTTATATATAAGGAGATTTCTCAGGATAGTGGTATCCCTGTTAAGAATGTAGCCATTGCACCAAATGGAGTGGTAAAGAAAGTATACCCTTTGGCAAACAATGAATCCCTTCTTAATTTTGATTTTATGGATACCTCTCGGGAAGGAAATGACGAAGCTGTGAAGGCTTATAAAGAGGGAAAAGTAATTGTGACCAATCCGTTTAATCTGGTTCAGGGAGGTGTTGGTATGGCGGGAAGGCTCCCAGTGTTTACAAAGAAGAATGGAAAGACTTCTTTTTGGGGGCTTGTTACGGTTACCTTGGATTTTGATAAGATGATTCAAAGTTTTCATTTAAATAATCTGGAAGAACAGGGAGTAAACTATAAACTTTGGTACGAGGACGAAAAAGGGAAAAAAGTTACACTTACCACATCACAGAAGGCAGTTGAGGAGCCAGTGAGTTATGAATTTGATATTCAGAATTTAAGGTGGCATTTAGATGTTGCACCAAAAGAACATTGGCACAGTCGTACCCAGCGTACTGCTATTATATTTGTGATTTTGGGGATATCTTTACTGATTGCATTACTCCTTGTGGATAAAATTAAAATCCGAAATGTAAATGAAAAATTAGAGCAGCTTGCACATTTAGATAGCTTAACCAATTGTTATTCCAGACATTACTTAAATACTGTTCTGGTAAATCAGAAAACTGGAGAATGGAATGATCCAAGAGCTAAATATTCCCTTGCTGTTGTCGACATTGATAACTTTAAAAATATCAATGACACGTATGGACACAATGTGGGGGATCAGGCAATACGTGCTGTTGTACATGTGCTGCAAAGATATGTTCGTGCTGTCAATGGAGATTGTGTGATTCGCCAAGGTGGAGACGAATTCACAATTATTTGGAATAATATAAGCAAAGAACGATTCCAAAAGAAATTAGAAGGAATCGTGAAAGATGTAGAGAAGATAAAATTTTCAGAATATGAGGAGATGTATTTGACAATTAGTATCGGCGGAGAGCCATATGCATCCCAAGGTTCAACAAGATATGCTGATTTGCTTTCCAAAGCAGACAAGAAATTATATGTAGCAAAGGAAAATGGACGGAATCAATATGTCATATAACAGCCTGGTTCGTGGGAATATATAATTCCCACAGCCTGCATATAAGAATAAATAATCGTTGTCCCCACGAATTTCATTCCCCTCTTTTTTAAATCAGCAGACACTTTGTCTGAAAGAAGAGAAGAAGTTTCATGAACCTCATGTATGATTTCTCCGTTGGTCCAGCTCCAAATATAGTTAGAAAAACTTCCGAATTCTTTTTGTATTTCTTTGAAAATATTTGCATTGGTAACAGCGGCATGAATCTTTAATTTGTTTCTTATAATCCCTGCGTTTTCACGAAGGGATTCTTCTTTTTTTGCATCATAATTACAAACCTTATCTAAATCAAATCCGTCAAAAGCTTCGTAGAAAGCGTCTCTTTTGTTTAAAACACATTCCCAGGAAAGACCTGCCTGAAAAGATTCCAAAATTAACATTTCAAATAGTTTATGATCGTCATAAACAGGAACGCCCCACTCTTCGTCATGGTATTTTATGTAGCGAGGATTTTTTGGATTTGCC
This sequence comes from Anaerostipes sp., assembly GCA_028697725.1. Lineage (GTDB taxonomy): Bacteria > Bacillota > Clostridia > Lachnospirales > Lachnospiraceae > Anaerostipes. Next base: position 6,531 of record JAQVEG010000061.1, read on the forward strand.
CATGGGCATCTCTGCTTGTTATCATCCCATTTCATTGATTTGCCTCCCGTTTCTTTTTAAAAGTTTATTGTTTTATTTTATCACAGATGAGATTCGTTGTATAATCAAATAAGGAGGGCCAATGAAGATGATAAAAGAAATAAAGATTACAGATATTGAAGGATTTCAAATTGGAAATGCCCAGAATGAAAAGGCAGGAACTGGATGTACGGTGGTTCTTTGCAAAGAAGGAATGGCGGCAGGACTGGATGTGAGAGGTGGCGGGCCAGCCTCTAGAGAAAGTGAATTGTTAAAGCCAGCTGCAACAGCCCAAGAGATTCATGGATTGTTATTAAGTGGTGGAAGTGCATTTGGATTAGATGCAGCAGGTGGTGTTATGAAATATTTAGAAGAACATGGAATTGGATTTGATGTGGGTGTAACGAGAGTCCCATTGGTATGTCAATCCTGTTTATTTGATTTAACAGTAGGAGATCCATTTATACGTCCAGATTCTGCCATGGCATATAAGGCATGTGAAGAGGCTCAAAAGAATCATTTTAAAAATGGAAATTTTGGAGCAGGAACTGGTGCTACCGTTGGAAAATTAAACGGAATGGACAATTGCATGAAATCGGGAATTGGAAGTTATGCGGTGCAAATGGGAGATTTTAAAATGGGAGCCATTGTCGCGGTGAATGCACTTGGAGATATATTCGATTATAAATCTGGAGAAATTCTTGCTGGTTTATATGATGAAGAAAGCCAGAGTTTTCTGGATTCAGAAAGTAAAATGCTAGGAACAGACCAAGTCTTTGAAAATCGATTTGTTGGAAATACAACCATCGGAGCGATTTTAACCAATGGAGATTTTGACAAAGCAAGGCTAGGGAAGATTGCTGCTATGGCACATAATGGATATGCAAGATCAATTCGCCCTGTACATACAAGTGCAGATGGAGACAGTATTTATGCATTGAGTACAAGAAAAGTTGCAGCAGATGAGGATATGGCAGGAATCCTTGGAGCAAAAGTAATGAGTGAAGCAATTACCCTTGCTGTAAAAAGTGCAGAATCTGCATATGGATACAGAGGATACAAGGAAAAGGAGAAGTAAGATGACAAGAAAAGAAGCAGGAATGAATTTTTTTTTAGAAGGATATAACTGTACACAATCGGTAGTTCTTGCGTTTTCAGACATTGTTTCTCTGGATGAAGAGACATTGATGAAAGTCAGTTGTTCTTTTGGTGGAGGAATGGGAAGACTTCGTGAGGTCTGTGGTTCTGTCAGTGGAATGTTTCTTGTGGCAGGCCTTCTTTATGGATATGGTGGACCAGAAACTGGACAAGTTAAGTCAGATCATTATGCCAGAATTCAGTATTTAGCACATAAATTTGAAGAAAGAAATGGTTCCATTGTCTGTAGAGAATTATTGGGATTGTCAGTGAAACATGATGTGCCAAAAGCGGCAGAAAGAACTAAGGAGTATTATAAAAAACGTCCATGCAAAGAACTTGTGGGGATGGCAGTGGAGATTTTAGATGATTATATTAAGGAGAATCCATATACCACTGGAAGAGAAAACAATATAAAGTATTATGGAACTTTAGGCCCTGCCTGCGAGGATTCTAGGGTTCTTATAGAAATGCTTCAAGTGGGAATGACAGGAATTCGTTTAAATTTATCACACAAATCTTTGGTGGAAAGCAAGGAGTGGGTGGATCATTTTTTAGAGGCGAAAAAAGAGAGTAAAATAGATGCTGATTTTATGATTGACTTAATGGGACCTGAGCTTCGCATGGGAACTTTGGATGCTGACATAACATTAAAAGAGGGAGAAAGTATTTATCTGGGAGATCAGATTATGATTCCAGAAGAAATAGAACCATTTTTAAAGCCAGGACAAGTTATTTTGTTTGATGATGGAAAGGTAAAACTTCAAGTCGAGGAGAAAAAGAGATGTAAAGTTCTACAAGGTGGAATTCTATCCTCTAGGAAGAGTATTGCACTTCCTGGATGTAATATTAAGAATCCAACATTAACAGCAGAGGATTTAGAGAATTTATCACATATAAAAGAGTTTCAAGTGACACAGGTAATGCTTCCATTTGTTCGTGACAAAGAGGATTTGATTTGCTTACGAGAAAAGCTAGATCAATTGGATTGTGGACATATTAAAATATTTGCTAAGATTGAAAATGTGCAGGGTGTGGAAAATGTAGAAGAATTTATGCCATACTGTGATTGTATTGTAATTGCAAGAGGTGATTTAGGAAATGCAGTGCCATTAACGCAACTTCCATTAATTCAGGAGCAGATAGCCAATGTATGTAAAAGACATGGAAAAGAGTTTATGGTGGTAACCCAGATGTTAAATTCTATGATAGAATGCCCATATCCAACAAGAGCAGAGGTAAATGATATCTTTCATGCAGTTAGGCAGGGAGCATCAAGTATCATGCTAACAGGAGAAACCGCAGCGGGAAAATATCCAGTAGAGTCTATGAAAATATTAGTGGAGACCGGGAAAACATCCCAAATCTCCACGAAATAAATTCATTAAATTAAGTTCAGTTTTTTGCAGGCGTTGTAAATTCCATCATCTTTTACAAGGCCTGTAATCATACTGGCATAAGGTTCTAATCCTTCGTAATGTCGCCCCATAATAATGCTGGTTCCTGCTGTTTTTACCATAGATACATCATTGTCACCGTCGCCAAAAGCATAGGTTGCATCTATGGGAAGATTCAAATAATCTGCCATTATACGAATTCCAGTTCCTTTGTCAGTACCCTTTGGTGTGGCATCAGAAAATTCATAGCGAATATGCTTTGCAATCTCTAGTTGGGATGAAAAGTGTTCTGTGACAAATTCATGATCTCCTGGATTCTTGTATATGAAAGTAACTTTATTAATCTTGCACTTATCTTTTGTATCCCAAGGCAAAACCCAATGTTCCCTTACATCAAAGACGTATTTAAAAAATGGATAAATATCAGTGTCCATTCCATCACAGTAGGTTTGGGTTTCTCCATCCATAATCATGACAATTCCCCGAGTTGCACAAATGGCACGCATCTTCTCAATCTCAGAAATAGGAATCTCTACGCTGTGAACGATCTGTTCATCTAATTCAATGTAGGCACCAGCAGTTGTGATATATCCGTTCATATAGTCTTTTACATCTTCACAAAATAATTTGTTACGGCCAGAACAGATACAAGTCACGTATTTATTCTCTTGAAGTCGTAAGAGAGCTTCTTTAGTAGAATCAGGCATTTCAAAAATCTGATCTACTTCGTCAATTAATGTTCCATCATAATCAAAAAAAACAATTCCTTTATAATCTTTCAAAATTTATCCTCCCCATATGATTTTCTATTCTTATTGTAGCATACACTCAATTGAAAACATAATATTAATATGATAAAATTTCAAATAAGGAGAATGCAAATGAAAATAGTATTGATACATGGACAAAACCATAATGGATCTACCTGCCATATTGCAAGAATGTTAGCAAAGAATTTACAGGGAGAAGTAAAAGAATTTTTCCTTCCAAGAGACTTTGATGAATTTTGTATTGGCTGTACTCAGTGTTTTATGAAGGACGAAAAACTATGTCCTCACGTGGAAAAACTTGGCCCAATCACAGAGGCAATGAAACAGGCAGACGTATTAATTTTGGCAAGTCCTACTTATGTTTATCACGTAACAGGAGCTATGAAGAGCTGGCTAGACCACTATGGATATCAGTGGATGGTACATAGACCAGAAGAAAGTATGTTTTCAAAGCAGGCAGTCTGTATTTCTACGGCAGCAGGCGGAGGAATGAAATCTGCCAACAAAGATATGAAGGATAGCCTTTCGTATTGGGGAGTTCCCAAGATCTATCAATATGGCATGGCAGTTCATGCCACTAATTATAATGGAATCAGCGATAAGAAAAAGAAACAGATTCAAAAAGATATGTCTATGCTTGCCCGTCTTATAAAGCGACGAGCCGGGCATATAAAACCGGGAATTAAAACTAGAATTTTCTTTGCAGTGATGGGAAAAGTGCAAAAAAAGGGATGGAATGAGGCAGATAGCAAGTATTGGAAAGAAAAGGGATGGACCAAAAACAAAAGACCATGGAAAAAATAGTTTAAGAAATTTGTCGAAAAAGGATGATATATTATGGTTTTTTTGATATACTGTTGTACTTGTGAGAAAGAAAAAAGAGGAGCCGTATGTATGTCGACAGAAACAGTATTTATTAAGAAAATGAACGAATTAGTACAACAAGGGAAAAAGAATGCCAATGTTTTAAAAGCTGAGGACATTTCAAATTTTTTCCCAGGGGTAAGTTTCTCTGAAGAGCAGATTGAACAGATTCATTTTTATTTAAAGAGTTATAACGTAAAGATAGAACAAGAAACAGAAGAAACTAAGACAGAACAAGAAACAGAAGAAGCTAAGATAGAACAAGATGTAGAACAAATTAAAGAAGAACCTATTCTCGATAAAGATTTATACGAAGAAGAGGAAGAAGAGATTGTTGATATCCAAGCCGATGCTTTTTTAGATGGTGTGGGAACGGAAGATACCGTTCGTTTATATTTAAAGGAGATCGGACAGTATCAGTTGTTGTCTTCAGAACGAGAACTAGAGCTTGCTAAGAGAAAAGAGGCAGGAGATAAGTTTGCCACAGAAGAGTTAATTAACTGTAATTTAAGACTTGTTGTGAGTATTGCAAAACGATATGTAGGGAGAGGATTAAGTTTTCTTGACCTGATTCAAGAAGGGAATCTTGGAT
>JAQVEG010000062.1 GCA_028697725.1 Anaerostipes sp.
GCTGCCCCTTTATTTTTTTGATGAATAACTATGATTCGCTTATCTCTCTCCGCAAATTCATCACATATCTTAGGACATTGATCCGGCGATTCATCATCAACTACAATTATCTCAAGATTCTCATAGGTTTGATTTATTAATGATTCTAAACATTCTGCTAAATAAGCTTCCACTCCATAAACGGGAATAATAATGCTTACCTTCTCCATTCTAAACGCCTCCCATATTATAAAAGAATCTTATCTAGTTTCTCAAAATGTTTTTGTGCTTCTATGTCTAATCCTTCCACCTTTAGCAATATATTCTGTTCTAAATTCTTTCTTGATTCTTCATATGATAACTCATCTAGTTTTCTCACATCGCCATAACATCCTTGAAACTGTAAATCTTCTAATACATGTTTTGTTTTATCACTATAAATCACTGGATATACTGGTCTTCCTGCTACCGACCCTAAGATAACCCCATGGAAACGACTTGCAATAATATATTCAGAGCTGGCTAATTCCCGTAAAAATCGATTGCGGTTAATTCCATCATAGGATAAATATGAAAGTTTTGCTTGATACTTTTCTGAAATTTTTTTACCAATTGCTTTCGCTGCATCCATATCTTTCTCTTCTTCGCAAAAAGAAGCTAAAACTACTTGGTAGTTATCCTTTAAATATCCTTGGACAATTTCTGCCATTTTATCTATATATGTATCAGGATTCTCTTTTTCCTTCTGGTCTGACTTGTGTTTTGCTATCACTGAAAAGAAAATCTGATGTTTAATTTTATGAACTTTTGGAACTGGACATGAAAATAATATGTCTGGTGCCTGACGCACTGTTTTAATATTTGAAAATAGACTTTTTGAATAGGTATCTCGAAAACATACATCTTTCAATTTTTCAAAAACTTTTCCCATGTTCTCTCGATATTCTTCCGTTTGATACGGTCCAAAATTAGCACCCAAGACATAAAATGGATAGTTCTCACTTTGATACTTCCACCAATTCACAATATTTTTCCATGTTGGAAACTCCATAAAAATAGAACCTCCAATATAGACCACTGCATCACATTTTTTCTGTAAATAATTTTTATATCTTAAAACCAAAGACAACCGAATTTTTTTTATTAAACTTATCATTTTGGATTCTTTATCTATAATAATTAAATTAGACAAATCACGAAACACTTGTCGATTCCCTTTGTCAGACCACAAATAAAATTGAACCTGTGGATATCGATTTACAATGGTTTCGATAAATAAGTCATCTCCCAAATTCACTTTATCATACGCATATAAAAATACTTTTTTCATAAGCTCCTCCAATTCTATATGCCATATCCCATCTTATTTCTCAACACACACACACCTTGAAAAGATATCTTACTCATACAAAAGAAAATCTTTTCCTTCCAATCATACTTCAAGAAATCTTTAAAACTAATATGAATTTTTTTCTTATAATTTTTAATTGTTTTTTTACTTTTCTCGAATTCTTGTCCAGTTAAATACATTAACCCCATCTGATAATGAAACATACATTCAAAATACATGTTTCGTTTTGCAATATGATAAATATCAGGATACTGTTTTAGATACTGCATTCTTTCATATCTACCTTGTAATCCATCCAGTCGCTTTAATGAGTAACTAGTATTTATAATGCTGTCTGCTCTTTGAAAATAATTATATAATACATCCGGAATCTGAATCATCTTTTGAATTTTATCTACAGCTAGATAGGTCCAAAATTCATCTTCATTATACTTACCCACTTGAAACATTATGTTCTCTATCTTTACTCTCTTATAAAGTTTATTCCAGACAACTGGTTCTATTTTTTGTGTAACCACAGCTTCTAGAGCTGCTTTTTTGTCCATTATGATTTTCTTTTGTTCCGTTGCCTGTATTGTTTTTTCTTTTTCACTGCTTTTTCTTTGAAATCCACACTCACATATATCAGCATGACTTTTCTTTATCATTTTTATCATCCGCTCATACATTGACACTTCAATCCAGTCATCACTGTCAACAAATGCAACATACTTTCCTGTCATTTGTTTCATACCTGTGTTTCTGGCATCTGATAATCCACCATTTTTTTTATGAATCACTTTTATTCTAGAATCTTTTTCTTTCCACTGGTCACATATCTTTCCTGAATCATCTGTTGAACCATCATCTACTAGTATAATCTCCAAATTCTTGTAAGTCTGATTTACAATACTACCAATGCATCGATCAAGATATGGTTCTACATTATAAACAGGCACTATGACACTTATTAATTCATTCATATAATCCTCCATTCCTATCTATACATCAATGTTTTTCTGCCTTATTTTGTCATACACCTGAAACATAATTGGATACAAAAAAGGAATATAATGGAGCAAATAAATGGTTATTTTATTCTTTCGATTTTCCACACCCTTTGACTTTAGTTTTTGCCACAAATGCTTGGATATTTGACTTAATTTTTCTTTTCTTTTCTTCACTTTTTTATCAAATAAAATGCATCGATATAAATCAATATAGGACATAATAACCTTTTCATATCCTATTTGCCTTAATTCCTTAGATTCCTTCTGTAGTTCTCTATAAATTAATTGATTTACTTTCAATCCCTGCTTTGCTTTCTCAACATAGTTTGTATTCAAACATGCACCTGTTTCTTCTCTTGTTATATAATTATACTTACAAACATCCACAAATACGGACTTTTGAATCTTCTTCATGATGAAAAAATTCATTAATATATCTTCATTTATTTTAATATCTTTATTTATTTCGATTCCATCAAATAATTCTTTTTTATATATTTTATTACAAAGACTCCCTGTAAACAGTCCTCCCGACAGCAAATATTTTAGTGCTGTATCTCTATCTTGAACATGTGTCTCTTTTGTTCCTTTTACAGGCTGTACTATCCCCTTGGTTATATGATTGTATCCGCAATGTGCTAACTCTACCTTGTATTTATGTATGAGATCCATTAGAAATTGATACATGTCTAATTCTGTTGTATCGTCTGCATCACAAAATCCTACATAATCCCCTGTAGCTTTTTTCAATCCAACATTCCTTGCATTTGTCACTCCGCCATTATCAATATGAACTGCTACAATTCGCCTGTCTTTCACTGCAAATTCATCAATAATACTTCCAGTATTATCTTTAGAGCCATCGTCTACAATGATAATTTCCAGATTACTATATGTTTGACACAATAAACTCTCGATACAGTCTTTTATATATTTTTCTGCATTGTATGCAGGAACTATGACACTGATTTTTTTTGCTTGCATAGTGTAGCCTCCATAATCTTTGTTATCAAAATATTTTTCTTAATTTTCTATATGTAAATAATATTTTTCTTAATATCGGATTTGTATATGTCCAACTACTCGTCACATATATCTTAGAAAACTTCTTTTGATATTTGTGTGCTAATCGGTCAAACGTAATATAAAAATTATAATCTGCATTTCCTGTAGACAAATGATGCAAACCTGCTGCCAACACCATAACTGCAATTCCTTTTTCTTGTGCTTGTAAACACAAGTCTGCCCCATATAAATGCCATCCATCACATATTTTTTTATCGAAATGGATTATCTTTTTTTCAAATAGAACCCGATGACAAGCAATTAATACTTCATCTAATGTTATAACCATTTTTAGTCCATCATTTTCTTTTATTGTTGTATAGGAAGCCTTCCATGGTCCTGATTTAATGCTTGATACAATTCCCTCAGTTTTATTGACCCCTGCTACTCCCAATAATTGATTTTGATTTTCATTAATATAACTCTCAAGCCGTTCAAAGAATGTATCTTCAAAAAAAATAATATCCTGATGTAAAAAGCATACTATTTCTCCCGTACTTTTTTTCATTCCATATTCCAATGCCTCTGCTGCAGACATAAATTTATTTTTCGTATTATCAACTAAAATAGGCTCTATATCCACTTTGGTATGAATCGATGAAATCATATCTTTTACCATTTTTTTATCATTATATACACATATTAGAGATATCATTTTATCCTCTTTTCATACTTAGATATATTTACATACAAGTTTCCACTGTTCATATTGATGATTTAATATGCTTTTTTCCAGTTGTTTTAACATATAATTCAGTTTAAAATCACGACTTCCCTTAAGCTTTCTTAAATAATGAGATGCTTCTACAAAAATACTTTTTTGTATTCTTTCATCCATAAAATTAGTTCCGTTACATAAAATTGGACCCAAATGTCGCAATATTGTTTCATAGAACAAATCATCCACTGGCAAATTCAATTGATTTGCATAATGAATCATATACTTTACAATCCACAAATGTTCAATCGATCTTAATGATTTCTGCTGTACTTTTGTATAATTCTTTTCATAGACTCGATATCCATACAGACATTGATTAAGAAAGGTGAATTTCTTACAGTGTTGAAATGCAATACAGTGAATAATTGTATCTTCAAACCAAAACCCATTTGGAAATCTTAACTGTTCAAACATCTCGCGTTTATAAACTTTTGCCCATGGCAATCCTGGATATTTTAAGATTCTTTTGTCACCTTGATACAAAGTTTCTTCTGGATATGTAAATTCTCTTGTACGAAGAAGTTTTCCATCTTCTGTTTTAAAATAGTAAAATCCGCATTCTACAATATCGCTTTGTTCTCTTAACGCTGTATCCAACATGACTTGTACCATATTGGTTTTTAATATATCATCGCAGTCTACAAACATGATATAATTCCCACTTGAATTTTCAATCCCTGTATTTCTTGCTGCCGCAATTCCTGCGTTCTGCTGATGTATAATCTTTGTCTTAGGATGATCCTGATATTGGTCTACAATCTCTCCTGAACCATCTGTTGAACCATCATCTACTAGTATGACTTCATATTCATAGGTTGTTTCTTGATTCAAAATCGAATCAATTGTCTCTTTTAGCACATCCTTATAATTATAGACAGGAACAACCACTGATAGTTCCATGCTCTCATTGTTTGCAGCCATGGATTCATAGGAGTCTTCCATTGATGGACATGGACTTGTTTTTTGTAATATTTTTTTTGCCTGAATTCTAGTTGGCAACCTATCCTTATTAGACGTCTGAATTTTTTTCATTGTATATACTACTACAAATAAAAAATAGGCTATATTTCCAAGGATATTTGAAAGAAAAAAACTATGAAATTTTCCATAAAACCATTGCTTATAAGCTTCCTTCATTCCTTTTCTCCTTTAATAACCCTTCAAACATATCCTGAACTTCGTCTACTGTTCTCTCCATACTAAAATACTTTCCACGCTCTTTTGCTTGTTTTGTATAATGTTCCAACAAATCTGGATGGTCTAATAATTGTTTCATTCCATCATAAATGCCCTGAGTTGAATTCTCAACAATAAGCCCATACTCATTATGTTCTCCTAACATCTCTTTCATTCCAGAGCAAAGAGTTGTAACAATTGGTGTTCCTACCACCAAAGCTTCCGTACAAGATGTACTAAATCCTTCTTCAAAGGAAGGACATACCATTAGGTCACATCTTGCCACATATTTATATGGATTTGTATCATATCCAAGAAATACAAATGAATCTTCAATGTGATGTTCTTGTAGATACCTTTGAATACTTTCCTGCTCTTCCCCTTCTCCAAGGATATAGATTCGATATTGATACCCCTCTTTTTGAAGCCGATTGTGTACTTCTGCCAGTCTCATAATTCCTTTTCTCGGTCTTACTTTGGAAACCCAACAGAAACTCAGTGTATCATCCACAATAAATTTTGGATGGGTTACTTCTTCTTTTGCCAGAGTTTTAATCTTTTCTGTTTCATTGGTATTGTATTTCACTGTGGAGATTCCTTTTAATCCAGTCAGATTTTCAAATGTATCGATTACAGTCTGTGAGACACCTACCACCTTGTCATACGTTTTATAAACTTCTTTGGCTTCATCTAAAGAACGATATCCTTGCAGAAATTCTTTTTCATTTTCCGCAAAATGTCTCCATGCAATCTTTACGGTGTTGTCATTTGGACATCCGGCAATGATTCTTGTGCAGCTTCCTTCCAAATATGCAACCACAATATCATACTCATCTTGTATGTATTTTTTATATAATTTTTCTGGAGATTTCATTTGAAAATAAAAACGGTTCCCTCGAAATAACTTTGAAAAAACAGATTTGTAATGAATCTGTGGTGCTACAAATTGTTTGTTGATCCCCACATCAAACAACGTCATAACCGTTATATCATACCGTTGTTGATCCATGTTATTAACAAGATTTAAGAGAACCTTTTCTGCTCCACCATGCATTAAATCATGAATTAAAAATAATATTTTTATCTTATTCATTTATTATCCCTATCCTTTCATCCGAATGTAAAAATTCAAAAGAATCCCCGGTAAAAACCCAACAATATAATAAAACTTTTCGCTTGTTTCTGTATATGCTATTTTCATTCCCCTTTTAGCCAAAATACAGCTTGAAACGTAATGAATGGAATGTTTCAATTTAAACTTCCATGATGTTCCTTTCAAAGATAAATATAATTTTCTTGTTTCTGCAAAACTATTTGGACTACTGTAATATTGATGTAACATGGAATCACTCATTCCACCTGGCTGATATTCTACAAATTTTAAATTCTCATTTAATACTAGAAAATCATATTTCTTACTGATTTCTAAATGCATATAATGAGGATTAAAGTTTTTCTCTCCTGGAAAACTTTTCATAGGTGCAACTTCCTTATACAACTCTGTACGAATAACATTCGTCCGATCCCCATTTAAAATGTTATATTTTCCAGTTAATAGGTCAATTAAATTCACTGTTTTTTGATTTGGCAAGAAATCTCCGATTCGATTTCCTTCTAAATCATAGTCTAAGCCAATAATACCCGCATACTTTTTACTCCCATTTTTCTTCCAAAAAGTTAGAATCTTCTCTACTGCATCATCAGGCATATAATCATCGGAATCTACACATACCATTAATTCTGTATTCGCATATTCAATTGCAGTATTATATCCTGTATGAAGTCCTCCATTTTCCTTTTTCATATACTGAACTTCAAAACCTACGCTTGTATCCTTTAACCATGGTTTTACTATCTGACTTGTATTATCTGTGGATCCATCATCCACGATCATCCATATAAAGTCTTTATTCGTCTGACGCTTTAATGCCTCATATCCTCGGGGTAACAAATCTGCCCGATTATAGCTTGGCGTAAATATGGTAAGTGCTGGCATCTTTATCCCTCTCTTTTCATTCGCATCTTTGTATATAACTTCATACATCGTAATAAATTATTGTATCCAAATATTTTATTTACCCAATAAATCATTTTGATTTTGGGATTGCTATGAAAATCCAGTAACCACTGATAATGCTTTAATTCCTGCATCATTTCAGCAATTCTTTTATCCCCGACTAAATTATGATTAAATAAAATCGTCCCATATTGATATGCTACAAATGTAAAATAAATGGAATAAAATTTTGTTTTTTTGTTGATTGTTTCTCCTAATCGAACACATTCCAGAATATTTTCCTTCAAATCATGGATATTCTTATATTTTAGTGTATGGGATATGGAATTATCTCTCATACGATACACATATCCATCCACATTACAATATGACATTGTATCTGCACATAACATCAATCTTGCACACCAATCAATATCTTCTGAAGTAATTCCCTCTCTAAAATAAAGTTCATTGTCTTTTAAAAACTTTGTTCTTAAAAATTTATTACATGCAGATGAGATGTACAGCCCAGAATTAAGCAAATTTTCCAATACTATATTCTTATTTGGAGAGTATTTAAAATTCTCCAATGAATTCAAACATTGAATATACTGGTTTCCCTTTTCCACATATTTTTTATATCGAAAATTTACAACATCCACAGTTCCGTTATTTGTATTTTTAATTAATAATTCAATTAATTCTTTATCATCCCAATAATCATCACTGTCTAAGAATAAGATATACTCTCCAGATGAACTTTTAATTCCCGTATTTCTCGCATGGGATAATCCACCATTTTTTTTGTGTATTACTTGGATTCTATGATCATTTTCATGGAGTTTATCACACAACATTCCACTTCCATCTGTTGACCCATCATCAATGAGAAGGATTTCTAAATCCTCATATGTTTGATTTAATACATTGGCAACGCATTGCTGTAAATATTTTTCTGTGTTGTAAACTGGAATAATTACACTGACCTTCATAAATCTCCTCTACTTATAAATACAAATGTAAAATATCACTTTCATAAACGATTCCCCACGTCATTACCATTTGAAAATAAAAGAATACGGCATAGATTCCCATACACGCAAGAGTAATGATTTTGCTGCTTTTTTCGTTAAATGTGTATTTAAACAGCCAAGGTAATAGAATCAAATTAAAAATATCAAAATAAACAGTTAATCTTCCAATTACCATTCCGCTGGAGAAGGTTGCTACAATATAAAGACCAAAGTTTATTACTGACATGGTGATTGCCAGATTTATTAATTCATTCTCTTGTTCTCGAATGATTTCCTTGGCAATATACGAAATAATACATGGAACTGCTGCAATTCCTAAACGAAGTAAGCTACTTCCAACTGCACTTGTAGCAAAGTAATCAACGTATCCCTTATACTGCGTATTGCCAAGGACTTCCCCGAAATAAGGAAACAACTGGTCAAATCCAACACCTGCTACAACAAATCCCGCCAATAGGGCCCACATTTGCATACTCCATGGTTTTATATCTCTGAAAAAATAAACGATTAGCAAAATCCACGCCGAGGTATGAACGGTTGATAACAATAGAATCAAAAGAAGATATTTGCTGAATTTCCTTTCTAATATATATTCCGTTCCCAACCAAAAGAAAATAGATACAACGATATATTGTCTCATTCCATTTACTAAATAGGTAAATATAGTGGTTGCAATAAATAAATAACAACTAAATCCAAAAGAAGATGAATATTTTTGAAATGCTTTCATCGTAGCAAAACCACTTACCAATGCAATGAGAAATAACCACCCATGAAAATCTCTAGATATGAATTGCTTATATACCACAGAGATAAGATAAAATCCCTTACCTTTTTGAATAGATGCCCAATCAATAGCTCCAATAGAACTAGGATACTCTTTAAACATTGCAATATAAGTTCCTGTGTCTGCAATTCCACTTCTTAATCCACAAAAGAAGATAATGACTGCAAAAAACACAATTGCCTGACTAGAAAAAGCTCTATTCTCGTAATGATTTCCACTTTCTACTATCCTGTATCTTGATTCACTCCACGCATATGTAATTAAAGATATGATTAAAAACATCCAGTAAATTTTCATTTTGCAACCCTCAACTGTTCCATGGTTTCTTCTACTACTACTCTTTTATCAAACTTCTCTTCCACTAATTTTCTTGATGCCCTTGCCATTTTTTCTTTTTCTTCTTGTGAAAGTGCTATAAAGTCTTCCATGGTTTGTCGAAGTTCTTTTCGATTTCCCACCTTTACAAGAAATCCATTTTCTTTCTCATTTACAGCTTCCATACATCCATGAATCCGACTTGTAATAATCGGTCTTCCCATGGCCGCTGCCTCTAATAATGTATTAGACATTCCTTCATGATAGGATGGCAGAACAAAACAGTGACACATTCTAAGAAATGGTTTTACATCCTTTTGATATCCATGATATTGGATAATTTCTCTTAATTCCAGATCTTCAATATCCGTTTGATAATCATCTTCAAACGGTCCTACAATATGGAATCTTGTCTTAGGATATTTCTTTTTGATTTTTTTTGCTGCATAGAAGAATTCATCAATTCCTTTTTCCTTCATGACCCTTCCAATAAACAAGAAATTAATTTCTTCCGTTTTCTTCGGATATTCTGTCATAGGATAATCTGACAGATTCACCCCTGCTCCTGACAACACATAAGTTTTATCTTTTTCTACGATTTTATATTTTAAAAACTCATCTCGATTTCCCCCGTTTTCAAAGAATACTAACTTTACATTCTTACAAGCACGCTGGTATAAACCTACAACCAATTTCTTCACAATACTATCATTTTGAAATGCAGTTCCAAGACCTGTAATATTGACCACGTAAGGTATTTTGGCTTTGCTGCAAACAAGACCTCCGTAAATATTAGGTTTAATTGTATAGGTAATAACCAAATCGGGCTGAATTTTTTGGATTATTTTTTTATATCTGAGAAATAAAGAAAAATCCACTAGAGGATTAATCCCCCTTCGGTCAATAGGCGTAGAAATAAAACGACACCCCATCTTTCGTAGTGGTTCTATGAAATCCCCTTGTGGAAGGGAAATATAAACTTCATGATTGGTATCTATTAATTTTTGCAGTAATTCCTTTCTGAATTTATAGAGTCCAATATCTAAATTAGCTAAAACCAATACTTTTTTCATTCTATTCCCTTTCTTTTGCCGGCACCCCTATATAAATTCCTGGGTTCACAATATCCTCCACAACTACAGCTCCTACACCTATGGTACAGTCTTTTGTAATTCTTATATTATTTCGGACAACAACACCCACTCCCACATGAGTTTTCTTTCCGACTTGCACTGTTCCTGCAAGCACAACCCCTGGGGAAATATGTACATAATCCTCAAGTATATTGTCATGTTCTACTACTGATGCGGTATTAAGGATACAGTGCTTCCCAATCTTTGCACCTGAATTGACAACTGCATTTGCCATCACAACGGTTCCTTCTCCTAGTTCCACATTCATTCCTATCACTGCTCTTGGATGGATTAATGTTGCAAACTGTACCCCTTGCATCTTCTGTACTACCTGTTCTCTAATATTCTGATTTCCGATTGCAATGACAAATTCCGCCTCATCTTTGTATGTTTCATATTGATTTGTATTCCCTAACATTTGACAGCCTTGAAACGTGTGTGGTTTGTCCCCATCATCTAGAAATCCCAGCACTTGATATCCACACAAAACAGCCAAATCTAGAATTACTTTTCCATGTCCGCTGGCACCAACTATGATTAATCTTTTTTTTGATTTACTCATACATTCCATCCTTATTTTCTTTCCAATAACATTCTACACCTAAATCTTGTGGTGCCACAAATTCTAATTGAACAAAATCGCTGCGCGATGGCCTGCCCAGGCTATGGCACAACAATTTTTTCTAAAATAGGCAGTTGAGTTTCTTTTTAAAAGTATTTATAGTTAAGTTACCACACCAAACTGAATAC
>JAQVEG010000104.1 GCA_028697725.1 Anaerostipes sp.
TGTAGATTGCACTCTTCAATTCTGCATAGGTGCTGTCTTTATTAGTTGTGTCAACTTTTCTAACACAAAGCAAGTTGGCACCTTTATATTTCTTATCTCCTAATTTGATAATAAAATCTTGTGCAATGTTTACAGATTTTCCACTACCAGCGGAACCCTTTGCTAACCTATATCTTTTTCGGCATTCGTTAAATTCTTTGAAGTTCCGATTAAATTTAATCCTAATCTCCTTCATCGCCATAATCAACCACTACCTTTAAATCCATATCTCCTGACAAATTAACATTGTCGGTGAACAGTGAATATCTTTTGCCAAGTAATTCCGCAGCCTTATTTGAATCTGACAGCCTTGCAGGTATTTCAATTATTTTTGGAATCTCTTCCTTAATTGTCTGCTTTCTTGGTGTTCCATTATCATCCGGAACATATACCGATTGCTCTTTGTTCAGCGTCACAACAACCGATTCCTTCTTTTCCCGCCTCATAACAGAAGTAAGATATTTCATAACCTCATCCTGTTCGGCTATTAGAGACTTGTCCTTCTCTTCCATGCGTTTTGTTATGTATTCCTTGAGGTCAAGTTTGGTCAAGTTCTGTTGACCTATCTGTTTAGCTGTTTTTTCCGAATACCCTGCCCTAATAGCTGCCTGCTTAGCATTAAGATCTATTAAATATTCATCACAAAATCTCTTCTGTTTATCAGTTAATGCCATTAGGCTCACCTTCTTTCTTATATTAAAAAAGAGCTGCATATTATATGCAACCCTGTATTCAATGGTAAAACAACGGTCTCCAACACCGCAGTTCATGTGTTGGAGACTATGAATAATAATCTTATTTAACTATATAATCTCTTATTAAGCCAATTGATGATTGATATGTTGCAACAATAACACCAATTGATGCTATTATGCTTAATAAAATCGTAATTACTATGCCCCACATAAATTTTCTATTTTCATCCATTTTATTATTTACAACATTCATCACATTATCTAGCTTCTGGTCATGTTTTTCTAATAAATTTTGTATTTTATCAAATTTCTTATCAATTCTTTCTTCTGATTCTGATACTTTATCAAAGATACGTGCTTCACTGTCTCGCATATCTTGTTTCAACTCACTCTGATCCTTATCTACTTTCTGAATATATATTTCTAGAATTTTATCATTATCCATATTTACTGCACCTTTCCCCTTTCCGTTATTCATATTAAACGACTTGGGCTTTGCTCTTTTTTTTCATGATCAGAGTTTTTAAATTCGTATAATGTTCCCATTCAAATTTCTCCTCTAATCAAAGCTTTTTCTTAATTTCTTTAGTGCATCTATTAGGCTTTTAATCTCGTCAGAATTTAATCTAACATCTAAATATTTATCGTCATTCCTTATAAGTCTGATACTTCTTTTTTCACTACTTGTATTTTCATCCACCATGACCTTTTTGATGCCTAATGGATTATCCTCCATCATAAAAATTTTGTCAAATATAGGTTTAAGTGTAATGCAAAATGCTTTTATATCATTTTTAAAATTCTCTGCTATCCTATCGCCTTCTTCTTTGTCGTACTCGGATAACAAATCAATTGTTATATCTTGTGTATCTGGGTCAAAATCTTTTCCATCTATATTTAACGCTTCCCTTGGATCCCATATCATTTGTTCTTCTAGATATGTAACATATCTATTAATCATATATGCAAAATCACTTATGCTCTCTCCTAGTATATGCTTCACTGCTTCATCTAATTCATTAATACAATATGGATAATCAGATCTGCAACTAAAAGATTGCACTATTTGCAATGCCTTTACAAATACTAAACTATCATTTTTATATTTCTTAAAAGCGTGCTGACAGTAATCATACACATTATATCCATTTTCAAATGCCATATTATTCCCTCCAAGTTTTTTTATTTTATTCTACCACATACATACAAAACATTCTACAAATTATGACAAATAAAAACAGCACCCATGTAGGATGCTGCAAAAACTTATCAGAGGAGTATTTCTATACTGCTTCTATCATAAACAATATCATACTTACTTGCGACATAGGGCGACATTTTTATAATTTTTCTAAAAATCTTTCATGTTTCTTCTGACAGTTCTTATCCGTATAAGCAATTTTCCGTTTTGGAAACATATAATTCATTTGCATAGCCACTTGTGACCAAGTAAGATTATCTATGTAATAAAAGCGGAACATGATTCGTAGTTCGCTTTTGTCTATCTCTCCGATATATTCCTCTACCTGACTTGTTAATTCTAAAAGCTTACTTTCCTTTTGGATCAATAGAACTCTTCTCATTTTTAATAGGTTTAATTTGTTTTGATACTCTGGTACTGGGAACCCTTCCACTTTAAAATGTTGGATTCCACCAGCTCCACCATTTACCGTATCAATAACACTGCCTTCTTTGACTATTTTATCTATCTGTCGTTCCAAATTTGAAATTCTTCGACGTAAATCTTTTATTTCTTCTCTCATATCTGCGTATTTTACTAAAATGTTGTGATTCATTCTGTCGGCTACTCCTCCCCACGCTTTTATTTGTTCATTCGATGTATCGCACATAAAGCAAATATCAAAAATCCTATTCCAGTTCCCCATATTACCCCAAGTGTGA
>JAQVEG010000021.1 GCA_028697725.1 Anaerostipes sp.
TCTGATGTCTGCTTTCGATCATGAAACTCTAAGACAATCAAGTTGTTCTCATAATCAATCCAATCATCCAATTCTATATTTTCTTGATTGATATGACTGCCTTTTAAGAATTCATTTTCCTTACCATCTGTATAATCAGCACCATCATAAGATAATGGATTTAAATAAACTCTTACCCTATGCTTTCTTTTCACTACATGGTGTATTTGAAGTTTTGTATGATTGCTAATACTGACAACCTCATTCTTTGTAAGTTTCAATGATACAAATTGGTCTTTAGTCTCTACGTCTTTTGTTGGCGTCAATTTTAATGACTTAAGCTTCTTTGCATCTGCAAAAAAATTGCAATAGGAATTAAGATTTTCACCAAGAGAATCCACTTTATAAAATAAATATCTTCCCTTTTCGTCTTGTAATACAAATTGTCGATTCTTGTATCCGTTTTTAATCTCTAGTATATTTCCAAGTGGTGATAATACCGTAGATTCTATTACATTCTGATGATGATTCTTCCTTATACTTTCATCCGTTATACCTTCTCGATTCACAAGTAAATGAATATCCCAAGTTCCATTTATATCCCATATGTTTTTTATTTCTAAGTCAACTGTGACACGTTGCTTTAAATGTCTGGAGATACTTTGTCGAAAGACTCCCCTTACCTTTTTTGAATTCACTTGATATATCTCATTGGAAACTGGCATATTTTCATATTCTTCACCATCGATGGTAATTAACCCATTTGAAAATATTTGATTTAATCTGCTTCTTGTTGACTCCCATGCTTCTCCTGGTAGTATTCTCTTCGTCTTTGTTTGAATGGTATAATAGATAATAAGGTTTCCTTGATCAATTCCTATATTGTCCACTTTAAATACAATATCCTTACACTTTGTAGATACATTTACTTGACCATTATTTTTCTTTATTTCTTTTAGATTCACCATTTTTTGAAATTTCTTTGTACCTTGTGATATGTCTAATTTACCTCGACCAAGGTTAATCAATATAACACCTGCAACTACAGTTCCAGTAGATACAATAATTGTTAACACTATCATTGCAGCCATTTTTAATATTTTAAATCCAGTTTTACGATTTGGATTGTGTGTTGTTTGTTCTGGTAGTTTTTCTAATAATTGGTCAATGCGTTCTTCATAGCCTTGTGGAATTTCAATAGATTCTAAATTTGTTATCTTTTTAATATCATCATCCATTTTCATAAGAACACCTCCCATTTAGTTTTAAAAGATTCTTTATTTTACTACGTCCACGAGATAATCTTGATTTGACAGTTCCATTAGGGATTTTTAGTATTTTAGAAATCTCTGAAACGCTAAATTCCTCATAATAGTATAAGATCAAGACTTCCCTATATTCTTCTTTTATATTTAGAAGATATAATGATAAATCTTCATCACATTCCATTTTATCATCAGGTACCACTTGTTCAGGTACAATTCCGTCATTCGTTAGGCCTTGTTTGTTTTTTTGCTTTATTATTTTCAAGCATTCGTTTCTTAAAATTTGGAAAAACCATGATTTGAATTTACTTTTAAATCGTAAGGTATCTAATTTTTCATATGCTTTTAAAATACTTTCTGAAACAGCATCTTCAGCATCCTGCGTATTTTTTGTCATGCTAAAAGCAAAACGAAAAAAATCAATCTGATATTGCTTTATGTAACTGCAAAACTCTTCCTTTTTCATCTAGTCACCTCTCTTAGCTATATATAGAATAACATAGTTTTATGAAATCTTCACCTAACTGTAAAGCTATAATTCATCTCTTTTTATGCTATATATATATCCAACAATTATACAAATACAACTGGTACCAAGAAAGCATAAAATCGCCGGAATTATATATGGTAAATCATACTCTATAAATGGTTGTGTCGCATAAGTAATACTATTTGGGGCAATAATCTGTAAGTACCAGATTAGAAAACATCCCAGATATAGGTATCGATATTGCCTTAAAAAACAAGATAGTCCAATGGAAAACATAGAAATTCCGCCTGATATAATTGACATAACAATGATATAAATACTATATGCAATATATGGATGTTTCATAGAAAAAGCAAACACAAGATGATCTGGAAAATCTGATAATGTCGCTCCATAAAAATCTTTTCCACCATAAAAGAAAAAAATGGATACAATGTAGTTTAATATTAATGGAATTAACATCACTATGAAACCAATGAAAAATGCAATTATATATTTTGAAATAATGACCCACTTTTTTCCGCTTTTTAACAGCAACAGATTATAATAACCTGATTTTCTTTCATGTATGATATGATCTCCATAGATATATAATATATATATTGGGAGTAACCATTCTATAATCATTTGAGCAATATGGCCAATAGAGGTCGCAGATAAATATGATACATGTGCTGGATGTCCCAATTGTAAGAGATTCGTATAATCTCTTCTAGAATGAAGATCTATCGCCTCAAAATAACTCCAATGATTCAATGATAAATCATACATCATAAGTGTAATAAATAATAATAATACTATATAAAATCTTTTATCTTTTAATACTACTTTTAGTTCATACTTAATCATATAGGGAACTCCTTTCGTGAATAAGGTATACACATTACTTAATTACCAAGTCTCCTCATCCCAATAGCCACTTACAGTATATGCACTTCCATTTTTGTTATTATTTTCTGCAGTTAAGTATACTGTAGTTTCTGAAGCACTGCTATAAGCATTCGTATAATACACTGGTCCATTACACTTAGCATGTCTTACTGTAGATACATTTTTCCCAGAACTTTTTTCCAACCAAAAATCTGAATATGTTCCAGCTCCCTCTCCAGATTTATTAAAATCCAATTTCCATGGATTATCAGTATGCCTTGTCTGGCGATATCTACCTTTCTCTTCTTGTCCGTTGCTTCCTGTTCCACCAGGAATATGAAAACTGAATCCAAAGTTGTTATCAGCTGCGAAAACATAACTTGATGCTGGAATCATTAACATAATTAATAATAAAATTGAAATACTTAATCTTCTCATAAGCGCTACCTCACTTTTCTAATATTTTTCCATGATTCATGTAAATAATTTCATCTGCTAAAATACCTAAATCTTCTTTATTATGACTTGCTAGTATAATAATGCACCCCCCTATCCTTCATTTCTAGCAAGAGTTCCCTTATCTTCAATACGCCATCTTCATCTAGCCCATTGGTAGGTTCATCTAATAGTAATACCTCAGGATTTTCCATGATTGCTTGTGCAATTGCAAGTTTTTGACGCATCCCTAGTGAATAGTGCTTGACTTTCTTTTTATTTCCTGCATCTAATCCAATTCTATTTAGAACATCTATGATTTCTTCATCAGTTATTATGTTTTTTATTTCTGCTAATAGTTTTAGATTTGTGAATCCATCAAACTGACCTAATAAATCAACATTTTCTATGACTATTCCTATACTTTCTGGAAAATCAATATCTTTATGTATTACTTGCCCGTCATAACTAATATCTCCTTCGTTCAGAAAAATCAATCCAGCTAACGCTCGTAATAACATTGTTTTCCCGCAACCATTTCGTCCACTTAATCCATATATTTTCCCATTTTCAAAAGTGTAGTTAATATTATCCAAAATTATTTTTTTTCGAATTTCTTTTGTAGCATTTTTAACTATTATCTTTTCCATTCTTAAATCCTCCTTAAAATTATGCTATAAAATCTTTCTTTTTTAAATGAAAATACAAGATACTCTCTAACAACAGAATCTTTAAAAGCATCAACATAACTATGATAATATTATTGATTCCTAACCAAAGATACCTTAGATGCATCGTCAAGTTACTAGATGCTAATAATATTATTTTCTTAGAAAAGCCATGATAATAAATGTAATCGCCAATAAAGATTCCAAACAATCCGACCATAAATATAAGAATAAAGGCTACTGTGGATGAGAATAAACTCTCGAAGTAAATTTGTAATAAACATACGAAATACATAATCACCATCATTCGAATACAAGCACCTAAAATATGAATGTCAATATGAAAACTTTTAAAAGGCCGTAGTAGAAATAAGCATCCACAATAACAAGTTAATTTCACAACTTCCATCTTGATAATAGATAGCATCAACTCCTTATTTAATGCTCTTAATATACTTGGGTGACTCTTGCTTCTTACTAAGTAGTAAATGCCACCTTCACTAAATTTTCTTTCTACTATTCCCATACATGGCCACGTATAAAGTAAGTAAATTGAAAGAAACCATAAGTATCCCGCAGGTCTTGAAAGGAAACGAATCCCTATATAAATATCTAGTAACTCCTTTGGTTGATACACTTGATACCATACAAATGTTGAAATAATAGCAATGAAAAAAATGTATTTTATATTGTTATAGTACTTCATTCATAATCACATCTTTTCTTAAAAATAATTCTTCTGCTATTACCTGTAGCAAAAAGATAAGAACAATATTAAATAAAACTCTTCTGGCATATGTAAAAACTAATATACCATTTCTGTAATACGACATATCAAACACATCTAAAGATTGAAACGGAGTAGGACAATCCGTATAATAAAATAAACATAGAACACAAATAGCTATTATAATTGTAACGATAATAGCTTTCCACCGACCTTCAATCACACAGTTGATACAAAAAAACAATTCTCCAAATAAGGCATAAAAGGAAGCTAACGCAATTATGTATAATATTAGCTTTATAAAATATCCATTCTGTATCAAAAATATAATCGATGAAATTGAACTTAAACAAATTGTATACGTAAGTCCAAATATTGCCACAAAAAATAATGAGAATATTATATTCATAGCTTGAACAGATTTTATATATCCTTTTCTTCCTTCTCGATACAATGAATATAACTGCTTTCCATTCAAATGAAATATCAATAGTAATAAGTAAATCAACAAAAAAGATGAAGCAACAAGAAATGGTGTTTGCAATCCTACAGAGGAACTCGTATAGTCAAATAAATCATTTTCGTTTTTTATTTCATGAAAAGTTTTCCCATAAAGTGTATTCCAAAAAAAGATTATAACAAAAGACCAGACACAACCACTAATTATAAGTTTTCTTAGTTTTACCAATTTGCCCCTCCTTCCTTTTTATGCTTTTGTTATTTATATAGTAGATACTTTTGATATAAAAAAGGTTCCCATATTTTAAAAATATGCAAAAAAAAAGCTTCATACACAATGAAATGTGTATAAAACTCTTTTTGTAATTTATGATTATTCTGAAATGATTTCTAATAACTTATTCTTCATTGCATCAATTGGAGGTTCTTTTCCTGTCCATAATTCGATTTGTGCTGCTCCTTGATATAAAGACATTCCTAAACCGTTTAGAATCTCTGCTCCCTTTGCTTCGGCATCAAGTAAGAACTGAGTCTTAGCTGGGTTGTAACATGCATCAAAGTATAACTGATCTGCTTTAATATATTCTGTAGGCATTGGATTCTCTCCTAAATGAGATTCCATACCAATTCCACTGGCATTCATTACAATCGTTGCATCTGCCACTTTGGAGAAATCTCCACATGGAACAAATTCAGCAACTGGTGCAAAGTTTTCATTGATATCTTCTACTAATGACTTGCTAGATGCTTCAAATGCATCTGTGATATAAATTTTCTTAGCTCCGTAATAAGCAAGTGCAGAACACATAGCACGTCCAGCTCCACCACTTCCAATACAGAAATATACATTCTCATCTACTTTAACATCTGCGTCCTTTTCAATAGAACGAACGAATCCGATTCCATCTGTATTGTATCCAATTAATTTTCCTTCTGGTGTTTTAACTACAGTGTTACTTGCACCCATCTTTTTGCACAATGGATCTAATTCATCTAAGTAATCAAGAACTGCAACTTTGTTAGGTTTTGTTACTGCAAATCCAGCAAAATTCATGTAACGAAGTCCGTTTACTACATCTTCAAGGTGGTCGTTGTTTACTTCTGTATAAAAGTAAAGCATATTCAACCCTTCAGCTTCATATCCACAGTTTTGCATTTGTGCTGCAAAAGATTGTTTTAATGGATCACCAAGCAATGTAACCATCTTTGTATTATAATCTACTGTCATTTTGATATCTCCTTCTATTATGATATATTCTCTTATTTTCAACTAGTTAAATTCTATCATAATTAAGGGGTGGGTATCAATTATGCTGACATACTGTATCTATAGTTTCAATCTATGAGTTTACAAAATAAGTAAAATATCATAAATGGCTGCCTGATAATTTAGGGGATTTCGATGTTGATAATCAAATAATATATATGTTTCTTGTTCTAGTAAATCAATATTCTCTTTATTCTTATACTTTGTCACATTATATTTAAATTTCTCCAAATGTGTCATTTTACGAAGCTGTCTACGATCATATTCATCATAATCCTTTAAATAGTTATGCTCTTTGGATTCTTTATCATAAAACATATGAAGTTGATCTTTTGTAACACTGTATGGTAAAAGAAAATCTGGTCGATTTTTTAGATTTTCTCGTAAATATAAATCATATGCTAATAATTCTTTATACATCTCGTATTTATCCTCAGAGACACATGTTTGAATGAACTCTAATAATATTTTATATCTGGATATTCTTGTATGTTTTATCATGTGATATCCATTTTCTTCGTAAAACTTACCTAATTCAAGGTATAGCTGGAACTTAGATTCGTATTCTTGTCCAAGGGTAAAGATGGTTGCTTCAAATTGACGGCTATTATAATAAACCTCCACCATCTCTTCTACTCCCTTTAACAAAAGGACATCCTCATAGGAGAGCCATTTTGTGTAAAGAACTTCGTAGGGAGGCTGACTTTGAAAGACCATACCGTAAGAATCCTTCATCTCTTCCATATAAGAACCCTTTAGCACCTTTAAAAATCCAAGCTGTAACTGTTCTGGTTCCACAGCGTAAACATCGTCAAAGGAACACTGAAAGCTTTTCATATCTTCGTATGGAAGTCCAGCAATTAAATCTAAATGCTGATGTACATTTTCTCCAGCATTGATTCTTTTTACAACACTTGCTACATGATGAAAATCCATTTTCCTTTGAATCTCATCAATGGTTTTAAGGTTTGTTGATTGGACACCGATTTCTAACTGAATACAGCCTGGACGCATTTTTTCAATGAGATTTAATTCTTCTTCATTTAGCAAATCTGCCGCAACTTCAAAATGAAAGTTGGTAATACCGTTGTCATGATCTAAAATAAACTGAAAGATATCAATGCAGCGCTGATGGTTACAGTTAAAGGTACGATCTACAAACTTTACTTGTGGAATCTTTGCATCTAAGAAAAACTTAAGTTCCCTTTTTACAAGATCCAAATCTCGAAAACGTAGACACTTATCTACAGATGATAGGCAGTAGCTACATGAAAATGGGCAACCTCGGCTAGATTCATAATAAATAATTTTGTTCTTAAACTTTTCTAAGTCTTGGTATACAAATGGAACTTCACTTAAATCCATTACCTCACGCCATGGATTTTCTTGAATGCCATTTTCTGTTCGATAGGTGATTCCTTTCACATTCGAAAGGGATGCAACTTTGCCATGATAGTAATCTAAGACTTCTACAAATGTCTTTTCACCCTCTCCCATCATGACTCCAGTTACCTCTGGGAGTTCTTCTAGAACCTTTTTTGCATCATAAGAAACCTCGGGACCTCCAAGCCAGATAGGAATATCCTTATATAGCTTTCTGATTTCCCGAAGTATACTCTTTACATAGGTTATATTCCAGATATAACAAGAAAAACATAAAATATCTGGTTTCTTTTTATATAAATCCATTAAAATATCATCGGTCTGCTGGTTGATGGTATATTCTGTAATCACAATCTGATCAAGATATTCTTTTGCATAAGCCTTTAATGAATAAACAGCTAAATTTGAATGGATATATTTTGCATTTATTGCAGTTAAAATAATGTTCATGATAATCTCCTTAATAAGAATATCATATCATAAAATATTTCATTTTTCTATTTTTCTATTTTTCTATTTCATAGGGCCAATCTATAATCCCGCCAAAATCTTTTACATTGGTATAGCCAAGTTTCACTAACTTTTTTGCTGCCTGATTGCTTCTGTTTCCACTTCGGCAATAAACTAAGATTAATTGATCTTTGTCTGTCAGTTTATCGGATGCTTTTTTGTCAATCGTTCCAAGTGGAAGTAAAACTGCATTTGGAACATGTCCTTCTTCATATTCGCTTTCTTCTCGTACATCAAGAATTACATAATTATCTTGGTCGTCCATGAGTTTCTTTGCTTCTTTTGCTGTAATTGTCTCAAACTTTTTGCCAGACGATTTTGAAGAACACGCAGTTATACTCAAAAGAGTCATACTAAGTACCATGATAATTAATTTTTTGATATTTTTCATGAAATCTCCTTTTTTATGAGAGCTGCATCTCTTGTTGATATTTTAATAGAAAACGATGCTTTTTCCTTTCTTTTTCCCTTTCGCTTTTGCCCGATACAATGCTTGGTCTGCACAATTCATAAGTTCTTCTTTTGTTGTTCCTTTTGTATATTTTGCAATTCCAATACTTAAACTTACTTTATAATCATCCTTTGTCTTATCTTCTAAATCTTTTTGAATTCGCTTAGCAAGTTTGATGATTCCATCCTCAGTTACGGAAAAACACATAACACTAAATTCATCTCCACCAAAACGAAATGCAATATCATCTTGGCGAATCCTCTGATTTAGAATGTTTCCAATAAGGGTTAAGACATAATCTCCATACAAATGTCCTTTTGTATCATTCAGCTGTTTAAAATTGTCAACATCGATCATCATAAGGTAGCATGTATATTCCCTGCTTGATTCTAATTGTTGAAAACATTTATCATAAATTGCTTTATTATAGACGCCTGTAAGCTGGTCACGAATTAGTTCTTCTTCTAATTGTAACTGACGAGAATGATAGGATAATACCAGTTCTCGTTTGCGAACCTCAAATCGTATTATAGTAATGGAAAGAAGCCATACTCCAACTAAGATAAGTTCTCCAATAAATAAATCAAGATAAACATTATTTACATAATCTCTTGCATTGTCATACCTAAAAAGATAAGAGCCTATAAATGAAAGTCCTGATAACACTAAAATAAGTGTTGTTAATCTCCAGTCTTCATATACAATTGTCATAAGAATTGCAACAATAAAAGCCCCAAATACAGGGGAGAAAAATCCATGAACTGTAGCTAAAGAAAAACACATAATTGTGAATAGAACAGATAAAATTATGGCCTTTGCTTGTTCGGAAAATATGGATATTCTCAGTGAAACTGCTCCAACCACAGATGCTGCAAGGTTAATTCCTGACGGTATTAGAAGATATTTGACAATATATGTAGGAATGCTGCATGCAAGTAATTCATGACTGTCTAAATAAAATACCATACAGATTTCTAATAAGAATATAAAGGCTGTCAATATAAACATAAAATGCATATGTGTATGCTGCCAACGTTCCTTCAATTCTCCATAATCTTTAATTGATAAAATTGATTCGGTTTTCATAAATTCTCACCTCATCCCTTATTATACAAAGACTTTCAATTTTTTACAACTGATTTTTATTGGTATTAATGTTTGCTTTGAAAATATATAAATTCATCAATTGCTTTGAAAATATCTTCAAAGTCTTCTTTTGGTGCGGTTTCTATATATTTTTCTAGTATATATTTTTCTTTTTTACGATAAGGACCATAGAATAAATCAAATAAATTGTGCCCGCGAACATAAATTTTGATATCCTCCATGTGTGCTTTCATCTCTTCTTTGGAATCAAAATTTTTACCCATTATTTCAATGAGATGTTTTCCACTTTTAATTCGATGGAGATATTCGTTCCATGCACTCCAAAGTCGATTGTAAAATGCTTCTTCACTATCTACAATTCCAAGCTTTGTCATAACAATGGGATTTAAAAAATAATTTTCAAAAGAATAATATTTTAAAATAAGCACGTTCTTTCTTGTGACTTTTGGAAGCTGGTCAATATCCTCTAGATTTCTCTGATCATAATATTTACACAATGATAATCCTAATTCTTCAGGATTCTTTCCATCTCCATCTCGAATCATAAGAAATTGGTGTTTTAAATAAATTTGATTCATATATTTTAAGTTTGCATAGGTCTTAATATTAGTACAGCTATTAGTTGTAATAATTGCGATTCTCATTTCTGTATAATATCGATTTAATAATAATGGGAGCCTGTTTTTATCTTGCTTGCCTTCCACAATAAATACAAATTC
The DNA here is from genome assembly GCA_028697725.1 of Anaerostipes sp. Taxonomy (GTDB): domain Bacteria; phylum Bacillota; class Clostridia; order Lachnospirales; family Lachnospiraceae; genus Anaerostipes. The sequence goes on from JAQVEG010000021.1 coordinate 10,331, forward strand.
CACATTTAAAAGATCATTTGCAGTATAGCCTAAATCATCTAAAATCATACCTAAATCCGTCTTTTCTTGTACTTGTGATTCACAGTTTCTATTTAGTACAATCTGACGAATTTGACGCTGATTAAAATTAAATAAAAGGTTTGGTGAATGAGTGGAGAATATTACTTGATTCTTCCTAGATAATCGATATAACACTTCGCTGGCTATCTTTTGAAGTTCTGGATGTAGAAATAGTTCTGGTTCTTCCACCATAACAATACATGGAATGGTACTTGGCTCATTAATGTAAGCCTCTAGCAAAGAAAGCATATAAATACTTCGCATACCTTTTCCCAAGTGTTCTACTGGGATTGCTACATCTCGTTCTTTATTGTACGCTTCTGCTTTTACTTTCAGCATTTCATTAATGTCATAATCCATATAAAATGAAATGGTATCATATCCTCCATTTCTACGAAAACTATCATTGACTCGCTTTTCAAATTGGTCAATATTCATAAGATAGAGTTTATACTCAAACAACTTTGAGGCCTCAAATGCATTTAACTCTTCAGGAGTTTTTTGGTGAATTAAACCAATACAATTAAAGCAATGAGTACATACCTTAGTTCTATCAAACATACAGCAGTTGGTTCGCATAAGTTTAAATAATTCATCTTCTTGAATTAGCAGCAAATCATTTTGCATCTGCTCCATCTTTCGTTCAGAATTAATGACATAGGTTGTCGGAAATACCTCTGGAATATAGCGGTTATTCTTCTGAAAACCATCTTGAAACCTAGCCGTTCCCTCTTTGTTACATACAAAGGTAAATGTCAATTCTTCTTCAAGATAAGAAGGAAGTTTTTTGCAGAAATCTTTATACCACAAATCATATTTTTTATATTGGCTTACAATTCCATTTTCATGAAGCAATGATAGATCATCTTTTGTTATATGTAGTGAAATAGATATCTCGATATTTTTCCCAAGTTCATCAAAATCATTTTCATTGATTTGGTAATGACCACTAACAGAATTGAGTGCCTGTAAAAGAGATGTCTTTCCTGCATTATTCTTTCCAACAAAAATGAGAGCATTTTGAATGTTCTTGATTTCAAGGTTTTTGATAGACTTAAAATTCTGGACATGTAAATAAGTAATCTGCACTTGTGACACCTCCTGATATTATAAAAATACATCCATAGATTTCCTTTTCAGATAATAGTTTTATTATAGATGAAAAAGGTTGTTTTCACAACAAAAAGCTGAGTTATTGCAAGGGCTGCACTAGTCTGAATAAATATAAAAGGGAATTGATAATAGTTGTGCAAGTACAGAAACAATTATCATTGCAGGAATACTCATATCATATAGGACACCTAATAACCAGCTTCCAAGAAACCAAAAAACTCCAAATGAGCATTCAAAGATACCATACCCAGTTGCTCTGCTCGCTTTTGGAACCATTGTTGTCACAGCAGCTTTTAAAATAGATTCCTGTGCACCCATGCCGACTCCCCATAAGACAATTCCAATCAAAACCAATGGCACCGAATGAAATGCAAAAATAAATATTGCAAATGGAGATGAAATTAAGGTACTAACAACCAATGCTTTTACCCCGCGTTTATCATACATATATCCAAATATAAGTGCAGCAATGGCATCTACAAGCATGGCACCTGCATAAAGAAGCGGGACTGTTCCACTGTTAATAATAGAAGATGTTTCAGCAAGACCTGATGCAAGGGATGTATAGTTTTTAGAAATATGCATAAGTACAATGGAATAGTCGATAAATCCAAATGCAAATAGACTGATACCAGCAATATATTGCACAAAAGATTTTTTCATCTTAAAAGGAACATACTCTTTTGGTTCTGGTTCAAAATGCTCTGGATTTGGAAATCGATACCTTGTTAAAAGAAGCATAATCAGCGTAATAATTCCTGGAATTGCAAGAACTGCAAAACAAAAAGAATAAATCTGAAAAGTTGTTCCATTGGTTCTCATAAGCATAACTAGATATAACAAGACAGGTCCTAAAAATGCTCCAATTTGATCTAGTAATTCTTGAATACCAAAACTCTTTCCAACCCCTTCTTGAGATGCAGCAAAGGACATAATCGTATCTTTTGCTGGTTTTTTAATTGCTTTTCCCATTCGCTGAATAACCAGAAGAATACAGGCCGCAATCCAGCCATTTTCCCCTACAAGTGCCAGTAATGGAACGGCAAGGATGTCTAAAATATATCCGCAAATTGTCATAGGCCAGTATCTTTTTGTTTTATCTGTGATTTTCCCGAATAAATACCTCATAGAATATCCAATGAGTTCACCTAATCCAGAAATAAATCCTATGGTTCCTGCAGATGCACCAAGAATGGTTAAATATGCTCCACGGATACTAGATGCCCCTTCGTGAGTCATATCAGAAAATAAACTTACAATGCCAAACAGGATAATAAATAACAAAGCATGTGATATTTTTTTATGATTGTTTTTCATGTTACTCCTTTTGTATCATATATATTATTCTTATCTTTTTAAATCAAATATAACATTTTTTAGTAGTAGTGTATACAATAAAAAGAAGCAATTTAAACGAAATGTCTAAACTGCTTCTTTTCAGTGTGTTATTTACAAAGCTTTCTAAATTCTTCAGTAACAAAATCTACTTTTGTTCCTATCACAACTTGAAGATTTTTCTTGTCTGGGTGAATAACTCCTGTTATTCCAGAAGATTTAATTATCTTATCATCCACCAATTCATTGTTTTTAATCACAAGACGTAGTCTGGTAATACAATTATCAATATTTTCAACATTGTCTTTTCCACCAACACCTTCTAAAATAATTCTTGCTATTTCTGTAAAATCATTGTTTGCAAGAATCGTTTTTGTCTCGTCGGTTATTTCATCCTCATCTTCTCTTCCTGGGGTCTTTAAATTAAATTTGAGAATAGCAACTTTGAATGAAATATAGAAAGTAGCGAATGCCGCCAACCCCAAAGGAATAATCATCCATGTATTGTTTGCCGCTGGCAGTGATGATGAAAAAATCAAATCTGTTGCACCTGCTGAAAAGCAAAACCCAGCACGAAAGCCAATCAATGTAGTGATAACTCCGAAGATACCATAAAGTGCTGCATATAATACATACAATCCTGGAGCTAAAAACATAAATCCGAATTCAAATGGTTCTGTTACCCCACAAACAAAAGAACAAATAGCTGCAGAGGCTACCAATCCAATGGCCGCTTTTTTTCTATTATCCTTTGCACAGTGAATCATGGCAAGTGCTGCTCCTGGAATTCCAAACATCATACACGGGAAAAATCCTGACATATACTCACCTAAACTCCATGCTACATCTGATGAAGTTTTTCCAGCCCAGAAGTTAGTCAAATCTCCGATTCCAATAGTGTCAAACCAGAATACATTATTAAGTGCATGATGGAGTCCTGTTGGAATTAATAAACGATTCAAGAATCCATAAATACCAACACCGACAGCACCTAATCCTGAAATCCATTCTCCAAGTGAAATCAATCCTCCAAATACCAATGGCCAGATAAATAGTAAAACAACGGATACTATAATTGAGGTAACTCCAGCTACAATTGCGACGCAACGTTTTCCGCTAAAGAATGACAACCAATCTGGTAACTGTGTGTCTTTAAATTTATTATAGCAGACAGCTCCTATAATTCCTGCTAAGATTCCGATAAAAGGATTCTCGATTTTATCAAAGGCAAGTACAGAATTTGCATTTTTAGCAACTGCAGGCATAATTGTTTTCACAAAATCTGTTGATAACAATGTGGTAATCATTAACCAAGATGCCAAAGAAGCCAATGCTCCAGTTCCGTTGTTGTCTTTCGACATACCCATTCCAACACCAATTACAAATAATAGTGCAATATGATCGATTAATGCAGAGCCTGCTTTTACTAAGAATAATCCGATTAACGGGGCAGTTCCTGTTACATTACCACCTTGCATTGCTGCGGGACAAAGGAAGTATCCAATTCCCATAAGCAATCCACAAATAGGAAGACAAGCAACTGGTAAAATCAATGCTTTCCCTAAATTTTGTATATGTTTCATCATAACAATTCTCCTTTTCTACTTCTTATCTCTTCTTTTCAATAAGTGTCAAAATTGTATCTCCCGCATTTACAGATTGTTCATTTATTGAAATAAATTTTTCATAATCTGATATATTACAGACAATTACGGGTGTCACTGTCTGAAATCCTGCATCTTCAATTGCTTTTAAATCTACAGTCAATAATAAATCCCCTCTTTTTACCGTATCATCATTCTTTACATGTGGTGTGAACGGACCTCCGTTCATTTTAACGCTGTCAAGTCCTACATGAACAATCAATTCAGCACCAAAATCTGTTATCATACTTATTGCATGCAAAGTATCAATCACTTGAATAATCTTTCCATCTGCAGGTGCATATATTTTACCTTCTAATGGCTGAACTGCAATACCTTCTCCAAGCATTTTTGTACTAAATAAAGGATCAGGTACTTTCTCTAAAGGTACAATTATTCCAGTTGCAGGGGATGCCAGTGTATACTCTTTTCTCTTCTTGTTTTCAAATAATTGAAACATTAATAATTTCCTCCTACGATTACATGTTTGATTGAAATATCTTTATCAAATAAAACAAGATCAGCATCATACCCTTTTCGTATTAATCCTTTTTTATGGGATATTCCACAATATTGTGCGGGATTATAAGTTGCCATTTTTACAATCTTGTAAAGAGGATATTTGGTTTCACGACTTAAGTTGCGAATCGCTTCATCCAGTGTTAATAAAGTCCCGGCAAAAGTTCCGTCTTTTAATTTCGCTGTTCCATTTTTTAGACGAACTGGTTGTCCACCAAGTTCATATATCCCTTCTGGCATAGTGCATCCCATCATGGCATCTGTAATTAAAATTATTTTATCTGTACCCTTTTGTTTTAGTGCAATTCTTAAAGCTGCATATTCAATATGAATCCCATCTGCAATAAATTCTGTTGTAATATCACTGTCAAAAACAGCTCCTACTACTCCTGGGTTTCGATGTATAAAAGGTGTCATTGCATTATAGAGATGAGTTGCATGACATACACCATCTTGAATTGCATTGATTGCAGTTTGATAATCAGCCATAGTATGTCCCATTGATGCATGAATTCCATTATTCTTCAAATACTGGATTAATTTTGTACTTCCCGGCATTTCCGGAGCAAGTGTTACTGTAATTACATCCGATTCATAACCATCTATCATTTTTTTGATGGCGGCTACCGAAGGTTCTAATACAAACTCTGGATTTTGTGCTCCCAATCTATCTGGATTCACAAATGGACCTTCTAAATGCACTCCGATTATATTAGCACCATCTGTTTTCTCATGTTTCATTTGATGTACTAACATAACAACTTTTTGAATGGAGGGTATATCCATTGTCATTGTTGTAGGAACAAATGATGTGGTTCCATGCTTCACAATGGATTTTGCAATTACATTCAATGCTTCTTTTGTTCCTTCCATGGTATCTCTGCCACCAGCACCATGAATATGAATATCTATAAATCCTGGTGATAAATATAAACCTTGAGCATCTATCACATGGGTATCATTCATATCTGTTGGATTTATTTCTGTAATTTTATCATTTACTACTCGGACAGAACCTTTTTGAATTCCATCCGGGTAAATTATATTGGCATTTTTGATTAACATTTAAGCACCTCTTTATGATTAAGAAAGATCTTGTGCAGCAGCCTTATCTACGATTACTGTAATATCTTTATGTAATTTTAGTAATGTAGCTGGTACATCTGTTCTCAGCGTTTCACTATGGATAAATTTAGCAATAATCTCGCTCTTTGAATCACCACTTGCTACAAGAACAATTTTTTTACTTTTAAAAATATTTTCAATTCCAATAGTCATTGCTTCTACAGGCACTTGATTCACATCGTCAAAAAATCTTGAATTATCCTTGATGGTAGCTTTTGATAATTTTTGAATATGGGTTGCCAGGCTTAATTCATTGGATGGCATATTAAATGCAATATGTCCATCTCTCCCAATACCTAACAAAATAAGATCGATACCACCCTCGTCTTTGATTTTTTGATCAAAGTCTAATGCTGCCTGATTCAAATTCTGATTCACAGCATCTGGTCCAAATGTATTTTTTGTATCAATGTTTACATGTTGATATAAATAATGGTTCATAAAATAGTTGTATCCTTGTGGATGGTTTTTATCTAATCCTATGTATTCATCCATGTTCAAGGATCTAATTTGACGAAAATCCAAACCTTCCTCTTTATGGAGACGAATCATTTCTTCATATGTTCCCATAGGGGATGATCCTGTAGAGAGGGCAAGGAGTGCCTGTGGATTTTCTTTTATTTCTTTAGCAATCAATGCTGCTGCCTGTGAACTCATCTCTTTGTAGTCTTTTGTTACAATTATCTTCATCTTCTCTACCTGCCTATAAATCTAAAAATGTTTTATTTTTACCTACTAATCCCTCAAAATCACTGTTGAATTTATCAATGGCTGCATCTACAACTTCATTTTTCATAAATGCTTCCCATACTTCTACATTAATTGCTGCGGCTTCAATTCCGTATTTTGCTAATTCAATCACTTGTTTTGTTGTTTTAAAGCTTGCAGAGGAAATGCCTGTTGGAAGATGATACGCATTTAAAATATCTTGAATATCCTTTGCAACCTGAATTCCATCTCCGCCTAGATTATCAATACGATTGATATATGGTGCTACAAGATCAGCTCCTGCTTGTGCAGCCAAGAATCCTTGAGCTACTGTATAAATACCTGTTGCACAAATTTGATATCCTTCTTTTTTCAAAGTTTTAATTGCTTTTAATCCCTGTGGATTTGCAGGTACTTTTACATATGTATTTTCCTTTCCAATAGCATCTGTAATTACCTTTGCTTCTGCAATCATTCCTTCTGCATTTGTTGATACAACCTGAGTCATTAATGTCTTATTAGAACCAATGAATTCTCGTATTTCCTTTAATACTTCCAAAGGTTGTCGTCCTGTTTTACTTAAAATCGTAGGATTACTTGTTACTCCATCGACTGGATATAAATCCCATAGTTCTTTTACTTTTTCAATGTCTAAATCATCAATAAATAATTTCATTTTTCTCTCCTTTAATCTTGGTTTTCATGTTAAATTTTTGAATGGATTACTTGTTTTGTTGTAAATGACTGGATTTCTTTTACCCATTCATCCACTGTTTTAGCTAACGGAACTTCTTTGGAATGATATGGCATTTTCATATCAAGGAGAGCCGCTTTCGATAAGCCCAATGGATGATAAGGCAGTACCTCCAAATACTCTACATGTGTTAATTGGTTTGCAAGTTCGCCAACTTTGCAGAAATGTTCTTGTGTATCGTTGATGCATGGAATCACAGGAAGCCGGAGGACAATGGCTTTTCCTATCTTGTCTAGTTGCTTTAAATTATCAAGAATAATTTTATTATCAACCTGTGTAATTTCCTTATGTATGTTAGAATTCATATGTTTGCAGTCATACAAAAACAAATCTACATATGGTGCTATTTCAAGTAACGTTTCTGTGTTTGTAAATCCACTGGTTTCCATACAAGTGTGGATTCCAGCGTCTTTTGCACTCTTTAATAATAATTTTGTGAATTCTGGCTGATATAATGCCTCACCGCCAGATACAGTTAAACCACCTCCCGATGTTTTATAAAATGATTGATCTCTTACTACTGTTTTCATAATCTGATGGACTGTCATCCTTTGTCCAATTTGAGTTAGGGAATCATACTCACAAACATTTGTACATTTCCCACAAGCAATACAATTTTCGCGATGAAATATATGTCCCTTGTTGTTAAATTCATGGCAATGATTAGGACAGACTCTGGCACACGCCATACAAGAAACACATTTGTTTTTCTCAAATCCTATTTGTATTTCTTTACTATTAGATTCTGGATTATGACACCATGCACATCGAAGTGGACAGCCTTTTAAATACACTGTGGTTCTTATGCCCGGTCCGTCATCTAAACAATATCTTGAAATATCAAACACTGTTCCTTCTATCATTTTTTTCACCTTTAATCCTCATGTAATGTTCTTTCAATGATGACTTGTTTTAAATCAGGAGTTAAGCGATTAAAATATTCTGAGTATCCCCCAACTCGGACAACCAAATCATCATGTTTCTCTGGATGTACCATTGCATCTAGTAAATCTTCCTTTGAAGTAATGGTAATCTGCACCATTGCACCATTCTCTTCCATATATCCTTTTAATAATGCTTCCAACGAATTCTTGGCAAACTTTTTGTTGATTGATAAATTAAGAGCATTCATTCCGTAAATATCCTTTTGATCAATTTTTGAAGCACTTAACATCATTGCTGTTGGTCCGTTGGTTGCTTTACCACTTAATGCACCAATAGAATCATTGAGGGATTCACCTCTTAATCGGCCATCTGGAGTTGGACCAACTTTTTTTCCTTCTTTGGGATGTCGATTATATTGATGAGATGTTGGGCAACATTTTCCACCTCTATAACATTTCTTATCTTTATATAGTCCATAAAAATATGTAGTAAAATCATGAGCCAGTTGATCACAATCTTCATCATCTACTCCATAATGAGGACATTTTTTTAGGAGTTCATATAAATGTTTATCTCCCAAATCCATTAATCTTAAAAATTCATCTGGTAAAAATCGTTGTTTATCAAAAATCAAATGTTTAATTGACAACATTGAATCAATAACATTAATCATTCCCGTCTCACTTGTAACGGCTGCGTTATATCTTGCTCCGCCGTTATTATAGTCAAGACCTGTATCAATACAATCATCAATGGTCAAAGAACGCATAGGATTTGGAAGATATTTTGCACGTTGTTCATGATTCCTCCAAATATCAGACAAGAATAAATTTACACCCTTTCTCACCTCATCTAAGTATCCATCATAAAATTCTTGAAATGTGGCTGCTTTTGGTAGCTGTTCCTGCATATAATTTTCAAAAATCATTGCTAGATTTATATTTCCATCAATACCACCTGTATTTGTCATTCCAGCAATACATGTTTCTGTACAGCCTACAGGACAATATCGTTGTAAATCTTCCTTTGTGATTCCAGGGAATCCTTCTGGCAGCATAGTTTGAATCATCTCTTCATTATAGTAAGAAGGATTTCCACAACCACTGTAATTTGCCTCTAACGCAAGATCCCAAATTTCCTGCGGCATATCTTTTGTTACACGTAAATTCATCTGTGGTCTGCGAAGTCCAGCTCCCTCTTTTAAACATATTTTTGTAATTTCGTTATACTCAGGTCCAAGACAGCAATTCCATTTACCATTATCATTTACATTTTCAAATAACTCTCTGATTTCTTTTGAAATGTCTTCGCCCTTATAATATGGTGCCAAACCTGAATCTATCATTCCTACATTATCAACACCTTCAAGATACATAACATAATTCCAACAGACAATGGCTTCATATACGTTTCTTGCTGGTTGAAATGGCACTTGTTCTAAAGCTTCAATTAATTCTGAATCAGCGTCTATACTTTTTAAATAAGCAAGACCTCTGCTATGATAATTCCGAATACCTTCCAAAAGATCCAGTAGTCCTTCTCTCATATCTACATCTTTGATTTTTTTAATTCTTTCAATATATGAGTCAAACCCTTCTTTCAATATTCTTTCGTAGTGTGGTGTAGAGTGTGTATACCCACTAACCGTTATATATGCAGCACTTGGAACAACTGTAAAATTCGATTTATCCCTAACTTCCTTCATGATTTTAGCCCCTTGGGGACTCTTTTCATAAAGTGGAACATAATAATCTGGATTAAACGTCTTTGCACATTCTGGATACACTGCATATCCAGCATAATTAAGTACCCCGCTTGGGTATAATCGTTTGCCTCGATAATCATCGACTGGTCGACTTTCAAAATAACGTCTTTGTGCTCTTGAAAATCGAGAGAACAAACCTTTGTTTTCTTCTTCAAAAAAACCTGCTGCATAAGGTTCATTAATATCTAAAAACAATTGAACTTTTTCATTCATTAGAAAACCTCCTTTTTCTAATTGTTATTGTTTAACAACTTATCGCAATTATATACCTTGCGATTAGTTGCTGTCAATAGTTTTTTCGCAACTATTTTAAATGTTTTATCTTGCGATACTTTGCGATTAAGTGAAAAATCAAAAAGAACACAAGAAAAAAGGGTATAAATTCACAATTTATTTTAAATTGAGACTCTTTTATTCCCAAGTTCTCTATGTTATAGTATAGTCAAATCATTTTTATAAGGAGTATCGTATGTCAAAACAATTAACAGCCGATCGAAGAAATCAATTGGCTCAAATATTATTATCCAATGGAAGTATAAAAGTAGGGGATGCTTCAAAAGAATTTGGCGTTTCCACTGAAACAATTAGAAAAGATATTATCTTTTTAGAAAAAGAAGGAATTGCCATCAAAAGCCATGGTGGAGCAACCATTGCATCTTCTATGCTAGAACGCCCTGTAGAAAAAAAGAAAACGGAGAACAAAGATTCCAAGACAAGGATTGCAATTGAAGCACTTGCCCATATTCCACCCAAAAGTACCATTATTTTAGATGCAGGTTCTACCAACTATACATTGGCAAAACTTTTGTCTTTAGAAAAAGATTTAACTATTTTCACTAATTCTATTATTGCTTTGCAGCTGCTAGTTAAGTCTGAGAATCATATATTTTCATTTGGAGGATTAGCACGTCCAAGTAGTTTTGGAATTATCGGAAAATGGGCGAATGAAGAACTCCGTTCCATCCATGCTGATGTTTCTTTTATTGGAACTGATGGATTTTTGGATTTAGAGGGACCTGCAACAGCCTCCTATGAAGAAGCTGAATTTAAGAAAAACATTGTGGATGCCAGTGAAACATCCTTTATTCTTTCAGACAGTACAAAATTCCATAGTCGAACTCTATTTGAATTTTGCCACTGGTCAGAAATTGACTATTTAATTACAGATAATCAAGCACCTAAGACTGCGGTAGAAAAGATACAAAATAATACAAATGTTATTATGGTATAAATACACAAAGGAGCCTATATCATGAAAACCCAATCATATTATGATGATTTAACAGCAGAACAAACCATTAAATTAAGAGATTTAATTAAGAGACTGCCTCCTTTTTGCAAGGAATTTTTTCGAGCCATTGATTCAAAAACCCAAGTAAGAACAAGAATTGCTTATGCATATGATTTACATGTATTTTTTGAATATTTGAGATCTGAGAATCCTGTTTATAAAAACTTTACGATGCAAGATTTTAAACCGGAAGATTTAGATAAGATTGAATCTGTTGATTTAGAAGAATATATGGAATATCTAAAGATTTATCACAATGATGAAAAGCGAATGCACAATACCGAAACAGGGGTATTTCGGAAGATGTCTGCTCTCCGAAGCTTTTATGCATATTACTATAAACGTCAGGTGATTAAGACCAATCCCACGTTACTTGTAGATATGCCAAAGATTAGAGAACATGATATTATCCGTTTAGAAGCTGATGAGGTTGCTAAGTTATTAGACCATATTGAAAATGGAGGCAATCAACTCACTGGACAGAGAAGAACCTTTTATGAAAAGACAAAGGAACGAGATTTTGCAATTATTACTCTCCTTCTTGGAACTGGAATTCGTGTATCTGAATTAGTTGGTTTAGATATTACAGATGTCGATTTTAATAATTACGGAATCCATATTATTCGGAAAGGACGCAAGGAAATGACAGTCTATTTTGGAGATGAAGTCGCCGATGCACTCGAAGGATATATAAATGGAACTAGAGCCAAAATCATACCAAAAGAAGGGCATGAAAACGCTCTCTTCTACTCTCTTCAAAGAAAACGAATTGGAGTGAAAGCAGTTCAGAATTTAGTAAAAAAATATGCAAAAGAGGTAACACCACTAAAACGAATTACTCCTCATAAGTTACGAAGTACCTATGGTACTGCTTTATACCAGGAAACAGATGATATTTACCTTGTGGCTGAAGTATTAGGTCATTCTGATGTAAATACAACGAGAAAGCACTATGCAGCTATGTCAGATACAAGAAGAAGACAGGCAGCAACCAAAGTTCGACTTAGGGAAAAGCACGATGATACATAAAAAGAACGAAAGCTAGATGTAAAATCAAGCTTTCGTTCTTTTTATGTATTCTATGATTCTGCGTTGTCTTTGGCTTCTTTACGATTAATAATATCCTTAATCAATTCCACAGTATCATCAATTCCAAGGAACTGGCTGTCTAGTGAGAAATCATAAGATTTAGCATCTCCCCACTTATTAGAACTGTAATAGTTATAATAGCTGGCACGCTGTTTATCCTTTTTAATAAGTGCTTCTTTGCTCTTGTTCTCTGGCACACCATACTCTTCTTGAATTCGCTTGATTCTTGCCTCAAATGGTGCATGAATAAACACACTGACGCAATTATCAAAATCTTCTAAAGCATAATCTGCACATCGTCCAACAATAACACAAGGTCCTTTTGATGCGATATCCTTAATGGTATCAAATGCTGCCAAAAATACTTTGTGATTCAATGGCAAATCAAATGAATTAGAATTGTATCCTAAAGAATAGGGATCCATTACGAGGGAATAAAGAAAACTTGTTGTTGGCTTTTCGTCGAAGCTTTCAAATATCTCTTCGCAGATTCCACTTTCTTTTGCTGCAACTTTAAGTAATTCACTATCATAGAATGGAATATCAAGTTCCTCGGCTAATTTCTTACCGATTAAATGTCCACCGCTACCATATTGTCTTCCGATTGTAATAACTGTCTTTGTACTCATAACAATCGCTCCCTTCTATCTGTCTATAAGTTATCTCTATTATAACCTATTTAGAAGTTTTGTTCTATATATTTTTTTGCAAACAAAATATCTTGATTCATTTGATTTCCTAAATCTTCAAGTGAGTCAAATTTCATTTCTGGACGCTTAAAATGTAGTAGTTCTACTACTATTTTCTTGTGATAAATATCCCTGTCAAAATCTATAATAAAAGTTTCAATTCCCATGTGTTTCTTGCCTTCAATTGTAGGTTTATATCCAATATTGCTTACTCCATAGTAAACATGTTCTTTGATTCTAATTCTGGAAATATAAACGCCATTTGGCGGCAATAACTTTTCTGGATTTGGAACTTGATTGGCTGTTGGAATTCCAAGAACCTGCTTTCCAAGATTATTTCCATGGACAACTGGACCGGCAACCAAAAATGGACCAGGCATTAGGTCATTGGCTTCTTCAATTTTTCCTTCGTTTAATAGATTACGAATTCTTGTACTTGAAATAATATCACCGTTTAATTTTAATTTTGGAATTACGATTAATTTAAAATCATATTCCTTTGATAATTTTTGCAATACTTGAACATTTCCACGTCTTTTATATCCAAATCCACAGTCATCTCCTACAACTAATACTTTCATTCCAACTTTTTGAATCAAAATCTTGATGACAAAATCTTCAGGAGATAAATGTGAAAATCCTTTGGTAAATGGATGCTCAATTAAAACATCAATACCTATTTGAGTTAAAATTTTTGCTTTTTCTTCTTTTGTGTAAATGACACGATAATTTTCTGATTTTAGTGTCTCTACAGGGGGACGATCAAATGAAAATACAACTGATTTTAATCCCTGTCTTTTATAAGCTAACAGCTCATCAAAAATCAGTTGATGCCCTTTATGTAAACCATCAAATTTACCTAAGGCAACTACGGTATTTTCAAATTTAAAGTCTTCCGTTTGATGTACATATTCCATAGTACACAGTTCCTTTCTCGTCAACGTTCTCTAATTCATCTCATAGAATATTTTTTCAGGAAAAAACATTTTCTTTCCATCTTTCCATTCATAAATACCAATAAAATGTTCTTCTTCGTCGTATATTCTAAGTCGTTTTCTTTTATTTATATTACTTTCTTTTAGATGTTCTTCCTTTAATGGATTTCCATTGTAAAGAAGTTTATAGAACTCTTTTTTTGCTGTGGCTTTTGGCTCATCTTGAAACATATCATCCACTGGAATAATATATTGATCTATAGTTCCATTTTTAACGGCTTCTTCTACCTGTGAAAGCGTAATACTATCTTTTATATCAAATCCACTGGTACAAGTGCGTTCTAAGGATGTCATAGTCGCTCCAGTTCCAAGTTTTAAGCCAATATCTCTACACAAACTACGAATATAAGTTCCTTTGCTGCAAAGTACAGTCATTGAAATATCAGGAAGCTGTATATCTAAATCATAGATTGCAAGGATTCTGACCTTTTTAGGTTTTCTTTCAATAACCTTTCCTTCTCTTGCAAGTTCGTAGAGCTTTTTTCCATCTACTTTTCTTGCAGAATACATGGGTGGAATCTGCTCATAATCTCCACAAAAAGAGATAATGGTTTTCATACAAATACCACAATCTAAATCTACTGGTGTTTCCTTTAAAACGTTGCCCCAGATATCTTCTGTATCTGTCTCAATTCCAAGGCGAAAAGTGACTTTATATTCTTTATTGCTATCTGTAAGCATATCACAAAGCTTGGTTCCTCGTCCAAGACAAATAGGCAATACACCTGTTGCCTCTGGATCAAGGGTTCCTGTATGGCCAATCTTCTTTTGTTTTAAGATTCCACGAAGCTTTGCGACTACATCATGGGATGTAAAATCTGCTTCTTTTCTTATATTCATAATACCATGTATCATATCTACCTCTATAAATCTTTTAATATGTTAGTTAAAACATCTTCATAATTATCTTTTGTGCTAAATCCAGCAGCGCGAATATGTCCTCCGCCACCAAACTTTTGGGCAATCTTGGCTACATTTGCCCCATTAGAGCGCATACTAAACTTGTATGTGTCATCTCCTAAATCATAAATAAAGATGGCAACTTCCACACCTTCTGTAATACGAAGCTGGTCAATAATCCCGTTGGTATCGCTGGTTTTTGCTCCAAACTTCTTCATATCATCTTGTGAAATATAAGAAGTGATAACATGTCCCTTATGATATGTCTTACTCTGTAATAGAGCCTGTCCTAATAATTTATTTTGTATCAATGTCTTTTGATAAAATGTATGGTCTATTACCATAGATGTATCAATTCCTTTTTCAATTAAATTACCAGCATAAATCATAGTATTCTTACTTGTATTTGAATGCTTAAATACGCCAGTATCATGAACAATACCAGTATAAAGGCAATAGGCACAGTCTAGGGTTATTTTATTATTTTCAAATAATTCATATAAAACTTCACAAGTTGCACTGGCAGTAGGACGAACAATTTGTGTATCTCCCAATCCATCATTACTAATATGGTGATCAATGCAAAATGTCTTTTTTGCAGCCTCAAACATTGTCGAAAATGGTTCTATGCGATCTAGACTGCTACAATCTAAGAGAAAGAATAAATCATATGATTCTTTGGACGACTCAAATAAAACCTGGTCTGCACCTGAAAGAAAATCAAATTCAGGTGGAACAGATTCTAAGTAAACATCTACTTTTTTTTCGTTATAATGATCTAAAATATATTGTCTTAATCCAAGACAACTGCCAATACAATCACCGTCTGGATGAATATGTCCTGTGATTGCAATGGTTTGTGCCTTTTCAATTGCAGAAATAAAATTCTTCATTCTATACTTATCTCCTATTGATTTAATTCATCAATTTTCTTTGACATATTAACTCCATATTCAATGGAATCATCTAGAATAAATGTAATTTCAGGTGTATTTCTTAAGTTAATTGTATGTGCCAATTCTCTTCTAATATATCCTACAGCACTTTTTAATCCTGCCATAGTATCATCTTTTGCCTCTTGGTCACCGAGAACACTAATATATGCCTTACATTGTTTCAAATCAGATGTAACCACAACATCTATGACAGATGTCATAGGTGCAATTCGTGGATCCTTGATGTCTCTGCTGATAATACGGCTTAATTCTCTTTGAACTTCACCGTTTATTCTTGTATTCTTAATGCTGTTTTTTCTCATTTTATTCACCAACAAATCTTAGCGAGGAATTTCAACCATAATATAAGCTTCGATTTGATCCCCTTCTTTAATGTCGTTATAGTTTTCAAATACAATACCACATTCATATCCAGTTTTAACTTCTTTTACATCGTCATTGAATCGACGAATAGAAGCTAAAGGTCCTTCATGAACTACGATACCGTCACGAACGATACGTGCAGTAGATCCTCTTTGAATATCTCCATCTAACACATAAGAACCAGCAATTGTTCCAACTCCAGAAGCCTTAAATGTCTGGCGAACTTCTGCGTGTCCTGTTACTTTTTCTTCAAATTCAGGTTCTAACATACCCTTCATAGCTGCTTCAATATCATCAATTGCAGTATAGATAACACGATATAATCTTAAATCAACCTTGTCACGTTCTGCAGCAGATTTTGCTGTTGGATCTGGACGAACATTAAATCCAATAATAATTGCATTGGATGCAGATGCAAGCATAACATCAGATTCTGTTACGGCTCCAACACCACCATGAATTACTTTAACTGCAACTTCGTCATTTGATAATTTAGACAAACTTTGTTTTACCGCTTCCACAGATCCTTGTACATCAGCTTTTACGATAATATTTAATTCTTTTACACTTCCTGCCTGAATCTGATCAAACAAGTCATCAAGAGATAATTGTGATTTTGTTTCAGAAAGCATCTTTTCTCTTCCGTAAGCAATAAATGTTTCTGCAGTAGCTCTCGCTTCTTTTTCACTTTCCATTGCCATACAAATCTCACCTGCAAATGGAACTTCACTTAATCCAAGAATTTCAACTGGAGTGGATGGTCCTGCAACTTTAACTCGTTTCCCTTTATCATCAATCATTGCACGAACTTTTCCAAAGGCATTTCCAATAGCGATTGCATCTCCAACGTGTAAAGTTCCTTTTTGAACTAATACAGTTGCAACTGGTCCTCGACCTTTATCAAGCTGTGCTTCAATAACAATACCACGTGCATTACGTTCAGGATTAGCTTTTAATTCAAGAACCTCAGCTGTTAATGAAATCATATCTAGTAACTCTGCGATTCCTTCTTGTGTATGTGCTGAAACTGGACAGAAAATAGTTGATCCTCCCCAATCCTCAGGAATTAATTCGTATTCTGTTAATTCTTGTTTTACACGTTCTATATTTGCATTTTCTTTGTCAATTTTATTGACAGCAACAATAATTTCAACTCCTGCAGCCTTTGCATGGTTAATTGCTTCGATTGTTTGAGGCATAACTCCATCATCTGCGGCAACAACTAAAACTGCGATATCTGTAGATTGAGCCCCTCTCATACGCATAGACGTAAAGGCCTCATGTCCTGGTGTATCCAAAAATGTAATCTTTCCGTTGCTTGTTGGTACCATATACGCACCAATATGCTGTGTAATTCCACCGGCTTCTCCAGTTGTAACACTTGATTTACGAATGGCATCAAGAAGAGAAGTTTTACCATGGTCAACGTGACCCATAACACAGACAACGGGTGGTCTTGTTACTAATTTAGATTCATCTTCCTCTTCTTCTTCTTTTAGAATTTCTTCAATGACATCTACTTTTTCTTCTAATTCAACTAGTCGATCATATTCTATTGCAATTTCTTCTGCACGTTCAAAGTCTAACTCTGTATTAAGATTAACTAATCCACCGCCTGAAATTAAAAGTTTTTTAATAATATCATTTGCAGGGATTGAAAGTGCATCTGCAAAATCCTTTAATGTAAGAATCTCAGGAATCTTTACTGGAAGATTTGGATCTACTTCAACTTTTTTTACTGGTTCTGGCTTAATAAATGCACCTGGTCCAGTTGTTTTTTTCTTTCTAGTATCCTTTTGTTTCTTCTTTCCGTTGTAACGGTTGTTATTATTAAACTTTCCATTATTGTTACGGTTATTGTTGTTATTATTGTTATTACTATTTCCACCTGTTTTATTCTTTTTGTTAAATTTTTGAGAATTCTGTGGATTTTCTTTTTTTAGAATTTTATGTTCCTTTGCTGGAGCGTTATTCTTTGGTGCTTCTTTTTTAGGAGCATTATTTTTAGGAGCTTCTTTTTTAGGAGCAGCCGTTTTAACATTTAATGTTTTTTCAATAATACGAACACCTACATCATCGATTGTACTCATGTGATTTTTAACATCAATCTGGTTGTCTGTTAAAATTTTTATAATATCTTTACTTGATTTGTTAAATTTCTTTGCTATTTCATGGACTCTGATTTTTCCCATATATTACACCTCCGTTATCGGTTATTATCTAGTTTCGTACGAATTGAATTGGCAAAGCCTTCATCCTCTACTGCTACTGCAACTCGGAAGTCTTTTCCAATGGCATGACCTAATTCATCTTTTTGGCTATAAAAGTACAATGGAACTTTGTAAAAATTACACATATTTGTGTACTGCTTTTTTGCATTATCTGAGGCATCTTTGGCAACAATTACAAGTTTCCCTTTTCCTGCTTTCACAGATGCTTCTACACTGAACTCACCACTGACTAAATGTCTTGATCTTGTTGCCAGTCCTAAGAGAGATAACACTTTATCGTTCATAATCTATCATCTCCTTTTTTACTTGTTCGTAAACTTCTTCTGGTATTTCCATCTTAAATGCACGATTTAAGCCTTTGCTTTTCATGGCTTTCTCCAAACATTCTGATGAATTGCATATATATGCACCTCTTCCATTCTTTTTTCCTGTTGGATCAAATGAAATATCACCATTCTTTTCTTTCACAATACGAACAAGTTCTTTTTTATCTTTTGATTCATGACATCCAATACATTGTCTTTTGGGTGTTTTTTGACTCATATAACCACTTCCTATAATTTATTCTATTCTTCTACGATATCTTCTATCTCAGCATCTAAATCGATAACTTTTTCTTCAGGCGCAAGATAGTCTTCTTGTTCTGCCTGTGTCTCACTCTTAATATCAATCTTGAATCCTGTTAATCTAGCTGCAAGACGTGCATTTTGTCCTTCTTTACCAATTGCAAGAGATAATTGATAATCTGGAACTACAACTCTTGCACTCTTTTCTTCCACATCAACGGCTACAGATACAACCTTTGATGGACTTAATGCATTCTCAATAAAAATACAAGGATCTTCATCCCAATTAATAATATCGATTTTTTCTCCTCGTAGGTCATTTACAATGGCGTTTACTCTGGCACCATTCATACCAACACATGCTCCTACAGGATCTACATTAGAATCATTTGACCATACAGCAAGCTTTGTTCTTGAACCTGCTTCACGAACAATACTCTTAATCTCAACTGTTCCGTCTTGAATCTCAGCAACTTCTTTCTCAAATAGACGTTTTACAAGCTCTGGATGAGTTCTTGAAACTAAAATTCTTGGTCCTTTATTTGTATCTTTTACTTCAACAATATATAACTTGATTCGTTCTGTTGGTGTAAATACTTCTCCCTTGATTTGTTCAGATTTCATTAGAAGCGCATCTGTTTTGTCATCAAGACTTACACTTACGTTTTCTCCAACATATCGTTGAACAACACCAGTTACAATGTCTTTTTCTTTGCAGTAGAAATGATCAAATACAACTCTTCTTTCTTCTTCTTTAATCTTTTGTACAATAACACTTCTTGCGTGCATTGCCGCAATACGTCCAAAATCTTTTGGTGTAATTTCAATTGGAACTACATCACCTAATTCATACTTTGTATTAATTGCTTTTGCCTTTGCAAGACTAATTTGAAGTGCATCGTCTTCCACTTCTTCTACCACATCTTTGTTTGCATATACTTCAATATCACCTGTTGTACGATCCATATTGACTACAACATTGTCAGCATTCCCAAAATCACGTTTACAGGCAGCAACTAAAGAATTCTCAATTGCCTCCATAATTACTTCTTTTTTTATGTTTTTCTCTTTTTCCAATTGGTTTAATGCATCGATTAATTCACTCATTTTTCATTCTCCTCCTTTAAAAATCTAGTGACAGACGAACACTTGCTATGTCCTTTGTCTCGAATGTCTTATCTTCATCATCTATGTGAACCACAAGGGTTGAACCTGTATATTCTTTCAAAATCCCTGTGAACTCTTTTTGTTTATTGATTGCTCTGTAAAGTTTAAAATCAATAGACTCTCCAATACTTCGGACAAAATCTCTTTCTTTCTTTAAGGCTCTTCCTAACCCCGGAGAACTAACTTCTAAAATATATGCATCTTCAATAAAATCATCTGCATCTAGCTTTTCTTCTAATGCACGACTAATAAATACACAATCATCAATATTAATTCCACCTTCTTTATCTGCATATACACGCAAATACCAGTTAGCACCTTCCTTTACATATTCAACATCTACAAGTTCAAACTGATTCTCTTCAATAATTGGTGTAACGATTGCTTCTACTTTTTCTTCAATCACTGCTTTATTTGCCAAGTTATGTTCCTCCTTTGAATTGTCATATAAAAACAAACAATAAGAGTGGACTTCCGTCCACTCTTAAGTAATTTTTATGCTTTATACATTGTATCACATAATTATTGGATGTGCAAGGAGCTTCTAAAGATATGTAAGTTATTAAGAACTTTTTTAATTCTTTACATATCAAACTGGAATTGTAATTGGTCTGTTTCCTCTAAATCACCCATAATTCCAAGCTCACTCATTAGATCAATAACAGCCTTTGGTGCTTTGGTTCGATTTCTAAAGTTCTCCAACGAAGTATAAGGTTCTCCCTTACCTGCCTCTTCGGCTGCTCTTGCCGCCTTTTCACCCATACCATCCAAACTTGAAAATGCTGGCATTAATTTTCCATCCATCACCTGAAAATCTACTGCTTTTGCTTTATAAATGTCAAGGGGCATAAATTCAAATCCACGTGCATACATTTCATCTGCAATTTTCATTTCACGAAGAAGGTCAAGGTCTGCAGGTTTTGCCTGTTCTTTTGGAACAGAAGTAATTTCTTTCATTCGCTCCATAAGATGCTCTTTTCCCATACACATATCTGCATAGGAAAATGACTTGGCACGAATACTAAAGTATGCTGCATAGTAAGCCAGTGGATGAAAAACTTTAAACCAGGCAATCCGCCATGCCATCATAACATAGGCAACTGCATGGGCTTTTGGGAACATATACTTAATTTGCTTGCATGACCAAATGTACCAGTCTGGAACACCCTTTTCTTTCATGGCTTCTTCCATCTCTGGTTTCAGCCCTTTTCCTTTACGAACTGCTTCCATAGTAGTAAAGGACAACGCTTCATCTAATCCTTGATTAATCAAGTAAACCATAATATCATCACGAGTACAAATAGCTGTAGATATTTCACATTCGCCATTTTGAATCAGTGTCTGTGCGTTATCAAGCCAAACATTGGTGCCATGAGATAATCCTGAAATACGAACTAAATCTGAAAAGCTTTGTGGATTGGTATCTTGAAGCATTTGGATAACAAAGTCTGTTCCAAACTCTGGAACTCCAAGAGAGCCAAGAGGGGTTCCTCCAATATCTTCTGGTGTAATTCCAAGAATTTTTGTTCCATGAAACAGTTCCATAACCGATGGGTCATCTAAAGGAATATCCGCTGCATTTACTCCTGTAATATCTTCCATTCTACGAATCATAGATGGATCATCATGTCCAAGAATATCAAGTTTCAATAAATTCTGGTCAATGGAATGGTACTCAAAATGTGTGGTAATAATTGGTGTTTTCATATCATTTGCAGGATGCTGAATGGCGGTAAAATCATATATTTCTTTATCGTGGGGAACTACAATAATTCCACCTGGATGCTGTCCCGTTGTTCTTTTGACCCCTGTACATCCCATGGCCAATCGTTCGATTTCGCACTTTCGCTTGGAAATTCCACGTTCTTCTAAATATTTTAATACATATCCATAAGCCGTTTTTTCCGCCAAAGTTCCAATGGTTCCTGCACGAAAAGCTTTACCCTTTCCAAAGATAACCTCAACATAAGCATGGGCTTTCCCTTGGTATTCTCCTGAGAAATTAAGATCAATATCCGGTTCTTTATCCCCTTTAAATCCAAGGAATGTTTCAAATGGAATATCATGTCCCTCTTTACGAAGAGGCTTTCCACATTTGGGGCAGACAGCATCTGGCATATCATATCCAGACATACCTTTGGATGCATATTCTTTTACTTGGTCCGAATCAAAATCAACATAATAACAATTTGGACAAATATAATGTGCTGGCAGTGGATTCACCTCTGTAATTCCTGACATAGTTGCTGCAAAGGAAGAACCTACAGATCCTCTGGAACCAACTAAATATCCATGGTCATTAGAATCCCATACTAATTTTTGTGCAATAATATACATAACTGCATAACCATTTCCAATGATAGAATCCAGCTCTCTGTCTAATCGTTTTGTTACTCTTTCTGGAAGATTAGGACCATAAATTTCATGGGCACGATTGTAACAAATATCTCTTAAATCTCTGTCTGAATTTTCAATAACTGGCGGACACTTATCTGGGTGGATTGGCGAAATATTCTCTATCATCTCGTTGATTTTATTTGGATTGGTAATTACCACTTCTCTTGCTTTGTCACTTCCTAAATAAGCAAACTCATCAAGCATTTCTTCCGTTGTTCTAAAATATAAAGGAGGCTGATCATCTGCATCCTTAAATCCTTTTCCAGCCATTAAAATGGCACGATAAATAGAATCGTCTGGATCTAAAAAATGTACATCACAAGTTGCTACCACTGGTTTATGATAGATTTCTCCTAACTCTACAATTCGTCGATTAATAGCTTCCACATCATCCATGGAATTAATATTTTCATATCGATTGGATTCAATCATAAATTTATTATTCCCAAGGGGTTGAATCTCAAGATAATCATAAAATTCTACAATTTTTGCAATCTCCTCGTCTGAACGCCTGTCAACAATAGCTCGGTACAACTCCCCTGCTTCACAGGCAGAACCCAAAATCAAGCCTTCTCGATATTTGTTAATCAAAGACTTTGGCATTCTAGGTCTTCGGTTAAAGTAATGAATATGAGCTTCAGAAACTAAACGGTTTAAATTGACTCTTCCAATATTATTTTTCACTAAAATAATTCCATGATAAGACATACTCTTTTTAATAAAATCTTCTGAATTAGACACAAAGTCATTCACCTTAGATAAATTGTCTAGTTCTCTTCGATTTAACATTTCAATGAACTTCACAAAAATCTTACCTGTTGCCGTTGCATCATCTACTGCCCGGTGATGGGTTTCTAATTTAATATTCAAATTCTTACAAATATTATCTAAAGTGAATTTTCCTAAATGAGGAAGGAGACATCGTCCTAATCCCAATGTATCCACTGATGTATAATCATAGGTTAAATTTAGCCTTTTGGCATTTTCCTTAATAAATCCAATGTCAAAGTTTGCATTATGTGCAACTAAGATAGAACCTTTAGAAAACTCAAAGAAACGTGGTAGAACTTCACTAATTGTATCTGCATCTATTACCATTTGGTCTGTAATTGTAGTCAGTTGTGTAATTCGGAAAGGAATTGGAATCTGTGGATTTACAAACTCGCTAAATGTCTCAGTTATCTTTCCTTCTATTACTTTTACAGCGCCAATTTCAATGATACGGTCTTCTTGATTGTTAAATCCAGTGGTTTCAATATCAAAGACAACATAACTATCGTCTAGGGATTGTCCATGGTCATTTTGAACCAAATCTCCCAAATCATCTACAAAATATCCTTCCACTCCATAAATAATCTTAAAGGGATCATCTTCTTCTAATCTTAAATCTTCATAGGCATGTCTTGCAATTGGAAAGGCCTGAAGCACCCCATGGTCAGTAATTGCAAGTGCCTTATGTCCCCAGTCATGGGCTCTTTGTACAATTTCTTTGATTTGAACAACACTATCATTGTCACTCATAACCGTATGCATATGAAGTTCCACTCTCTTGTCCATCATATTATCCTGACGTTTTTGTCTAAAATCTGAAATCATCTTAATTCCAATTACCGAAGATAGAGTAATCTCATGGTCAAACTTATCATAAATTGCCATCCCTTTGATTCGTATGAATTTACCCTTTGCAATGCCTGATAATACATCTGGTAATTGTTCGTTTTTTACAAATATTTTGCACCGAATACTATCTGTAAAGTCAGTGACACTAAACATAATAATTGATTTTTCGTTCCGAATTTCTCTTGTTTCTATCTCAAAAATCTGTCCACGAACAACAATTTCACCAATTTCATCAAAAACTTCCTTGATTTCCATTAAGTCACCTTCTACGTTTCGACCGTAAAGTAACGTTGGATCATCCTCAATTCGTTTTTTTGCATACTTCTTGTTGTAATCAAAAGTTTCCTTTTTCTTTGCTGCTTTTTGGTCGTTTTCGTGTTCTTTGGCAACTTGATCTGCCTGCTCGACGATCTCCTCAATTTCTTTTTGAAGTTTATACTGGCTTTCTTTCTTTAATGCATTGTCAATCTTATCTGTAAAATGAAAGCCTACTTTTACTTCTCGTTGAAACCTATCTTGAAAAACAGATTCAAAATATTCCTTAATGTCCACAGATTTACTGCGATTAATAAAGGTATCTTCCAAAGTGATATTAATAATATTCTCATTCACTTCGATATTACTCTTTCGGACAACGTTAAAAATAACTTCCCCTTGACCTTTCAAATCAAAGAGGAAGCTTTTTATATAATTATTTACAATATGCTCTGTATTGTATTGATCTGACAATTGAAAAGCTTCATGAAAACGTACTTTTACAAACCGTTTAGAAAACAACTGTTCCCGAATCTGTTTTGCCATCTTCCATGTATCAATTCTTGAAATAATATGTTCACAATGAAAATGAATGCATAGTGTATTGCTCTTCTTTTGGTATACAACCTCATCTATCAATACATTTTCAAAGATTTGTTTCATATTATCTGAAACTTTTAAATCAGGAAAAACAATAAAAAACGATTTTGCTTGCGCCATTTAAATCTCTCCCCAATGTTCTAATTCATACCGTAAGGTGTCTAATAATTGATCTTCTGGTACTTTTCGGATAATTTCTCCTTTTTTCATTAGAAGACCTTCTCCTATGCCGCCAGCAATTCCAATGTCTGCTTCTTTTGCTTCCCCTGGACCATTGACTACGCATCCCATAACTGCAACCTTAATATTTAAGTTCTCGAAATTTGCAGCCATAGTTTCTACTTGATTTGCAAGACCAATTAAATCAATATTTGTTCTTCCACAAGTAGGGCAAGATACTACTTCTATTCCACCCTTACGAAGACCAAGTGTTTTTAAAATCAGTTTTGCACTTGCGATTTCGTTCAATGGATCTCCAGTCAAAGAAACTCGAATGGTGTCTCCAATTCCTTTGTTTAAAATTAATCCAAGTCCAATGGCAGATTTAATATTTCCACTAAAGACAGTTCCTGACTCTGTAATTCCAACGTGTAAAGGATAGTTACTTTTTTCTGCAAATAACTCATAAGCTTTTTCACACATTAAAACATCAGATGACTTAATACTTACCACCATATTATCATAACCAAACTGTTCAATCATAGCGACTTTATCTAAAGCACTTTCAACTAATCCTTCTGCAGTTACTCCATGGTATTGTTCCACTAAATGCTTTTCTAAAGAACCACTATTTACACCAACTCGAATTGGAATCTTACGTTCTTTTGCACAATCTACAACTGCTTTAATTTTCTCGTCAGATCCAATGTTTCCAGGATTGATTCGGATTTTGTCTGCACCATATTCCATCGCTGCAATGGCTAGTTCATAATTAAAATGAATATCTGCTACAAGAGGAATATGAATTTGTTTTTTTATTTGTTTCAATGCTTTTGCTGCTTCTATACTAGGAACGGTACTTCGAACAATATCACAGCCTGCCTGTTCTAATGCTAAAATCTGAGCAACGGTTGCCTCTACATCTTCGGTTTTTGTATTTGTCATAGATTGAATCAAAACAGGATTTCCTCCTCCAATGACTCGATTTCCTATCTGAACTTTTCTTGTATTCTCTCTTGTATACATAGGCTTCTCCTTTAAAATATCTTTAGAACATCCTGATACATTACAAATATCATAAGAGCTAACAACAGTATTAATCCAGCACCGTGAACGTATGCCTCAATTTCTTGTTTTATAGGTTTTCCTCGAAGTGCTTCAAGGATTAAAAAACATAATCGTCCACCATCTAATGCTGGCAGTGGAAGCAGGTTCATAACACCTAAATTGGCACTAATTAAAACGGCAATACTGAGCATGGTACTAATCAATGCTTTTAACCCAAATGGTATCACTGAGTTATAGGTATCTCCTACTTGTTTTACGATTCCAACAGGTCCAGATAAATCTTTCATTGACAGCTGTCCAGTTACAAGTTTTGCAACACTTTTAAGAGTCACTCGAATTTGTAATGAAACTTCATGGAATGAGTATTCTATTGTTTGAAGGGGACCCACTTTTTCATATCCCTTCCATGTTACACCTACAAGATATCTTTTTTGCTGTTTATCATATTTTGGGGTCACGGATATGATTTTTTCTTTTCCATTATGCTCAATGGTCAAAGGCAGTGAGCCACCTTTATAATTTAACATAAAATAGTAAGATAATTCTCGATAATTGTATATCCTCTTTCCGTCAATTTCTTTCAAAATATCACCGGATTTCACTCCGGCTTCTTGTATTGGAGAGTTTTTTTCCGTTTGATATACTTTAGGAATATCAGCACCAGACATTGCTATCATAATGAAAGAGAGAACAAAAGCTAAAATAAAGTTAAAAAGAGGACCTCCAAAGATAACTGCCATTCTTGCATAAACTGATTTGTTGTTAAATGCATCTGGTTCATCTCTTTCCTCGTCTTCTCCCATCATACAAGCTCCTCCAAAAGGAAGTAGCCTTAGGGCATACTCTGTCTCTCCAAATTTCTTTCCAATAATCTTTGGTCCAAGACCTACGCAAAATTCATCCACTCGGATTCCATTTTTCTTTGCAATTAAAAAATGTCCCAGCTCATGAATAATAATTATGATTCCAAAGATTAAAATAGCGATGATTATATTCAAGTTGTTACCTGCTTTCTATAAAGTCATAGACCCACTGTTCTGTTTCCAGAATTTCTTCCAAAGAAGGATTTTCAATTACAGTATGGGCATTTATAGCATCTTCAATGATACGATAAATATCTAAAAATTGTATCTTTTCATTTAAAAATAAAGAAACTGCTTTTTCATTTGCGGCATTTAAAACCGTAGTCATAGACCCACCAATTCTTCCTGCATCATATGCATATTTTAATCCTTTTAGAACATCTATTGGAGGTTCTTCAAAAGTAAGGCTTCCGATTTGGGCAAAATTTAATCGCTCTCCACCTAAAGAACGTCTATGAGGATAGTATAATGCATATTGAATTGGCAGTTTCATGTCTGGAGTTCCCAGTTGTGCCATGACTCCCCCATCTAAAAATTGAACCATAGAATGGATAATACTCTTTGGTTGTACCACTACGTTTATTTGGTCAAAATCAACACCAAAGAGCCATTTTGCTTCAATGACTTCAAGTCCTTTATTTACAAGAGTTGCTGAATCAATGGTTATCTTAGAACCCATAGACCAGTTTGGGTGATTCAATGCATCTGCTACTGTTACATGCTCCAAGTCTTTCAAGGTGTATTTTCTAAATGGACCGCCAGAAGCGGTAATAATAAGAGAATCAATTTCTCGCATTTCCTCTCCCTGTAAACACTGAAAGATTGCAGAATGTTCACTGTCTACTGGATATAAATTCACACCCTTTTCTTTTACCATAGGCATAATCAAATGTCCTGCGGTGACTAAAGTTTCTTTATTGGCAAGTGCAATATCTTTTCCAGCTTGAATTGCGGAAATGGTAGGACGAATTCCTATCATGCCAACAACTGCAGTTACAACAATAGAACTTTTTTCTTGAACAGCCACTTCAATTAAACCGTCCATTCCAGATACTACTTTAATATTGGTATCCTTTAAGCGATTCTTTAATTCAGCAGCCTTTTCTTCTACAAATACACCAACGATAAATGGTTTAAATTCTCTTGCCTGTTTCTCTAATAACTCAATATTGCTTCCAGCTGCTAAAGCAGAAACTTTAAAATCTCCTTGCTCTCGTATCACTTCTAGTGTCTGTGTTCCAATGGAGCCTGTGGAACCAATAATTGAAACATATCTCACTATACTGCGCCTCCTGAAAGCATCAATGTCAAGTAATATATAACTGGTGCTATCAAAATAATACTGTCAAAACGATCTAAAATTCCACCATGTCCTGGAATCAATGTACCATAATCCTTAATGTTAGAATCACGTTTAATAGCGGATGCAGCTAAATCTCCAATAACAGAAATCGCTGCTCCAATTCCACATATCATGGCGAATACAATAATAGGATTGAAACTAAATCGAACAATTGTCTTTAGATAACCTCCATAAATAGCTCCTAAAATAGCAGCCCCAACAATTCCACCAATTAAACCTTCAATACTTTTCTTAGGGCTTAAGGAAGGAGTCATTTTGTGATTACCAATTGTTTTTCCAGTCAACTTTCCAACACAGTATGCCAATGTGTCATTTCCCCATGCAGCTAAAAATATTAATAAGATAAACTCTCCACCATTTTGTGCAACTCTTAACTGATATACATAAGATAACATAATACTTACATATACAAATCCAAAGAAGCATCCAAATACTTGATTCATATGATACTTAGGAAAACGAATGACATAACATCCTAAAATGAAAATCATAAATAAGATAATAATTGCTGTTGACCAAGTCTCTAAACCAAAGAATAGTGATCCATAATAAAGAATGGTTCCTGTATATCCTAATACAGCTAAAGATGATTTGTCGATGTCAAAAATCTTTAACAATTCATTGTATCCAATCAATGCAACAATTGCTATCATAGCTAGTGTGACAAATCCTCCCATATATAATCCAGCAGCGGCAATTACAACTAATACAATCCCGCTTAATAATCTTTGCTTAAACATAAGTCTATATTCCTCCAAATCTTCTGTCTCGACCATTATAATATTCAATTGCTTTTTTTAACTCTTTTTTATTGAAATCTGGCCATAATACATCTGTAAAGTAAAATTCAGTATATGCTAATTGCCATAGTAAGAAATTAGATAATCTCTCTTCCCCACTTGTGCGAATCAACAAATCTGGATCAGGCAAATCTTTTGTATCCAAATACTTCTCATAAGTTGTTTCTGTAATCTCATCTTCTGACAAGATACCCTTTTGAAGATCCTGATACATAGCCTTTGTAGCTCGAATCATCTCGTCTCTGCTTCCATAATTTAACGCAATAGAAAAGTTGATTCCAGTATTGGTTTTTGATACTTCTTCGAGTTCTTCAATCTTATCTCTTAAATCCTGATCTAATCTTGTTATGTCTCCAATCACACGAACACGCATATTGTTCTTGTTTGCACGCTTAATACATGTCTTAAGATAGTCTCGCAACAACTTCATCAATGCATCGACTTCGTCTTGTGGGCGTGTCCAGTTCTCTGTAGAAAAGGCATATACAGTGAGGTACTTTACTCCCAGGTTATGTGCATCTTCAATAATCTTCTCTACAGTTTTACTGCCTTGTGCATGTCCAACATTACGTGGCAAATGCCGCTTTTTTGCCCAGCGACCATTTCCATCTAAAATAATAGCAATATGATTTGGTACATTCAACTGCTCCATAAATTGACCTCCATTTTACAAAAGAAACAGGGTTGTCATATTCACAACCCTGTATCAAAGACTAAACAGTCATTATTTCATCTGATTTTTTAGCAACAGCGTCATCAATCTTCTTAATGTAACGATCGGTTAAATCTTGTACATCGGATTCATAATCCTTCAATTGATCATCGTTTAATTCATTTGCTTTATTCTTTTTCTTTAAGTCATCATTGGCATCGCGGCGAATGTTACGAACTGCAACTTTTGTTGCTTCTCCACGTTTTTTAATATCCTTTGCTAGTTCTTTTCTTCTTTCCTCTGTTAAATCTGGGAAATTCAAACGAATTGCTGTTCCATCATTGTTTGGTGTAATTCCAATATCAGCAATCATAATGGCTTTTTCAATATCTCCTAGAAGACTCTTATCCCAAGGTTGAATCAAAATAGTTCTTGCTTCTGGGATTGTAACATTTCCTACTTGTTGAAGTGGTGTAGGTGTTCCATAATATTCCACTGTCACATTATCTAATATGTGTGGATTGGCACGACCTGCACGAATTGTTAAAAAATCGCTTGTCATGCTTTCGTAAGATTTTTGCATCTTGTCTTCAAATTGCTTTAACATAATTTCCTCCTATTTTGAAACGGTAACGTAGGTACCGTTAAATTTACCTTTCATTAAATTTGAAATACTTCCAGTTTCATTTAATCCAAAGACTGCAAGTGGCATATGATTCTCCTGGCACATAACAGTCGCTGTTAAATCTACAACAGCAAGTTTTTGTTCTAATACTTCATCTAAAGAAATACTGTCATACTTTTTAGCTGCTGGGTTAATTGCTGGATCACTATCATAAACTCCATCAATAGACTTGGCAAGTAGAATTGCTTCTGCCTCAATCTCAATTGCACGAAGTGCAGTTGCTGTATCTGTTGAAAAATATGGATGTCCTGTTCCACCTGCAAAAAATACAACTTTTCCTGCTTCCAAATCCTTAACTGCTTTATCTTTTGAGAATAAGTCTGCAAATGAACCACATGTAAACGGTGTATACACACTTGTATCTAATCCGACTCTGCGAAAGGCATCTGCAACATAGATACAATTCATAACTGTTGCAAGCATTCCAATCTGATCTGCTTTCGTTCGTTCCATATGTTCACTTGTACGTCCACGCCAGAAGTTACCTCCACCAATGACAATAGATACCTGAATTCCAGCATCCACTAATTCTTTGACTTGACCTGCAACATCCATACATGTAGCATCATCAAATCCGGTTCCTTTATCTCCTGCTAGTGCTTCACCACTTAACTTAAGAAGTACACGTTTCATATCCTTTACACTTTTCATCTAATTACCTCTTTATCTGCATAATTTTATAAGTACAACATAAATTACAGGATATACAAATCCAGATAAGCTCTGTACTGTAAATATATTACCAAAATACAAAATGGTAAGAACCACAGCTTCCATCACAATCATTGCAATTCCTGATTTAAAACAAATTCCTCTGTATTCAGGCCTTTGGTACGCCCTGTATGCATTAATTCCTGCTAGAAACTCAACAATTCCAAAGATTAAACATGCCACTGTATATCCATAAAATAATCCAGTGGGCAGGTTAATATCAGATGTATTGATACCGCTGACAATATAAATAACGGCAGATACTGTGTTGATCAGACCTAGAAGGATTGTTGCAACTCCAAGAATTCTAAATGCTAAAACTCCTTTTTGCTTCATAGCAACCTCCATATGATATATTAAACTTGTTGTATTATACCATTCTCAAAGAGATGTTGCAAATAAAAGAACAGGATTTAAGCTAATTTTAATGCCTCCACTACTTCAATATATTGAGCTTTTAATTTCTTAAACTGTTGGCTTGCATCCTCAATATTCTCTACTCGTAAACTTTCTACAACATCATGTAATGTGTGAAAAAAATCATCGATACTTAAGTTCCCTACAATTCCCTTTAATGTATGTGCATACGTAAAAGCATCCTTATAATTTTCTGTTTTCAATGCATGTTCAAGATTTGCAAAGTTAGGATCCTCTGGGAATTTTCTTAAGTACTTTTCATATAATTGGTTGTTACCCATGAAACGTTTTAATCCATCATCGTAATTAATTCCATGTGTTTTCAGGTATTCAATCTCCATCTTTTATATACCCCTTTCCATTTCTCACTATAGTAAATATTATAACATATTTACCATGTGGAACAAAATATTATTCTATTCTATAGTTCCAAGGACATAGTTCACAAATTGCTGTGCTGTTCGCCCTGAAATACCGCCATGGCTTAGTTCCCATTTGTTCGCTTCTTTACGAAGATCTTCCTCTGACATGGTAATACCAGCTTTTTTTGCAAGTTCAATTACAATATGGAAATATTCTTTCTGTGATGGTTTTGAGTAATTAATTGTAACACCAAAACGGTTGGCAAGAGAAAGTTTTTCTTCCATGGTATCTGACTTGTGAATTCCGTTAGTATTTTCCACATCATCTCTATCTTTCCAAGTCTCTTTAATAAGGTGACGTCGATTAGATGTAGCATAAATAAGAATATTGTCTGGTCTTGTCTCAACTCCACCTTCAATGACTGCTTTTAGAAACTTGTATTCTACTTCAAATTCTTCAAATGATAAATCATCCATATAAATAATAAACTTATAATTACGATTTTTAATCTGACTAATTACATTGGATAAGTCCTTAAACTGATGTTTATAAATTTCGATCATGCGAAGACCATCTTCATAAAATTCATTGACAATTGCTTTAATACTTGTAGATTTACCTGTTCCACTATCTCCAAATAACAATACGTTATTGGCTTTTTTACCATCTACAAATGCCTTTGTGTTGTCTACTAGCTTTTTCTTTTGAATCTCATAACCAATTAAATCATCTAACATAACTTTATCCATGTTATTAATTGGAATAATCTCCACATCGTTGCTACTAGACTCTTTTAGACGAAATGCCTTGTTAAGACCAAACATTCCAACACCATATGCTTTATAAAAATTAGTGACACATTCAAAAAAATCATGTTCATTGGCTGTATGTTCAAGTTGTTCACTTAGCACCTGTACTTTTTCACTTACATTGTGATTGTACATAAGTTCACTTTTTCCAATGGCTTTGTAATTAGAAATCCGAGTAAAACAATCTGTGTCCAGGGCTTTTTCAATATGGCTAAAATCATATTCAAACAATTCACGAAATGCACTAAAATCATTTTTCGCAAAATAATTTACACTTCCATCGTTGGCTCCAACTTTTTCACAAGTAATACTAAATGGATTTTCATTTGTAATAATCAAAAAAGTCAAGTAATTATGCCACAGATTTTTATCAAAACCAAATTCTGTTGCAACTTCTAGAATTCGCTTTACCTCCTGATATACTCGCAGTCTTAGTTCACTTTTTGATGTGATGTTTTCACGTTCCTCTTTGAAAATCTCGCTTAATTTCATTAAAATTGAATCCTCTGGGATTGCTCCATACATAATTAATTTTGATACTATATAATCCATTCTTGTTCTCTCCTTCATTTAAAAGAGCCACTAAGAGTATCTTAGTAGCTCGAGGGTTATCATTTATTTCAAAGTATTTGAAACCACTTCTCCACGTCCAAGTCCAGTTAAACCTGTACGTACCAATTCAATGATGTCATATCCTTGTAGTAAATTAATAAAAGCTTCGATCTTATTCACATTGCCAGTAAGTTCTATCATCAATGTATCTTTTGAAACATCAACTATTTTCGCTCGGAAAATATCAGCAATTGAAATAATATCTTGTTTTTCTGATTTATTTGCAAAAACTTTAACCAAAATCAATTCTCTACATACAGATTCTACTGCTTCTAATTCAATAATCTTAACAACGTCTTCAAGCTTAGATAATTGATTCTTAATTTGATTGAGAATATGGTCATCACCTCTTACTGCAATGGTCATTCGCGTAAACTTTTCATCTTGTGTTTTGCTTGCTGTAATACTGTCAATGTTAAATCCACGTCTTGTAAATAAACCAGATACTCTACTTAGCACCCCGGGTGCATTTTCAACCAATATTGATAGCACTATCTGCTTCATATAGTCTCCTCCTATTCAATATA
>JAQVEG010000063.1 GCA_028697725.1 Anaerostipes sp.
ACTAATCCAAAACTCTCATTTTTTGACCAGCACGATGTGGTGGTCTTATTTTGATGCCTACTTTTCAACCTGTATAAAATTTTCAATGTTCTTTCAATTTAGCCTTGACTTTTTATTTGCAGGCTTAATCGTTACAATGACCCTCATGAGAATGTTCAGTACAAACACTTCCTGTAGATTTTAATCCACCTGCAATATATAGTTTTACAACATCATCTGCATTTCCCTGTGCTCCAACTACAACTTCAATCCCATTTTTGTTAAATAAGTCCTGTGCTGTTTCTCCCATTCCACCTGCAATAATAACATCTGCTTTCTGCTCTTTTAAAAAGACAGGAAGATATCCTGGTTTATGTCCTGGGTTTGGTACAAAAACTTTATTTTTAACTTCAACATTCTCTACATCATAAATAGTAAAGCCTTCACAATGTCCAAAATGTCCACTTACAAACTTTCCATCACTCGCTACTGCTACATTCATTTTTTATTCCTCCAAGTATTGTTTTATTTTTTATTATTAATTCATAAATACTGAATTAGCTTACTGTGTCCTCTTATATATTATTTTTTCATGAGGCTATTCATATGAACCCACATTTCTTCAATTGCTTTTCTTGCAGGACTTTCTGCAAACTCAGTGATTGGTTTTAATGTGTTAACCGACTTCATAACCAATTTATCAAAAGGTATTTTCCCTACTACAAACAGATTCTTTTCTATAGCAAAGTTCTCAATCTGAGAGGTCATATCTGGATTGATGTCATACTTATTCACACAAATCATTACCTGTGTTTCAAAATGTTCAGCAAGCTCCAAAATTCTTTTTAAATCATCCAGCCCAGATCTGGTCGGTTCTGTTACGATAAGTGCAACATCCGTATCCGTAATCGATGCGATTACAGAACACCCGATTCCAGGAGAGCCATCAAGAATTACGATACTGTTATTCTCCATAAAACGTTTTGCATTCTTTCTTAGCTCGGTAACCAGTTTGCCTGATCCATCACTTCCTATTCCCATCATCGCTCTGGATATAATCCCTTTATCCGTTTTTGTTATAAAAGTATCTGCTGTTTTTTCGTCTACCAATTTGATTGCGTTCTGTGGGCACACTAAAGTACAGGCTCCACATCCTTCGCAGCTAAATGAGTCTATAGTCCATTTTTTTATTGCACCGAACTTACAGACTTCTTCACAGATTTCACATTCTATACAAAGACTCTTGTTTATCTTAGCTTTTTTACCACCATAGAAGTTTTTCTTTTCAACATCCATACCTTTATAGAACAGATACAGGTTGGGAGCATCTACATCACAATCAACTTTTATCACGTTTTTAGTGAGTTCTGACAACGCAGCTACAACGGTTGTTTTCCCGGTTCCACCTTTTCCACTTAACACTGATATTACCATGTAAACGCCTCCTTTATCTTCTCTGCCATATCGATAAAGTTCTTTTTGTGATTCTCATTCTCACATAACATCATTCCTTTTGAATATAATGAGGCGGCTTCCATACTGTATGGAACAGTTCCAAATAATTTAACTTCATTGGTTTGACAAAAAGTTTTCACCATATTATCTTTTCCGTCATCTTTATTAATGACAATTCCATATGGGATGTTATAAAGTTTTACAAGCTCCACAGCCATTTTCAAATCATGAAGACCAAATTCCGAAGGTTCGGTTACTAAAATTGCTGCATCTACATATTTAAGGGCAGTTACCACATTACACGAAGTTCCTGGCGGACAGTCAATAAGATGATCTTCCTTCGGTAATTCTTTCAAGAGTTTGCGTATTACTGGAACTGCCATTGGCTCCCCTACATTAAGAATACCGTGGTAACAAGGAATCGCTTTTGCAGTCCCGCTTTCCAGCTTACCAATCGCTCGCTTTACATAAGATAAAGCATCCGTCTTACAGACCAGCCTGCAGGCACCACAGTCATGGCACAATTTCTCAAAAATAACAATCTCTTTCCCAGCTTTCGCAAGTACATTGAACTGACATGCTTTTGCACAGGCTCCACATAAAACACACTTTTTTTGATCAATAAGAGGATATTCCACAAAAACATCTTCTCTTTTTTGAATAGAAGGATTCAAAAAGATAAACCCATTCGGCTCTTCCACATCACAATCAACATAACTAACTCCCAATGTCATTGCGAGATTTGTAGATACCGTTGTTTTACCAGTTCCTCCTTTTCCACTCAGTATTGCTATATTCATGCCAACTCCTATCTGTGTGCCTTAGCACACGTACATATCAGGATATGCTCATTGTATTGATCTATTTCATTCCGTGGTGTGCATTCCCTGCAGAGCTAATTTCTGAAAGTCCATTTTTTTGAAACATTTCAATTGCTCTAAATACTGGAAGTGCTTCACAACTATACGCTTTGATTCCGGCTTTTTCTATCAATTCAAATGCATTTGGA
Source organism: Anaerostipes sp. (assembly GCA_028697725.1). Lineage (GTDB taxonomy): Bacteria > Bacillota > Clostridia > Lachnospirales > Lachnospiraceae > Anaerostipes. The sequence goes on from JAQVEG010000063.1 coordinate 2,444, forward strand.
CCAAGATTGCCGGTAATAATCACTGATGCGTTCTCTTCTATCACTTGGCTTGCTGCTGCAATCCCAGCTCCTCCTCCTGAAGATACACCAGCGTTTCCGATTGCTTTAAATTCTCCCGACTCTGTGTCATAAATCAAAAAATAATCGCACCTACCAAATTTTCTATCCAATAAGCTTTCTTTATTCTGACCTGTTGCTGATATTGCAATTTTCATATTGTACCTCTCTTTCGTTGTTATCATTTATGGGCATATGCTAATTACTATAATACTATTCATATTGGTTTTTGTCAAATGCCAATTAAAAATATTTAAAATTTCTAATTGGCATTATAATTTAAACCAAGTTTTTCTAAAGCTAATACTGGTTTCTCTTCTTCTGTTAATACCACTTCTACATTAGCGTCTGTAAAAACATATGCAGGTTCTTCTATTTTATCAGCAATGATATGAGCCTTATCCAAATTATGAGTCTTTATAATTATATTAGATTCAATAAATTTAAATCGTCCTGAATTCCTCCCAGTCAATGATTTTATCTCTACAACTTGAGGTGCATCCAATATTATCTTTTCTGTTTTACTGAGTGTTTCATAATCTACAGAAGCATCCAAAAGAACCTTTACTCCATCTTTCAATATCACAAATCCAGTTTTTTCCAATTTTCATTTCATATCTGGAAAACAAAAATGTAATTATTATAACAACAACTAAAAGAATAATCCCAAATCCAAAATTCTTTAAATCAATAACACCATCTTTTTTTAACACCCGCTTCATTTCTTTAATTGCCTGTTTCGGGTTTGGCATAATATGAAGCGCATTTGCAATCACGATTGCATCAAAGCTTTCATCTTCGTATAGTAATGCTGTTGCATCTGCCTGCTCAACGATCACATTATCTGGTAACTCTTTTTTTCGTGCTTCGTGAACCATTTTCTCTGAAAAATCAGTTGCATACAGTTCTTTACAATGCCTTGAGATACCTTTTGATAGCAAAGCAGGTCCCATTGCTAATTCCAACACTTTCATGTCTTTGGTCAACTGTTTGGCAATCTCTGTATCCAATTTTTCATAAAACTTCTTCGTATCTTTTCCTTTCGTTTGCACCTTTTCATAGATAATGCAAATCTGTCCCAAAATTTCTTATTATCGATAAACCACACCTACTGCCATACCTTCTGGAAAGTTATGTAGCGTAACAGCAAGAACCATCATGCTTGTCTTGTGTAACTTACTATTTGGTCCCTCCGGCTTTTTACTATTCATGTGAAGATGTGGAATCACATGATCCAGCACCAGGAGAAATAGGATTCCAATCCCAAATCCTATCGCTGCAGGAAGGAAAGCTAGTTTTCCCATAGCACCTGATTGCTCCATTGCTGGAATTAACAAACTCCAAATAGATGCTGCAACCATTACTCCGGCAGCAAACCCTGTCAGTATTCTTTGTACTAATATACTCAGATTCTTTTTCATAAATAATACACACATTGCACCAAGTGATGTGCCCAAAAAGGGAATTAGTATCCCCTGAATTACTTCTTTCATATTTATCTCCTTCAAAAATAAATTCTTCCTCTTACTTATCCTTCATATTTTTACATGCATCAGACGAGAAGGATTTTATCGATTCCAAAATTTCTGATTTTCATCAGTATGACTATACCTCCACGTTTTAGTTAGTTATTTCTAACTTATTATACTCTTAAAAAGTCATAATTACTAGTACCATAATGAACACATTTGCGATGAACAATTAACTCAAATATTTGTATTACTAAATTCATATACAAAAAAGGACGATGTAGGAAACTTATTAAACGTTTCCTACATCGTCCTTTGATACATCATCTTTTAATTTGTCACATTGATTTATCTATTCCAAACTTCTTCTGAAATTTCTTTTACCAATGCAAGCTTTGCCCACTGTTCCTCATCAGTCAGATTATTGCCAATCTCACAAGATGCAAATCCGCATTGTGGACTTAAACATAATCTTTCCAATGGGATATACTTTTCAGCTTCATGAATTCTAGCAATTATGGTCTCTTTATCTTCAAGCACTGGTGACTTGGTTGTAATCAATCCAAGAACTACTTTCTTATTTTCTGATACATATTTCAATGGTTCAAAATCACCTGAACGTTCATCATCAAATTCCAGATAGTAAGCATCTACTTGCTCCTTCACAAAAAGATAAGGAGCAATTGGTGCATATCCACCTGATGAAGCCCAGGTAGAGTGATAATTTCCACGGCATACATGTGTGTTAATAACCAACTCTTCTGGTTTTCCTTCAATAGCAAGATTGTTAAGGCGAAGATATTTCTCAGCTTCCTCTTCTACAGATACATTCTCTTCCTTCTGCCTTGCTTCCCAGTATTTTGCATCACAGAACATTCCCCATGTACAATCATCAAACTGTACATTTCTACAGCCAGCCGCATATAACTCTTGCATGACTGTTCGATATGCCTTTGCAATATCCTGAATCAGTTCTTCCTGATCTGCATATACAGCCAATGTATCCTTTCCATTATCCTCACGGAATAATTCTGCCAGAAGCTGTGCTGGTGCTGGAATCGTCTGTCTAGCCACTGTATTTTCATCTTCAAATTGTTTCACAAATTTATAATGCTCTATAAATGGGTGATTCTCTCCACTGATTTTTCCTGTTACTTTGATAGAACCATGAGTTGTTTCTTCTCCATGAAAGAAGTATCCATGATCGAGTTCAATATGTTCGATTCCATGGAAACCCCACATGAAATCCAAATGCCAGTAACTTCTTCTGAATTCTCCGTCTGTAATAACTGGAAGCCCTGCCTTTTTTTGTTTTGCAACAAGTTCTGTGATACATTTATTCTCTACTTCATTCAACTGCTCGGCAGTAATTACTCCCGCAGTATAATCTGCTCTTGCTTTCTTTAATTCTTCTGGTCTAAGAAAACTTCCTACGATATCGAATTTGAATGGTGCATTCTGTTTTGCCATGATTTAATTCTCCTTTATTTGTTATATTTTTCTCTGCATGCTGTTGCTGCAGTCACTAGATTAATAAGACTTTTCTCTGTTTCATCTGTTCCTCTGGTTTTTAATCCACAGTCTGGATTCACCCATAATTTGTCAACATCTACTTTTTCTGCCATCTTTTCTAATGCTGCGATAATTTCAGGAATAGATGGCACACGTGGCGAATGAATGTCATATACACCAGGACCAACTTCCGTCTTAAAATGATTGTCTTTCAATGCATCTAATATGAGTAAATCTGATCTTGATGCTTCAAATGTAATGACATCGGCATCCATATCATCAATAGCTGGTATAATATCTGTGAACTCGCTGTAGCACATATGTGTATGAATCTGTGTCTCTGGCTTCACACCACTTTGCACCAGTCGAAATGCTGGTATCGCCCAGTCCAGATATTTACTGTACCATTCGCTCTTTCTAAGTGGCAGTTTTTCACGTAGTGCAGCTTCATCTACCTGAATAATCTGGATTCCATTCTGCTCCAGATCTATCACCTCATCTCTAATTGCCAGTGCAATCTGATATGCACACTCCTGATGAGTGATATCCTCTCTTGGGAATGACCAGTTTAAGATTGTTACAGGGCCTGTTAGCATTCCTTTTACAGGCTTATCTGTAAAACTCTGCGCATATACAGACCAAGCTACTGTCATAGGTGCTTTTCTTGAAATATCTCCCCAGATAACTGGTGGCTTCACACATCTTGTTCCATAAGACTGTACCCATGCTTTTTCTGTAAACAGATAACCCTCCAACTGCTCGCCGAAATATTCCACCATATCGTTACGTTCATATTCTCCATGCACCAGTACATCAAACCCAATCTTTTCCTGAAATTGAATGCATTCCGCAATCTTGTCTTTTATAAATGCTTCATATTCTGCATCTGAAATCTGTCCTTTTCTATGTGCCGTTCTTTTTGACTTTACATACGCGGTCTGTGGAAAGGAACCAATTGTAGTTGTTGGAAACAGTGGAAGCTGATAGGTCTTCTTTTGAATCTGCTCTCGCTGTTCAAACGCTGGTTCTCTAATAAAATCGCTATCCTTTATTTTCGCAATTCTCAGATGGACTTTTGGATTGGCAGCCTTACGGTCTCCTGTAAAAAGTTTCTGATTGTTCTGGTATTCCTTTTCTGCGGCAGCATCCTGCAACTCAGAAAGCTTCTTTAATTCTGAAAGTTCCCAAAGTTTTTCATATGCATATGCAAAATGCTCTTTTACATGCACATTCAATCTTTTCTCATGTTCCAGCGTATATGGCACATGAAGTAAGGAACAGGATGTTCCAATCACTGTTTCTATGCCAACATTTTTTAACTGTGCTAGACAATGAAGTGTCTTTTTATAATCATTTCGCCAGATGTTCTTACCATTGATTAAACCTGCAAACAGAATCTTATTCTCTGGAAATCCATATTTGTCAATAAGTTCTACTGTCTGCTTTCCCTCAATAAAATCCAGTCCGATTCCATCAAAATCCAATGCAGCAATCTGCTCATAACAGTCTCTAATGTCTCCAAAATAAGTTTGTAATAATACTTTTACATTTCCCTTTGATACAAGAATCTTTTCATACAGACTGGTAAAAAGCATAACATCCTCGTTTGTAAGGTCATGCACAAGATATGGTTCATCTATTTGCACCCACTCTGCACCCAGTTCCTGCAGTTTGTCCAAAATCTCCACATATGAATCTGATGCTGCATCAATATAATCTTCTGCTTTTTTTACGCCACAGTATCTTGTCAGCTTTAAAAATGTAAATGGTCCTATCATTACAGGCTTTGTCTGAACGCCTGCATCTTTTGCTTCCTTGTATTCATCAAAAATCTTTGTTCCATTCAACTTAACCTGCGTGTCATCCTCTATTTCAGGTACAAGATAATGGTAGTTCGTATTAAACCACTTCTTCATAGCCAACGCCTTCACATCACCATGTTTTTCCTGATAGCCTCTTGCCATTGAAAAGTAGGTATCCAGAGTCGATAACTGTAATTCTTTGTATCTGTCTGGAATCACATTTAATAATACAGCCATATCCAACACACCATCGTAAAAGGAAAAATCATTGGATGCAATATAGTCAATGTTGCATTCTTTTTGCAATAACCATTGTGACACGCGAATGTCTTTTGCTACTTTCAGTAGCTGATCCTCTTTGATTTCCAATCTGAAATATTGTTCAATAGAGAATTTTAATTCTCTTAATGCTCCAATCCTTGGAAAACCTGTTACTGATGTTTTCATATTGTCTCGTCCGCCTTTCTAGTTTAATCTGGCTTTATTATACAAACCAATGATGTAGTGGTAAAATACAAAAAAACAACAGTTGGATATAGTTTTAAATTATATCCAACTGTTGTTTTCATTTATTTGTTATATTCAGCAACATACATTTTTAATGATTCTATGTATCTTTTGGCATATGCAGTTAGTGGCATCTGCTTCTGTGTGATTACGCCTATTTCCATGATTTCATCTACTTCAAGAGGTCTTGCAATAATGTTTTCACCATTCAGTTCTCTGCTAATGACACCAGAGCTTACTGTGTATCCATTCAGACCAATTAAGAGGTTAAAGAGAGTTGCTCTGTCACGAACTTTGATATTTTTTCTTCTATCCAGTGTGCTTAGAATCTCTTCTGAAAAATAAAAGGAGTTATATTCTCCCTGTTCAAAAGACAAATATGGATACTCCTCCAGTTCCTTCATGCTAATACTCTTATTTTCTGCCAATGGATGCGTAGAACTAATAAATACATGCGGTCTTGCTTCAAAAAGTTTCTCAAATTGTAGTCCATTTTTCTTGATTAGTTTCTGCAACACCTCTTTATTCTTATCTGAGGTATAAAGAATTCCCACCTCGCTCTTTAGATGACTGACATCCTCAATAATTTCATAGGTCTGTGTTTCTCTCAATGTAAAGTCATAGGAATTTCCATCAAACTCTCTTATCACATCTACAAATGCGTTCACTGCGAAAGAATAATGCTGTGATGACACTGAAAATCTGGGACTTTTCCTGTCTTTATGCTTGAACTTGGCTTCTAAAAGATTTGCCTGCTCTAAAACCTGTCTGGCATACGCTAAGAACTCATCTCCTTCATTGGATACAATAATTCCCTTATTGGTCCGATGAAAAATGGTCATTTGCATCTCCTCTTCAATATCCTTAATTGCATTGGTAAGACTTGGCTGGGATATAAATAGCTGTGCTGCCGCTTCACTGATGGTACCGCATTCCGCTACGGTAACGATATATTTTAACTGCTGTAGTGTCATTCTTACCTCCCAATTAGTGTGTGTTATCAGCATTTAGTTCTGTATCTACTACTTTAAAAAATTGTATTCTTATAAAAACGATGAAAGTTCATCAAAAGTTCATTGTATTGTATCATTTTCAACAATAAAAATCTATATAGACGTTATGCATATATCAGCATCCAAAATTGAAATTTTAAATTCCACCATTCCATTCCTCTGTGGAGTTTAGTCTCACACGATTGATATTTACTCTTTCATATCTAAATGTTACAGTGTTATATCCTTCTGATAGCAGTAGAAGGAGAATCTATGAGCAAATACATTCCTGGTAATCAAAAACATCTCACACAAGAAGACCGCATCTATATTGAAAACTCTTTGAACAGAGGCTTTACTTTTAAGGATATCGCAAAATATCTGTGTAAAGACCCAACGACAATTTCAAAGGAGATCAAGGCACATCGTTTATCTGATTGGTATCACAAGGGTTCCTTTTATAATTCCAAGAACTTCTGTATCCACCGGTATCACTGCAAGAAAACAAATGCCTGTGAGAAGATTCTCTTGTGTGGAATCAAATGCACTTCCTGTCCGACCTGCAACCAGACCTGTCACGATTTTGTGCGTGAACGCTGCCTCAGATTAGATAAAGCTCCCTATGTCTGTAACGGCTGTGATAAAAAGATCTCACACTGCACAATCGCCCATAAGTATACATACAACGCTCGGTTCGCCGACCGGAAGTATCGTGAAAAATCAAGTGACTCCCGCGCTGGAATCAACTTGACCAAGCATGAGCTTCGTCAAAAAGATATGGTCATCTCGCCTTTGATTGAGCAGGGACAGTCTCCTTATCAGATTGCCACCAACCATCCAGAACTGGATATGTCTGTCCGAACAATGTACTCTTACCTTGATAAAGGACTATTTACTGCAAGAAATATCAATTTGAAAAGAAAGCCAAAATTCAAGCCTCGTAAATGTCATAAATCCCAGATCACCGACCGTTCTGTATTCAAGAACCGTTCCTACACAGATTTTCAGTCACTGGGTCTTGCTTCTTTTACAGAAATGGATACCGTCCATTCCTCACGTGAGTCAAAAAAGACGTTACTGACATTTTATTTTACGAAAGAAAAGCTTTTCCTTGCATTTTTGATGAACCGTTGTACAAAAGGCGCAGTTCGACTTGTGTTCGACCATCTTGAGAATCGTATGGGAACCTATAACTTTCTTAGTCTGTTCGAATATCTGCTAACAGACCGCGGTTCCGAATTTGGCGATCCTGAGGTTCTTGAGACTGGTACATATTCGATTCAGCGTACAAGTATCTATTACTGCGATCCAATGCGAAGCGGACAGAAAGGAGGCGTGGAGAATGCTCATACCATGCTCCGCATGGTTCTTCCCAAAGGAACAAGTTTTGAATATTTGACACAGTGGGATGTGAATTTAATCGTCAATCACATCAATTCAACACCACGGGAAAGTCTAGATGGTAGAACACCTTATGACCTTGCGTTGGAATCTTTTGGGGCGCATGCCCTGAAAGCACTTCAGCTTAGGCGCATTGCCCCGGATGAGGTCAATCTGACACCTAAGCTGATCCGCTATAACCGTTAACTTACCCACAAAATCTGCTATTGGAGTGGAAGTAAACATTTCACATTTTTTTAATGTGGCTGGTGGAATTTAGTCCTGCTCACCGAATTCCAGTGGCCCGTTTGCCATGCCCCTAAACTAGGATTTTTTGTAGAAAGTCAGACTATATTTTTCCCTCATCCGTTAGACGGATAATGTGATTACGTCTATCTGAATCATAAATTTCATAATGTAAAATTCCCTGTTTGTCGAGACCGTGAATTATTTGAGATACCGTCTGTTTCTGGTATGAAGTACGTTCACAAATCATTCTTTGTGCACACGGACTATTTGAATTATTGTAAGTGGTAAACTATAACCAGCAGATTTAGGCAAATAAAATCCAGCAACTATTACTGAGCATCATCGAATGATATACTGTCATTCGGAGGTGAAGAAAGGATGGTTAAATGGATGGATTACTA
>JAQVEG010000022.1 GCA_028697725.1 Anaerostipes sp.
CGTTCTGTACCAGATTGAATGCTGACTTTGCATCCTTCTCCCACGCCTGTGGTACTGCCTTATAAATGACCTTGAAATTTCTGCCACCCATCTTCACGGTCTTAATGCATTCTGTGTTTGTGCAGTTTTCTGCATCTCCATCCGTGTACTCGAAGGGAATCATCACCTCATCCGGTCTGATTGCCTCTCCATTGTAATTCGCTGTAAAACCTTTTTTGACCTTCTTTGTCATGTTTTCCACCTTTCTGACCGCTTGGTCTGAAGGCAGAAAACTGACAAATACCAGTGGGGCAATACCCCTTGACCGAAAATGAACGCACAAAGTCAGGGGTACCAATCCCACTCCTCACTAAAGCCTGTTGGCTATCATGATTTGTGGTATGTAGTATCCTGCCTTCGGACGTCACTCCGGCCGTATACAATTTTTTTTGAGTGTTTGGCACTCAGATGGAAACACAGATACTATGCTTCCATCTCGGTGTCGAACTTTGATAATTTATTTCTCTGATATTTGTTTCTATCTATTACTTCTCCGTTTTGATTTTGTTTTTTGATAAAATTCTCAAATGCTGGTAGAAAAATAATTGGGTTAAGTGTTTTTGAAAAAAAAAGAGTCAAAGAGCAACGATTATCGTTACTCTTTGACTCCTCTTAGTCGTTATCGGATACCACTTTATCCGACCTTCTTTTTCTTTTTTTGCACTTCATAAACAATCCATTCGCCATTTTTATCTTGCTTGACTTCTGCATTGTTACCACGGGCAGAGATACTCTTTACCTCTGCAACCATTTTTGAATCTTTATCATCCATCCAATACCCTCCTCATCGGTCTTTCATCTTAAAGAAATCCGCCAAATTTGTTGTTTTAGCTTTTTTCTCAATATCTTGACATACTTCTGGATTTGCTATTAAAAACTCATAGATTCGCTGATACCAGATAGTGTATTCTGATGCAATCGAATCATGTTCACAAGCATCATCTGCACTTTCTGCTTCAAATACCTCCTTCGCCATTGCATATGTTTCAATATTATGCCTTACACGTTCCTTAGCATTTTCAGCAAACAATTCCAGCATCTGGTTCAAAATTTCAAAATAATCGTTTTGAGTGCAGACTGAGTCCAACAACTCTTCCACCGTTTTTCCATGAACATCAATACGATTTTTCTTACCTTTCAATCCATAAAAACGCCTTCCATTCCCGTTGTTTACAATAACATCACCAAATCCCACATTAGAATCTAGCGCAAGGGAATTATTACGAAATCGTTCCAGATTGTTTTTCAATTCCAAGGTTTTCTTTGCTGTATTAAAATTAATTGCAGCTGCAACTGTATTCAGCCATTCATCAACAGTTACATCATCAACACCATCCGAAAACTCCGGTTCTCTAATTAATGGCTGCAACTGTGCATATAGCAGAATGGATTTAAGCGAATCGTCAGTGTCAACATTTCCGTTAAACCATTCATAAACTAAATTATCCTCTTCGGCATCATTTACTGCTTCGATCAGTAAGTTTCGGATAATAGGGGCATCACATATTGGTATCATATTTTTAGGAAAATTACCCGAAGCGTCCACAAATTCTTTAGAATTACAGAGAACAAGATGCTTCTGAAGAAACGCATACTTCTTCCTCAATAGACGCTTTTTCGAATTCTCGTACTTCTCCCACCCATAATGTTTGATGATAGAATCGTATACTGTATTGATACTTGTCATATTTGTTGCCTCTTCCATTAGAACAACCTCCTTTTGAAAATCTATGCCTTTATGATATCACATCAATTTTTTCCTATCGAGGAACTCAAATCATGCAAATCAAATCCTCGGGTTATTACACAATTACGCTTTTGTGCGAATGTTTTTCGTAAAAAATATAACTCCTGCTTTATGATCAGCAAGAGTTACATAAGTTGACACTCTTCAAGTCTGATTTTAACTGATTGTTTAGATACATCATAGAAATCGGCCAACTGACAGATTGCTTTCCAGTTATCCTTTCCATATCCAATATTCAACTGTGTCGCAGCCTCAACAAAAGGTGTTTTAGGCATTAATATTCTAGGTGCAATCGCAACAGCCTGGCTTTCCATAATATCTTCTTCCTCTGTTGCATATGGTAATTGCTCTACACCACATTTACAATATTTTGCTTGTCGTGGCAGTGTAAAATGCTGCATCTTAAAATAAAGACGATGCTTGTACCAGTGAACACATTCATGTGCTATAGTATTATTCCGACAACCTATATTCGTTTTCTTAACCGCCTCTGGATCTATCAGAACCGTTTTCCTTTTAAAGATCTTCGAGTCATACAGTCCTTCTTCTGGATCATATATCTCAACTGACCCTTCTGAAAAAATTGTCATTCCGTAAATATCTAATTCCTCGGAAAGACACACGTACTGAATGTCAAGACCAAGTTCCTCTTTAGCAATACGTTCAATTGGAACTGGCGTTGGTTTGACAAGTGCCTCCGGATAATATAATCCCAAAAAATCCTCTGCAACCTTATCATATTCGGATGCAGGAATATATGGAATCAAGTTGCTCATATTATAGTCCATCAGTTGCCTCCGTTTCGTTTGTCAATAATCTGGTTTACCTCCTGCCAGAAGTCATCTCCAAGACCACCATTCTTTGCTCTTCGTAAAGCAACTCTTGCACTTGGAATATTTTCATCCATAATGTACTCTGGTAAATCTGGGGACACCTGGCTTCTCTCTCTTCCTGCCAAATCGAACATTTCATTACGTTCATTCTCGTCTAAATCTAAAGATACAGCTAATGCATCTAATCCTTCTTTGTCCGGCGGATTGCGGCGTCCTTTAATAATATCTGAAAGATATGTTACTGAAACTCCAAGTTTTTCTGCTATTGGTTTTAATTTTACGTCTTTCTCAATTCTCTTTCGAGCGATATATGCTCCAAATTCTCCTGCCATGATTATTCCTCCTTACGCTTTTACGCTTTATTGCGTACTTTTATTATATTACGCAAATGTGCGAATGTCAATGTTATTATAGAAATTTCTTCAAAAAAATAAAGTCTCATCTTTTGATTTTAGGCATTGCAAAATCAAGTCTTTTATGGTAAGATATACGCTGTACGATTATGATTGAGAGAGGAGTTTATGTATGCCTAAGCACGGAGGAAAAAGAGAGGGATCCGGACGAACACCGCTTCCTGAAGACCAGAAAAAAATGGCAACTACAATTTATATCACTCCTACCCAGCATGATGAAATTGAGCAATATGCCCAGGGAAACAGTTTCTCTGAAAAATGTATAGACCTAATTAGCGCACAAATAGATCGGCGAAAACGCACTGCTAATAAGGAAGTTAAATTCATCGATTTATTCGCAGGTCTGGGCGGCATACGTCTTGGCTTTGAAACAGCATTCAAAAAGCATGGTTTCGACCCCAAATGCGTATTTAGTAGTGAAATAAAAGATTATGCCATCAAAGCATATAAAAAGTATTATAACGAAGAAAGTGTTGCAGGAGATATTACCCAAGTAAAAGCCAAAGACATTCCAGATTTTGACTTTCTTCTAGCAGGTTTCCCTTGCCAACCATTCTCGGCAGCCGGACTTGGGCTTGGTTTCGAGGATACACGAGGTACCTTATTTTTTGAAATAGAGCGTATTTTAGAGGAAAAGAAGCCATATGGTTTTCTTTTGGAAAATGTTGAAGGTTTAGTCAATCATGATGGAGGACGAACCTTAAAGATTATCGTTACCCACCTTCAGAAACTTGGATACTATGTATCTTACCGTTTAATTGACAGTCAATATCATGGACTTGCACAATCCAGAAAACGTGTGTACATTGTTGGTACCAGAGAAGTTCATATCTCCCTCGACAACTTTGCAGAGAAGCGTGTTGTATTAGGTGATATTTTGGAACACAACTTGCCAACTGTAGATTCACCTTTCACTCAAAAATTGTTTGCCAACTTTACACCGGAACAAGTAATCGGTAAGGCAATCAAAGATAAGCGCGGCGGCGAGGATAATATCCATAGTTGGGAACTTGGTCTTAAAGGTGAGACAACAGAGGAACAGGCTGCTTTTTTAAACCTCTTATTAAGAGAGCGCCGTAAACGCCACTGGGCAGAAGACATCGGCATAGATTGGATGGATGGAATGCCTCTGACAGTGAAACAAATTTCAACCTTCTTCGAACATAAGGATCTCAAAAAGTTTTTAGATGAACTAGTAAAAATGGGATATTTAACTTTAGAATACCCACGAAAGCTCAATGAAAAAAAGAGACGTGTTCCGGATGAAAGTAAACCAAAAGGATACAATATTGTTGCTGGTAAATTATCCTTTGAATTTACTAAAATTCTAAATCCAGATGATCTTGCTCCCACACTGGTTGCAATGGATGTCTCCCATCTAGGCATTGTTGATAATGGTGGCCTTCGCCGCTTATCTATTAGAGAGGGGCAACGCTTATGTGGATTCCCAGAGGATTATGATTTATCATTCTTAAAAGAAAGTGAAGCCTTTGACCTATTAGGCAATACTGTCTGCGTCCCGGTAATTGAGGCAATAGCAGAACGATTAGCTGATATGTATAGCAACTAATACTTTTATAATACAGGGTATAGTTTATAAGACTATGCCCTGTATTTTTATATTCTTTGTATTTTATAAGAAGCTGCATTTACTAGCCAATGTTCATCCGAAAAAATAACCTCATATGGATTTTGAATGTATTCCGGCTGATATCCCGGCTCACCTATTCTATTATAATCAACTAGGCACAAAAAGTATTTATCGCCTTTAATTTGAGCCACATCACTCTCATTTTCAGACCAGTAGAAATGCGGACTTCCAATATAGCATTTCACCTCAATGAAACGATCATATACCTGACTTTGTTCACCTTGGAAAGAAACGATATCATACCCCGCAGCTACATCAAAATCTGATATCCGTTTGATTTTAGTAACTTTGCCTGGCAGTCTGTTACGTTCTAAATTCAAGACATACTCTTCGGCTTCCAAACCACGTCTGCTCTGGTCTTCCTGCCGCTTTAATAATTGTTCTAATGTGAATTTCTTTCTTCTTGAGCGAATCTGTGCTGTGAAATCATTTTCGTAATAATCAGAAACACATATTTCCCCATGTTCCTCTTTATCTAATGCCCCTGCAACTGTCATGAAATTTCTTATAGCTGCGTATGCCAAAGGAAAAGCCGAACGTTTTATACTAAGGTGTCCTTTTTCTGCATCAAAACCAGTCGCATCTGCATCAAATATACCATCCTCAATCAAATGCTTCATACAAAGTTTCACGAGTTCCTTTAAAATATGTTCCCGTTCTTTTTCCGACAAATCATTTAGCATTTCAGAAGGAATCACATTTTCTTCGCTCGTTTCCACCAAACCTAAATATTCTAAAAACGCAACAGCTCCTGGACAGTTGACGGATATTCCATTCTCCAGTGCACACCGATTGCGGATCTCAGTTCTGCTGATTTTTTCCTTTTTCGTAATGATCGAGATGAGAAACAGCAGACCATCAATATTACCTATAGAATTACATCTTCTTAGTTCTATTAACATATTCTGCTATCAAGGCCTTAATATCATCATCTCCGGTCTCCAAATCAGCATTGTCAAACAGCGGAATTGGCATACTTTCAATAATTTCTCGAAGCCTTCTCTCCTTTGCATTTAATCTCTCATTGATGACACTATCGACAGAATCTTCCGACAAAAGATAATAATAATTGGTTTCCACACCTGGCTTTAATCCATAACGATGAATTCTATCTTTGGATTGAATAAAGTGGGCCGCATTAAAACTTCTCTCTATATAAATGGCATTATGACAAACCTTATGGAGCGATATAGATTCAGATACGGCAAATGGATTGGCAATAATTACATTGAAGGAAGAATCCGGTTTATGAAACTCTTCAATAATTTTTTCACGAGTTTCAACTTCATCGTCATCATCATCACCAGTAGCTACCGGGGTTGCACCATACAGCGTCTTGCATGAAATTCCACATGAGTTGAGATACTCTTCAAAATCCAGAATATTTTTGACATAAATTGCCCATACAACAACCTTGCCCCCGTTAGAAATGATACCTTCAATTATCTCCTTTGCCTTTACAAATTTAGCTGGTGTTTCTGTCGCTGAATACTGTAAAATATCGTGTATCAAAGAAGTGTCTTCTGTAACGACATCTGCATCAAAATCTTCAAAAGATGCAAAATTTCTTAACGGTACACTAAGTAAATTAGGATTGGTTGCAGCTTGCATCATTCGTAATAATCGAGCTTTAACAAGATCCTGTCTAAAACTACTATCCCTATTACTCACGATATCACTCATATATTTCTTTTCGATAACATCATATATTCTTCGTTGAGTTTCGCCCATAGGCACAATAATAGGCTCATGCTCTGTTGCAGGCGGAATTCCAAGATCACTCTTTCTGACTCTTATAAAGAACGGCTCGATAGCATGAAGCAATGTATCTACACGTGCATCCGACTCCGCTTTGCTCATATCTTTGAGCTGATATACTTCAAAAGGAATTACTTTCTTGGTCGGCCAGATAAATTTGTAGAGGTTGTAAAGATCCTCGTATCCATTAGGTGCCGGTGTACCTGTCAAAACAACTCGCGCTGAACAATAACTTGCAATATCCAGCACTCCATTTGCAGTAATACCGCCATTCGTATTCTTTATCTTGTGTGCCTCATCTAAAACAACCATAACTTGGTTGTTTTTCAGGAAGTATATTAATTCTTCACGCAGTGATGGTACAGAAGCATACGATAGTAATGTGATTTTCGCAGGGTCAAGTGAATAAAGATACTGCTTTTTGTCCTCAACAGACACCTTTCCATTCAATCGCTTAGTCGATGGCTTTTGACCAAAACACTCTTCATATTCCAATTCCCACGGACCAAAAGCACTCAGTGGGGAAATAATCAAAAGTTTATCGACATATTTCTTATCGTCTTTTGGGAGACTTGATAAATACGCAAACGCACCATAAACAACACTAGTCTTTCCCGCACCTGGTACGGAAAAATTACAGGCATTTTGTGAAAAAGCAAGGTGATACGCGGATAAAAGCTGCAACTCATATAAACTTCGATTTGACAAGTTTTCACTGACCGAATTAACAAAATCGGTAAAATCTTTTTTATCGCAGTGATTATCCCTGATTAGTCTTGCTTTTTCCGCAAATTCTAAAAACTTCTCCTCTTCTAAAGCGTAGTTATTTACAGCTTCAGAAACACGACCTGAGAAGACAAGTTCTGCTGATATGTATTCACATATCTTTTTAACACGATCGATGCATTTGTTGATATCATCACAAGTTTCTATGATTATACTATCATCGATCAAGCTAAATTGTAGATTGTCTTTCAGGTAACGCGATGCCCGTCTATTGCTGAAGATAGATGCTATGTCCCCAGTCACGGTAAAAATTGTACTATTTTCATTTGATTCAAGACATAGTTTCTTCATACAGTGGCGCTTCCTTTACATATTTAATATTCCTTTAAACCTTGCTACCAGTTCATCCAAAGATTCCACGCAGCCACGAACACTGGCATCGCTGATAAAGCTTGGCTGATTCACATCTACTACCTCCAATGCCTGGCAAGCCTTAATTAACTGCTGTAATGGCTTTGCCGCATTGGCATGATTGTTAAGTTTATCTAAACTCTGAACATAGTTATCATCAAATTCATCACAAACTTTCTGCTGCCACTTCTGATCACGTGCTTTTAGGGCGCGACCTAAGTCCGGTGGATTAGTATCCATGATGGCTTGCACGGTATCTTCCTGAACATCATCAGTGGCTGCAAAATGTGCATCCTTAAATGCCTTCCACACTTCTTCCTTTGCAAAGAAGCTGGCCGCAGGCTTTTTAGCGGTTGGGACCGAAATGATATTTCTGAATAGAGTCTGTTCAAAATTTGCTCGGATATAATCAAAGGCAATAAGCTTCAAATCAGAAACATCTGCATCTGGATCGTACGGCCACATTGATGCTACCCCAGCTTTATATTTTCTCAAGGCAGGATCTAGTTTTAAGAATTGATCCTCACGTTTATCCAACTGTGTATACATACCGGAATAATCATACTCATCCAAATATTCGTCCATTAATTTCAATGCGGATAACATTGTTCTGATTTCTCCTGGCTTGCTATCCATCATCCCAGCAATATCATCATCCGTAAATCCTGCATCCTTCAAGTCTTTACATTTCAAGTACTTCTCGATAGGATTGTAATCAACTTTGGCGTCTTCACCCATCTGATAGGTTGTCTCAAGTGCCAGAATTTCCTTTTTATCTGCATCTTCCGGGAGAATGATTGCAATAAAGAACTGGCAATGACTCTTTTCGTTAAACGGAATGTTAGTGTCAGCCATAATATTATTCAGCAAACTTGCACGGCGATTACCATCAATAATCATACCATCAGCAGTCACAATACCATGTTTCTGCTGATGTTCTTTCAATAAACGATCTTTCGTTTTCTTATTGGCATCCGGCTTAGATTCCCACAAAAATTTTTCAATCAGAATCTTATCCGCTGCATCTTCCGGATCGAGCGTATGGTTCTGACGTTCATAGGACTTAACCACGCTACCAATTCGTCCATTATACGGATTATAAACAAGGTAATCCAGCGGAATGGCATACGCATTCAATGTAATAATCTGCCCATGATATGTGATAGGAATGCCTGTACGACAGGCATTCTCGGGATGATCGGTAAATTCTTTCAGTTTCGCTTTTCTTTCAGCAACGTTCATATTAGTTGTCCTCCATCTTTATATTTCGTCAATGTGTGTATCAATGATATCTTCCAACAAACCGATATTCTGGAAATTAAGAACATAATCCGAACACCTGTGAATTTCCTTCATGTCCGATTGACGACCAATCCAGCCGGCACCATCTAAGAAGTTGATATACACAATATTACGTCCGGATGCTTTTTCACTGTTAAGTACCTCGACCGTTTTTCGAGCTGCCTCTTTTTTACTGCCCTGGCTGCTTGAAGTAGTAACACTGTACGATACATCTATTATTACTCGTGGATTCGTAGGAGATTCCAGTACGAAACTTACGGCACGATCAAGTAATGGCACCCTTACATTATTTTGGAACTCAAGTCCATGCTTCGCACATACACGCTTAAGTTCTTTTTCAATATCACTCAGAACTGCATCGCCAATACCATTACTATATTTACCTTCCAAACCGCGTTTAACAAGTCTGCGTACTGTATTCTCATCCTGCAACATGCTTAAAGTAACAGGATCCATTGCCATATTTTCCAAGTAAAAAGCAGGAATACAAGACTGCATTTTTTCATCATTTCTGCCATCCCAAAGAAGATTCAGAATGCTTTCCATCATAGCTGGGCTGTCCATCATGGCTGTTCTGATTTTGCTAAGCCCCCACTCTGTGCCAAACACAAATCCACGATCTTTACGAATCATTGAAACCATGCGTTTAAAACGTTCTACAGAAATCTCTGCTATTGATGTAAGATTGTCCAGAGCATCTTTATGGTCAATAATATACTGCTTAAGACTTTCTTTATCTTTAATAGTTCGTAGGCCGACAGAAATGTCAGCCGTCTTCGCTTCGACAACTTTCCCTATTTCGGCTTCATAATCGGGGTTCATGTAAAACATTGTGGTCGAATTGAACAGTTCATCATAACTAAGTTTTGTTGCTTTAATATCTGGCATTTCAAGCCCTCCTATCTTATTCATGTACACATTATAACACTTGGGTGTGCAAATGGCAATATGTAAATTACACTTTTTTGCGGATTTTTTAGAGAACCGTAAAAAATGAATTTCAGATAATCTCGGGGCCTCATAATACGCTTTTACGCTTTTTAGCGAATATAGTGATATAAAAATATCCCCTCCATTAAAGAAGGGGGATATGATTTTATTCAAGAACACATTCGTTCTTGAGTGTGATGGTTAATTTGCCGCCTTCACAATGTACATCCATCTTTTCTCCAGGTACAAAGCCAAGTTCCTTGAGCCACTGTCCTTTCAGCATTATTGTTGGAGTCGGTTTATAATCCCGTCCACTCATTTCATAAACCTTCAATTCTCTTTTTTCTTTAAATGCCATATGTATAATCCTTTCTCACTTCAATAATTTAACGATTATAAATTATAACGATACCAAGGCAGTATCGTTAATGGGGTATGCAATTTTTAATATTTTCAGCCGAACTCATACGGAACAATCCGCTCACTAACATAACCAAATTTATCCACGGTAACTTAAAAAGCCTTATAGTAAGCGTTCTACGCAACCATTGGCCTATTTCGTTGTATCAATAAGCGTGTCCCTTCGTTCATGGATGCAATCAATTGAATATCTGCTGGAAACTGATAATTTCGTCCTAATCTCGTTAATGTAATTGATTTATCTTCTAAGGGAACTCTCAATGCCTCGATACAATTGGTTTTAAATTCACCTAATTCATCTAAATACAAGATTCCATGATGAGCCAGTGTGATTTCTCCAGCTTTTGGAATCGCCCCTCCCCCAATTAATGCCGTTTGTGTAATCGTGTGATGTGGCATCCGAAAAGGTGGAATATAAAGACCATTGGTCCGATAAATAGACGAAGCTAAATAGATAGAATCTACTTCCAATTGCTCTTCCTTTGAAAGAGGTGGCAATATAGATGGCAGCCTATGACAAAGCATAGTTTTTCCTGTTCCCGGAGATCCTATAATTAATAGATTCAATCTTGCTGTAACAGCTACTTCCAATGCCCGTTTTAAAAATGACTGACCTCTTACATCTGAAAAGTCGAGAAGCTTTCCTGCTTCTTGTTTTATTGTTTGTTGTTGTGTTATTTTTGGGATAGTAACTTCCTTCGAGTGAAAAAAGCTTAATACATGTTGAAGGGACTCCATTGGATATATCATAACTCCCTCAACATCCTTTAGTCGCTGATAATCTTCTGAAGATACTAAGAACTTGGCAATCCCCTGCTTCTTTGCCGCTAAAACAATGGGAAGACTCTGCATCGTAGAATGAATCATCCCATCTAGTCCTAGTTCTCCTAAGACACAATACTCGGACAGATTAATCTTAGAATCTATCAGACCCATGCAGTGGAGCAAAGCAACTCCAATGGGAAAATCAAATGCAGTTCCTGACTTCTTTAAATTCGCTGGTGATAGATTAATTGTAACCCTTTGGGCTGGCAATGGTGCATCAATGGATCGAAGTGCTGAGATCACTCTTTCCTTTGCTTCCTTTGATTCACGTGACAAATGGCCTACCATAGTAAAATATGGAAGACCATTTTGCATCTCAACTTCTACGTGAATTAAAAGACCAGTAACTCCATATACAATACCACTCATAACTTTACAAAACATAATACATTCTCCTTCTTCTCCAAGCAGAATATAGAATATTTATAATGCTATCATATAAGGAAATATTTTACAATATTATTTTAGCATTTTCTTCAATTCACTCATAAATGTATTTAAATCTTTAAATTCTCTATAAATTGCAGCAAATCTAACATATGCCACATCATTTAAATCCTTCAGTTTATCCATCACCAATTCTCCAATGACTGAAGTTTCAACTTCACGAACTCCCATATTAAAAATGGTACCTTCAATCTCATCTACAATCTGTTCAATCTGCACTCTCGAAATAGGAAGTTTGTGGCATGATTGGATGATTCCTGATTCTATCTTAGAACGATCATATAACTGTCTTGTTCGATCCTTCTTAATCACAGACATAGGTTCTGATTCAATCTTTTCATATGTAGTAAATCGCTTTCCACAATCATCACACTGCCTTCTTCTCCGAATGGAATTATTCTCTTCTGTTGGTCTAGAATCAACAACTCTGGAACGTTCACTCCCACAATAAGGACACTTCATGTTGGTACCTCCTTCAATTTCAATCATTAGTCATATTAAAATTATATCATATATAAATTACTTCAAACAATCTTTTTCAATAATATCTACCAGGATTGTATCTTTTCCCAGCTTTACAATGCGTTTGTACGGAATCACGTAAGTTGCATTTTTCGAGAAACAAGATAGAATATGATTCATCTTAGGAACAATCAAAAAAAGAATACATCCTGTATTAGGATCGAACTCTATGTCTATGACATTACCTAATTTATCACCTGTTTTGCAATTGATTACATCTTTTTCTCGTAATTCAAGAAATCTCACTTCACACCATCCAATACTTCTTATTACACTGTATGAAAAAAGCCAGAATAGTTTCCTATTCTGGCATCTTTGCCTAAGCATTCTTTGTTTGAATAATTCCCTTTGGACATTTTTTAGCACAAAGTCCACATCCAACACATTTGTCATAATCAATATGAGCAATATTGTTTTCAACATGGATTGCATCTAATCTACATTCCTTTTCACAAAGCTTACATCCAATACATCCAGCTTTACATACAGACATTACGTCTTTTCCTTTGTCACTTGAATTACATTGAACGTAACATTTCTTTTCAAATGGAACTAATTCGATTAAATTCTTTGGACAGGTATCAACACATTTTCCACATGCAATACATGCTTCTTTGTCAACATAAGCAATTCCACTTACAATAGAAATTGCATTTTCAGGACATACTGCCACGCAGCTTCCCATTCCCATACATCCAAAAGAACAAGCCTTAGGTCCTTCTCCTGGTACATTCATCGCTTCTACACAGCTTTGAACTCCAGTATATTCATATTTGTTTGAAGCTTTTTCACAAGTACCTGCGCACTTTACAAAAGCTACCTTCTTTACAAATTCTCCAGCTTCCACACCCATGATTGCACTAATCTTAGCTGCTGCGTCTGGTCCACCAACTGGACATGCATTTACTTCTGCTTCTCCAGCTGCAATTGCTTTTGCCAAAGAGTCACATCCTGCATATCCACAACCACCACAGTTATTTCCAGGAAGTTCTTCTCTAACTGCTACTTCTTTTTCATCGACTGGTACTTTAAACTTCTCAGATGCGATTCCAAGTAAAATAGCAATGACTAATCCTACACCACCTACAACGGCAGCTGCAAGAATAATTGCTGTTATATTCATCTTCTTACCTCCCTAAATAATTCCTGAGAATCCAAAGAACGCAATAGCCATTAATCCAGCAGTTACTAAAGTAATGGGCATTCCCTTAAATGACTCTGGGATATTATTGAATTCCATTTTCTCACGAATTCCAGCTAAAATAACAATAGCGATTAAGAACCCAAATGCAGTTCCAAATCCGTTTACAACACTTGTTATAAAGTTGTATTCGTATTGAATGTTATTTAATGCTACACCTAAAACTGCACAGTTTGTTGTAATCAAAGGAAGAAAAACTCCTAAAGATTCATAAAGTGCTGGCATAGATTTCTTTAAAAACATTTCTACAAATTGTACTAGTGCTGCAATTACTAAGATAAACGCAATGGTTTGTAAATATTCTAATCCTAAAGGAACTAGAATTGCAGCATATAAGCCATAAGTTACAGCAGATGCAATTGTAATTACAAATACAACGGCAGCTCCCATACCTGCAGCAGTTTCAACCTTTTTTGAAACACCTAGGAAAGGACATAAACCTAAAAATTGACTTAACACTACATTATTAACTAAGGCTGCACCAATGGCAACTAATAATAAACTTGTCATATTATCTCCCTCCTATTTGTCGTCTACACTATTGTCAAAAAACTTAGATCCACAAGAACCATTTCCACATGTAGAACAATCTCCACATGAAGTTACATTTGTTTCTCCAGCTTTTTTCGGTTTTTTGCTTCGTACTTTATTTTGAATAGCAACAAGACAAGCTAATACAAAGAATGCCCCTGGTGCTAAAATAAAGATTGTGATAGGTTCATAAGAACTTGGCATAACAGTCATACCAAAGATTTGACCTGCACCTAACAACTCACGAAATGCTCCGATGATTGTCAATGCACATGTAAATCCTAATCCCATACCTAAACCATCAAAGAAAGATACCACTGGACCATTCTTTGATGCAAATGATTCTGCACGTCCTAAAATAATACAGTTTACAACGATCAAAGGAATATATAATCCTAATGCATCATTGATTTCTGGCAAATATCCTTGTAACAGGAATTGTACCACTGTAACTAGAGACGCAATAACTACAATATATCCTGGAATACGAACACGATCCGGAATAAAGTTTCTTAATGCTGAAATAATTAAATTGGAGAACATCAAAACGGCTGTTGTTGACAATCCCATACCTGCACCATTAATTGCTGATGTTGTAACGGCAAGGGTTGGACACATACCTAACATTAGAACAAATGTAGGGTTTTCTTTGATGACTCCGTTAAACAAACGTTCCATTGGATTTGTATTCATCTTATTTACCCCCCTCTAATGATTTTGAGTAAACCACGCAGCTGTTCACTGCACTTGTTACTGCTCTACTTGTAATAGTTGCTCC
The DNA here is from genome assembly GCA_028697725.1 of Anaerostipes sp. Lineage (GTDB taxonomy): Bacteria > Bacillota > Clostridia > Lachnospirales > Lachnospiraceae > Anaerostipes. Next base: position 14,535 of record JAQVEG010000022.1, read on the forward strand.
TGAAATTGCATCGGCTTTTGCATCATCCTTTGCACCAGAACCATCTTTTACAACTTCAAACTTGTCAGCCTTTTTGTTCTTAAAATTACTCTTAAAGGCATCCTCTTTTGCTTTCATACCTAGACCAGCTGTCTCATTAATTGATAAGGTTTCATATCCATTGACAGTTCCGTCAGCTTTGACACCAACAGAAAGAGAAATATCTCCACCATAACCATTAGGGTTTGTAACTGAAATTACATATCCCAAGTGCTTTCCTGAGGCATCTACTGCTTCTACTATTTCAGAGAATTCATTATCTCCCAAGTCTGCAGCTTTTAAAACTTTTGAAGCATCTTTTGTATCTAATTTTACTGGTTTAAAAGAATCAGCATTATCAAATACTTTTTTAAAGGCTTCCTGTTTTGTCTTTTCTTCCTGTGCCGCAATAGGACTCTTAGTAACGTTATATACAAATCCAAGAACCAATCCAGCCACTAAGGTAATGACAAATAATTTAATACAATCACTGATTAAACTTTTATTCATTTGCTTTACCTCCTTTTACCTTTACAACTCCAAACGGTGTAGGAACTGTAATTCTTTCAATTAGAGGTACAATTAAGTTGGCAATAATAATTGAGTAAGAAACTCCTTCTGCCATAGGTCCAAATAAACGGAACAGTCCAGTAAGGACACCTAATAAAATACCATAAATGACTTTTCCCTTTTCTGTAATTGGTGATGTAACATAATCAGTTGCCATAAAAATAGCTCCTAACATTAAACCACCACTAAAAACTTGGGATGCCATATATTGAAGATCAAATCCATGACCACCAAATAATAATACAAATATTGCTGTAGTTACAATGTAAACACAAGGAATTAATGGTGAAATTACTTTCTTAAGAACTAGATAAACACCACCAATTAAAAGTAATAGTGCTGATGTCTCACCAATTGTTCCTGGAATAAATCCTAAGAAAGACTTCATCACATCAACTGTCTTTCCTTGTTCCATTAATGCTAATGGTGTTGCTGTTGTTACACCATCATAAGCAAATGTTGTCATTCTAGCAGCAAATGAAATCATAAGAAAACATCTTGCACCTAATGCTGGGTTCATAAAATTCTGTCCCAATCCACCAAATACCTGCTTTACAACAATAATTGCAAATAAACCACCTAAAACAGGCATCCAAAATGGAACTCCTGAAGGTAAATTCATTGCTAATAATAATCCGGTTACCACTGCACTTAGATCACTTACTGTAATCTTCTGGTGCATTAACTTTTGATACGCATATTCTGCAACAACACAAGTCACAATTGTAATAGCAACTGTAATAGCAGCAGATACACCGAAAATATAGATACCAAAAATGGTAGCTGGCAATAATGCGATAATCACATCTAACATAATATTTTGCGTTGTGCCTTTATCTCTCACATGAGGATTGGCAGAAACGTGATATAATGATTCGTTCATATGTACCTCTCCTTTACTTTCTGTTTCTTCGATTTGCTAAAACCTGCTTACGACCTGTTTTCATAGATTGTGCTAAGTTTCTCTTTGCTGGACAAATAAATGAACAACATCCACATTCCACACACTCTGCCCCATACTGAGCTTCAAATGCATCGAATTCTCCATTATCAGCTAATACAGATAATTTAGCTGGCATTAGCTTTTGAGGACAGACGCTGACACATCTTCCACAGTGAATACAATTACTTGCTTCATTGGCAGACACTTCATCCTTTGTAAGTGCTAATAAAGATGAAAATGTTTTGACTGCAGGTACATCTGTAGTAAACATAGCCATACCCATCATAGGTCCACCTGAAATCACTTTTTCTGGTGTTTGGCTGAATCCACCACATTCCTCAATTAATTCGTTAATATTTGTTCCTGTACGAACTTTAAAATTGCTTGGATTTTTAATTGCATCCCCAGTTACAGTTACAAGTCTTTCATATAATGGTTTTCCATCAATGACAGCTTCCTTAATTGCAACAATGGTAGCAATGTTATTCACGATACATCCTGCGTCTGCTGGAAGCATACTTGAATTAATACTTCTACCGGTTGTAGCAAAGATTAAAGAACGCTCTGCTCCTTGAGGGTACTTTGTCTTAAGTGGTGCAATCTCAATTCTTGATTCACCCTTTACAGCATCCTGCATAATCTTAATTGCATCTTTTTTATTGTCCTCAACACCAATAATTCCCTTTGCTTTTGGGAATAAATCAAGGACAATGTTCAATCCTTCAATGATTTCCTTTGGAGTTTCCATCATAATACGGTAATCACCTGTAATATAAGGCTCACACTCAGCCCCATTTACAATAATATACTCAATACTATCTGAATCCTTTGGTGCTAATTTTACATGAGTAGGAAAACCTGCTCCTCCTAGACCAACAATTCCTGCTTCTTTAATTGCTTCTTTTACCTCTTCGGCAGACATATCTGCATAAGGTTTTGCTTGAAATTCTACTTGTTCAAACTTTCCATCATTCTCAATAACGATAGAATTCACCTTCGCTCCTGCTGGGGTAATTCTTGGCTCAATCGCCTTAATTGTTCCTGATACCGAACTAAAGATGTTCGCTGATACAAACCCACCCGCTTCGGCAACCTTTTGACCAACTAGCACTTTATCACCCTTTTGTACAATTGGTGAAGCCGGTGCTCCGATATGTTGACCTACTGGTAAAACAACATCTCCTTTTGGTAGGTACTCTCTAATTGGGGAATCTTTTGCATATTCTTTTCCGTCATTAGGATGTACACCGCCACTAAACGTAAACAATGCCATTTTTAGACTTCCTTTCTTTTTCTTTTTTCCATCTAATATCATAAGTTCTTTATGAAATAAAATCAACCTTTCCATAATGAAAAAATATGATAATATTCATAATTAAAAATTATGATTGATAGTTCTGACAACGAAAAAAGGAGTCATCAGACTCCTTTATCAAACTATATTCTAACATATTTCTTAAAAAAATGTCAACATATTACACAAAATAGCCAAAAATCTCTAATGTTTTCCTTTTGGTTTTAAAGGAATAATGCTTCCATCTTCGTTCTGAATGCTAATATTATTCAACTGTCCACGTAAGTTAGCTCGAACTGACTGGATATATTCTGCTCTTAGCTTTTTTTGTTCCTTTTTTTCTTCATGACTTAAACCAATTGACTTTTCCAAATGGTATAACTCATTAATTCTTTTAATCTTATCTTCGTTCATACTTATTCCTTTCTAAAATATGGACGCTCTGTTAAATACGTCTTAAAATTAAAGTTTTTACGCTTATGGGCAAGGAAAAGTGATCCTATGTCTTTTCCATCTACAATCCGAAGTAAATCTCCTAAATCTTCACTGTTGGCAATGACCATATCAGCTCCTGCATCTGTAACAATGTTCGCTGCTGCAATCTTTGTTGCCATCCCGCCTGTTCCCACTTTGGAAACTGCTCCTTTTGCCATATTCTCAATGGTATCATCAATCTCTGCAATTTCAGAAATCAATTTCGCCTCTGGATTCTTATGAGGATCATCTGTATAAAGTCCATCAATGTCTGTTAAGAGAATCAACAAATCTGCTTTTACTACGGCTGTAACAACCGCTGATAAAGTATCATTATCTCCAAATTCAATCTCTTCTGTAGAAACAGTATCATTTTCATTTACAATTGGAATTACATCTAAATCCAACAATTGATCAAATGTATTCTTTGCATTAAATCTTCGTTCATCATTGAGCATAGTTTCCTTTGTAATCAAAATCTGTGCAGATGCCTGATTGTACTCGGCAAAAAGTTTCTGGTAAATCATCATCAACTGACCTTGTCCAATGGCAGAACAAGCCTGCTTTAATGGAAGAGGATCTGGACGATCCTTAAGTCCAAGAGCTTTATAACCAACTCCAATTGCTCCAGATGACACTAAAATAACATCTTTTCCACTGTTGTGCAAATCCGTCAGCACACGTACTAACTTTTCTAATCGAAACAAGTTTATGTTTCCTGTTTTTTTATGTATCAAAGAAGATGTTCCTACTTTTACAACAATTCTCTTCTTATCTTTTAATAATTCTCGGTTATTCATGTTCCCTCCTCATAGTTATCATACAAAATGTATTGTATCTTTTTTTTCACCAGAATACAAGTAAAGAAAGAGAATACATTGTACTCTCTTTCTCTGCTAACTTAATTTTAAAACAACTTTTTCTTCCTCTAATGACTTTGGTACATCAATAACTCTTTGATTCCTGCTGCCACGAAACCGAAGTTTCATATCTTTTTCTTCTTCTATAAAGGCTCCATCTACAAGAACATCTATATATTTTAAAATCTCAGGATCTTCTTTTAGAATATCTTCAAATAAATAAGAGGTATACATCCATGTATTTTTTTCTGGAACTTCCATTCGTAGTCTCTGCAGTATATGTTTTACCGTTTTTCGATTGGGAACATCAAAGGGTTCCCCGCCTAAAATAGTAGCTCCATGGATATGTTCTTTTGCAGTTAAATCAATAAATTCATCTTCCACATCAACAGTCCATTCCATTCCGCCATCAAAATCCCAAGTCTCTTGATTGAAACATCCTTTACAATGTCTTGTACATCCTTGAACAAACAGGGCTGTGCGAATCCCAATCCCATTAGAAATATCAGTTCTTCTTATCTGCGCATATCTCACTTTGACACCTCGTGAACATGATTGTCTAGGTGGACATAGCGTTCTCCAATCTCCTGTGTTCTTCCTTTATTCCAGAAATTATCTCCTAGATAACCACAGGTTCTTCGGCATACATTCAATGTATTATGGTTACGATTGCCACAGTTTGGACAATACCATTCAAGATTGTCATCTAATAAAATCTCTCCATCAAATCCACATTCCTGACAATAATCAGATTTTGTATTAATCTCCGCATATTGAATTGTGTCATACATATAATCAACCAAAGTTGACAAGGCTTCTGTATTCTGATTTAAGTTTGTAACCTCTACATAACTAATTGCCCCACCAGATGAGATTGTCTGAAACTTTGCTTCAAATCCAAGCTTCTCAAATGCATCTAACTCTTCGGTTACATTCACATGATAAGAATTAGTTAAATAATCTTTATCTGTAATTCCTTCAATCACACCAAAACGCTTCTTCAATGCTCTTGAAAATGTATAAGTTGTAGATTCAGCAGGTGTTCCATATAAACTGAACCCTAAACCAGTTTCAGCTCGCCATGAATCACATGCTGCACGTAATCTTTCCATAATGCGGACAGCTAGTCCATCTCCTTCTGGCGTTGTATGAGATTCTCCTAACAATGCAAGTACACACTCATATAGTCCAATATATCCTAAGGAAATTGTAGAATATCCATTCTCTAACAAGGAATCGATTTTCTCTCCTGACTTTAAGCGTGCAAGAGCGCCAAACTGCCAGTGAATTGGACTTACATCAGAATAAGTTCCCTTTAAACTTTCATGACGAAGCGTTAATGCTTCTTTACAAAGCTTCAAACGCTCCTCTAAAATTCTCCAAAACTTATCCATATCTTTCTCTGCCGACAATCCAACATCAGCTAAGTTTAAGGTAACTACACCTTGATTAAATCTTCCATACCACTTATAGTTTCCTTCTTCATCTTTCCATGGAGATAAGAAACTTCGACATCCCATACATGGATAAACTTCTCCATCATAATTCTTTTTCATAATCTTAGCAGAAATAAAATCTGGCATCATACGTTTTGCAACACACTTTACTGCCAAATCTGTTAGATAACGATATTTGCTGTCTTGTGGTACATTGTTCTCATCTAATACATACAATAATTTAGGGAATGCAGGAGTAACATAGGCTCCCACTTGATTCTTCATTCCTTTATAACGCTGTCGTAACATCTCTTCTACCAGCATAGCCGTCTCTTCTACATATTCTGGCTCTTCATTTAAATACATGAAAACAGACAAAAACGGTGCTTGACCATTGGTTGTGGAGAATGTATTAATTTGATATTGGATTGTTTGAATCCCCGATACAATCTCATCTTTTAAACGATTCCTTGCAATTATATCAATCTCTTGCGGGGTATATTCACGATCAATTGCTAATCCTTCTTTTGCAACAATCTTTTTATGCTTTTGGAAACTAACTCGAACATAAGGAGCTAAATGTGAAAGTGAGATAGTCTGCCCTCCATACTGTCCATTGGCAACCTGTTGAACAATCTGCGTTGCAACGGTGCATGCGGTTTGAAGTGACTTTGGTGTCTCGATTAGTTTTCCATTAATTACAGTTCCTTCTTTAAACATATTCTTTAAATCAACTAAATCACAGTTATGCATCTCTTGGATGTAATAATCCATATCATGAAAATGAATAATTCCATCATCATGAGCCTGTACAATCTTAGGTGGAAGCATATTCCTGCGGCAGTAGTCTCTTGAAAATTCTCCAGCAATTAAATCTCGCTGTGTTGCTAAAATATGAGGATCTTTGTTTGAGTTTTCATCCATGGCCTCTTTATTCTCGCCTGTCACAATTCCAAATACCTCACTGTCAATGGTATTGGTTTGACGTTGGAATTCTCTGACTTTTCGATATCCTTCATATGCTTTTGCAGTTAATATCTGCCCCTTTTCAATTAATTTTTCAAAGACACGATCCTCAATTCTATAAATACTAATATCAACATCATATTGATGTTCTTCATGAATCTCATACGATATGTCCTTCGCACATTGCTTATCTACAATTCCACTTCCATATCGCATAGCCTTTAGTATTGCATTCTCAATCTTTGACGGATCAAATTCTACTTTTTGCCCATTTCGCTTTATTACCTTCATATCTATCTCCCTTCATCTGCCATCATATTATAACTCTATCCGCAAGTGATGTAAATAGAGAAAATCACAACATATTGTGCATACAAAAGGAAAAACCCCTATAACCAACGCAATATAGGGGTTTCTTATTTATAAAATATTTTCTGCCGTTTTAATTCCGTCCATGGCAGCCGACGTAATTCCTCCAGCATATCCAGCACCTTCTCCACAAGGATAAATTCCCCTGATCTGACTTTGCATGGACTCATCTCGTTCTATACGAAGAGGTGATGAAGTTCTTGCCTCAATTCCAAGCAGCAACGTGTCTGGATTGGCAAATCCATGTATTTTCAAATCAAATGCTTTCATACCTTCTTCTATCCCTTCTGAAACAAAGTCTGGAAGACAGTCTCTTACATTTGCAAAGCTTGTTTCACCTTTTGTATCTGGTGTTATAGTACCAAACTTTGTTGATTCTTTATTTTCATTGAAGTCTTCCAAACGCTGTACTGGAATCTTTCCTTTTCCTACAGCAAAAGCTTTCTCTTCCCAATAACGCTGAAATTCCACTCCTGCTAAAGGTCCCTGTCCATAGAAATCGTCTGGTGTTACATTTACAATAATTGCACTATTAGAATTCTGTCCCATACGATCATGATTGCTCATTCCATTTACCGTCAGTCTTCCTTCTTCTGAAGATGCATTGACAACAAACCCACCTGGACACATACAAAATGAATATACACTACGTTCTTCTTTTGTGTGATAGGTTAATTTATAAGACGCCGTTGGTAAGTGATACTTCTCATAGTCGTTTCCATACTGAGACTGATTGATAAACTTTCTTGGATGTTCCACGCGAACTCCCATTGCAAATGCTTTTGGTGTCATTTCAAGTTGTTTTTTATGTAACATCTCAAAGGTATCTCTTGCACTATGACCTAGAGCCAATACTAAAACATCACAAGGTATTGTCTCGGTATCATTAATAACAACCTGTGTAATATGATTATCTTTTACAACAAAATCTGTCACTTTAGAATGAAAACGTACCTTTCCTCCAAGACTTATAATGTCTTCTCGAATATTTGAAATTACTTTACAAAGCAAGTCTGTTCCAATATGGGGTTTTGCCTCATACAAAATCTCTTCTGGTGCTCCATATTCCACAAATGTCTCTAATACAAAGCGATTCCTTCCAAGTTTGTCTTTTACCAGTGTATTTAACTTTCCGTCTGAAAATGTACCTGCCCCACCTTCTCCAAATTGAACATTTGATTCTGTATTTAAAACTCCAGTCTCCCAGAACTTCTTTACATCCTCTTGACGTTCATCTACAGATGCTCCACGTTCTAATATCACAGGATTTAGACCTGCTCTTGCCAGAACCAAACCACAAAAAATGCCAGCAGGCCCAAATCCAGCAATCACTGGAGCATGTTCATATTCTTTCACTGCTTTTGGAATTTTATATGATTTTGTATTCACTTTTTGTATTTGATATCTTTTATCATGTTTTAATGTTTTACTTTCACTTGTTACTTTAATATCTACCGAATATACATAACATATATTATCTTTCTTTCTAGCATCAATGGATTGCTTCCAAATGTGGTAAGATTCCACAAATTCCTTTGGTACTGCCTGATATATCTTTTTTTCTAATTGTTCTTTCGTATGATTCGCAGGTAACTTTATCTGATTGATTCTTAACATAATTCTCCTATTTTAAATTCATTGCGGCAATATATCCTGAGGAAAATGCCCATTGTAAATTGTATCCTCCACAAGTTCCATCTACATCCAATAACTCTCCTGTAAAAAATAAACCTTTGTGGTATTTTGATTCTAATGTTTCTTGGATGACTTCTCTCGTATCAACGCCCCCTACGGTCACCTGAGCCATATCAAATCCTTTATAATTTGAAACAGCAACTTGAAAATGTTTTATCATATCCAACATACTCTGCCAGTTAGATTGAGACATACTGGAAACCTGAACAGTAGGCTTTATCTTACATCGTTGTAAAATACATTTTGATAACTTACAATTCATACATCCATTTAAAAATTGTTCTATCGTCTTGTATTCACACATTTTTTTCATCTGTTCCATGGTTTCTTCTAAAGTAAGCATATCTGGCATTAAATTCAGTTCAATCACTACTTTCTTTTTCTTTCTCAATGCACTGATTGCATAACGACTAATTTGAAATACTGGTATTCCCGATATTCCATACTTGGTAAATTGGACTTCTCCCCGTTGTGATACTTCCTCCTTGCCATTGACAAACACTTTAATATTACATACTTGTCTTACTCCATGAAGATTCTTAAAATATGTATCTGGGGATTCTAAGGCTACCAACCCTGGGTATATGTCTGTCATATGATGCCCTAACTGCTTTGCTAGTACATATCCACTTCCATTACTTCCTAACTTTTCTTGTGCCTTTCCCCCTGTTGAAAGAATGACTTGCCTGCTCTTATAAGTCTTTCCATCCTTATTCTTCATCTCATAAAAATCCACCAGATGTTCAATCTTTGATACTTCTACACCAATTTCCATCTCTATCTTTAGGTGCTTCATTGTCTCAATTAAAGTTTCCACCACAGTAAATGCCTGCAAAGAAGCCGGATAATAGTATCCATTTATCTGAGTGGTCAACATTCCCAAGGATTGAAAAAAAGAAAGAAGTTCTTCTTGGGAAAACTTTTTTAATACATATTCAGAAAATCCTGGCTGGTTTCCTCGATAAGAAGTTTCCTCCATACAGTCATTTGTTAAATTACATCTTCCATTCCCTGTTGCTAGAATTTTCTTTCCAAGCTTATCCATTCGTTCTAGTAAAAGAACTGACTTTTTCTGTTTTTTCGCAGTGATTGCAGCCATCATTCCTGATGCTCCCCCACCAACTACGATCACGTCGTATATCATTTGTTTTGTTCCTCCAAAAAGCTGGTTCCATCTAGTTTTGATTCCACATTAAAATAATCCAGCACTGTGCTTCCAATATCTGCAAAAGTTGAGCGGATTCCAATGTTGTATGGATTCTTTTGTCCATAAGTATACATCAACAAAGGAATATATTCTCGAGAATGGTCCGTAGACGCTGTGGATGGATCACATCCATGGTCTGCCGTTATCATTAAAATATCATCCTCTTTTAATAAATCCAACATCTCAGGGAGTTTTTCATCAAAATAAGTCAACGCCTTTGCATACCCATCAATATCATTTCGATGTCCATATAGCATATCATAGTCTACCAAATTGACAAAGCATAATCCATTAAAATCTTTTTTTATCCATTCTATTGTTTGCTCAATTCCATCTGCATTTCCCTTGGTATAGGAATACTGTGTCAGTCCTTTTCCTCCAAAAATGTCATGGATTTTGCCAATCCCAATGACATCTAATCCTGATTCTTTTAATTGATCCAGCATCGTAGTTCTTGGTGGTTCCAAAGAAAAATCGTGTCGATTGGAAGTTCTCGTAAAATTGCCCTCTACTCCTACAAACGGTCTGGCAATTACCCTTGCAACTCCATGCTTTCCAGTTAAAATCTTTCGTGCCGTTCTACAGGCTTGATACAATTCTTCTAAAGGTATAATTTCTTCATGAGCTGCTATTTGAAACACACTGTCGGCAGATGTATACACAATAAAATTCCCTGTTTTCATATGCTCATCTCCATAATCCTTTATGACTTCTGTTCCTGAATATGGTTGATTGCATAAGACTCCATGTCCTGTCTGTCTTTCAAACTCGTCTATAATCTCCTTTGGAAATCCTTGAGGATATGTGGGAAATGGTTCTTTGGAAATCATCCCTGCAATTTCCCAATGTCCCACAGTTGTATCTTTTCCACAGGACTGTTCTGTTAATTTTCCATAAGTTCCAATAACCTCTTTGCACTCACTATGAGCAAGTTTTACTCCGTCAATAGAAGACAATCCCAGTTTCTCACAATTAGGCATATGAAAATATTTACTTGTAGACGCTGCATAGATTGTATTACTTCCCTGATCATGGTACTTTGCCGCATCTGGTGCTTCCCCAACACCCACACTGTCCAGCACAATTAAAAATATACGTTTCATTTGATCACCTCATTTTTGTCTTTCTCTTCTTTTCATTATAGCCTTAACTACTGTAAGACTCAAGAAAATGATAAACATCCTCAGCACTGTAAAATAGAGTTTTGCTATTTAACATTTTCTTTACTTCCACAGGAAGATGATCTTCATTTAAATCTGTATATTCAAAGACTTCTTTTGTTTTGGTATTTATTACAACAAGTTCCTTATTCTTAATTGCCAGCTCATATGTTATTTTCTTTTTATCTTTTGTCTGATTTGCTTTCTTTTCCTTCATCATTGTGGATTGTACTTGATTTGCCAGTTTTTCATTCCCTTCGTTGTGATAAAACGCCAAATAGCACATATATGCACAAAGTAAAGTTATCATAATCATATATCCCAATAAAAAACGATTGATTTTGTTCATAAAAACACTCCTTTTCACTAAATGTTCCCAAAATCAATCGTTTTATTCAACTTTATTCTATACTATAATAAATATAATAATGTCCATTGGCATGTTTCTTTGCTTTTACCACTTTTACATAATAAGTTCCTGTTCCATATCTTAAACGAATCTTTTTTGTTTTGTTTTTCTTTCCCTGTTTCAAAGTAACTTTTTGAATTGGCTTTTTTCGGCCTTTTTTATAAATGTATACTTTCAAATCACTTGTGTTAATATCAAAACTCAAGTTAAGGTAATGTTTCTTTTTTAAAGATTTTCTTTGAATTCGATACCATCTTGCCTTCTTCTGTAAAATAGTTACAAGTTGATTTTTTGCAACATTATTTTTTAGCCGAGAAGCCTTTGACTTTTTATATCTATAAGTTCCCGTATCCTTATACAAATGATACTGCATGGTAAATCCTTGATTCTTTGCTGTCTTTGTCTTGATTCGATATCGTCCTTTATCAAGTCCATATAACATATCACTAGAAGAACTTCCTTTAAATGTTGCTCTTTTTGTAACCTTAACCCACTTTTTACCGTTCCATTTTTCTATATATGCATAAATTGGATGCTTGCCATTCATGACAGAACAAATCTCAAAGACAACAATCTTTCGTTTGGAAAGTGAAAAGCTATGACTCACATAAGATCCAGTTCCTGATTGTAACGAGGTTTTTTCCTTTTTTATATTGGATAAATGATCTGTATATATCATCGCTGTTAGTGTAATTGTTCTTTTCTCTTTGGGCAGCTGAATATAATAGTCTCCTGGTGTAGTCTTTAGCTGAAGAAAGCTGTCATCTGCATTAAATGTTCCAATTTTCTTTTTCGATTGATTTAACACTGTTAAATTATGCATCTGCTCCGATAAATCCGTAAGCATTAAAGTTCCTCCCTTTTTTACCGAAACTTTAATATATCGCTTCCCGTCAATTCCCACATAAGACTGATTATATTGAAAAGAACCACCATTTTTCAAATATGAGAGGAAATCCTCAAAATAAGAAAAAGCTGGTGCTGTAATCTCTGTATAATTTTCTTTTACTGCTCCTTTTACTTTTGCTTCTTTTGGCAAGCAAAACATTGCCACAAATAAGAAAAAGCAACATATAAGTTGTCTTTGTTTTCGTTTCATATCATCTTCTCCTACGTAAATATACTAGGACTATCATATATGATTTCACACACTTATATGTTGCAATTCTATTATTATTCTATTAAAACTTTTACAATAACTTAAATTTCTTGGCAAAACGAACTAAAATACTTCCTTTTGGCACTTCAAGAAGTTCGCTTTCCGTAAACACTTGTAATTTAATAATACAAACAAAGTAAATCAATGCTCCAACTGCCATAGAAACCACAATACAAAGTGCAAATGCCAAACTTGTTGCTGCCATCATATGATTAAATACAAATTGAATTGCAAAAACTACGATTCCCATGATAAGAGCAGAAATACAAGGCTTTATAAAAGTCTTTGACAATTCTTGCTTATAGGATGTGTATTTTTTTATTGATCTGGCATTTAGAATACACATTGCAAAAGAAAAGATCATAGTTGCAAATACTAATGCATATGCATTGGTGTTGGTAAACAACAATAAAAGTACAATGGTAATTAAATTAAGGATAACTGAGATTACAGAATGCCGTACTGGGACTCTCATTTTTCCCATACCTTGTAAGATACCATTGGTCAATGTTGATAAACAATAAAAAACAATAGAGATAGAACCAATTCGCAGTAAATTAGGTCCTAATCCAAAACTCTTGATTGGACCAAACAACAACCCAACTAACGGTTTTGCCAAGACACCCATCCCAACAGCACAAGGGATTGAAATCATCATAGTAAATCGAATTGCAGTATTAATACTGTGATTCATTTTATCTTTGTCGTTTAACACATATGCCCCTGAAATATCAGGAACAATCGCATTAGAGAGTGCAGAAGCCAATGCTACTGGTACATTGATTAATACATTATATTGATTTGAAAAAACTCCATATAAAACTGCCGCCTCATGTGCTGCAACATTTTTATAACTTAAAATAATATTAAACAACGTAGAGTCAATGATTGCACTACAATTGTAAATTGCCGTACTGAAAATAACTGGTGTAATTGTAAGCAGCAGAATTTTGAATATTTTACTATAAGATTCTACTTCCTTTGTTTTGTCATGTCTCATATATGCTTTTGCACGTTTTGAATAAGCCAGATAAATAATCAAACAAAACAATAAACCGATTAAAACACCAGCTCCTGTACCTAACGCACTTCCAGCAGCTCCGTATTTTGCAATATTAAACTTTACAGTTTTGGTTGCCTCCAAATTCAAGTATGGCATCGCAAGTACATAAGCCATTAAAACACTGACAACTGCATTTAAAATCTGTTCAATAATCTGTGATATGGACGTAGGCACCATTGTGGAATGTCCTTGAAAATAACCACGTAACACACCTAAGATTCCTGAAAAGAATATTGTTGGTGCCATTACTCGAAGGGCAAGAATTGCTCCTGGCTGATTAGGAATTAAAACTGGTGCTGCAATATAAGCAAACAGTGCTGCAATTCCTCCAACGATAACAGCATAAATCAACGCTCCATAAAAAATTCTCTGTGCATTTTTATATTCTTTCATAGCCAAACGAGCCGAAATAGACTTGGATACTGCCAAAGGAATACTAAAAGACGCAATCAATAAAATAATACTATATACGTTATATGCAAATCCATAATATCCCATTCCCTGATCGCCAATAATGGCTGTTAATGGTCTTCGGTATAACAATCCAATGACTCGGCACACTAAGGACGCAATGGCCATAATTGACCCTTGAATTAAAAATCCATTCTTTTGTTTTTTACTCATAAAAACCTCAATCTCTTGTATAATTTGCTATTAACAAAATTTCATTTTGCATTTTTTCCATCTCAATTCGTTCATTCTCTTCTTCGTGGTCATACCCACACAAATGAAGCATACTATGAGCTACTAAAAAAGCAAATTCTCTTACAGAACTATGTCCATACAATTTTGCTTGTTCATTTACCTTATCCATAGAAATTACAATATCCCCAAGAAGCATTTCTCCAGTATCTGGGTGAAACAAAGTAATATCATTCTCCACCACAGAAAAATCTCCTGGTGTTTTAAATTCAATCATTGGAAAAGATAGTACATCTGTTGGACGGTCAATTCCTCTTTGCTCTAAATTAATCTGATGGATGGCTGGGTTGTCAACTAGCATAAGATTCACTTCAATCTCATAAGGACATTGAAGAAAATCAAGTGCCGCATTTACCACATCATCTGTAATCTTCTTATAATCAATAGAAACTGGGTCTAAATATTCATTTTCAATGTATATATTCATACTACTTCCTTACTCTTTTTGTATTGCTTTTACGATTGTTCTTTTTCTTATTTTTTGTAGATTCATATTTATCATATGCCGTTACAATCTTTTGAACAAGAGGATGACGAACAACATCTTTACTTGTAAGCTCAGATATTCCAATGTCATCAATTCGCCCCAACACTCTAAGTGCTTCTTCCAATCCAGAAATAGAATCAAAAGGTAAATCTTTTTGTGTCAAATCTCCTGTAACAATTGCTTTGGAGCCAAATCCAATTCGAGTTAAAAACATCTTCATTTGTGCAGGCGTTGTATTCTGTGCTTCATCTAACACAACAAATGCATTATCTAAGGTTCTTCCTCTCATGTAGGCTAATGGTGCTACTTCAATCAAACCACTTTCCATATTCTTAAGGAATGGCTCTGCACCCATAATTTCATATAATGCATCATATAGTGGTCGTAAATAGGGATCTACCTTGCTTTGTAAATCTCCTGGCAAAAATCCTAACTTTTCCCCCGCTTCAATGGCTGGTCTTGTTAAAATAATTCGATTCACTTCATTGTTCTTAAATGCAGTGATTGCAGCTGCCATAGCGAGATAAGTCTTTCCTGTTCCCGCAGGCCCCACTCCAAAAGTTATCATCTTGTCTTGAATCTGTTGAATATATTTCTTTTGTCCTAATGTTTTTGCTTTTACAGGTTTTCCCTGTACTGTATGACAAATAATATCCTTATCAAGTTCAATCAAAGTTCCACTCTCATTTGTTGCAGTCAATGATAATGCATAATTAACATTCTGTTCTGTAATTGTATTTCCCCTTTTTGAAAGTTCCAGCAATTCAAAAATAACATCCTCTGCCTTTTGAACCCCCTTTTCACTTCCAATAATTTTAATTTGGTCACCTCTTAAAACAAGACTGACATGAAGGGTCTTTTCGATTTTCTTCATGTACATATCAAATTGACCAAATACATTTCCACCATGTGCTGCTGGAAAATCTATATCTTTTTCGATTGGATTCATATTAATTCTCCTCGTCATCATTCTATTTCATTCTTGTGTAGTTTACCATTACAAGCTTGTAATTTCAAGTTTATCACTTATATTACTTTGGTTGTGCAGTGGTTGGAGTAATATATTTTTCTTGTTTTTTCGTCAATGGATGAATATTTCTGATTTTTCCTACGGATTCCTCTACAACGAAATATCCCTTTGCCTCTGCATTGTTCTTTTTATACTCATAGGTTATTTTTTCTCCTAAAATGCGAATACCCTTTTCCTTTAATTGTTTTTTATATTTCACGACTCTTTTTTTCAATATGTTCTTTCCCTGTGTTTCTTTTAATGTTTCCTTTTTAACTTCGTATTCTTTTTGCTTCTGAAATACAACAGAGGCTGGAAGATAGAATTCTCCCCATAATTTTAGTCTTTTTTCTTTTTGAAGTATATCTGTATGAAATATCTTTTTCTTAATAGGAAGTGAAATATTTAAATTTCCTATCTTTATATTAGATATTTGATTTCTTGTATTTATATATTGTTTTTTATATTGAACCACTGGGATACTCTCGTAATATAATTCCTTGGTTTTCAAATAAACCGTTCCATCTGCCTTGATTTTATCCGTCTGGGTCTTTTGAAAATCATCGCTATAATAGTAAATCAATCCTGAAATCAAGGTGTCTCCCTCCTTTACTTTTGTTCCTGGTCTTACTAGAGGGGTTCCATTCTTAATAGACAAAAATGTAACAACGCCTGTTTTATTTGAAACAATATCACAAGGTTTTTTTACATTTTGTGTTGTATTTTGATCCAGAGTTTCTTTTATATCAATTTTTAATCTTGTTCCTGTCATAGAACAAGAAACCCATGCAATCTTTTTAAATTGTTCCCGAATTCTTTCCTCTAAGATATTGCAATCAATGCTATGCTTATATGTGCCAATCTTATAATGTTCCTTTTCTGCAAACTTTAAAATAGTTTCTTTGGAATAAGTCTCAACACCAGTCACCGTTATGTTCCAAACAAACTGGGATAGCAGAAAAACTAACAACACGCACAATGACATTCCAAGAAAAAAGGATTTTCTCTTTTTGTGTTTTACGAAAAAAAAAGGAAGTCCATGCCCTCCTATGGTTTGAATCTTTGTATTTGTCTTTTTTGAAACAGCAATTAAATCTTTATAACAGCTTCTTTTTATAAGGAAACGATAACCATTTTCCACTGGCTTTAATTTCCACATAACAATGCCTTGTTTAGAACAAAGATTTAAACATCGTTCCATAGAAACTCCAGACATTTCAATTTCGTATGTACCAATAATAAAAAGTATTCCTGAAGTCATGCGTTTCCTCCCGATTCATACTCTAATTTTTTAATTGTTCCTATTACTTTCATAGTTTCATACGAATAATATTGAATTGTTAAACCTTCCCCATAGATTGTAAGCCTGCGTTTCTTTCCAAGAATACAGATTTCCCCTGCATCATAAGATTTAATTCCTTTATAATTTTCAATTAGAATTTGCTGACATCCTGTTAATGTAACAAGAAAATCATCACTTATAATATCATTCAATATAGAACCTCAATCCAAAACTTGCTGGCCAAACGTATATGATCACAAATCTAATATATGCAAAAGAAAAGCACCATATACCAAAGTATATGATGCTAAATTCTATTATTTTACTTTTCTCTTACGAGCCGCTTCAGATTTCTTCTTACGACGAACACTTGGTTTCTCGTAATGCTCTCTTTTACGGATTTCTTGTTGAATACCGGCTTTTGCACAGTTTCTCTTAAATCTACGAAGAGCGCTATCTAAAGTCTCATTTTCTTTAACTATTACGTTAGACATTCTTATTCCTGACCTCCCCTCCAGTCGTATATTGTGCATTAAGACTGTTTGGGTATTTTTCTTGCACTAGATTATTATACCATAATACGAGATTTCGTCAATTGTTTTTTCGTATTTTTTGATATTTTTTTGATATTTTTTCAACCATGTTTTTTTAATTTAATTGTTCTTTTAATGCTTCTGAAACCTTTGCAATGGCATCATCAATTCCTTCTGGTTTTTTTCCACCAGCCTGTGCCATGTTTGGACGTCCACCGCCGCCGCCTCCAACAAGACTTGCAATCTCTTTGATTAAGTTCCCAGCATGTGCTCCTGCTTTCATTGCTCCATCTGTAGCCATTGCAACCAAGAATACTTTTCCTCCAAGACTCGATGCTAATACAACCACACCTTCTCCTAGCTTTTCTTTTAAAGAATCTCCTAAATCACGAAGACCATTCATATCCACATCAGCAACCTTTGCAGCAAGAAGCTTTACTCCAGCTACTTCTATGACTTGATCCATAACATCTCCAAGAGCATCTTTTGCAAGTTTACTCTTTAATGATTCATTTTCACTTTGAAGTGACTTCACTTCACTCATTAATGATTCTAAACGTCCAAGCAATTGATTTCTTGTTGATTTTACAAGTTTAGCTGCTTGATCTAACTGAGCCTCTAACTTATCATAATAATCAAAAACTCCCTGATCTGTAACTGCTTCAATTCTACGAACCCCAGCAGCTACTCCTGTCTCTGATAAAATCTTAAATGCAGTGATGATTCCCGTATTCTTAATATGTGTTCCACCACAAAGTTCCACAGAGAAATCTCCCATAGAAACAACACGTACTTCATCTCCGTATTTCTCACCAAACAGTGCCATAGCCCCAGTTTCTTTTGCTTCATCCATAGACATAACTTTAGTTTCCACTGGAAGATTTGCAGCAATTTTTTCATTTACAATGGCTTCAACTTTTTCAATCTCTTCTGGTGTCATTGCCTCAAAGTGAGTAAAATCAAAACGCAAGTGCTTTGCATTGTTGCTTGAACCTGCTTGTTCTACATGGTTGCCTAATACTTCACGCAGTGCTTTTTGTAATAAGTGAGTGGCACTATGATTCTTTCCAGTCAACTGGCGGTTCTTCTCATCTACCTCTAAAGAAACCTTATCTCCCATATTAAATTCATTATTCACTACAGTTCCAACGTGACCAATTTTACCACCAGATAACTTTACTACATCCTCCACTTGAAATAATGCATCTCCAAGGGTAATCACACCTTTATCAGCTTCTTGACCACCGCTAGTTGCATAAAACGGTGTTTCATTTACAATGATAGTTCCCTTATCACCTTTTGAAAGATTTCCCACAACTTCAGTATTTGTTGTCATGGCAATAATCTCTGACTCACATTTTAATGCGTCATATCCAATAAATGTTGACGTCATTCCTGGGTCTAGTTCTTCATACACAGTTGCATCAGCACCCATATAGTTTGTCTCTTTTCGTGCGTCTCTAGCCTTCTGTCTTTGTTCTTCCATAGCTTCTTTAAATCCAGCTTCATCTACAGACAAACCTTTTTCTTCTAAAATCTCAATAGTAAGGTCTAGTGGAAATCCATAAGTATCGTATAACTTAAATGCATCCGTTCCAGAAAGTTCTTTCCTTCCATCTTTTACTAATGCTTCTTCCATGTCATTTAAAATCTCAAGTCCCTGGTCAATTGTCTTATTAAACTTTTCTTCTTCCTGTGTTAATACTTTATAAATAAATTCTGCCTTTTCTCCAAGTTCTGGATATCCATCTTTAGATTCAGCAATCACAGTTTTGCTTAAATCTGCTAAAAATAACTCCTTAATTCCAAGCATACGTCCATGGCGAGCCCCACGACGAATCAAACGCCGAAGAACATATCCACGCCCTTCATTGGATGGCATAATTCCATCACTAATCATAAATGTTGCAGAAC
This sequence comes from Anaerostipes sp., assembly GCA_028697725.1. GTDB lineage: Bacteria > Bacillota > Clostridia > Lachnospirales > Lachnospiraceae > Anaerostipes. Next base: position 34,085 of record JAQVEG010000022.1, read on the forward strand.
GAATATGATCTGTAATAACACGAATAGAAACATCTGTCTTATCATCTTCTTCGTATTGAACCTTAGCAACTTCACAAATTTTATCGCGAATTGCTTTGATGGTATCTACATCAAAAATAGAATCTACTTCCTGTACTACCACTGCAAGACGTTCTAATCCCATTCCCGTATCTATATTTTTCTTTTCAAGTTCTGTATAATTGCCTTTTCCATCATTGTCAAACTGGGTAAATACATTGTTCCAAACCTCCATATAACGGTCACATTCACATCCAACCGTACAATCTGGTTCTCCACATCCGTACTTTTCTCCTCTGTCATAATAAATCTCTGAACATGGTCCACAAGGTCCTGATCCATGCTCCCAGAAATTATCTTCCTTTCCAAAACGGAAAATTCGCTCTGGTGCAATTCCAATCTCACTCTCCCAAATTGCAAAAGCCTCATCATCCTCTAAATAAACAGATGGATATAAGCGGTCTGGATCTAATCCAACTACTTTGGTTAAAAATTCCCATGACCATGCAATAGCCTCGTGTTTAAAATAATCTCCAAACGAAAAGTTTCCAAGCATCTCAAAGAAAGTACCATGTCTTGCTGTCTTACCAACATTCTCAATATCTCCTGTACGGATACACTTTTGGCATGTAGTAACTCTTGTCTTTGGTGGCACTTCCTGTCCTGTAAAATATGGTTTTAAAGGTGCCATACCAGCATTAATTAACAGTAAACTATTGTCATTCTTTGGAACAAGAGAAAAACTGTCCATAATTAAATGCTCTTTACTTTCAAAGAACTCCAGAAACATCTTTCTAAGTTCATTCACTCCATATGACTTCAAATTCTTATCCTCCTAGTTCTATTATCAATTTTCTCATAAATCTAATACTTGTTTGAACAGAAAAGAAAACCTCTATAACCGTTATAGAGGCTTTCTCACTTTAAGCATCTTGCTCACTTTTTGCCTTTTTATTCAATGCCAGCTTTCTTCCAACGAAAATTCCGCCGCCTGCACCAACAACAATTAAAAAAACAAATTTAATAAGATACGTAACTAATTCCGAAAAATATGCGTGCATCATACGCCTCCTTTATCTGAAACGCAAATTCAAGGCTGCCGAAGCTTCCTTGGTTATATCACATTTACTCATGTGGCAATTATATCAAATCACAGATAGAAAAACAATGTTATTTTTCTTCGGTACAAATCTCTGTAAAGAAACAAGTACGATTTCCCGTATGACATGCCGCTCCCACTTGTTCAACCTTAGCAAGAAGAGTATCTTTATCACAATCGATTACCAATGACTTTACATATTGATAATGCCCAGAAGTATCTCCTTTTACCCAGAGTTCATCACGACTTCGACTATAATATGTCATAATTCCAGTTTCTATGGTTTTGTCAAAGGCTTCTTTGGTCATATATGCAACCATAAGCACTTCATTATTCTCAAAATCTTGTGTAACTACAGTCAACATTCCATCACTGTTTTGTTTAAAATCTTCAAATTTCATAGAGCTTTCCATTATAAAGCTCCTTTCGTAGACAATACATCTGTTATTCTTGAATCAATACTGGTTGCCTCATCTAAAGCTTTGGCAAATGATTTAAATAATGCTTCGATTAAGTGATGATTATTAAAACCATTGATTCGTTTCAAATGAAGATTCATTCCACAACTGTAAGATACAGCATAAAAGAATTCTCTTACCATCTCTGTGTCAAATTCTCCTACACGCTCCACTGTAAAATCACAGTCCATACATAAATAAGGACGTCCTGATAAATCAAGGGAAGCCAGCATCAATGTTTCATCCATAGGCAAAATAAAGGATCCAAAACGTTTGATTCCCTTTTTGTCACCAATGGCTGCTTTTATACATTCTCCAAGTACAATCCCTGTATCTTCGATTGTATGATGACAGTCCACTTCCAAATCTCCATGTACTTGAACATCCAAATCAAAAAAACCATGTTTTGCAAAACAAGTTAGCATATGATCAAAGAAACCTATTCCTGTTGAAATATTTGAATTTCCTGATCCGTCAATGTTAAATTTTACTTGAATCTGAGTTTCACTGGTATTTCTTGTTAATTCTGAAGTACGGCTCATAATCATTTCCTTTCTACTTGTCTTCGAATCTTACCCGAATTGAATTGGCATGTGCTGTTAACTCTTCCTTTGTTGCAAATGTAATAATATCTTTATGTACTGGCTCTAAAGCTTCTCTTGAATAATATACAACACTGGATTTCTTAATAAAATCGTCTACGCTTAATGGTGAAAAGAACTTTGCAGTTCCGTTGGTTGGAAGTACATGATTTGGTCCTGCAAAATAGTCTCCCAAAGGTTCACAGCTGTATTCTCCAATAAAGATTGCTCCTGCATTCTTTATTCTTGTCATAATATCAAAAGGATTGGCTGTCATAATTTCTAAATGTTCTGAGGCAATGGCATTGGCAACATCAACAGCCTCTGTCATATCCTTTGCAATTAAAATATATCCAAAATCTTGTAAAGATTTTTCCATAATTTCAGTTCTGGATAACTCCTGAACAAATGCTTCCACCTGCTTTGAAACTTCCTTAGCTAATGTCTCACTTGTCGTAACTAAAATGGCACTTGCCATTTCATCATGCTCTGCCTGAGACAATAAATCTGCAGCCACATATCTTGGATTGGCTGTCTCATCAGCTAATACAAGAATCTCACTTGGTCCTGCAATGGAATCGATACTTACGTTTCCATAAACTGCTTTCTTGGCTAATGCAACATAAATATTTCCTGGACCAACAATCTTATCAACTTTTGGAATACTCTCAGTTCCATATGCAAGTGCTGCAATTGCCTGAGCCCCTCCAACTTTAAATACTCTGGTAGCTCCTGCTTCTTTTGCTGCTACAAGGGTGTTTATGTTTACCTTACCATCAGCACCTGGCGGTGTTACCATAATAATCTCTTCAACGCCAGCAACATGAGCTGGTACAATATTCATTAAAACAGAAGAAGGATATACTGCTTTCCCTCCTGGAACATAAACTCCACACTTTGCGATTGGTGTGACTTTTTGTCCTAACATAATTCCTGTCTCTTTACTGTCAAACCAGCTATTTTGTATCTGCTTTTCATGGAATTCACGAATATTTTTAATGGCCTTACGAATTACGTCCACAAGTTCATCATCTACTAAATCATAAGCTTCTTGAATCTCTGCTTCCGTAACTTCTATATTATCTTTATTTATATCTGCTTTATCAAATTTCTTTGTATATTCAAAAACAGCTTCATCTCTGCGAGTCTTCACATCGTCAATCATAGCATTCACTTGTGCCTGATATGAGTCATAGTGATTTGGACTTCTTTTAAGTAAATCATTTAAAATGTCTGCAATTGAATCTTCATTCACCTTTACTGTTCTCATAATTACCTCTATTTCTTCTCGTCTAATAACTGTTTCAATGAAACTACAATCTTACTGATTCTTTCCTGTTCCATTCTCTGGCTTACTTGATTTACAACCATACGAGCCGACAATGGACAAATCTCTTCCAATACTTCTAACCCATTCTCACGAAGCGTTGAGCCTGTTTCTACAATATCAACAATCACTTCTGAAAGTCCTACAATTGGAGCTAATTCTACTGAACCATTTAATTTTACAATTTCAACGGTTTGTAACTTCTTATTGTAGAAGTATTCTTTTGCAATATGAGGATATTTTGAAGCAACACGAATCAATTCGTTCCCTGATAAATACTTCTTTGCTTCCTTTGGACCACATACACACATCTTGCATGCTCCAAACCCTAAGTCTAATACTTCATATAAATTACGGCCTTCTTCCAAAATTGTATCTTTTCCTACCACACCAATATCTGCTGCTCCATACTCAACATAGGTAGGAACATCACTGGCTTTTGATAAAAAGAACTTTAATTTTAATTCTTCGTTCACAAAGATTAATTTTCTTGTTTTTTCATCTTTCATCTCTTCGCATGTAATTCCAATCTGCTCAAGCAAAGATAATGTCTTCTTAGCCAATCGTCCTTTGGCCAATGCAAATGTTAAATATCTCATATTATTTACCCTTCATAAATGCTTCTAAATCTACTTTTTCTTCTGTTTTCCCTGCCACATCTACTTTCAACACCTTGGCATCTTCTGTAAAATAAACAACTTGTCCAATCTCATGCTCTTGGGCATAAGAAATATAACCAGCAAACTCTTTTTCTTTTCTTTCTAATACAACTGACATATCTTTTTGTCTTTTTGCCTTTGCAAATGACATGGCACTTTTCATCTCTTTATCATCATATACTACCATATAATTAGTATCAGCTACATCCATAGAAATCTTTTGACGTTCCATTGCCATCATTAATTCATCAAATACAATGGCAAATCCAATAGATGGTGCTTTTTTCCCAAATTGCTCAATTAGATTGTCATAACGCCCACCCTTAAGAACCGCATCTCCTGTTCCATAGGTATAACCTTTAAAAATAATTCCTGTATAATAATTATGTTTGCTTAACATTCCTAAATCAAAACTTACATATTGTTCTAATCCGTAATTGGTTAGTAAATCATATACATCTCTAAGTCTTTTAATTGCATCCTTAGATATAGAATTAGTTACTAATTCATCTGCGTGGTCTAAGATAGAAACATCTCCATTTAATTCGTTGAATTTAAAGAAAACATCTTTTACACTCTGAGGAATTGACAAACCTTCCACAAACTCAATCAATCCAAAGAAATTCTTATTCAAAATCAGTTCACGAAGACTTTCTTTCGTGTCATTATCTTGAATAAATTCACATAATCCCTGAAAAAATCCTACTTCTCCAATGGAGATACGAAAATCTGTAAGTCCAGCGGCAAGAAGCATCTCAATTGCCATGGCAATTGATTCTCCATCTCCCTGAACCGATGAATCATTGATCAGCTCTGCACCTAATTGACAAGTTTCCTTCAGCTTCAGCTGATAACTTGAATTGTTCAAAAAAACACTGCCAACATAAGACAAACGAAGAGGCATCTCTTCCTTATCATAATACTTTGCAACACAACGTGCAATTGATGGTGTAATATCTGGTCTTAATACTAGAGTATTTCCTTCTCTGTCAAAGAACTTATACATTTCACGAGATGAAACCGTTCCCTTCTCACTGTTAAATATATCAAAAAACTCAAATGTAGGAGTAATAATACTCTCATATCCATATAAAGAAAAAACATGTGTCAACTTCTCTTGCAACTTTTGTCTTTTCTTGCTTTCTAATCCATATACATCCCTAACACCCTCAGGGGTATGTACTCTTTTTTGATTCATAATCCGCTCCTTTTTCACTTTAGTAAATTAAAGTGGTAATTCGCTACCACGTGAAACACCCTAGTATCATATCAATACTAGAGTGTTTTGTCAAACAAATTCCTACTTAATGAATGAAATCATCTACATCTTCAATCTCATCTATGTGACTACTTGCTCCATACATATCTCTTCCAACAACTCTTTTTGCTGTTCTTTCCTCTTCCACCCATCGGCTGATTGCGTCCTTTACTTCCGATGGATTAGAAACCTTCTCAAGATAAATAACTGAATTACTTGAATCCTTCGCAGTTAGCCGAATGGTTCCTGTTCCACAAATTCGATTCCCAAGACTTCTCTCTAATGAAATATCCATAATACGATATAATAAACACTCTTCTTCACGCACTGTAAAACAACCCGTTGTAAGATATAATCTTTCCTTCTCAATTCGATACTTTGTAAAAGTAATTGGCCACCACAAAAAATGCTTTCGGTCAGACCAGGTTTTCTTTTCTATATCTAACATAATTTTGTCCTCCTAAATCGTAATATGTATTATTATACCTTTTACCCATGATTTGAACAAGACAAAATCTTTTTTTGTGTTATAATTCATTGAGAGATATCAATATCACTTGGACTCTCTGAAATAAAAAAGCAAACGGAGGTATTATTATGGCATTTGACGGATTTGTCATTTCAAATATTGTAACAGAATTAAATGAAAATATCTTAAACGGAAGAATTTATAAGATATATCAGCCCGAGCCTGACGAAATCACTCTTGTGATCAAAAATCAAAAACAAAATATGAGACTGCACTTATCGGCAAGTCCAAGTCTTCCCCTTGTTTATTTAACGGAAGAATCAAAGAAAAATCCAATGCAGGCACCAAACTTTTGTATGCTTCTTCGGAAACACATTAGTAATGGAAGAATTACATCCATTACTCAGCCTCATTTTGAGAGAATTATCAAATTTACCATTGAACATCTTAATGAATTAGGTGACGTATGCCAAAAGTATCTCATTGTCGAGATTATGGGAAAACACAGCAATATCATTTTTGTAAATCAAGATAATATGATTTTAGACAGTATTAAACATATTTCAGCAAATGTAAGCTCTGTTCGTGAAGTTTTGCCAGGAAGAGTCTATGAATTTCCACCATCCCAAGACAAAATAGATATTTTTTCTGTTACTTTAGATATTCTCATGGAACAGATTTTAAGCAAACCTCTCAATATATGTAAAGCTTTGTTTTCCTCTATTACCGGTATGAGTCCATTTCTTGCAAATGAATTATGTTACCGCGCTGAAATTGATGGAAACGCTGCAACAAGTTCATTAACAATAGATGAAAAATCTGCTCTTTACCGCGAGATTGTTCGACTTAAGGATCAAATAGAAGCAAAAAATTATCAGCCAAATATTATCTATGAGAATGAAGAACCAAAGGAATTTTCATGTTTTCCAATTTATTCTTATGAAAAAAACACAAAAAAGAATATGGATTCCATTTCTCAAGTGCTAACTTCCTATTATTTAGAAAAAGAGAAGTTTACACGAATCAAACAAAAATCAGCAGATCTTAGAAAAATTGTTCAAACTGCTTTGGAGCGTACAAGTAAAAAGTATGATTTGCAAATGAAACAGTTAAAAGACACTGAAAAGAGAGAAAAATTCAGAATAAATGGCGAATTAATTCAAACTTATGGTCACGAAATTCCAGAAGGTGCAAAGTCATATTCCTGCCTTAATTACTATACAAACGAGGAAGTAACAATAACCCTTGACGAGACAAAAACTCCTCAGGAAAATTCTCAAAAGTTTTTTTCAAAATATAATAAATTAAAAAGAACCTATGAGGCATTATCCACATTAACCTTAGAGACAAAAAGTGATTTGGATCATTTAGAATCTATTGCCTCTGCCCTTTCCCTTGCAGATGATGAACAGGATTTATCAAACATCAAAGATGAATTAATGGATTATGGTTATATCAAACGAAAAGGTAAAAAAGGCAATCATAAGTCAGCAAAAACCAAACCACTCCACTTTATTTCTTCGGATGGATTGGATATGTATGTTGGTAAAAACAACTATCAAAACGATGAGTTGACCTTTAAATTTGCAAATGGTGGTGACTGGTGGTTTCATGCCAAGAATATGCCTGGTTCCCACGTTATTGTAAAAAGGAAACAAGAAGATATGCTTCCTGATGCCACCTTTGAAGAAGCTGCACGCCTTGCAGCATACTATTCTAATGGTCGTCAGGCTCCTAAAGTTGAAATTGATTATGTACAACGAAAGGAACTAAAAAAACCACCAAAAGCAAAACCAGGTTTTGTTATTTACCACACCAACTATTCTATGATGAGTTTCCCCAAAATCGACGGAATTCAATTTGTAGGTTAATATTATATATAATAAAACAGCCAATTTCGGCTGTTTTATTATGCTATATTCACTTTGTTCTATGACGCTGTCATATGATATTCTAATCTAAGTTTGTCTGCAATTAAAGCAATAAATTCAGAATTTGTGGGTTTCCCTTTTCCTGCACTTATGGTGTAACCAAACATATCTTCTAGCAATTCAATTTTGCCTCTTGTCCATGCAACTTCAATGGCATGTCGAATGGCTCTTTCCACACTGCTTGATGTTGTTTTATACTTTTGTGCAATTGTTGGATAAAGAAGCTTGGTAATATAGTTCATCATATTAATATCATCAATTGCCATGATGATTCCTTCTCTTACATACTGATATCCTTTAATATGTGCTGGGATTCCAAGATCTCTTATAATTCTCGTTACATCTTGTCGAATATCAAATTTGGTATATGTATTAGTTCTAATCATGTTATTATTTGCTGGATAACTAATTCTTGAACTTAATTGTTTTGCATTCAATAACTGTAGCATTCTTCCAATTAATATTTTCGTTTGAAATGGTTTCATCATACAATAATCAATAGCAACTTGATTTGCACAGTCAACAATTCCCTGTGTTCCCATCGTTGTCGTCATAATAAAAGATGGTCTTATTTTATCCTCCATAAGCTCTGTACATTTTTCTACCACAGCAATCCCATCTAAACGAGGAAGTACAATATCTACGAGAACAATATCTGGTTGTGTATGTCTTATCATATCAACTGCCTTTTCACCATCCATTGCAATTCCTACAACTTTCATCTCTTTTGAAATAGCACGATACAATCTATCAGCTTCCTCCTTATTACTTTCTGCTATTAATACTTTGTGTTTCAAATACATAGTTTTTCTCCTTTTTCTTCTTCTCTTTTCCAATATTTTATAATTGTTACTAAAAAATATAGCAATACACTTTTAGTTTGTCAACAAACTCTTTCTGACAATTTTCGATATTCATTTTAATTAACAGACTACAATTCATCGACAGAATTCGACTCGATTCGACTCCCATATTCTAATCTTAATTTATCTGCAATAAGTGCAATAAATTCTGAATTTGTTGGCTTTCCCTTTCCTGCATGAATTGTATAACCAAATAAGTCATCAATGGTGTCCATTTTTCCACGACCCCAAGCTACTTCAATTGCATGCCGAATAGCTCTCTCTACACGACTAGATGTTGTGTGAAAACGATTTGCTATGGTTGGATATAGCTGTTTTGTAATTGAATTCAAAATATCTACATCATAAATTGCGAGTAATATAGAGTCCCTTAAGTATTGGTATCCTTTGAT
>JAQVEG010000064.1 GCA_028697725.1 Anaerostipes sp.
AGCTTTTGTTTATCCTTGTTATTACTGTTCTTGTTTTAAGAACGTTCGTTGCTGGTTTTTTTGAAAAACCAACTGAAAATCTTTTAGAATTTTCAAGGTTGTCTTATTGTTTAGTTGTCAATATTCAATGTTGTGTCGTTCATTTGACGCAACTTTTAAATCATATCATGCTTATCATTCTTTGTCAACACTTTTTTCATATTATGTTAAAAAAGACGGAGAAGGAGGGATTTGAACCCTCGCACCGCGTAAACGGTCTACACCCTTAGCAGGGGCGCCTCTTCAGCCACTTGAGTACTTCTCCAAATGCCTAAACATCTTACAATATTAATAAATACGTCATTTGCGACGCTTATATATATTAGCAATATTATAATCCTTTGTCAATAGATTTTTTACCAAATATTTTTATTTTTTTCTATCTAGTATTTAGCAAAACAAAATCCACTAGATATAGTGGATTTTGTTAAATTACATCTTATAATTATTTATTATTTCTATAACTATCTACTGCTGTTTCATATAGATTATTTCCTTCTGAATCAATAACAACAATTGCTGGAAAATTCTCTACTCTTAATTTTCGTATTGCTTCAGTTCCCAAATCTTCATACGCAACAACTTCTGCTTCTTTAATACATTTTGATAACAATGCTCCTGCTCCACCTACAGCTGCAAAATATACACTTTGATTTTTTATCATAGAATCAATTACTTCTTTTGATCGTTTTCCTTTTCCTATCATACCTTTTAAACCAAGCTCTAACATAGTTGGAGTATATTTATCCATTCGACTACTTGTCGTTGGTCCTGCAGATCCAATTACTTGTCCATCTCTTGCCGGTGTTGGTCCTAAATAGTAAATAATCTGATTTTTCAAATCAATTGGTAATTCTTTTCCTTCTAGAATTGCTTCATACATTCTTTTATGTGCTGCGTCTCTTCCTGTATATATAATTCCCGTTAAATAAACATAATCACCAGCTTTTAATTGGTTGAATGATTTTATATCTTCTGGAATTTTAATATTAATATCCATTTATAATTCCTCCCCTAATTTAAATAATACAATGGGCATGACGATTTACATGACAGCAAATATTAACAGCCAGTGGCATTCCTGCAATATGTGTTGGATATGTTTCAATATTTAATCCCAATGCTGTTGTTGTTCCGCCTAATCCTCCAGGTCCGATGCCAAGTTCGTTTATTTCTTCTAATAATTCTTTTTCTAAAACCGCAATATGCTCTTTTTGAGATGGAACATCTAAATTTCTAGTTAATGCTTTTTTTGCTAAAAATGCAGCTTTTTCAAAACTTCCTCCAAGACCTACTCCAATTACCATTGGTGGACAGGCATTTGGTCCTGCATCTTTTACTGCTTCAATCACAGATTTTTTTATTCCTTCTACTCCATCTGCCGGTTTTAACATAAAAACACGACTCATATTTTCACTTCCAAATCCTTTTGGAGCTACTAATATTTCAACTTTATCCCCAGGAACAATATCAATATGTAACACAGCTGGGGTATTATCCTTTGTATTTTCTCGAATAAGTGGATCTTTTACAACGGATTTACGTAGATATCCACATTTGTACCCTTCTCGAACACCTTCATCCACAGCTTCATGCAAATCCATACCTTCTATGTGTACATCTTGTCCAATGTTCATAAAAACAATAGCCATGCCTGTATCCTGACAAATTGGAATTTTATCTTCCTTTGCAATTTTCATATTTTGATCCAACTGATTTAAAATTTGTTGTCCAAGCTGACATTTTTCATTTTTCATTGCATTTTTTAACCGACACTGCATATCATCGGACAATGATAAATTTGCTTCAATACACATTTCTTTTATATTTTTTATAATTTCATCTGTATGAACGACTCTCATTACTACCTCCGTAAAATAAAGCATAAACAATTAAATGTCTATGCTTTTTTTATTAATCTATTTGATTATCTTCTTCGTTACCTTCTTCGCTTTCTTCTTGGTTGTCATTTTCTTCAAATTTTTGTTCTCGTACTTTTGTAATACTTGCAACAACAACATCATCTTTGACATTCATTAATTTTACACCAGATGTATTACGTCCAAGAAGTGAAATATCATTTACTTCCATTCGTATAATAATACCTTCTGTTGTAATCATCATAACTTCATTATCTTCGTTTACTGCCTTTGCTCCAACCACATTTCCTGTTTTTTCAGTAATCTTATAACAACGGACACCTTTTCCTCCACGATGTTGTGATGAAAATTCAGAAACTAAAGTTCTCTTTCCCATTCCATTTTCAGAAACAATTAACAACGCTTCACCTTGGCCTTCTACCTGCATTCCAATAACTTCATCATCCTTTAATAAATGAATTCCTCTAACACCCATTGATGTACGCCCGATACAACGAACGTCCTTTTCATTAAATCGAATGCATTGTCCTTTTTTAGTTATTAAGAAAATATCCTTTGTATTATCGGTAAATTTAACTTCGATTAACTCATCATTTTCCTTTAATGTAATGGCAGCAAGTCCGTTCTTTCGAATATTTGCATAATCCATAATAGATGATTTCTTAACAATTCCACTTTTCGTTGCCATAAATAAATTATAGCCTTCTCTGTAACTATCCATTGGAATAACTGCCGTAATTTTTTCTTCTGGCTGTAACTGCAATAGATTTACAATAGCACTTCCTCTGGCAGTACGACTGCTTTCTGGAATCTGATATGCTTTTAGGCGATAAGTTCTTCCTTTATTGGTAAAGAACATAAGATAATGGTGAGTAGTTGTCATAAACAGCTCCTCAATATAATCATCATCGATTGTTTGCATTCCTTTGATTCCTTTACCACCACGATTTTGACTCTTAAAGTTATCAACAGTCATTCTCTTAATATATCCTAATTTTGTCATAGCAATGATTGTATTATCTCTTGGAATTAAATCTTCATCTGAAAGATCATCTACATCAATTCCAATTGTAGTTCTTCTATCATCACCAAATTTATCACCCACTAGAGTAATTTCTTCTTTGATAACATTTAATAATACATTTTCATTTCCTAGGATTTCTTTTAATTCTTTGATTTTTTCCATCAATTCATTAAATTCTTTTTCAAGTTTTTCCCGTTCCAATCCATTTAATGCACGAAGTCTCATATCTACAATGGCTTGTGCCTGAACATCTGTCAATGCAAATCGTTCCATTAATTCTAATTTTGCAACATTAATGTTGGCAGCACCTCTAATTATTTTGATAACTTCGTCAATATTATCTTGTGCAATTAATAATCCTTGTAAAATATGTGCTCTTTCTTCTGCTTTATTTAGTTCATATTGTGTTCTGCGAGTCACAACTTCTTTTTGATGCTCTAAATAATAATTTAACATCTGAACTAAATTTAGAATTTTAGGTTCGTTATTTACCAAAGAAAGCATAATAACTCCAAATGTATCCTGAAGTTGAGTATGTTTAAATAATTGATTTAATAATACATTAGCATTGATATCTTTTCTAAGTTCAATACAAATTCTCATTCCTGTACGGTCAGATTCATCTCTTAACTCTGTAATACCATCAATTTTCTTTTCGTGAACTAAATCAGCAATTTTTTGAATTAATCTTGCCTTATTTACCATATACGGTAATTCTGTTACAACGATTCTCTGTTTTCCATTGGCCATTGGTTCAATATCTGTAACTGCACGTACTTTTATTTTTCCACGTCCTGTTCGATATGCTTCTTCAATTCCTCTTCGTCCTAAAATAGTTGCACCTGTTGGAAAATCTGGTCCTTTTATAACTTGTAATAATTCATCAATTTCAGTATCTCTATTTTCCTCTATTTTGTTATCAATAATCTTAACGACTGCATTAATAACCTCTTTTAAATTATGAGGTGGAATATTCGTTGCCATACCTACTGCAATTCCCTGAGTTCCATTGACTAATAAATTTGGAAAACGAGCTGGCAAAACAACTGGTTCTTTTTCAGTTTCATCAAAGTTTGGTATAAAATCTACTGTATTTTTACCAATATCAGATAAAAGCTGCATAGAAATCTTACTTAATCTTGCCTCTGTGTAACGCATAGCCGCTGCACCATCACCATCCACTGAGCCAAAATTTCCATGTCCATCTACTAGAGGACATCTCGTGGACCATTCCTGTGCCATATTTACTAATGCACCATAAATAGAACTATCTCCATGTGGATGATATTTACCCATGGTATCACCAACAATACGCGCACACTTACGATGTGGTTTGTCTGGTCCATTATTTAATTCAATCATTGCATACAAAATTCTTCTTTGTACTGGCTTTAAACCATCTCTTACATCTGGTAGAGCTCTTGATGCAATTACACTCATAGCATAGTCTATATATGATGTTTCCATCGTTTTTTTCAGGTCAATTTCATGAACCTTGTCAAACATTGTATTTTCGTCCATTACTTTTCCTTCCTATACGTCAAGATTTTGCACGTATTTTGCATTTGCTTCAATAAATTCCCTACGAGGTTCCACCTGATCTCCCATTAGTGTTGTAAATGTCAAATCTATTTCTGATGCAGAATCTTCGTCTATTTTAACTCTTAATAAAACTCTGTGCTGTGGATCCATAGTTGTATCCCATAGTTGTTCAGCATCCATTTCTCCAAGACCTTTGTATCTTTGAATTTTATTGTTATTATCTCTTCCCACATCATTTAAAATTTCATTTAATTCTTCATCACTATATGCATACCAGAATTTCTTACTCTTCTCCACTCGATAAAGTGGTGGCTGTGCCAAATATACATAACCTTTTTGAATTAGTTCCGGCATAAATCGATAAATAAATGTAAGTAGTAAAGTTTCAATATGTGCACCATCTACATCGGCATCTGTCATAATAATAATTTTATGATATCTTAATTTTTCAATATCAAAATCATCATGAATTCCAGTTCCAAAGGCTGTAATCATTGCCTGTATTTCTTTATTTACCAAAATTTTATCTAATCTTGATTTCTCTACGTTTAATATTTTTCCACGAAGTGGCAAAATTGCCTGTGTTGCTCTTGATCTGGCAGTCTTTGCAGAACCACCGGCTGAATCTCCCTCGACAATATAAATTTCACAGTTTTCTGGCTTCTTATCTGAACAATCTGCCAGCTTTCCTGGAAGACTCATTCCATCCAATGCCGTTTTTCTTCTTGTTAAATCTCTTGCTTTTCTCGCCGCATCCCTAGCCCTTTGAGCTAAAACAGCTTTTTCACAAATAATCTTTGCAACGACTGGATTTTGTTCCAAATAATAAGTCAATTGCTCATTTACAATACTGTTGACTGCCCCTCGAGCTTCACTATTTCCAAGTTTTTGTTTCGTCTGTCCTTCAAATTGAGGTTCCCCAATCTTAATACTAATAACACTAGTTAAACCTTCTCTGATATCTTCTCCAGATAAATTATTCTCATTGTCTTTTAATAACTTATTCTTTCTTGCATAATCATTAAAAGAAAGTGTTAATGCATTTTTAAATCCTGATAAATGAGTTCCACCTTCTGGAGTAATAATATTATTTACAAAACTTAATGATGTTTCGTTATATGAATCATTATGCTGTAATGCTACTTCAACATAAACTCCATCTTTTTCACCTTCACAATAAATAACATCATCATAAAGTGAATGATTTCCACGATTTAAATACTCCACAAATTCTTTAATTCCACCTTCATAATGGAATACTTCTTCTGTACTCTCTTCTTCACGATCATCAATTAATATTATTTTTAAATTCTTTGTTAAGAATGCTGTTTCTCTTAACCTTTGTCTTAATGTCTTATAATCAAAAACTTTTTCCTCAAAAATAGTATCATCTGGAAGAAATGTAACTGTTGTTCCATTCTCACTGGTTGTTCCAATTTCTTTTAAGGGATAGCTTACTTTTCCTTTTTCAAATCTTTGTTGATATTTTTTTCCATCCGTAGATACCTGAACTTCAAGCCAATTAGAAAGAGCATTTACAACAGAAGATCCAACACCATGAAGTCCACCAGATACTTTGTATCCTCCTCCTCCGAATTTTCCACCTGCATGAAGAATTGTAAATACAACTTCTACACTTGAAACACCTTTTTTCTTGTTAATTCCAACTGGTATTCCACGTCCATTATCCACTACTGTAACTGAATTATCTTTATTAAGAGTTACTTGAATTGTATCACAATATCCAGCTAACGCCTCATCTACTGCATTATCCACAATCTCATACACTAAATGATGAAGCCCCTTTGATGATGTACTACCAATATACATTCCTGGTCTTTTACGTACAGCTTCTAATCCTTCTAATATTTGAATCTGATCTGCACCATATTCACCTTGGTTTTTATTACTCATAGCTTCCTCCTAATTTTCTTTTACAATCTCACCTTTTTTTATTTGAAATGTCTTATCTATTTTCAAATCACTATGTACAAATTCTTCCAATCCAGTACATGTAATAATTGTTTGAATATCTTTAATACTTTCAACCAAATATGCCTTTCGGCTGGTATCCAATTCTGATAAAACATCATCCAATAATAAAATGGGATTCTCCCCCATAATATTTTTCAGCAATTGAATCTGCGCTAACTTTAACGAGAGTGCTGTGGTTCTCTTTTGTCCTTGAGAACCATATTTTCTAATATCTATGTCATTTATAATAAAGCAAATGTCATCTCTATGTGGGCCTACACCTGTAGAACAATATTTTAAATCCATTTGTCTTTTTCTTTGTAAAGCATTATAAAATTCATCTTCATCAATGCTATTGTCATATTTGAGATAAATTTTTTCTTTTTTTCCAGTTAAATTATAGTGAATGCTATCTATCATATCATTCAACTCATGAATAAATTTCTTACGAAATTTAATAATCTCAGATCCATATTTTACTAATTGCTTATCCCAAGTCTCCAATGTAAGTTCAAGACTTTTATCACAAACAATCTGCTTTAATAAATTATTTCTTTGCACCAGAGTTTTATTATAATTAGACAATTGATACAAATATAATTTTTCTAATTGAGATAACTGAGTATCTAAAAATTTTCTTCTCTCATTTGGTCCATCTTTTATAATACTTAAATCCTCTGGAGAAAAAAAGATAATAGGAACAAATCCAAATAAATCCGAAGATTTACGAATTGGCATTTGATCAATTGCAACACCTTTTGTCTTATTCTTTTTCAGGTGCATATCAATTTGATGATGAATATCATTTTTATTTAGATTTAACCTGATATGAGACTCTTCTTCCCCAAATTGAATCATTTCTCTATCTCTACTTCCCCTGTGGGACTTTGTCGTAGATGCCAGATAAATTGCCTCTAAAATATTGGTTTTCCCCTGAGCATTATCTCCATACAAAATATTAGATCCTTTAGAAAATTCAATTTTCAATTGATTATAATTTCGATAATTATTTAATTCTAAAGAACTTATAATCATAATACTCCCAACTATTTTACAACTTTGATACTCTCACCGTTATATTCAACAATATCTCCATCATAAAGTTTTTTTCCTCTTCTTGTATCAACTTCTCCATTTACTTTAACTAATCCATCTTGAATTACAAACTTTGCATCCAAACCTGAACCTACAAAACCAGCAGCTTTTAAAGCTTGACCAAGTTTTATATATTCTTCTCTTAATTTTATTTCTTCCATGATGTTCCTTTCTAGTGATTGAAATTAACAGGTAATATTAGATAAATATATGATTCCTTTTCATCTTTAATAAAACAAGGTGCTTTTGGATTTACTAAATATATATTAATTTCCTCATCATCAATAACTCTTAAAACATCCATTAAAAACTTAGGATTAAATCCAATTAAAAGATCTTTTCCCTCTTTTTTTATCATTACATTTTCTTCCATGGATCCATAAAAAGAATTAATGTTTAATTCCAATGAGTTTTCTGTAATATTAATAACAATTGGTTTTTTATCAGATTCTCGAATTAATAAACTAGCTCTATCAATACAATCTAAAAATTCTCTTTTATTGATTGTAATTTTAGTTTCATAATCACTAGAAAGCATCTGGCTTATTTTATAATATTCCCCTTCTAATAATCTTGAAACAACTCTTGTCTGGTCAAATTCAAAAAGAATATGTTTTGATGTTACATAAATTATAACATCTTTATCAGCTTCTCCAGAAATAATTTTAGTAATTTCTTGTAATGTTTTTCCTGGAACAACAACCTTAAAAGAATCATAGCTTTCTTTTAATTCAATATTACGAATAGATATTCTATGACCATCAAGTGAAACAACATTTAGTTTATTTTCATTTACCTCAAATAGTTCACCTGTCATTAATTTATTATTTTCATTGTCTGAGATAGAAAATATGGTTTGTCTAACAATCTCTTTTAAAGAATATTGTGATAATACAACACTTTTATCTTTTTCAATTTCAGGTAAGTATGGAAATTCTTTTCCCTCTTGACCCATGATATGAAAACAAGCTTTTTCACAAGTGATAGTTGCTTTATAGTCTTTGTCTGTTTCAATTATAACATTATTGTCAGGTAATTTTCTCACAATCTCAAAAAATAGTTTTGCATCTAAAGCTATTTTTCCTTGTTCAACGATATCTCCATCTATTGTTGTTTCAATTCCAAGTTCCATGTCATTGGCAGTTAATTGAATCGTACCTGCAGAGGCTTCAACCAATATGCACTCAAGGATAGGTAAAGTTGTTTTATTAGAGACTGCTTTTGAAACAATAGAAACTCCGTTCACTAAATCGTTTTTATTACATATAATTTTCATTATGTGAATAACTCCTTTCAAAGATCCAAAATACTTAAATATATAAAAATAATTAGTAGTAGTAGTAGTAGGGGGTGTGGATTTGTGTATAAGCCTAAAAAATCCTTAAAACACAAGGAAAAACTCGTGTTCATAACATGTTTAAAATCATTGCCTTTAGAAAGGATAACTAGAAAGTTATACACACTCCTAAAAGTTATCAAATAATATACACAGGATAAGCACAGTTTATCCACAACCAAATGTTTATAAGTTTGATGAACTCATTTTCTTTACAATCACATCAATTGAGTTAGCAAGATTATCATCAGATTTTAAATCATTGGTTATTTTATCGACCCCATGTATGATGGTGGTATGATCTCTTTTTCCTAAGTATTCGCCTATCTTTACATAGGATGTATCCGTGTATGTCTTACATAAATACATGCATACTTGTCTAGGATGGGCAATATCTTTACTTCTTTTTTTAGAAAAAATGTCAGTTGGCTGTATATTAAAATGTTCAGATACAGTTTCTACGATTAATTTTGGCGTAATTGTCTTTGGTTTATCGCTGTGTACTAAATCCTTTAAAGCACTTTTTGCCAATTCTAAATCTAAAGGTTTATCTCTGTTTATCTTAGAAAATACTCTTATTTTATTTAAAGCACCTTCAAGTTCTCGAATATTTGATTTAATGTTAGTTGCGATATAATCTAATATTTCATCACTTATATAGATATTATCAAATTCAGAACGTTTTCTCAAAATAGCAATTCGTGTTTCATAATCTGGTGCCTGAATGTCTACAGTTAAACCACATCCGAATCTGGTAATTAAACGTTCTTCCAAATCTTCTAAGTCCTTTGGTGGTTTATCAGAAGAAAGAACAATTTGTTTTTTTGAATTGTATAGAGCATTGAAGGTATGGAAAAACTCTAGTTGAGTTGTATCCTTTCCTTTAATAAACTGTATATCATCCACAAGAAGTATATCAGCATTTCTATATTTGTTGCGTAATTGTTCTTGTCGATTATGCTGAATTGATTGAATTACTTCATTTGTAAAGTCTTCACTTGTAACATAAACAACCTTTAATTCACTACGATTTTCAATAATATAGTGAGCAATGGAATGCATTAGATGAGTTTTTCCTAAACCAGCACCTCCATATAAAAATAATGGATTATAAGCTTCTGCTGGAGCTTCTGCAACTGCGATACATGCTGCATGAGCCATTTGGTTGTTAGATCCAATAACAAAACTATCAAAGGTATACTTAGGATTTAGATTGTTATTGTTGTTTAACCTTTTTTCTTGATTTGAATTTTCCTTCTTTAATGATGATTCTGTTTTAGAAAGTGTTTTATTTAATTCAGATTCAAGAACTAATTTAATTTTATAATTTTTTCCTGTAAGTTCTTCTATTACAAGAGAAATATAGTAATCATAAGTCTTCGTTGTTATAAATTGAATGCCACGTTCATCAAAACGATTACTTAGTGCCAATAATATTGTGTCATCTGTGACTTGTGCTACTATCAAGGGTTTTATCCAAGAATTAATAGCTGCATTTGATATGCCATGGTCTGTTTCTAATTTTACTAATACTTGATTCCATATCTTTTGAATTTCATTTTTCATATTTGATGAAACCTTCCTTCTTTATAATAAGTACAAATATGAAATAGGTAAACGAAGCCTAATTATAAAAGTACGTTATTCTTATAGTATATCAAATGTCACTTTTTTTCAATATTTCTTTCATAAAGAATTAATTTCGCTGTAAACAAAATCAGAAAAATGTGTAGATTTTTACACGTTAGTGATAGAGTCTTTATGATAAGTCTATTCACTTCTTTAAATTTCCTAATGTCTTTCAGCCATTGCTTA
>JAQVEG010000105.1 GCA_028697725.1 Anaerostipes sp.
ATAACATTTTTGGAGACATTACTCTTCTTGTAGCTTCTTCTAATACAGTATCTGGGTTACAGTCATAGTCAAGTTTGTTGTTCTTTCCTTTTCCCATAACTTCTACTGTCATTCCCATTGCTTTTGCGAAGCAGTATAATTCTTTTACAGCTCCTGGTTCATCCCCAGCAGATCCTGTATAGATAACCCCTTCTTTTTCAGCCAATGCTTTCAAGTAAGGCCCAATAACTACATCAGTTTCTACATTTAGCATTACAACGTTTTTCTTGTTCTTTAATGCATCTGTTGCTACCTTAGCACCTACATCAGGTACTCCTGTTGCATCGATTGCACATTCAACTAAGTTTGCCTTTGATACAAAGTCTGCATTCTCTGTTGCAACAAACTTTCCAGCTTCCATTGCTGCATTTACTTCTTCTAACGTATTTGCAACTGCAATGTTCTCTTTTGCAACTCCAGCATATTCAAATGCGTGTACCGCATTGTCAACTTGGATATCAGAAACGATAGCTGGCATCATACCATTCATCATAGCCATCTGTGATACCATACCACGTCCCATTTGTCCAGCACCTACGATACCAGTTCTAATGGCTTTTCCTTCTTGTTCTCTTTTTAAAAGTTTTTCGTCCATGTTTAACATAACTTTTCCTCCTTGAAAATACAACTACTACTTGTTGGTTTAAAAACACTAAATCGTTTTCTATATTTTCATTATATATTAACCTTTTCCCTATTACAACGGCATTTCGCTGGTCATTTGTTTAAGTGTGCTTTCAGTTTTCTTTTGTACAAACATTTGTGTACATATTTCCAAAAATCAAAAAATAGCACGTTTATCCTATTTTTGAATAAACGCGCTATTGATATTTAATAAATCTGAATTAAGTTTCCTGCTTTCAAATCGTCTTGTGTTAATTCTCTTTCACCTTCGATGGCTAAACATCCAGGTCTTTCTGGTTCATCCCCTCCATTTAAATCAATGGTACAATGACCTAAGTCACCCAATGTTTTATTTACTTCACTTCCAAGTGCCGAAATTTTAAATATAGCATCTCCAAAAGAAATCGTATCTCCTACTGCTAATTCCCCTTTTAGTTCTGCCGCTTCATGAAGAACAGATAGCTCTTCCAAAATCGGTGGTGCCCCTTCATTAAAAATAATAATCATATTTGTATCTGGATCTCCCAAAAAACTAAACGCCTCTGCGCCATGTCCCGTAATCTTCGAACAATATTTCATAATTGTTTTCTCCTTTCATCTTACCTTTTATTTTAACATTTCTTGTGCGCAATCTATATCTGTAATCAAAACATTAATAAAATTGCCTTTAATTGCTCCTTTAATTGCATCTACTTTCTTAATTCCACCAGCGACACCTATTCTTGTTTTCACTTTTTTTAGTTGCTGCTCAGAAATTGCTGCAATCTTCTCATTATATTCTTTAAAAACTTCCATGTTTCCATTCTCATCATAAAACCGCAGCGCTATATCTCCAATGGCTCCTCGCTCCACAAAATCACTTAGCTCATCGGCTGTAACATATCCTCCAGAAACCATAGTAGAACCACTTCGCTCTGGAATACCCAAACCAACAATACTAACATCAAGAGAATCAAAATAATCATAAATATAATTCACTGTTTTCTCCATCATGAACCCCTTCATAATCATCTCATCTCTAAAAATTGCAGGAGATAAAAATTGTGCGTATCTGCCACCAAACTTCTTGACAAACAATGCCGCAATATTGTTCGCCTGTACATCCACCTTTCCCATGGCATCTCGTCCAATTCCACCAAGAAGTGGAACAAACAAAAACTGCCTGTCAAAGGTATAGGTCTTCTTTACCTTGGCAATATTGTACAATGTATACCCCATGCCAATTCCAATGGTATCACCATCTTTGAATAAATGGGTTAAATAATCAAAGCTTACTTCACTAATGCTCTGAAGCTTATCATATTCCGTATCCAACGGCTGCGTCTCCGCAATAATAACATCTTTCAGTCCATATCGACTTTCTAATTGTCGTTCAAGTTCTCCGTAATTTAAATTAATCGGATTTATCACTTCAACTTTAACAATTCCTTCTTCTTTTCCAACCTTTAACATTCTTGATACTGTTGTTCTAGAAATCCCCAACGTGTTACAGATTTCCGTCTGTCTTAACTCATCTTCATAATAAAGTTTACAACACTTATATACAAGTCTCAAATCATCTACAATCTTCTGCATACAGCCACCTTTGCTTGATAATATCGCATTTTCCTATGCTTCTATCATATCATAACAAATCTTTGTGTTCAACCAAACAAGTCAATATAAAGGAGCTTATACCCCAAACATCCTAGTATAAGCTCCCATACAATTCTAACTATATTCTAGTATAATCCAAGGCTAAACGCAAAGGCAATCAACACTGCAATTGGTCCAGTTACTAGACGTGTAAACAATTGCGCCGGCACACCAGCTTGTACTGTTTTATCTTCAGCTTCTGCTAATGTTA
>JAQVEG010000065.1 GCA_028697725.1 Anaerostipes sp.
CACTAATGCCTTTAGGATAGTGTGCAGCAATGGTATTGTCACATAACAACTCCTTTTCCTGATCGCTTAAATGTTCCCAAAAGGAAAAGTGTTGAATAAACAAATCGACACAATCATCTTGCAGCATCTTCTTCTCCCATTTCTTGATAAGCAAGTGCTTCTGCTAATGACGTCATATTTACAGCACACAAGCTTTCTCTAATTTCATTTATTCTGCTATTTATTTTTTCTGGTGTTGCTCCTGACACCATCTTTCCCCAAAATGTCTCTGGTTGAGTTTTTATGAATTCGACATTCATGTTCTGTGTTTGCATTAGTAGATTTCGGCTATCTTCTGCATCATGCGCAATCCTCAACAATGAAGTTTGCCTAAGTTCTGGATTTTTTAATGACATCGCCTGTATCAATTTTTGTTGGCAACTATAAGCCGTTGATAATCTATCATATTCTTGACCCTGACGAACTTCCTCGACTGCCAACTGTACTACCTGTATCTGTTCCGCTATTTGAGCCATTTGCATTTGGGTTGCATAGCTTGTCATCGCTTGGGTAATCTCTGGTGTGACTTTCACACTTTTTAAAGAAACCGTTGATACTATCTTCTTAGTATTGGGATTCACAAGATTAGCCATAAGAGAACCATCCTTCTTCGTCATTATCTTAAGTGCCCCTTTTGCAATTTGGTCTTTTTGATCTTTTGATAATATCGCTTGAAACGTCTCTTCTGGAAGACTAGCTCTAATAGCATTTATAAAAGCAGGCGCGGAATACAACATCTCCTCTATTTTCGAAAATGTCCTCTTTGCATTTTCTAGCAACGGTCTAGCCATAGTTGGTACATTTATAAATGATTCCTCTGCATCTATATAATATTCTTTTGTATCTACAACTTCGACATCATTCGATTTTACACTTATCGTTTCTCCCATATTTTTGTTCTGCCTTTCCATCTTCTTTACATTAGGTATTGTAAATATCGCGAACCTAAGAGCTCACCCTCCCAGTTCACTTTCTCATATGTTTATTATAATCCATACGCTAGGTTATTCAAAGAAGTATCTGTATAATATCAACCTTCGACCATAAGATTGTAATTCTTTACGTTATATAAGAGGGCTTCTTTTCTAAAGCAAGATTCGCCCACGTATTACACGAACTCCATTGCATGGATTCGTATACACGGCCTCTTGATGGGGATAACACTCCCCATACCCTCTTGATAATTAGCATTTGGCTTCCAACTATGTTGGTCGCAGCTTTCACAGAAAGGGGTAAAGTTGAAAAAGAAAACAAATAAAAAAGACCTGGAACATAACAGAATAATAAGTTTAAGACTTACGGATTATGAATTAGAACTACTTGATGACAGTGCCCAAAAGTTACGTTACACAAGATCTGAATATCTGCGTCAACTTATTCTAAATCGTCCAATTGAATATAAATACGAAGTGGTCGCAGACCTGGATGAACTAAAAATCCTCACAACAGAATATGGTCGCATCGGCAATAATCTCAATCAGATAGCAAAGTATTTTAACACCGGAGGGACCCGTTCCCTGGCAATGGAAGATGAGATTCACGAATGCATTTCCCAATTATTCCTCCTCAGAAAACAAGTCTTAAGAATGGCAGGTGATTTTCATGTCAGTACTAAAACACATCGCTAGTAAAAACTCCAACTATGGAGATGCAATCGAATATCTTATGTTTCAGCATAATGAAATAACCGGAAAGCCTATCTTAGATGAGCAAGGGCGAATGCAGCTTCGCACGGAATATTATATTGATGGTATCAACTGTGATCCTATGTCTTTTGATCTGGAATGCGAAAAGGTCAACGCACTCTACCATAAAAATAAAAACTACGATGAAATCAAATCCCATCACTATATCATCAGTTTTGATCCAAAGGATTCCACAGAAAATGGTCTCACCGGCGAAAAAGCTCAGGCTCTCGGTCTCGAATATGCCCGAAAAAACTTTCCCGGTCATCAGGCATTAGTAGTCACCCACACGGATGGTCATAATGAAAGCGGAAACATTCACGTCCATATCGTGATTAACATCATCCGTAAAAATGATGTGCCAAAAGAAGAATTCATGGAACGAGGCTGTGATGCAAAAGCAGGATACAAGCACCACATGACCAAACAACTTCTAAAGTATTTACAAAAATCTCTTATGGAAATGTGCGATAAAGAAGGGCTACATCAGGTGGATCTCCTCTCTCCTGCTCCGCAGAAAATCACACAAAAAGAATACTGGGCAAATCGCAGAGGACAGGAAAACCTTAATCAGACAAATGAAGAGATCAGAAAAGACGGACTCACTCCTGCCACAGAAGTATTTCAAACTCAGAAGCAATATATACGTGACGCGATAGATGATTCTCTTTCAAAATCTGACTCTCTGGAAACTTTCAAATCTCTGCTATTTGAAAATCACCAGATAACCATGCATGAAAGTCGCGGGCGGTTCAGTTATAATCATCCGGACAGACAAAAACCAATCACTTCACGTTCTCTGGGATCCCACTACTCCAAAGAATATATACTTTCTAATCTCGGGGCAGAGAAAACTAAAGAGGTTGTGCACGATTACTGTAAGGATCCGATCCAGATTCTCTATATCAAATCGGAATTACGCCTGGTTGTAGATCTGCAGACCTGCGTAAAGGCGCAGCAGAGTCAGGCATATGCAGAAAAGGTAAAAATCACGAATCTGCAGCAAATGGCTCGAACGATTATCTATGTAGAGGAACATCAATATGATACAAAAGAACTGCTACAAGAAGACTTGCAGAGTGTTTCTGATAAATGCACAATGCTTCACCAGCAAAGACAGACTCTCCAAACCGAACTCACTAATTTGAACAAACAGATTCACTATACAGGCGTGTACTTTGCAAACAAATCCACCTTTATTGAAATGCTGAAATCCGGAAACAAAGCAGCTTTCCGTCAAAATCATCTGAAGGAAATCTCTGCATATGAGGAAGCCAGGGAATATCTGAAATCCCTATATTCCGATAGTAAGATACCGGATATGAAAAAACTAAAGTATGAAAAAGCATTATTATCAAATGAACTGGTCAGTCTTAAGCAAGAACTGGCAGCTGCCAGAAATTTGCAAAAAGAGTTGCAAACCGTCCATGGAAATGTTACTGCCATCCTCAGTAGCGATACAATTCTCAAGTCAAAACAGCAAGAAGCGGAGCTGTAATTCAGCCCCGCTTCATATATTCTTCTTATAGTCCCTGAATAAATGCTAAATCCTTTTTCAGTACTTCTTCTACAGACAAATCAAGCCAATCATATCCCAAAGTAAAAATACACACCAGTGGCATATAGTGTGTATTTTCACTTGATTTCAAGTAGTACTCTGCAGTTATTATCCACTTAATTGTTTGATTTATATATAATATGAAAACGTTAAATCTCTTCTTGCTCTTCTCGTTTCTATCACGATTATTTTATTTCCTATTTGAACAAATCCCCTAATCCAAAGGTTGTCTTGTGATAAATGGAATTCTTCACAGACTTCTTCGGACTTTTCAGAAATCCCATTCCCTTTTTTCCATATCCTGGCACTAATGCTTTCTTTACTGCTCTCTTTGCCTTGCCGGTAGTTCTGGCTTTTAGGCTTTTTTTTAAACTTGGTTTTCTAAATCCGATCTTCATGAGCCTGTCTGTCCCTCCTTAAAGAAATTAATCCAGATACATCTCATACGGCTTCAATGCATTTCTGGCATACTCCACGCCACGTTTGATGCTATCTTCTTTTTTCAGCAACATAACGTTCTCATTTAGATATTCATTAAATCCTTCCGCATCAGATGAAATAAGCTTATTGGCTAAAACAATAGGCAATCCGAGTCTTGCTGGCTCTTCCTCATTATCGAATTGAACTGTTATGTACTCTTCATCTATCTCTTTGTCAACCGTTTAATAGTTTGAAAAGCCCGGAAATACAGGGTTTGTAGTAATCATTGTTGCACGCACGTTTCACACCCACAACGTTTTATTACGTCTCAGGACATTTTTATATTCTATTGGCTTAGCCACTATCTGACCATATTTTTTTAATCTATAACAACAGCTACTGAACCATCCAGTCTAATTCTATAACTAAATCCACTATATTGAAGAACATACATCCAATCACCCTGTATTACATTCAATTGCCAGATTGCAACCTTATTTATTCTTTCATTGCCTGTTCCATCAAGATTTATTCGATATAATCCCTTTTTCACCATGCCATCTTTTCTGTAAACTTCATAATACAGATAATCGCTATCAAAGGTTGCCGTAATTACGCGATCTAATGTTGTGATTTCTGATACTTCCAAATTGTCAAAGTCCTGCTTATACACTGTAAGTTGGTAGCCATATCCATCGGAGTTTTCTACCATTTTTGTATAATATAAGCCATTATCCGCAATACAATAATCATTAATATCGTATTGCAGCTGTTGTTCTTGCGTGCCATCATCTTTGACACGTGATAACGAATCATCGGTTGGAGAAAAATATATCCAGTTGTCTTTTACAAGTATATTCTTTACATTTTCATCTTTTGATAGCTTAGTTGTCTCATTCTTTAAATAATCAAGCTTATAGATTCCATCCCCTGAACTATAGAAAACGGTGTCATCCGAAACAGTAAACGAATAAATTTTATCATTTATAATCAGCATAGGGTCCATTCCATCATAATTCATTCGATACAAGCGACTACCATCAGATACATCAGTATAATAAACATAGGATTCATCCACCACAAAGGAATCAACCAGACACTCTGTAAGCTCTGTACGATTCGTCCAATCGCGGTCTCTTCTTACCAAGACTCCATTTCCTATTGCATTGTATACTTCATCCTTATTTTGATATATATAAAAAATATAGTCTTCTGTTTCTGAAACCCAGCCATTATTTAATATTTCTCCTTCAAGCGTTCCTGCTTCTTTATTTGAAAGAGTTTCTTTCACCTTAAAATCAAAATTAATACCCAGTGCAGGTAATATTAAACTTAAAGCAATTCCAATAAGAGCTGAACCAATAAACATAAATATGAATAATCCAATATACTTCAAAGAGTTCTTTTTCTTTATTAATAATATAATAATAATACAAGCAAATATAGCAATTAAAGTCCATATAAAGTGATATAAAACCTCTTCAATAAACAACGTCATAAGAATTGTCAGGAAAACAAAAACTGTAATAATCAGAATAGTTTTCATGGGAAAAATTTTTCTTTTCATATAAATCTTCCTCCTCTTAATACAAACAGTTTTAAATTTTATACCACTATTGTTCTTTATTGCTTGTAAATGTGCAAATTATTTCATTCAATAGTTTTGTTCTTTTGCTATATATTTTTATTTAGTATGTCTTTTAACCATTCCATACGGTTTGACTTGTAAAGTAAAGTTTGTCTTCTATATTTATTATATCAAACAATTCCTATTTTTTCTATAGCAGCCTGGTATTATGATATCTAGAAACAGCCTCAGATTTTACAATCCAAGGCTATATTTTACTATCTCCGAAAATCCCTATCAGTATTATCAATCTGCTTTTCTAACACACATATACTCCCCTGTATTTGCTCCAATGTCCCAATTCGATTCTCCGAACAAATTTCTCCTTTCAAACTTTCTGCCCTATAGATCGCCTTTGTCTCAATATTCCGAAAGGCTTCCAACTTATAATTATATCCCCCAGAATCATCCCGAAATACCGGTGCCATTTCTCCTTTACTTGTATTCCATCTCATTAATCGCGGGAACCAGCAGAATCCTTCCTGAACCATTTCCTTAAAGGATAATAGCAACTGTCCTAGTGTTGATAGAAAACTCCGAAAGGAGTTTCCAGCAGTTATATTTTCACCCCTTTCCACTGTATTGGCAAATTCCTCTATATCTGGTTGTAGAGGTAAATACGACTGAATCATTTGATTCACGACATCCAGTAATTCAAGAAATGCACTCTTTTCTTTTAGTTCTTCGTCCGTAATTTCCAACGCCAACTTTTTGGTTTCTAGTTGTGTATCTAGCGTCTCAACCATTTTCTTTTTATCCGTCAGTTCTGATTGGATTTCTTCATCCATTTCATCATATTGGAGTTTCAAATCACTTAATTTCTGTATAGCAGAATCTACCGAAGTTTCTAATAGTTGCTTTTGCGATTCCACCTTCTGAAGGTTTTGAAGCTCTTGTTTTACCTTATATTCTGCTACCGATAAGTCATGATTCCTACCTTTTTTCTTTTCTCCAATGATCTCATGGATATTAAATCGAAAACAGGATCTTGTTTCTTCTCGAAGCTTATCTTGCAGTACAACCGACAGGCTTGATGGTGTAAAAACATTTCGTTTTGAAACCTTCTTTGATAACCCTTTCTGTGTACCACTCCATACTGGGACTCCAACCACATGCATATGTGGACTAGCTTCATCGAAGTGGATTGCAGCATTTGCAACTTTAAAATCTGGTAGATACTCTTGGAGTCTGGAAAGTACATATTGGTAAACATTGTACATTTTTTCTTTACTATCTTCATGCTCTTCCCAAAACTCCTTATCCCCACATTGAAAGATAATTTCCACTGCCATATCCTGATCCAGTTTTGCAACATGTTCAAAATAATCATCAATTCTTCGTTCTGGTCGTTTTTGCTTCTCATTGTATTCTCGGACGGCTTCGTCAAATTCTTGTTGGTAAATATTTCTTACATCCTGATATAGATTCTCGGTTCCTTCTAGTAGTATAATATTTTCAGAACTGTAACCATCAGATTTGTATTTACGAAGATTATGCTTTGCCACTCCTTCTAATTTGCTCTTACTTGTTATTGCACTTTTACCATTGCTGATATGTGCTGAATAGGAAACGCTACCCATAGATTTTCTCCTCCTTTATTTGTTGTTCCTCCGGAGAAGTGCTTGTTATCATCTTAGCTTTGCCGAAGATGATAACCCCCTAGCAGTTTTGGCAAACCAAAACGGCGGGGGGCTCTCCGAGGGTTCTATTGCTACCCGCAAGAGTTTAACAATCTGTTTCTTTAGGATTGCAAATTCTAAACTCTTTTCAAGAATTTAGAATCCGCTTTTTCTAGAACACAAACTGTTAAACTCTTTTCTCCGGCATACTCCATATCCAATATTGTTTACCGTCCGACTGCTTTCTCTTTTCTGCTTCAATTCCTAGTTTCTTCTTTGCCGCTAGTAAGGTATTACGTTTAATTCCCTGCATAGTTGCATCTTCTTCAATCTGAATGGAAGAAACTTCGGATACTGTCTTGAAATACTCAGTGATAAAAGAAATTGCAATATCGAACTTCTTTTTCCCTCTGCCCTCCTGTCCACTTAGTAATTCATCTACTGTTATGTCATAGGCTCCGATACATTCAAATCCATTACCTTCTGTTAGTTCAAATCCGATGGGATCTCCTGCTGGTGCCAGACTTGATTTATCTTGTGCCATGATTCTGATGTTGGGTTTATCTCTAAGCCTTGCTACCAGAAGAACACTTCTAGCAGTTGCTTGAATATCAATGGATCCAAGTCCTCGATACGTTGATTTGGTACTAGAAGCCTTATTCATATGACCGATAAGAATAATGGCACATTGATACTTCTCTGCAATAACTCCCAACCGCTTTAATACTGGTCTGATTTCATTTGCTCTGTGCATATCCACTGTTGCTCCGATATATGCCTGTATTGGATCTAGGATGATTAGCTTCGCCTTTGTCTCAATAATTGCTTGCTCCAGTCGTTCATCACTCATGGTTAGTTCCTTTTCCGATTCATCAATCACTCGGATTTTGAAACAATCAGCACCTGCCTGTTCCAATCTCGGCTTTATTGTATCTTCAAGTCCGTCTTCTGCTGTCTGATAGATTACTGCCATTGGCTCATATGGAATATCATTCGTACAAGGAAGTGGAAATCCTTTACTAAGTAATGCTGCTATCTTAAGTATTAAAGTTGTCTTTCCTTCCCCTGAATCTCCTTCAATAACCGTAATCTTTCCAAATGGAATATATGGATACCATAGCCAGCTGACTTCTTTGGATATCACATCTTCCATATGGATTAATTTTAATTTTGTCTTTGTTTCATTCATCGCTACTTCCTCCTGTTATCTGTCAAAATGTTCTGTTTGTCAGTAGCAGGAGCTAATGATATAATCATACTTGTGAGATAAGATAATCGTTAGCTCTGCTACAATTATCTTTTAGTCCTGACCCTGCACGGTTAGGACTTTTTTTGATTTATCTCCCCCATGGCAACCACCTCCTTTCCATCGTCTGTCGTTACACTGCCATTTCTACCGGTCTGAAGTATCCTGTCTCTTCCCAGACCTTTCGATCTGGGCAGTAGTAGTTAAATTCTTTGGAATCTTCTAGTTTTAAAACATATCCGAAATTCAGAATTCCCTGTTGTAACCCTACCCTGACATACTGTGGATCTTTCCCAATCGCTTTCGCAATCTCAGCGATTGGAACATTCCTTCCGGTAAATGGCGGAAGTTCTACTTGATAAATCATTTCCGCCATAGATATCACCCCCCTATAGTTCTATCAGAGCATTTATTGCTCTGTTTATGTTGTGTATTATACAGACCTTTTATTGCTCTGTCAATAGTTTTAAATATAATGTTTACTTTCTATTTTTAGTATGTTATATTCTTACTATAGTAGCAATATCCGAACATATGTATCAATCATTGCGAAATGCCTGATTAAGGCAGAATGGAGGTCTATCATGACTACAGGTAAAAAGATTAAGTTAATCCGTACATTTCGTGGATTAACACAAAAAGAATTGGGAGATAAAGCAGGGATTCATGAAGTTGCTATCCGCAAATATGAATTAGGTAAGAACATCCCAAAGCCTGACCAACTAAGAAAAATTGCAGATGCACTGAATGTGAATGTCAATTCACTCGCTGAATTTGATATTCAGGCTGATGGGGATGTATTACCATTACTATTTGCTATTGATGAAGTGTTTGATGTGAAATTAAGAGACCTAAACGGAGAACCTGGTATTTTCTTTGAAGATAAGAGCCTTATCCAGTTCCTAAAAGACTGGCAAGCTATGAAAGAATTATTAGAATCTGGAAGTCAGACAAACGACAATTATGATATTTGGAAGACAATCAGACCAAGTGTAACTAAGGTTATACATGATTAGTGATATACATTTTTACTACGGTATTATTCTGCATTGCAGATTTTACAAATAAATATACGAAAGGAATGGTGCGAATGAAGTTACCAAATGGCTACGGAAGTGTAACAAAGCTTTCTGAAAACGCCGCAATCCTTACGCTGTCAAAAAATCCGTTGGATGGCATTATGACAAAGCGAAGGATAAACAAGTAAGAGATTATATTATTATCGGGTATGCGCCAACCAAGTCAGAAGGATTACAGATGCTTGCCGACTATAACAAGAATCCTTTTGATCTCAAAGCTGCTAAAATGACTTTTTCAGATGTTTATGAAGAATGGTCAAAGCGAAAATATGCATCTGTATCAGAATCCAATGTAAAGGGCTATATTGCATCCTATAAGGCTTGCATTTCACTTTACAACAAAGTATTTAAGGATTTGAAACTTGTTGACTTGCAAGAAGTCATTGATACCTGTGGAAAGAATTTCCCAACCTTAAAGAAGATAAAAGTCCTCTTTAATCAGCTATATGACTTTGCATTAAAAAACGATATTTGTAACAAGGATTATTCTTCCTTTGTAGATATTCTTCAATACAAAGACCGTAATCCAAACAAGTATGACCGCAACAAATTTGACAAAGAAGAAATTACTCGAATCTGGGAACAGAAAGAGGACAGGTATTATCAAATTATCCTTATGCTCTTGTATAACGGAGTTAGAATTTCTGAATTGTTAGATTTGAAGAAAGAAAATGTCCATCTTGAGGAACAGTATTTTGATGTAATCAGCAGTAAAACGGAAAATGGAATTCGAAAGGTTCCAATATCTGATAAAGTTCTTCCCTTTTATCAGTCATGGTTTGATTCTTTACCTAACTGCGAATATCTGCTTCATACAGAAGACGGTAAGCACTTTAAGTATCGGAACTATTATGACAGGTACTTCCAACCATTGATGGAACAGCTAAAGATTGACCGTACACCTCACTGTTGTAGACATACCTGTATATCGTAAGCGCAAAATAATCCTACGCTATTGACAAAATATCGCTTGCACCAAAGATAGATGCAAGCGTTTTACTCTATTTTAGTTTTGACAGCTAGCTTTGGCAGCTTCGCTCCAGGGTGTAAGTTGCTC
>JAQVEG010000066.1 GCA_028697725.1 Anaerostipes sp.
TCATTGACAAAGAACTAGATATGAGATAGAATTATTTTTGCTGAAAACATATATGCGATAGTAGTACAGTTGGTAGTACGCAACCTTGCCAAGGTTGAGGTCGCGAGTTCGAGTCTCGTCTGTCGCTTGTATTAAACCCTTGAAAACTCTACGTTTTTGAGGGTTGTTTTTTGTCCTTTTATTATTTCGTTAAAGTTTTTCGTTAAAGTTTGAATATACTTTTCTCATAGTCCGATATTGCTTTTGTTGATTGTCGGCTTCTGATATGTGCATAAGTTTGTAAAAAAGTCTTTGGACTGTTCCCCATGATGTCGCTTAATACCTTTTCACTTTCCCCATGTTCGTAATTGTTGGTAGCAAATGAATGCCGGAGATTATAAAGTGGTATCATTGGCAACTGATCGGGTTCATTCTCATTATATTCTTTTAATGCTTTTCTGAACTTCTTAGAATAATAATTGGGGCTTACTGGATGCCCCTTGATTGTATAAAACAAAAAGTCATGTTGATAGTCTGGATGATATGACTTAAGCCACATTTTCTTTTCTGTTTGTTTCTTTACCACATCAAAAAGCATTCCAGGAAGATAAAGTCCCCTTATGGATCCTTTTGTTTTGGTATCTTTTATATTGCCTAATCGGTCATAATTTCTATGTAATGTTAGTATATGCTCATTCTCAATAAAATCATCATCAGCAAAACCACAACATTCTGTAGGACGTACACCCAAGAGCAGAGAGACACAAAACATAGGGTAGTAATGATGTTGTTTAATGGTGCTGCTAGTCAAAAACATTCCTATTTGTTCATCGGTCCACGTTCTCTTTTTCGTATATGGCACATTTAACCGTTTGATACCTAGCATTGGGTTTTCTGTATAAGTCATAAGATGCAGTGTATTGATAGCAAACTGAAGCACTAAAGACATTACATTGATACACTTATTGACTGTTTCTGGGCTATATTTCTTCGCAAGGGTATTTATATAGCCTTGTATCTTAATCGTGCTTATTCGGTCAATCTGGTGCGTTCCTAATACTTCTTTAATATACCTCGTATAAAAATAAGTATAGGTTTGAAGTGTGCCAGGTTCATAATTATTTACAGTGGATTCTAACCATAGATTAGCCACTTGGTCAAAGGTTTGTTTCTTTTGGTTGTGTCGTTTACCTTTGCTGATTTCTTTTATTATTTGTGCTTCATCTTGTACCGCATCTTTTTTCTTGTCTCTCATCTTTCCGGTTACAGATTTTAAGGTAGCAGGGTTCCACACGTTAGCATAATAACGAGTGGTAACCTTGCCATTCTTCTTTTTATATGTTCTTTTTTGTATACTCATTTAATCAATTCCTTTCTTTACCTGGGCGGGTATATGAAAGAATAATGATTTTTACGTTGATTGTTGTTGTTACCTTGTTCTAGCTTTTTCTAGTTGCTTTTTATAATTTTCTAGCTTTTTTTCTCTATCTGGTCTAATTATTGGTACGTCATTAGTAAATACATCAACAGCCAATTCAAGAACTTCAATTTCTTTATCGTATTGTTTTTGCTTTCTGTAGATTGTGGCCAGTCTAGTATAAGGATGGCTACCTTGAAAACGATTTTGTATATTTTTTAAATATAGTTTTATTGCCTTGTCTGTTTCGCCTTTTTTCTCTAGGTCTCTACCTTTTATGTTGTTTTTAACCATTTTTTCTTCTGTTAATTTAATCATCTTGTTTATTCCTCTTGTATTCGTGTATTTCCATTAAATCAGATCCGTAATCAATTAGTTTGTCTTGTCCTTTGTTATTCAAAGAATTGAATATATCCAGTATTGGTTCTTCTTCTGGTTCAATCATTCTATTACTAGTATTATCTAAATTATTTAGTATTTCTAATTCATTTCTTATTTTTTTTTCTAGTGCTTTCATTGCTGGTTTAGGTTCAATTATTAGATAATTATCAGCTAATTCAGCTATATTTACTTCTAGGGCATTGGCTATTTTTTGTAATGTTTCAATTTTTGGGTTTAATTTTCCTAATTCATAGCGTCTTATTGTTGATTCTGCTATAGGTGGAACGCATAGATTACCTAATTCTTTTTGAGTATATTTTTTTCTTTTGCGTTCGATTCTTATTTTTTCGCCTGTAGTCATGGTACACCTCCTTAACGATACTATAACATATTTTAGAACAAATTACAGTAACAAAAATTACTTTTAGTATTGACAGTAACAAACATTGCTGCTATATTTTAAATACAGAGTAACAAAAATTACTGTTTTAAGGAGGTGGAAAAATGAACAAAATTCCATTGAGTAGAGAAAAGATCGATTTATTACTAGCAAAAAACTTAATGACCGTTGCAGATCTAGCAAATAATTACGGAGTATCAAGGGCAAGAATTAATGTAATTATTAATCAACGCACTATTACACCAATTAGCGCCGGAAGATTAGCAAAGGCATTAAATGCAGATGTAACAGAAATTATTGAGTAATGCCTGGGCGGGTATATGAAAGCGTAATGAAAGGAGAAAAAAAGAAATGGTACAAGAATTTTACAAGGTAAAAGATATATCTAAAATTATGCAATGCTGTACTTCAAAAGCTTATGCTATTTGTAAGCAATTGAATACAGAACTAGAAGAGCAGGGGTTTATTATTATCCATGGAAGAGTACCAAAGAATTACTTTAATGACAGGGTAGGACTAACAAATGACAAAAGAGAAGTTACTGAGTGATATTAGGCCAGATATGAAATTAACCATGGATTTCTTCAAGAAAATTTATGGTTATGGAATAACAACACCTGAGTTTATTGATGAAGCAATCGGGCAACTTGAAAAGGTAGGATGCCTAAAGGCTAGAGAATATTACGAGAAATTCAAAGATGATTATGAAGCAAAGCAACATAAAATCGATGTTGAGGTTAGCATTTGGTACAGGGAACAATTAGATAGACAATATGAGGAAAGGAGGAAAAAAGATAATTGGAAAATGAAACAGCAGCAGAAGCAGAAATTGAACGACTTGAAAGAGAAATTGAATTACTTGAAACAGAACATCCAGAATTAAAAGCCGTATGCGACAATGGAAAAGCACGAATACAAAAGCAGATTGAAAAAGTTGACCTTATCAGCTTCGATGATGTGGAAAAAGAAAATGTTACATGGCTATATCATCCTTACATACCGAAAGGAAAAATAACCATTTGTGGTGCATATCCCGGAGTGGGTAAAACGTTCTTACTATGCTATATGGCTGCGTGCGTGTCAACTGGAAGACAATTTTTTGACATAGTACCGTTTTCTGGAGAACCGGGAAAGGCTATTTATTTAACAACAGAAGACGGAATAGGCGATACAATAAAACCAAGACTTGAAGCGTGTGGGGCAAACATGAAAAATATTGCTACAGTAAAAAGTAATACATCTAGCCTTACATTCGATAATCCACAGATAGAAGACATTGTAAAAGAGTTTCAACCGGATTTGTTTATATTTGACCCCTTCCAATCTTTTATTGGTGAGGATGTTGAGATGAACGCATCAAACAAAACTAGATCTAAATTAAATTATATTATTGAAATAGCTGAAAAATATAATGTTGCTATTGTCCTTATCTGCCATTTTAACAAAAATCAAAAAGGGGATGCAATAACTAGGGTAATGGGTTCAACGGATATCATGGGAGTATGTAGAAGTTTTTTAGCGTTGGGAATAGTCCCAGACAATAAAGATTTACGCTATATGTCGCATGAAAAATCAAGTCTAGCTAAAAACGGGAAAACTGTACTCTTTGAAATAGTTCCAGATGATGGAGGTATAAAGTTTGTTGATTATAGTAGCTACTCCATGGATGAATATGCAGCAATGGCAAAGCAAAACGGTAAACGAGCAGCTCCAGCACTTGAAGAGGCTAAAGCCTTTATCATTAGGAATATGCCAGAGGGAAAGCGGTTAGCAGCTGACATGGAAACATTAGCAGAGGCAAACGGATTTTCTAAGACTACCATATATAGGGCTAGAACATCCTTGAAAATAAAAAGTAAACAAAATGGATTCAAAGGAAAGTATTATTGGACACTACCAAGAGACACGGAATAAATGAAATCTGTAATAAAATATATAGTATTTATAATGGGTTATACACAGTTTTCAATGTGGAATCTGTGATATATTTCAAACTTGTGAATTTATGTACAGTTTTCAATGTGGAATATGTGTATAAATGGCTTAATGTGGTTATTTCTGTTCACAGATTTCATATAAGTAAAGTTTCGGCTTACATGGATTTCGAGTGAACTTATGAAAAGAATTTAGAATATCAAGGTTCATGGAATTGGATATTACCAAGAGACACGGAGTAAATAAAATGGATAAAAAGAAGTATTGTCAGATTTGTCAGTCCCTAAAAAGGGGACAAAGTGAACTTCTTAAGAAAGGAGAAAATAAAATGGATAAAAAAGAAAAAGGAATGAACGACAAGGTAATTGATGATATAGCTAAGGTTGTAGGAGAATACAAGATTGATGCAAAATTAGCGTTAGAAATATTGAAAGTAGTAGAATTAAGACAAATTGAATACTATATTGAAGAAATATTTATGAGCTTATAACAAAAGCCCCCAAGAAACCCGGGAGCAATTGATAAGACTAATACGAATGATATAGCCCTAACCTAAACAACTACAATTATATCACGGATATTAGCAGAAAGGAATCAAAATGACAAGTAAAAAAGCATTTATTGAAATGGATGAAAATATAAACATGTTGGAGGTTTGCATAAAGCAAATATCTGTTGTATTAGATGATCAGGCTAAGCTATACTTCGAAGAAACACCGGAAGAGTATTTGAAATTTTATCATGATTCTGCTAATAGTAGAAATACGCTTGCATTAACTCTGTTACTTGACGCACGCAACGAAATTGAAAAACTATCCAAACTCTATAATAGTATTAGCAAAGATTCATTTAAAAATGAAGATCAGGAGGTTATTAATGATTAAATTAAAAGTATTATACGAAAATAAAAATGATGTTATTAAACTCATGGACAACCTAGAAAAGAGTGGTTATACATATACATTAACGTATGCCAGGCAAACAGGAAAATATAAACGATGTTATGTCAACATAGCAAATTAATCTGGAGACTATCAGTTTAATTACTGGTAGTCTTTTTGTATGAAAAGTAAAGCAAGCACATCAAAAAATAAGCGAACGTTTCAAAGCGAACGCTCCAAGCAAATACGGAGCGTTTGGAACGCTTTCGAGCAACAAAATATAAAGGTTATAGCCTAAGAAAGCCACCGGTCATAATCGACTGGTGGTTAGTTTTGTGGATAAAGATAACCATTATCATATAAATAATCACTTTCTTCCTCGGTCAATACGGAAAAAGGATTAACCCAACTATCATCTTCTTCTATCGGCCCTGTATATTGGTATTCTGATGGAATAAATCCAAGCTTTTTACATATTCTTTTATATTCTTCATCCATCTATAACACCTCCATACTGATTCCACAATCATTTAATTGCTTTCTTATATCATCAGTATAGCCTTTTTTACTTAATCTATCAAGTGCAAACGTGGCATTTACCACCTCAGATAACCTCTTACTTATTGTATATCTATTATGCATCAATTATTCTTTCTTGTAAAGAATTGTCTTATTTCTTAAATAGTTCTGTAACCTTTTTTCACTGATTGTCCAACAAGAAATAACCGAATTTTTATATCCTGGATCATCTTCCGATGTGCAAACACGTAAAACTGTTTGAATATATTTGTCCCCATCTGCCGACCCTTGTAAATCCTTGTAAGCGGCAAGCAACTTGTTTAATTAACTGCATAACAAAACTTGACCAAACTTGACTTTTATTACAATAATGAATTTTAACGATAGCCTGGAAAAGAAATCTTTTAAGTGAAACTTAATATTCAAAATGGTATCCGGAGATTTCGGAATATAATATCTTTACTTTGTTATAATAGTGTGATATAGTTGTTATAGAATAATTATATTATTCGATTTGTTTTTTTTTGTTTCCCCTCATGTTAGTATCAAAAAAAGAGAATAGTTGTTTCTGAAAGGCTGAAACAATTATTCTTTTTTTTGTGTGTGTATTTACTTCTTTGTTACAATTTGATATAATTGTTGTATAGCAAATAAAACAAGTACCGCACTAGATGTCCTTCGTCTGGTGTAAGCCTGTTAAGGCACGGGAACAATTAATACTTACGTCATTGTGTATTGATTGAACCTGTGCCTTCTTTTATTTGCTTGTATAATTCCTTTTTTTAGTGCGGCGCCACTTTAAAACGCGTAACTGTATTGATAATGTCGGCGGACTATAAGCGGGAGGTATAAAGATGATAGACAATAATAGCGTAGAGAATACGGAAGATGTGGAAGACTTAACCACAGAACAAAATAACGACGTCAAAGGCGAACAAGATAATCAACAACAAGAATCCAATACAGAAAGTCAAATGCAAGAAAAAAAGTATACGGATGAAGAGGTTGATAGAATCGTATCTAAAAGATTAAACCGTGAACGTGAAAGGCTTTCAAGGCTATTCAACGAAGAACAGCAAAAAAGCGATATTGAAGTTAGAGAAAAGAAAATTGAGGAGCGAGAACGCAAAGCTGACATAAAAGATAAATTAGATAGGGACAATTTGCCTAGGGAATTATCAGAATTAATTGACTGCGAAAATGCTGAGGAAATTGAATCAAACTATGAAAAAGTGATTAATATATTCAAGATTTCTTTATCTGGAGCGTTGAAAGAAAAATTCAAGGGAACGGCCCCAAGAGTTGGAAGGATTCCTGATCATGACAATGTGGCAGATGCTTTCTCTCCCAAGCATAGATAGGAGAAAAAAATATGGCTATAAATTTAGTTACAAAATTTCAACCGTATGTAGATGAAATGTTTACAACGGAATCAAAAAAAGAACTATTAACAAATAATGATTTTGATTGGACAGGCGCACATTCTGTAAAAGTATATAAAGTTAGCACATCTAGTATGAATGATTATGATAGAGCAGGAACAGGAACAAATACATCAAGATACGGAGTAGTTAAAGGACTTGACGCAACAACAGAAGAGTTTACACTTAAAAAGGATAGATCATTTACATTCGCTATTGATAAATTAGATAAAGACGAAACGGCACAGACGTTGGAAGGCGCAACAGCTTTAGCAAGACAACAAAGGCAAGTAGTTATTCCAGAGGTTGACAGCCACGTGTATGGTGTTATGACTGCAGGAGCAGGAACAAAGGCAACTGCAAAGGCTTTAACTGCCGAGAATATTTATGATGAGATTATCGCAGCAACGAATACTTTAGATAATGCTGAGGTATTAGAAACTAATCGTATTCTAGTAGTGACACCAGACGTATACAAAATCATGAAAAAGAGTAATGATATTATCATGAATACTGACGTAAGTGCAGAAATGCGGCTACAAGGAGTTATAGGCAACTTAGATGGACTAACAGTTATTAAAGTGCCAGCGGTTAGACTTCCTAAAAATTTCGGGTTCATGGTAGCTCATCCATGTGCAACGGTAGCACCTGCAAAGTTAGAAGATTACAAAATTCATCAAGACCCACCAGGTATTAGTGGGGATCTAGTTGAGGGTAGAATAGTATATGATGCTTTTGTATTGGAGAATAAAACAAAAGCTATTTATTATCAAGCATTACCAACAACATAAAAACAGTCAAATAATGAAGCCTAGAATTTTTTATCTAGGCTTTTATCTATTGGGGGCTAATATGGACAATGAAAGCATTGTAAAACAGATAAGACAAGGCAATAATATAAAATACAATATGGAGATTCTGTATAATCAAAACAAAGGTATTATTTACAATACTGTTAAGAAGTTTGCCTATATTGACAGAATGACCGATATAGATGATTTAATGCAGCAGGCATATATTTCTATGGTTAAGGCAATTGATGGATATGACAGAGAGAATGATACGTTATTTATATCTTATGCCACCAAGGTTATAAAAACAGATATAAAGCGGTATTTAGATAACACTGGTAGAAGTATGAGGTTGCCAGTCCACGTACAAGAAAAGATATATAAATACAATCGACTTACAAGTTATTTCCTAGCAGAGTACAACAGAGAACCGACAAGGAAAGAGTATCTTGTAAATATGGAAATGTCAGAACGTCAATTTGAAAGCCTATTAAAGACAATGCAAGTATCTAGCGTTTCATCACTGGATGCACCGATAGAGGAAGAATTGACCATGACCGATATTATACCCGATAGAAAGGATGAAATGGCAGCAGCAGAAAGAAAGATTGACAAAGAGCGGTTAAGTGTTACATTGTGGGATGCAGTGCATGACGTTGTAAAGGATGAACATACAACCAAAGTTATGCAAAAGAGATACAAAACTTCAAAGACAATAAAAGAAATTGGCCATGACATGGATATGAAGCCCACAGAGGTTAGAACATTGCACGATAAAGGCATAAGAAAATTGAGAATGTCAAGACAAATAAAGAATATAGCACAGGATAATGGAATTGTATTTGATGAATATACAGACGAAGAAAGGGAGATTCTTTTGTCAGTTGGTATTATGTGATTTAGTTAAAGAATTAGTTAAAGTAACGCTATAGAAATATTGTTTTTTATGGATTTTATAGAAATGAATATATGTAAAAATCAACGTAAAATAATCATTATTGCTTTTGTAATGTGCTTGCCAAGGTTGAGGTCGCGAGTTCGAGTCTCGTCTATCGCTTTTGAGAAAACCACGTAAACACGTGGTTTTTTTGATGTTAAGATTTCTAAAGAAAAAAAGTTCTAAAGTTTTATTCTAAAGTCTTTAGTCGGCTAAAGTGTTTTGCTAATATTGATAGAATCAGAGAATGATTCTAATGTCTTCTTTTCTTGTTCTCCACGAATGTGAGCATAGTTTTGTAGAAATGTTTTTACGGAGTTTCCCATGATTGATGATAATACCTTGTCCTGTTCTCCATGAGAGTAGTTCAGAGAGGCAAAAGTATGTCTTAAATTGTATTCTCGAAGCGTTCTGCGGAATTGCTGACTATAATAATTGGGATTTACATATCCACCAGACTCTGTAACAAAAAGAGCGTCGTTATTAAAGAAATCTGGATATTTTAATCTCATTTCCTTTTTCCAAACCAATTTCTTTTGAATTTGTATTCTAAGTGGCTTTGGTATGTAGTTGGCTCTGTGTGACTGGAAATTTTTTAAATCACTAAAATTACTAAACTTATTTATGCCACGATAAAAAGCAAGAGTCTTATCTTCGTTGTTAAAATCACTTTCTGAAAGCCCACATACTTCACCCGGTCTACAACCTAGCATGATGGATACGCAGAACATTTCATAATAATGTGAACTTTTCACAATGTCAGAAGAAAGAAAACAATTTATTTGTTCATCAGTCCATGTTATTTTCTTTTTGTAAGTAATCTTTTCACGTTTAATTCCAATCATTGGGTTTTGATTCGGATCCATAATTTTAAGCGTATTACATCCAAATGAAAAAATATCGCATAGAATATTTATTATTTTGTTAATAGTTTCTGGAGCATAGGGTTTCCCATTCTTCTTTTTAAGAGATTTTAGACACTCTTTAAAGTTTACGATATGTGTTGATTCGATACGATTAATTTTTTCATCTGAAAATACATCTTTGATATACATCGTCAACTGTTATGCTTTTTTCTAGACGAATGCTCTTCTGTGACTTCCCTTTTTCTAGCTGAGTCAGCAAATCAACCTCATCTTTTGTTGCATCACTTTTTTTATTCCTTAGTGAACCAGTAAGCGTCTTTTTTGTTTGCTTATCATATACCGCAGCATAATACTTAACTTTAATACCTGTTTTTGTCTTATATGACTTCTTTTGTACACTCATAGAACATCATCCTTTCTAAAGAAGGGTATAAAAAATACACTCTACAATTATTGTTGGATGTATGATATAATTCTAATTGTTAAGAGAGAACTATATTAACATCCTTGTTAATAGGTTTCTTTGATTTCCGTCCAGTTGGTAGCTGGGCGGTTTTTTGTAGTTTACTTGTTTAGTTTTTTTGATTCGCGTTCTAATTGCTTAATGCTTTTATCTGGTGTCGGAAGGTCTTCTGGCATAGTTCCGCCTAATCGTTCAATGGTATCCCGAACTTCTTTTCCAACATCATA
>JAQVEG010000067.1 GCA_028697725.1 Anaerostipes sp.
GTAATACTGTCAATGTTAAATCCACGTCTTGTAAATAAACCAGATACTCTACTTAGCACCCCGGGTGCATTTTCAACCAATATTGATAGCACTATCTGCTTCATATAGTCTCCTCCTATTCAATATATAATATAGTGTTTCACTATTCATCATCATTCTGTGCTGCAGTTGTTGCAGGTGCAGGCGCAGATGTTGCAGGTGCAGATGTTGTAGCTGCAGGTTTATGCGTTGAACTTGTAGAAGATGTGCTGTGTCCAGATGAACCTGAGGAAGATGAATCTGAACCACCAGATGAACCTGATCCTGAGCCACTAGAAGATCCACCACTGCTTGATCCCCCATTTGAACTTGAACTACTCGTAGATGAATAGGAATTACTTGTAGATGATGTGCTATCACTACTGCTGGAGTCTCCATCTACGTAACTGGTATATCCAAAGGTTTCAACATTGGATGTTCCACCATACTTCTTAGCCCAATCAAGTTTTTGACCTTTTCCAAAGATAAAGTAATTTAAAGCTGCTTTATTTGCATCAAAGTTTGCAAAGAAAACAAACATATTACTTTGGGCACGTCCCATAGTATAAGTACCTTCCATTGGAACTTGTAATTGTTCTACTTTTGTTGTACCC
This sequence comes from Anaerostipes sp., assembly GCA_028697725.1. Classification (GTDB taxonomy): domain Bacteria; phylum Bacillota; class Clostridia; order Lachnospirales; family Lachnospiraceae; genus Anaerostipes. Next base: position 633 of record JAQVEG010000067.1, read on the forward strand.
ATACTAATAACAGTAGTTGCAAGTTTTTTAATGTAATCTGAAGTCATATCTGTTGAAACATCTTTTAATGAATCCAAAGCAATACTTGCAATTGTAGTCGGGCTTTTAGATAACAGCTTCTTATATGCTGCTTCTAATACAGCTCGCTGTCTTCCAGTTCGTCCAAAGTCTCCATCTCCATACTTTTGAGATACAACATAACGAACACGAGAATATCCAAGTGCCTGATTTCCGTTTAATGTCTGCATTCCTTCTTTTACATTACGATACTTTTTCTTTGAAATGTAGTTTGTTGAGTTAAGGTAAGTAACTTCTTTCGCCTCAAGAGAGATGTCAACTCCACCAATCTTATCAATGACCTTCTCAAAAGTCTCAAAATCTACCACTGCATAATGGTCTACACTAATTCCATAATTCTTAGCAATTGTCTGACTTAATAAATCAACTCCACCATAGGCATAAGCTGCATTCATCTTATTTTTATCATGACCTGGAATCTCTACATATACATCACGCATAAGAGATGTAAGCTTTAATTCTTTCGTTTTTGTATTGATGGTTGCAATCATACAACTGTCAGAACGTCCAGAATCGCCTTTGATGGCTCCATGATCAGAACCAACCAATAAAATATTAATAATTCCACTTACTTTCTTTCCTGATGTTTTTGTTAGTTTGTCCTGAGTATTCACAGATGCCTCTAATCTTGCATCATAATATCCAAGTACGCTGCCACACGAAACAGCAACAATAACAAATACTGCTAAAATAATTTTATAGGTTCTTGCTTTCATTTATAATCCTCCTAGTCGGCTTTTGATTTCATATTATATCATATTATAGCAGAAAAAAATACTTTAATGCTTAAGATTTCCTAAAGAATGCCTTTTGTTTCCCAATAGGCTGGATTCATTGTAAACCAGTAAATCAATTTTTTAGGAAGTTTCTTATAGCTTTTTCCAAACTTATATCCAATGAATTTACATCCACTATCTGCTATCATCTTTGGAATATAACGATACCGATGAGTTTTCCATAAATGCTTTAACAATTGAAGAACCATTTTGACGCCTTCTGATTCTGATGATACTTTTTCAAATAAACCTCCGTAAGACACCTGTGAAACAGCAAGGTCAAAGTTTCTATGAAGCTGTTCCATAGACGTATAATTATGCCAATGCCACACAACTGCATCACTTTGATAAGCAACAGATTTACCTGAATCAATCATCTTTGATGCCATAATCATATCCTCATTAAAAATCGTTTTCAGAACAAAGCCACCCATTGCATCATAGTCTTTTTTTCGATATGCACTGCATACATTGGAACAAAAAAACGTCTTAATTCCCAGTTCGTCTAAATCTTTTTTTGATTTCTTACGGCTCACAGGTGGATAATTAAATACCCTTGTATAGTATTCTAGATAGTTATCCTTAGGGTCTGCAATTTGACGACCATAGGCGGCTCCTACACTTGCATCATCAAATGCTTTTATTAAATTCTCTGTCATATGATGATTAACAGGAACAGCGTCCTGGGTCATAAAACAAATAATATCTGCATCGGATAAAGAAGCTCCATAATTTCTAGTGCCCCCATGGTCAAATTCTGACTTGGATATATGTGTCACTATAATATTGTCATAAGGTTTCACATATTCTTTTGGAAAATACTGCTCTTCTGTGTTCATCAAATAAATGTTCCGAAATGGAACTGTTTGTTTTGAAATTCTTTTCAATGTTTCTTTGAATTTTTCATCAGGTTTATAGGTAGGTATCACTAAATCAACTGTCATACATTACTCCTTCTTAGCGGCGGATTTTAGAACCTTTGGTGTCTCTCTTTGCTAATTTTAGTTTATTAAACTCCAGCTTTTTCTTTTTGTACATAATAGATGAAATGTTCTGAGCTTCCATAACATAAGCTTGATATAAACTGTCTTCTGCTCCAAGTTTAATTCCCCGTACTCCATGAGCGCCCTTTTTTTGCTCTGGAATCTCGTCAATTGGAAAACGAAGGAACATACCATTCTTTGTCTCTAATACTACCATATCTGGAGCCAGAACACTACCAATTGATGTCACTGGAATCACAGCTGCTACTTCTTCGTTCTCTGTGAGCTTTGTAGCTGCGACGGTCTTTTTAATTACATCAAAACATACACCATCTACAATTTTAACAAATCCACCTGTTGTTGCAAACAAAAGTCTAGTATGAATTGTTGTATCCTTTGCCATAACTGCTACAATGTTTTCCTCAGAGCTGTCATAGTTTCCAAGATTATCAATTGGTGTTCCTTTGTCTTTGTATTTTCCAGCTGGGATATCAAGAACTTTAACTTGATGTAAAACACCTTTGTCTGTAAAAATACAAAGCTTATCTATATTCATACATGGAATAATATAAGGATAATCTTTGTGTGCATTTTCCTTATTTCTTTCATATACAGCACTGTCAAAAGTTTTTGCATAACCAAAACGATCCATGACAAAATAAACTTGTTCTTCTTTGACAGGTGCTTCCACATATACTGCCTGAGCAGCATTTACAATTTCTGTTTTACGTGGAGTTCCATATTCCTTTTTAATGCGGTCTAAATCTTTACGAATTACCTTGCGCATTGAGGCTTTATTTTCTAAGATATCTTCATATTCTGCAATCTTTGCAACAATTTCATCAAATTCTTCTTGAAGTGCCAAAATTTCCAGCCCAATTAAACGATACAATCTTAAATCAAGAATTGCTGTCGCCTGACGTTCTGTAAAATTAAGTTTACATGCCTTAATCATAGAATCAGATGATTTGAATCTGATATCTCCAATATCTCCATGAATTAAACATGCCTTTGCTTCTTTTTGATTTTTACTTCCTCGTAGAACTTCAATAATCAAATCAATAATGTCACAAGCCTTAATTAGCCCTTCTTTGATTTCTCTTTGTTCATATAATTTTTTCAACAATGTCTCATACTTTTTCGTTACAAGCTCATAATGAAAATCCATATGATGAGAAATAATATCCCTTAACCCTAATGTTTCTGGCCTTCCATTGACAATGGCAAGCATATTGACTCCAAAGGTATCTTCAAGTTTTGTTTTCTTATAAAGAAGATTCTTAAGACGTTCTACATCTGTATCTTTTCGCAATTCCAATACAATACGAATTCCTTCTTTAGAAGATTCATTGGAAATATCATAAATATCTGTTGTCTTTTTTGTCTCAATTAAATCAACAATATCTGCTAAAAATTTACCAATGTTTGCCCCAATCATAGTATACGGAATTTCTGTGATTACAAGTTTATCTCGGTCAGATTTTCTCTTTCCTGGTTCAAATACAACTTTTCCACGAAGTTTAATTTTCCCAGTTCCAGTGCTATATATATTTAACAGTTCATCTTTATTAATTACAATTCCACCTGTTGGGAAATCCGGTCCTTGTACATATTCCATAAGCTTTTCATTTGAAATACCTGGATTGGTGATATATGCCTTTACCGCATCAATCACTTCACATAGATTATGCTGAGGAATACTGGTTGTCATACCAACTGCAATTCCCTCTGCACCATTGACTAATAAGTTAGGAACTCGAACAGGAAGAACTTCTGGTTCTTTTTCTGTCTCGTCAAAGTTTGGTATAAAATCAACAATATTCTTATCTAAATCAGCCAAATACACATCTTCTGTAAATTTCTGAAGCTTCGCCTCTGTATAACGCATAGCGGCAGCTCCATCCCCTTCAATAGAACCAAAGTTACCATGTCCATCTGCTAATGGCATACTTCGTTTCCAATCTTGAGACATAACTACAAGACATTCATAAATGGAACTGTCTCCATGGGGATGAAATTTACCCATAGTATCTCCAACAATTCTGGCAGATTTTCGATGAGGTCTATCATATCGAAGTCCCAACTCGTCCATAGCATATAAGACACGACGTTGTACAGGCTTTAGACCATCTCGAACATCTGGAAGCGCACGAGCGCAAATAACACTCATGGCATAATCAATATAAGACTTTTGCATCACCTCAGAAAACTCTGCTTTTATAATATTTTCTGACATATTAAACTACCTTTCTTTTAAATATCTAAATCTGCTTCTCCAGCATTTTCATAGATAAACTTTCTTCTTGGCGGTACATCACTTCCCATTAACATAGAAGTAACATCAGATGCCATACGTGCATCCTCAATTTCAATTTGCTGTAAGGTTCTTGTTTCTGGATCTAGCGTAGTTTCCCAAAGCTGGTCTGCATCCATCTCTCCAAGACCTTTGTATCGTTGTAATGTAAACGTACCTTTATGTTTGCCTCGATACCGTTCTAACGCAGCATCATCATACAAATATTCGCCCTCTCCCTTTTTAGGGATTGCCTTGTAAAGAGGTGGGGTCGCTAGATACACATGTCCATGGGTAATTAATTCCGGCATAAATCGATAGAAAAATGTTAAAAGCAACGTTGCAATATGCGCTCCGTCAACATCGGCATCTGTCATAATTACAATCTTATGATAACGAAGTTTCGCAATATCAAAATCGTTCCCATAACCCTCTGAAAAACCACAATTAAATGCATTAATCATAGTTTTAATTTCAGCATTGGCCAATACCTTGTCCATGGTAGCCTTCTCAACATTAAGTATCTTTCCACGAATTGGAAGAATCGCTTGAGTCTTACGGTTTCTAGCTGTTTTCGCAGAACCCCCTGCAGAATCTCCCTCCACAATAAAAATCTCACAATCTTCTGACTTACGACTTTCACAGTTTGCTAATTTACCATTGCTGTCAATTGACAGTTTTTGCTTTACCAATAGATTCGTCTTTGCCTTCTCCTCAGCCTTTCTTATCTTGGCAGATTTTTCAGCACATGAAATAACTTTCTTTAGTGCATCTAAATTCTTATCAAAATAAAGAACTGTCTCATCTCCAGTTATCTCTGCAACTACTTTATTTGCATCTGGATTATCTAATTTAGTCTTGGTTTGTCCTTCAAATCGTGGATCCGGATGTTTTACTGAAATAACAGCCGTCATTCCATTTCTTACATCTGTTCCTGTAAAATTGGAATCCTTTTCTTTTAAGATTCCCAATTCTCTCGCATACTGATTCATAACTGTAGTAAACTTAGTTTTAAATCCTGTTATATGAGTTCCACCTTCAATTGTATAAATATTATTACAAAAACCTAAGATATTCTCTCCAAAATCTTCTGTATATTGAAATGCAACTTCAACTTCAATTCCTGATGAATGATTCTTAAAATATACAGGTTCATGTAATGCTTGTTTTCCTTCATTTAACTTTCTCACATATGCACGAATACCATCTGGTTCATGATATAAAACTGTGGTTTCCTCTCCCTTACGTTCATTAATATAATTAATTTGAAGCTTAGGATTCAAATACGCAGTTTCATGTAGTCGATTACGAACCATGGCCGCTTTAAAATATGTTTTATCAAAAATCTCAGGATCTGGTAAAAACTGAACCATAGTTCCAGTTTCACTCTTCTTACAAGTTCCTACTTTTTCAAGAGGATTCACTACTTTCCCTCTTTCATATCTCTGCCGATAAATAACTCCGTCTTGTTTAATGGTAACTTCAAGCCATGTAGACAAAGCATTTACAACAGACGCTCCAACTCCATGTAAGCCCCCTGAAATCTTGTAACTTCCGTCACCAAATTTACCACCTGCATGAAGAACAGTAAAAACAACTTCTACGGCTGGCAATCCGGTTTTATCATTAATTCCAACTGGAATTCCTCGTCCATTGTCTGATATCACTGCAGTTCCATCATCCTTTAAGGTCACAGTGATTTGATCACAATATCCAGCAAGGAATTCATCTACTGAGTTATCGACGATTTCATAAATTAGATGATTTAATCCCTTGGTCGATACACTGCCAATATACATTCCAGGACGTTTTCTTACAGCTTCTAGCCCTTCTAAAATCGAGATACTATTGGCATCATATACAGTTTTCTTGCTCATGCTCTTCCCTCCTAAATCAATTTAGTCTAACATATAAGCCACACTAAATGCAAATGTTTGTTCTCTACTGTATTTAGTTTTTGTACTTCAATTGACACAAGACTTTGTATTGCTTATAATTATACGTAAACACACAATAAGGATGAAACGAGGTAAGGAAATGAAGGAATTAAAGAAAATTTTTGCAGTATGCTTCAGTATGGTTATGATACTAACCCTGTGCGTAGGTTGTGGAAGCAGTGATGCACCAGCTCCAGAAGCGTCTATGGAAGCATTTTGTCAGTTACTGATTAAGCACGATGTACAGTCAATGAAAGAACTTGGTATTAATACAAAGGATGCAAAGGAAACTTTAGAGGCTTATGAGTCTGAAACAAAATCAAGCCTTAAAAAGAGCTTCCAGTCAGCAGATGTTTCTGTTACCAATGCAGACATTAATAAGGTTTATACTGCAATAGACGAAGCAATGAAGAACCTTGAGTATACTGTTTCTGTCACTAAATCAGATGATAAACAGGCTACTATTAAAGTAGAAACACAAACACTTGATTATGTTAATATTATTAAAAAAGCAAAATCTACAACTGTTGATTCATTAAAGTCAGAACATATTGAAACAAAAGAAGATGCAAAAAACTTGTTTATAACTAATATTTGTAAAGGCTTTGAAAATTATAAACCAAATGATGAAAAACAATCAAAATCTTTTGTATTTACAAAACAAAATGTAAAAACAGGAAGCGATAAAGTTTCTTTATATTTCCCAGAAAGTGCAAGTAAATTCGGAAATGAATTGATTCGTTTCGTCATCAACCAATAAGAACAGGAGTTATTATGGGGTTAACCAAAAAGCATCTATTATTTGGATGTTTCATATCATTGTTACTATTTTCTTTCACAGGATGTAAAAAGGGACCAGAAGAAACGGTATCACCTAAGAAGACTGTGAATGCCTACTGTAAATCGATTTTAAAACAAAATCATAGTGATTTAGTATCTGTGTTGGGATATTCAAAGGAACAGGCAACAAAAGTTGATGATTCTTTTAACACTGCCCTCTCTTCTAAATTAGAACAGGGAGCTGCAAGTCTTAATACCAGTATCGATAAAAAGATTATCGCTCAGGCTTGTGAATTTGTGACAAATCAGACCAAGAAGATTGAATATTCTTCAAAGCAGGTTTCAAAGACAAAAGATACAGTAACCTATGAACTAACATCACAGGTTTTAGACTACTCAACACTAACAGAATCTATTTCTGAAAAAGTTAAAGAGCAGATTAAGAATGATAAGATTCAAACCAAAGAACAGATTAAAGATGCCTTAATCAATGAAACTACAACGTACTTTAAAGAAACAAAACCTTCAAAAGAAAAGAAGTCTATTAAACTTACTTTAAAGGAAAAGACAGTTACAATCGATGATAAAAAGGTAAAGCGTTATGTTCCAGAAGATGAAGCTGCTTTTATTCAAGCAATTCAAAATCTTGTGATTAACTATTAATTTTATAAAAAAGAATCAGCAAGTATCATACTTACTGATTCTTTTTTGTTACATTTGTTTTCGCACAATCTTATATTCATCCTCTAATTGATAATAAGGGCATGTGTAATCTGACTGAGTCATAAAGCGCATCATCTCATCTTCATCAAGATTAATATCACATACATATCCTCCATATTCATCATCAAACATATAATTACTGCATGTGTCGCAATTGGTTGAATTTCCCATGGTGTTCCTTTCTCACTTATCTGTGAATATTTCTAATAGGTAGCCTTTCGGTATCCTGCTTTTTGAGCTTCCTTTTCACTGTGGAATACAATTAAATTTTTAGAAGTTCCCATTTGATTGTAGGCTCTTTGCCCTGGACAATGATAAACTTTAGATTTCTTATTTCCACGAATTTCTTGCTCCTCGCTGGATGCTGTGGCAGCTTCTGTTTTTTCTGTGGTATTTCCATTTTCACTACTATTTCCTGTTTTATAATCAATGGATACTCCTGATTCCTTGTTATACACAAACACGTTAAATTCCACCGATTTTCCTTTATCTTCAATAGAATAGCCTTCCATTTTAACGCCGTCTGCAACAAGGTTATTTCCACTAAATACAGGAGTCACACGATACAATATATGTTTCCCGGTTTCTTTTACATAATCGGCTACCATATTTTCAAAGGGAAGCATTCCATCTACATTTAAAGATCTTGTGCCAGTAATTAGGTTTCTTTTGTTGGCATTCTCTCCAGTTAATTGATACCCGATTAAATGGCAACGATTATACAAATATTTTCCATCTACAAAATCATATTTTACAGTATGCCATCCAGATGGCTTAATCATTCCAATAGCTCCTCGCTTTGTCTTTGGCATAATATCTCGTCCAATGCATGCAATGGCTGCACCACATCGTCCAAAACGATCCAGCTTTGAATATGACTCGTAAGATTTTGTAGTCATATCCTTGGAACTAAACTCTGGTTTATTATTATTTACAACTGTATATAGTTTTCCATTATCCGACGGTGCTTTACTTTGTTTTGATTTAATTGTAGCTGTTGTAGCTGTTGTTGTAGTAGTTTTTGCGGAATCATTACATCCCCATAGTCCAAATAGACAAAGAAATAAGATAACTCCAACTACATATTTCTTTAACTTTCCCGTTTTCATTTTAGTTCTCCTCATATGTTTCTAATGTTATATCGTGGGATGATCCTTGAAAATCACAAATTTCAAGGATTCTATCTAAATTTAAATCAAAGTATACATCTGCTGGATATACCCGACTCCAACGAAATACTATGATTTTTTTGATTTTATCTTTGTATTTAATCAGTGATTCATTCTCAACAAAACAATAATCCATCTTTGTAGCTTGCTCTAGAAAATTGTTACATACAAAAATATTTGTATCTTTCATTTCTTTAAACAACTCATAAGAATAGGAATTCATAAAAAGATTAGAATCTTTCGTTATCTGAAGAATTCTTTCTAAGACAATTCTATCCTGGCTTTGTCTTCGCTCATTAAACATCATTCCATTGTTCTTGTCTAAGCATACAATTACATTCAATCTTGATCACCATCTTTCAGTTCTGAATCTTCAATAGAATAAAAAATGTGTCTTCGACACTTCATCTCCCCTGCCCCTCATTCTTTGAGGGGTAGGGTTGTTTTTTGCTATAAAATCTTTCATAATAATCTTATGAATATTCTACAAGAGATTTTTAAAGA
>JAQVEG010000023.1 GCA_028697725.1 Anaerostipes sp.
TTGTTATTACTGTTCTTGTTTTAAGAACGTTCGTTGCTGGTTTTTTTGAAAAACCAACTGAAAATCTTTTAGAATTTTCAAGGTTGTCTTATTATTTAATTATCAAGTTTCTGTGCTGTCTGTTTTTGTGACAGCTATAATAGATTATCATGCTCGTCTGTTTCTGTCAAGAACTTTTTTCAATTTCTTTCAAAAAGTTTTGTTCCAAACAAGTGTCATATCTTGTTATATTTTGCTGCTGTTTTGTCAGCAACGTTGATAATCTTATCATCCTAAATGCCGTTTGTCAATAAGTTTTTTAAAATATTTGCTAAAATATTTTGATCTACTAATTGCTTTAAAATATCACTGCTATTTAATATTGCAATTTGTTTTTCATGCATCCCAATATATTGCATAATATAAATGAAAAACAACACAATAGACACTACTACTAGTCCCTTTACAAATCCTATGATTCCTCCTAGAAAATGATTGAGTCCCCCAATGCCTGGAATGTTTGACGCTTTGTTTATAAATCTTCCTATAATAGAAAAAATTATTTTTAATATAATTAATACAATAATAAATATAATTACATATAAAAATAATTCTGGCAGATTTCCTCCTGATTTTTTCAAAACTGCATTGGCAACAGGTTCCTTTATTTCTTTTACCACGGTTGTAGCTATTGCAATCGTTAAAAACCAGGTCGCAAAGCCAAATAAAGATTTGAGGAATCCCCTTCGGAATCCCCCAATTGTAGCCATCACTATGTAAATACCTAAAACTAATAATATAAAATTACCCATGTAAATCTCCTATCTCATTCGTAAAAATTGCATTTTGTTATTGTAAGTTACCAAATACTTACCTTGCTTCCCTGTTTGGGACATGACATATATTCTTTGATCTGTGTTTGATTCATATAATTTATTTCCAATGAGACTATATAAGAAATAATTGTTATTTCCACAAAATAAAATATCATGTTCTCCCAAGGAAACACGGCTGTATTCTCCTGAGAATTTACTATCCATAATCTCATTTCCCGAAGTATTATATAATTTCATTTCATACTTTTCATTTGCATTCTTTTGATTTTGATCTGTTACAATTAAAAATTTAGAATCTGTCATAGAAACACTTGCAATATTCTTAGTTACACTAATCTCTTTTTTCTTTGTTGGTGTTTGGTTTGTATTATATAGTAGAATCTTATTGTCTCCAATGGCACAAAGTGTTGAATGATTCATATATTTTACCTTAGAAATCACAGTGTCCATATAGTCGTACCCAGCAATCAAACGATCTTCTTTTTCTTTTCCATCTTCTCCAAAATCATAAAAAGCTAAACGACTCTTTACTTTTAAACCATCAATTGTTAAATAGCTTACAGCTAAGTTTTGTCCATCTTCAGATAAATCAATATCCATTGGATACCCATTTGTCTCAGATGTTGTTTTAATTGTAACAAGCTTCTTTTGGCTCATGTCATACATCTCAATGTAATTTTCATCCCCATTATTTAAAGTTACAGCCACAACGCCCTGACTTGCAACTTCAATATCAGTAATAGGATATGAAACACTAAACTCTTTTATTTTCCCTTCATTATCTAAAACGCAAACTTCATTTCCCTTTTTATTTCCCACTGCAATATAATCTCCACAATAAGAAAAAATAGGATTCTTAATAGAAAAAGATTTGTTCCATATACTTTTTCCATTTGCGTCGAAATAAGAAATTCCATCTTCATTAAGAGAAATTACTCCCTTTTTATATGAAAATGTGTTGGATGTTGTATCTGATATCTCTGAAATATTTTTTATAACAGTTGCTTCTCTATAAATTCTATATCTATATACAAAAAATATGGCAACTAAAACAACAACAATTAAAACTCCCATGACTTGTCGAAATCTCTTCTTTTTCTGCTGACGTACCAATGCTTCTTGTATTTTCTCATTGCTTGTTGTATATAAATAAAATTTATTTTTCTTCTTTTGGCTCATAACTATCTCCTAATATCAACCATTATACGATATTTTAATTTGATATACTAGGTATAATTAATTTTTGTCCCGGATATATCTTATCTGTTTTTTTCATATTATTTCTTACAAGGATATAATTCAGGTATTTCTCACTTCCATAGATTTTCTTACTAATACGTACTAATTTGTCTCCATATTTTACAATATAGGTTGTTTCTTTTGCAGTTGTCTGTGTAATTTTCTTTGCTGTTGTTTTTTCTATTTCTTTCTTTGTCTCAGTCGCAGTTATGGATTCTGTTTTTTCATTTTTCATTCCTTCTTTTGCTCCGTCTCCCATTGCCTCTACTGCACCACTCACAGCATCTTTAAAGGACACACTTCGATCTCCACGTACAGTATAGACCATGGTACCAATAAGAAAACAAAATAATAATACTGCAGCACTGGAAGATATCTTATGAAATAAATTTTTATTTCTTGTCTTTTTCTTCTTTGCCTTTACTGTACTGCGAAACTGGCGCACAATTTTCTCATCCCGTTTTGCCTCCTGCATATTTTCATAAGATATAACTTCTTTCAACTCTTCTTTTCTATCCGCAATATAACTTTGCATTTGAGGATTTTTCCCATAATATATGTAGTAGCCTGCCTGTTTTACCAGATCTTGTCCACGATAAATATAAAAAGCATCTTCACCTTCTAACATATCGACTACATACAAAACTTTTCCTTGTCCAGGGAAATTTTCAAAATGCGTTTTTTTTATTTTATCATTCAATCGAGTAGAAAATCCCATTCTAGAGAGTCCCCATCCCATTACTTCAAGCTCTGGAAAAAATATATCCTTTTTTTGATAAATTTCTTTCCATATTGTATCATCAAAAACTGTCTCATCTAAATCTAATTCTATATTTTCTCCTTCGATAGCCCCAGATATAAATATGACTGTTTCATTTTCAATAATCTTCTTCTCTCCAAACAAAATAGCTCCACGAACAAATGTATGGTTGTCCTTTGCCAGCATTTTTAAAAATGTAATTACAAAATCTTCTATATATAGTTTTTCATTTCCTACTGGGCTACCAATCTGTCTAATATTTTTTGGCAACTGATTTTCTTGTCTCACAAAAAATCCTCCTTTTTCCTTTTACTAACTGAACTCTATCATATGGAGTCCGCAGATTTTAGCAAAGGAAGTCGAAAGCTCGAAAAAAATTCTGAATTTTTTTTAATAAGTTGAGCAAACTAAAATATAGAAAACGGAGGAATTTAAATGAATCACAAAGTAGATTATTATAATCCAAATGAAATAAACTCTATGGAGTTGTTTCAAAAAAAATTACTCTATTATATTCAAATGAAAAGAAAAGACAATCAACCAATTATCATTCTCTGTATTGGAACAGATCATGCCACTGGTGATTGCCTTGGTCCCCTTGTTGGAAAAAAATTAAAACATTTACAACATGATTATCCTGTTTTCGGATGTTTATGCCATCCTATTCACGCAAAAAACTTAACGAAAACCATTTGTGAAATCTACACATCCTATGAGGATCCTTTTATTATTGCTATTGACGCCTGCCTTGGCATTGAAGAACACATTGGATTTATTACACTTTCATCCAATCCCCTTCGTCCTGGAGAAAGTGTTTCCAAAGAATTATCTTCTATTGGACATATTTCAATTACAGGAATCGTAAATACTTTTTCTGATTGGAATATTGAAACAATACAAACAACTTCATTAAATCAAGTTGATATCCTTGCCTCTTATATTAGTACAGGTTTATCCAAGATTCTATGATGGTAATTTCATATCTCCACTTTTAATCAGTCCCATTCTACGCATGCCTTCAGCAAAAAAATAAGTTAGAATTGCTGGAGCAATGATATGCATTGCAATAATCATAATCATTGTTGTTGTGTTTGAGATGCCTGAGGAAACCATTGTTTTATATCCCATAATCTGACCTACTAGACCTGCGGTTCCCATTCCTGAACCAATGGCATTGTTTGTCATTTTAAGAACAACTGTTGATATTGGCCCCAAAATTGCACTTGTCAAAATTGGGGGAATCCATATCAACGGTTTTCTTACGATGTTTGGCACCTGAAGCATTGATGTTCCCAGCCCTTGTGCTACCAATCCACCCACACCATTTTCTCTAAAACTTGCAACTGCAAATCCTATCATTTGTGCACTACATCCAACCGCTGCTGCTCCAGCAGAAATCCCAGTTAAATTTAAAATGATACCTAAGGCTGCAGAACTTATGGGCAGGGTCAGAATCATTCCCATTAAAACAGCAACTACAATTCCCATTAAAAATGGCTGTTGCTCTGTTCCCCACTGAATTGCTTCTCCTAATTTCAGCATTAGTTTTGAAACCCATGGCCCCACAAATAATCCTAAAGCACCTCCTGTAATAATAGTTACAAGTGGTGTTAATATAATATCTAATTTTGTTTTTCCAGAAATTAATCTTCCAATTTCTATTCCTACATATGCTGCAATAAATGCCCCTAATGGTTCTCCAGGTCCTGAAAGAACAATTCCACTACTAGATATTACAGTATGTGCCAATAACTTGGATGCAAAGGCACCAATCATACCTGCAGATGCTGCAGATACTGTAACTAATGTAGACTCACCAAATTTGACCGCTACACCCACACCAATTCCTGCACCTGTTAAAGCCTTGCTTACAGCCGCTATCATCACTAATAACTTTCCAATATCTCCTCCCATGATTGTTCCAGCCTGCTCCATTATCGTCCCTATAATCAGGGTAGCAAACAATCCATGGGCCATACCAGTCAGTCCATCAATAAATATTCTTTTTAGTATTTTCACCTTATCTATTCTCCTTTATTTTGAATCTTGCTATATTTTTTTACGATTCTTATTATTCTATCATGTCTTATCTTTGAATAAAATAGTTTTCATGTTATAATTCTCCATATTTATATTTACAAAGGAGTGCTTATGTTTCGATTATGGGGAAAAATATTTCACAAAAATCATTTAATAAAAGATACTGTAATCTGTAATGATGATACAAACTTAAACCGTACAAAAAAGATCTTTCAGGGCTTGGATAGTATTTGTTATGAATTTGATTTGCAGACACCAATTTGGCTTGATACAAACAAAAAAGATTTTATGCAACATAGTAAAACAAGATTTTATTCTGACAGCTTTATTGAATCTATCGACTTTGATTTTTTAGAGATTCAAGTAATTGAAGAAGATTACTAACATGTAACATCTTTACATTTTTTCACTTATTATGTATAATTTATATAAGAGGGGGAGGTTCTATCATATCTATGTTTATTTCCTGTAAACATTTTATTTCATTTCTCATTGCATATCTATATTTTCTATTGAGCAATCAAGGTATTTATACCCCTCGGTGGTATTTTCTTTTGATAGATCCAAAAAAAGGAACCAATTCACATGGTTCCTTTTTAAGTATATTATTTTGTTGTACTTCCAAATCCACCATTACGAATGTTTTTGGCATCATCGTCAAGAGTAATCCCATATTCCATAAAAATCCCCTGAACAACACCAGTTCCCTTTTCCACAGAAACAACTTTTCCTTCATTGGAATCATTGGTGAGTTTAACGAAAATATGACCTTCATTGTCTGAATAAAAATAATCACTGTCAATAATTCCAACAGTATTATTCATCTGAAGACGGAACTTAAATCCCAATCCACTTCTTGGAAAGATATTCAATACCCATTCTTCTTCCATAAAAACTCTAATTCCAGTAGGAATCTTTATTGTCTCCCCTGGCTTTAAAGAAAAACTAAGAGGACTAAAAAAATCATATCCTGCAGATCCTCTTGTTGCTCTCTTTGGTAGTTGAATTTCATCGTAAATCTGCTGAATCTCTTCTCTTGTTGTTCCCTCAAAGGAATCCTGCCAGCTTTCTAAAAACTGTTCAAAACTCACTCTGTGAAACTGTGCAATTTTTTTCATGTAAAACTCCTATTATCTTCTTATCGCTTATTACTTTGTTCTTAATTACAAAGAACACCTACATATCTTTCTCATCATATCAAATATGTATCTCTTATTCAATACTTTGACAATCTTTTCAACGCATAGAATTCATAGCCCTTTTTCTTTAAAAATTGAAGAACTTCTTCTAATGCTTCTCCATTGGATTTTGAAACATTATGCATTAACGGAATTGCTCCATTATGATAATTATCTTTAAAATGTTGAATGACATAATCTTTCCCTGGCTGTTTATTTACATCAAAATCTACATATGCCATACTCCAAAAAATAGTTCGATAACCTAGTTCTTTATCTATCTTTAAACTAGTTTCATTATATTCTCCCATGGGTGGTCGGATATATTTATCCATCTTGTATCCAGTGGCTTCCTTACAATACTCTTCACAATCAATAATTTCTTCCTTTTGCTCTCGCTCTGATAAGGATGGCATACTCTTGTGGTGTACCGTATGGTTTCCTACTATGTGTCCTTCTTTTTTCATTCTCTGAACTAATTTTATATTTTCTCGTATAAATGGTTTTGTAACAAAAAATGCAGCTGGAACTTTTTCCTTTTTTAACACATCTAAAATATGACTTGTATACCCATTTTCATATCCACAATCAAAGGTTAAAAAAATTACTTTTTGATCTCGTTTTTCAGGATCCACATAATATGCATCATACTTAGATAAATCAACTTCCTTAGATACTTCTGGAGTCTGATGATTCTCTTTTCGTTTAATCCACCAGCTAAGTGTTCCACTATTTGTTTGAGACCAGGTTTGTATGGTTTCTTTTTTCTTTTGACACCCTGTCAGCAACAAGAGAAATACAAAACAACACAAAAGAATTCTAGATTTCATGTAATATTTCTTTCATCATTTGAATCTCCTCTGGCGTCAGTGCAAATTCCTTTGCTGCTGCTATTTCCTGCCAGTGTTCTTCTATTTCTTTTACTTGCTTTTCTTCTTTTTTCTTTTCTTTTTGTTCTGCTTCTTTTATTATGATTTCCTCTTTCTTTTCATTTTCAATCTTTCGCTCCTTCTTTTCACATCGATTGGGCAAAATATTCTCTAAAAAATAAATCATATTTGATCGAATCTGCTGTTTCCTTTCATCTACACTAAATACTTCATGAATGACCAGCAGTGCAATTCCTGCAAGGGTAAACATAAGAAATCCTGGAACTGAAAATTCTAAAAGCTCTCCTCTCACACAATTTCTCAATACACCTAAAAATCCAAGAAAAAAACAAGTCATGGCGCAATATAAACTTCCATCTGCCATCCATTTGTCAGGAAATCCACATATTTTATTCTTATACAGCTCTTTATCCACAACACAAGTTATATTATTAAGATTTGCCTCTAGTTGATAGTAACTTTCAAACCGCTTTCTAAGTACTCCTAACCACCGTTTCTTTTTGCCTTCCATCTCAACAGAGTCTGCCAGCATTCTTCCATAGCTTTTCCATGCCACTATCTGTGCAATTACTCCTACAACAAATAATACAATCAATCCTTGTGGAAAAAATAAATTCTCTAAAATAATTTTCATGTAACTTCTCCTCCTTTAATGACATTATAGAATCAAAAAGAGGAGAGTTCACTAGAAACACTCCTACAAAGTTAGACTATTCTCTGTCTAATATTCCTCTTACAAGTCGAAGAATATGTTTTATTGCCTTTTTTTCAAATGCTGGATAATCTTCTGTTGCACTATTATCTGCTTTATCTGAAATTGCACGTAAAATGACAAATGGAATTTTATTTAGATATGCAACCTGTGCCATAGCTGCTCCCTCCATCTCCGCACAATATCCCTGAAATACATCAATAAGTTCTTTCTTCTTTTCGCTGCTTGAAATAAATTGATCTCCACTTACAACACGTCCAATAAAACATTGAATATCTGGATTTACCTCTTCACAAACTTCCTTTGCCAATTTTACCAGTTCTTCCTCTGCCTGAAAAATGGAACTTTCCATTCTTGGAATTTCTCCCAGTTTATATCCAAATCCTGTTGCATCCATATCATGCTGCAAGGTATCACTTGATATCACAATATCACCTATATTAATATCTTGATAAAGACCTCCGGCAATTCCAGTGTTAATTAACTGATTTACATGATAAATATCCACTAAAATCTGTGTACACACCGCCATGTTCACTTTTCCAATTCCACTTTGAACGACTACAACTTCTTTCTTGCCTAGCTTTCCCCTATAAAATACCATAGATGAAATCTCTTTTTTTTCTTCTACATCCATAAAATCAATCAAGCTTTGGACTTCTTCTTCCATAGCCCCAATAATACCTATTATCATATATTCCTCCACTTTCTATGCTGTATAAACTCCTAGATATATGATATACTTTCCGATAGAATGAATCAACAAATATTTAGGAGGCAAAAAAAATGATATACAAAACAAAAGGAACTTGTTCTCAGGCAATTGAATTTGAAATTGAAAATGACATTGTAACAAGCGTTGATTTTCAAGGGGGATGTCAGGGAAATACAACTGGTGTTGCTGCTTTAGCCGTAGGACAGTCTGTAGATACCTTAATTGATAAATTAGAAGGAATTCAATGTGGATTTCGTGGAACGTCCTGTCCCGATCAATTGGCAAAAGCTTTAAAAGAATATAAAGAAAATAGATAGGTGGTGATTAGATGAAACGAATTGTATTAACTGGTGGAGGTACTGCTGGACACGTAACTCCAAATATGGCTCTTATGCCAAAACTTATTGATGAAGGATATAAGATTTCTTATATTGGTTCACATAATGGAATGGAAAAAAGATTAATTGCAGATACTGGAGTTCCTTATTACGGAATATCCTCTGGTAAATTAAGAAGATATTTTGATATTAAGAATTTTTCAGACCCTTTCCGCGTTGTTAAGGGGTATTTTGATGCAAAGAAAATCCTTAAAAAGTTAAAACCAAATGTTGTATTTTCAAAAGGTGGCTTTGTAACTGTTCCTGTGGTAATGGCAGCAAAACATCTTCATATTCCAGTTATCATTCATGAATCTGATATGACTCCTGGACTTGCAAATAAACTTGCTATTCCAAGTGCAAGCAAAGTATGCTGTAATTTCCCTGAAACTGTGAAACTTCTTCCAGAAGGAAAAGCCGTATTATCCGGTTCTCCAATTCGTGAAGAGTTATTTCAAGGAGATAAAAACGAAGGATTGAATTTCTGTAAGTTTACACCTGATAAACCTGTCCTTTTAGTCATTGGAGGAAGCCTTGGATCTGTTGCTATCAACAATGCTATCCGTAATAATATAGATGATTTATTGGAAAAATTCCAAGTGATACATCTTTGTGGAAAGAATAACCTAGATACATCTTTAGAAGGACACAAAGGCTATGTACAATTTGAATATATCAAGAAAGAATTAAAGAATCTATTTGCATGTGCAGACATTGTTGTATCCAGAGCTGGAGCCAATGCTATTTGTGAATTACTAGCTCTTAGAAAGCCAAATATCTTGATTCCTCTTGGCTTAGAAGCCAGTCGTGGAGATCAGATTCTAAATGCAGAATCTTTTGAAAAGCAAGGATACAGCTATGTTCTTCAAGAAAGCGATGTAACAAGTAAAACTCTACTTCATGGAGTCAATGAAGTGTACCAAAAGAAAGATCGTTACATTGAAGCCATGAATCAAAGTGAATTAGCAGATCCAATTCAAACCATCGTTGGATTAGCCAATCAATTGATTAAAAAAAAGTAGACAAATAATATCAAATCAGCCATTCACATTAAAATTAATGTAAATGGATCAGACTGTAGACAAAGTGGTGCTAGGACGCAAGTCCAAACACCACTTTGTCTACAGTCTGTGGCAGTGGAGAAATCTCCACTGCCTCTCCTTCCTATTAAAATTGCTAATCAAATCTTCTATCCATGTCCATTGACTTATCTTTATCTGTTCCAATCTGCTCCTGCATCTTGAGCTATTTTTTTACAACTTCTTCCGTCCGAGTCTTTTATCCTTGTATCTCCTCCATGTTCTTTCAAATACAAAACTATCTTTTTACTCGATCTTGCATATGCCATTTGAAATGAAGTCATCTCCAATCCTTCTTCATCTTTAACATATTTATTAACATCGGCTCCTTCTTTTATAAAATATTTCACTGATGCAAAATCTCCAATATTAACTGCCTCTTTTAAAAGGACTTCCATGTTAATCACTTCTTTTACATTTTTTTGTTTTAAAATTTTAATTACTTGTCTACCTTGACCAACATGAATGTATTGCTTTAGATCCTCTGTCGTAGGCTGCAAACCACGATTACAGAGAATATACATCCAATCAGAATCTATCAGACATAATCCCGATAATAAACTATCTCCATTTTCATACCTTATATTAATTGGTTTCTTGCTTACCAAATAATTAAATTGTTCCTCATTGCATCCCAAATATGTTTCATATATTTCGTTGTCTGTCATATGATAACCAATGGCATCCAAGTTTTCTAATGCTTCCTTAGATCCCAATGTTGCAACAAATTCCCATGTTGTATTATATTTTTTACTTTGATTCTCATGGTATAGTTCTATCTTCTTCTCCTTTATTAAATATTCTGCTGTTTTAATTTTATTTCCAAGCACAGCAAAAGAAACACAATTTGCATCAAAGTAATCTATTTTAGCATTTTTATTTAAATTCAATTCCAGCAAATATTTTACAACATCCAATTGATTGCACATAGCTGCTATATGTAACAAAGATACCTTGTCATCATCTTTCCAATTAAAATTATAATTTTTTTCTTTCAATAATTCTACTGTCTCTTTATTACAATAGGCAACTGCAAATGCTAATATATCATTCTTCTCTGACTTTTTTATCGCATTTGTTTGAATGAATCTTTGCAAAGTTTTACTTTGTCCTGTCATTGCTGCCTGTAATGGAGCTGATATTTGCTTTTTTCTCTGACTTTCCGGTAGCCATTCAAGGACTCTCGGTGCAAAATAATATTGCATTCCATGATTTTCATAGGACAGATATCTTTTCATCCATGTTTTACTTGATTTTGCACCTTTTTTCAACATTTCTTTGCATATTTTTTTTGCTTCCTTTTCATTTTTAAAAGACAAGCCACGTAAAAGATAATCCATGGGTGCATAATCTTGTGTATCTTTTTTGTTAAGATCTGCTCCTGATTCAATCAATAATCGTGCTAAACTATATCTTTGATTTTCCAAAGCTGTACTTAGACCTGTTATATTATACTTTCCAAGTTCATCTATATCCGCCCCGGCTTTCAAAAGTAATTTACATATTTCTAACTGGATTGTTTCGCTTTCAACTTCCGTTACAGCTAAATCTAATGGCTTTACACCTAATATTGAAAATCGTTTATTTGCAATGGTTTTATCGTCTTCTAAAGCTTCTTTTACTCCTTGCACATTTCCTTCCATAATGGCACTATGTAATTGCGTTTTCAGAGTACGACTCTTCATACAAGAGGTACAACAAACAGCTACTATTGGTATTGCTATGCATATTATGGTTCGTTTCATTTGTATTTCCAATTTATTTCCATGAAAAAGTTCTATGATTCACACCTCCTTTTACATTTAATCTTTTATTTAATTTTAATTTTTTTGATAACGTTTCAAATTTCTTTTTGTAAGTTCCTTTGTTAGGGAACCAGATATCTCCCTTCATTCTTAGGGCACCTTTCTTTGATAGCTTTTTTTTTGGCATATAATTACGAGGTTTAAATGCTGTCAACCACCAAGCTTTGCCTTGTTTAGTTGAAGTCTTACTATCTCTAGAAAACAGCTTCTTTCCATTTACTTCTAACGACATTTTCATTCTCAACCTTTTCCCACTTTGCGTAGCACAAAACCAGTGAAAACTTTTTTTGTTAGTTCTATAATACAAACCAATTTCACATCCATTAGCTGCTTTCGGAATATAAGGCGGTCCATACTCTCCCTTCCAAAATTGAAGACGAAAGAAATCAGTTTCGATTTTTTGAGTCATTAAATCTCCTACAGACCAAGACATCATATCATACAAATCATTGTACCCAGCATATTGTTGTGGTGCATTCTGATTAAATGCATAATAGTGTTGTGTACTACTCCAATATCCAAAGAATTTATGCCCACTTGGATCCACATAGTTTACTGGATTTCCAGCACAATAAGCATACAAATTCTGTGTATCTGGTTCTATGCTTTCTCCTCGATAGGTATCCTCCGTTAAGAATCTTCCATCTTCTGGATTATAATATCTTGCATTTAAGTAATAAAGTCCTGTGGCACGATCATAGACTCCACCAGTATAACATACTTCGTTTCCTGCTGTGTTGTCTCCTTGAATCCTTGTTTCTCCAAAGTCTGTGTAAGTGTAAGTAGCATCTGCTGTCCCATCTTCTTTCACTAAACTAGTTGTACTTCCTTGGATATCCTTATTATAACTGTAATAGCTTGTGGTGTCACTTGTGTATCGCTCAGTTCCAATCACATTTCCTTCTAGTCCAATCAGATTCTGTGATGTCTGTGTTCCACTTCCATCGGTGGTAGAAGATACCACCCCATCTTGATAGTAATAGTTGGTTGTGTTCCCTCCTTCTGTTTTCTGGATTCGCTGACCATCTCCATTGTAGTCATTGCTTTGAACCAACGTACTTTGACCATCCTTTTCTTTGGATACAGTGCTTAACTGGTTCTTGGCATCGTAAGTACGCTTTAGAGTTTCTCCTGTCTTCGTTGATGTCTGACTGATTTCATTTCCATTCTTATCATAAGAATAGTTGATCACTTCATCCACTGCAGTTCCTTTTGCCTTGGTTGATGTTGTTACCTGATCCAGTCCATTGTAATCATACGATGTTTTGGTTCCACCAATATCCTCTGATAATCGGTTTCCAACTCCATCATAGCTATAGGTGTTTGTTTTTTTGCTATCGTGATCCAAGTGATTGGTGGTCACAGACTTGGTTAATCTTCCAAGAGAATCATAGGTATATTCTTTGGTTTCATTTATCTTATCTGCATCTTTGTCTGGATAGTTGTTTACCTGTGTCTTCTTTGTCATATTAGAATTCTTGTCATAACTGTAGTTATAAGATTCCATTACCTTTTCTGGATGTTCTAAATCGGTATAAACCATCTCTTTGACACGATCATAGGCGTCATAGGTATAGGTCTTTTTGATTGCTTGTTCCCCATCCCCTAGAATATCTCTATGATCTTTGATCTGACTAACTTTTCCATAAGCATCATAATAATACGTTCTTAATGTTTGTTCTTTTGTTGTACTCTTTGCTACCACTTGAGCTGTGATCTTCATGAGCCATCCACTATCATTGTAAGTGTAAGTTAATCCTTGCACTCCATCTTTTTTCGTTGGGTAGCTGACTTTTGTAAGCTTTCCGTCTCCATCGTAAGTATATGTAATGCTTGCACTTTGAATCTCTGCTTCCGATGGTTTCTCTGCTTTTCTAATCTGTGCATAAGATGTCATCTGTCCTCTAGAATCATAGCTGTACTCAGTATATAGATATGGTGTTTCACTTTCTTCACTTACATGATAATCCACAGATTCAACCACTTGATCATTTGAATCATACTCATAAGTAGTCATCAAAGTTCTAGTTCCACTTTCTCCTGCTTCTCCAGCTTCATAGGATTCACTTTTTATCATACGATTTTTCTTATCGTACTCGTAAGTTTCATATGCTCCATTCTCATAAGTATCTTTGATCTTATTTCCATGCTCGTCATAAGAAGATATCGTAGAGATACTTTCTCCATTTTCTTTTCCTTCTTTGCTAGTTGTCTTCTCTGTGAGTCCTGCAGCACTGGCTACTTCTTCGTTGATATTTCCATTGGCATCGGTAATGCTAGTTGTCTGAGAACCATCACTTCCAGTTTCATAAGAAATGCTGCTTTGGGTATTTCCTTGTGCCACCTTTGTCACACGATTTTGATTGTCGTATTCATAAGTTGTCTCATGGTTTTCCCCATCCACTTTTTTGATTTCATTTCCATTGGCATCATACGATGTCTTTGTCACAATACTTGTGGTATCATCTATGCTCACCTTTCCATCACTGGAAATCACTGGATTTTGAATGGTATGGGTTTGTTTTCCCTCTTGATTAAAAAGATTCATGGTAACCTTTTCATTTCCAGAGGTGCTATTTCCTAAAGTAATGGTTGCAATCTCTTTTCCATCCCCTGTAAACACGTGATCCGTATAGATTCCACTGCTTAGAGTTCTCACATTGTTTCCAGCTTCATCCGTATAGGTTTTCTCTGTTATGTTTCCATTTACAGTAGTAGTAACGACGGAAAGATTCTCATAATTCTTTGTTCCACTTAAAGTATGAATGCTTGCATTGTCATATCCATAGGAAGTCTCGCTCGTTTTGCTCTTTCCATCTGCCTCTTCCACTGCTTTGATTACACGATTGTTAGAATCATAGGTATAAGAAGTTGTAACTCCTGTTGCTGTGGTTTCTTTCTCCACTGCTCCATTGGCATCATAGGTTTTTTTCGTGGTTTTACTATCTTCTCCACTGATAGCTACTTCTACTGCTACATCTCTTCCCATAAAGTCATAAGTGGTTTTGGTTACTTCTCCCGTTCCCTTGTCTGTTGTGGTCACAGTACGTCCCATGGCATCATAGACGGTTTCTGATGCTTCTTCTACCTGTCCCTGCGTCACATTTGATTCTTCTGTGATTTTATAGTCTGTCTCTGATAATTGTGTATTTTCTACCGATGTAACAGCTCCATCTTCCATCTGTGTTTCTTTGATGACTTCTCCATCTTCGTCATATGCATACTCTGTTTTTGTCTCTTCAATATCATCTGTTTCACTTAATACATTCCCATCGTCATCATATTTATAATCAATATCTGAGACTTTTTCATCTTCTGCATTCGTCGTGGTTTCACTTGCTGGAAGATTTTCATCTCCTGTCTTTGCTTCATCATATGTGGTTGTCGTGGTTTGTCCTGTTTCATCTACTTCTTTTGTAACATTTTCATCTGCATTATACGTTGTTGATGTACTGACTTTGATGTCTGTATGAAAGGAAACCATCTGGTTATCTTCTAGATTTTGATAATCTACAGTTGTCTGTGTTCCTGTATTTAACAGTGCATTGGAGCTGTCCTCGTATTGATAAGTGGTCTCGATTCCATTGACATTTTTTGCAGATAATATCTTTCCTGTAGATGCTTCATATTGAACAGAATCTTCTGAACGTTTGGTTCCATTGGTTCCATAAGAAGCAACCTTGGTCGTTCCTTCTCCATAAGTAATCTTTTGTGCATCTCCCTGTGGTTTTGTCACGGAAACTGCTTTTTGATTCTCATAAGAGATATGATATGCCTGCCCTTTTGCATCTGCAATCTTAGTCAACCAGTTATCCTTGTCATAGGTATATTGATAAGTCACCGCCTGACTTTCATCCTTGGATACATGACTTGCACTGGTAAGATTTCCATTCTCGTATTGATATTTCATGGAAGTTTCATCTGGGAGTACAATCTTTGATACTTGTCTTTCATTCCCCTCATATTCCATGGTTAATGTCTGGTCTTTTTTCGTTGTGACTTTACTTAATCTTCCTTGATTGTCATACTCATATGTCATAAAGTTTCCATTGGAATCCTCCATTGCTGTTAGATTTCCATTGGCATCAAACTTATAAATATTGTTTGATTTATCGGTAAGGGTACAAGATACAGCAATGGTTTTACTATTCTTTGTTGTTTCTGTAGTCTCTGTATCCTTTGAGGTAACATTGTGACTGGCTGTATAATCAGTTTCAATCTCTCCTGTAGAAACCAAAACACTATCACTCACATCATTGGGAGATTCCACCGCTTCATCTCCTAGTTTACCGTCTCCCTTTTCTAATTTTAGTGTATAATCTTTGGTTTCCTTGGAAGTGTATGTATCTCCATCTTTTTGAAATGTCACATAGGTTCCATCACTGTCTTCAAATACAATAGAATCTCCTACTTGATAAAGTTCTTTATGGAAAGAATCATACCATCCATTTCCCAACATTCCTTTTTTATCTGACTGACTGTTATAGGTTCGTGTCAAGGATACGTTAGATGCTCCAAGAGAAATATGAAAGTCATCTGCACCATATAATAGATTTCCACTTGCTTTATCTATGGTTCCAGTTCCATTTGGTGTGGATACTTCTACTGTATCTCTGTAATCTTTGCTTCCTAGAAACTGCTGATACTCACTTTTAGTATCTTGCTTTATTGTATCTGTTGTGACACTGGTTCCTGTTTCTAATACTTTTCCTGTCTTGGCAAGCTTCACTGCTCTGACTTTATAGTAATAAGTCTTTCCATCACCTGCTCTTGTGTCTGCACAGTAATTGTTTTTCAAGGCACTTTGCACCAAGGTATCTCCACTTGGAGTAAAATCTGCTGTCGTTCCACGATGTACTTCATAATAGATACTTCCTGGAATGACTCCTTCCTTTGGTGTCCATGATATGACTGCTTTTCCATAAGATTTTGAACTTTTCACCTCTGTTGGTGTAAAGTCAGCTGCTTTTGCCTGATCAATATAATAATATGTAACTTCCTTTTCCACACTGTTTCCAGCTTGGTCTTGTACTTTGACTGTAATTTTGTAAGTTCCAGTATCTTTAAAGTTAGATTCTGCTATCTTTACACTTCCATCGTTGGTAGTTCCTGCATTTACATAACTTCCAGAACCTACCTTATATTGAACTTTGGAAGGGTTTTTTTCTGTCACTTTCCATGTCAGAGTTGGATTGCTATTAGAAGATGGTGTATCTTCTGTTTTCTCTCCTTCTAAGCTAACAGAACTTATCACTGGATTGGTACCATCGACTATAATTCCTTTTCCTGCTTCTTTTCCATATATATCGCCTGGAGATACTCCCCGTATTGCAATTTTATACGCACCATCTGTAAGTCCACTGGTAGAAAAAACCATGCTGCCCGTTTTTGATTTTGAATTGCTAGGAACGGTGGTATACCCTTTAACAGCTCCTGTCTCTTTATTTGTTGCATAATCAAAATGTGCAACTCTATATTGTACTCGATCTAATGCCTGTGCGCTAATTCCTTCCCAACCAATGGTGGTACTCTTTCCTGCCTTAACATAATATGGTGTTGACGTCATCTTTGTAGGCGCCAACGGTGCATCGTAATAGACAACACTTAATTTCGGACGATAAGAGGCGTTTGAATACCTTGATGAATAAAATTGACCATAACTTTTTGTTTCATCTGCATTCTTTAACATTAAACCATAAACTGACGCACTTCCATTTGCACAAGTTCTTGCATAATTTAATACATTAATATCTCTTTTCTTATGTGTCGTTCCTGTGGTTTTTACACTTCCATAATTCGTACCATATCCAGGTCGATTACTCCATGTAAGACTAGCTCGTTTCCACTCCTCTTTTACTTGTCTTGCTTCTATTGTTTGTCCACTTTGGCTATTTCCAGTTTCATACATAGAAAGTGTTGCACTTTCAACATATTTTCCTTTTACAGTCTTTGTAAAATCTAGAAATCTTAAATAGGTTCGATACAACCCCTGTTTTGCATCGCCAGCCATCATAACTGTAATTCCACTATCATAGAAATTGGAATTTTTATATGACCCATTAATAACATATGCGTCCCATTGTCTACTCGAACCTGTCCATGTCACCGTTGGATCAATGGTGATTGGATACTGCCGATTCTTATCATTTAAATAATCTTCATCAATGGTAAGAGTTAAGATATAAGTATCCTCTTCCCCATCCACTTTTTTCACATCGTAAGTTAGTGCTTCACTGTATGCTTCTTCTCCTGCATCATTCATGGATGGCGCTTCCATGGCTGCTACAATATCTTCCGTCTCTTTGTCATAGAAGGTAATACCTTCTGTAGTTGCATTCTTCTTTACTACCATGTTTTTGGCTGTAAAAGAAAACTGCATCACATTGGATTCTGGTTTCTCATTTAATGTAATGGTTTCTTTTACCCCAGTATCTAAGGATTGGTATCCAAAGGTATAATCCTTTGCTTCATAGGTTGCTGTGACTGGAAGTTCTTCTTTTTTATCCTCTGCTGTTAATACTTTTTCAGTTTCTACCTCTTTTGTCTTAATGTCTGTCACTTGGGAGAAAAGATTCAGCTGAGACTCCTTATCAGATGCTGGTGCATCCTTATCTTCTTCCTGTCCCGTCATGGGTGCAAAAGAAATCTCATAATCACCATTCTCCATTAAAACTGGTGTATCTTGAGATAACTTCTTTGGAAGATACTGTTTCTTATCTCCACTCTTATTCACATATTGATATTTAGACAGATCATGATTTCTTGTACTTTTTTTATCCTGAATCTTTACAAGACTTGGATCATAATCTTTCAATTTTCCATTCTTATCTTTGTAACGTACATCCTGACTAAAGAATGTTGTCTGTTTCTTTCCATTTGATAACTGAAACGTGGTGGATGTCTTTGTACTTTCACTGTCAATGACTTCTTTTGTTACTTTCTCTTCTGCCTGTGTCTTGTGTAGGTTAATTGTAATTCCTGTCCATGTAATGGATGTGAACATTAACAAAAAAGCTAACACAAAACACAAAGTAGACTTAGTACCTGATTTGATTAATTTCATAATTTCTCATACCTCCTTACATTTTTACGTTGTTATCTGATATGAGAATTTTACTCATTTTTCTAAATTCTTTCAATCCTTTTCTGGTGAACGGTTGCTTTTTCTGGTGAACGGTTGCTTTTTCTGGTGAACGGTTGCTTTTTTACAGTTTTTGTTAAAACATTGTAAATTAAAGGCTTTTTTC
Organism: Anaerostipes sp.; assembly: GCA_028697725.1. Taxonomy (GTDB): domain Bacteria; phylum Bacillota; class Clostridia; order Lachnospirales; family Lachnospiraceae; genus Anaerostipes. Next base: position 18,858 of record JAQVEG010000023.1, read on the forward strand.
TCTCTATTCATCATTTAGCTTATCATAATATTTTTCATATTCTACTCCTCTAAATCTATTACATAATTCTTATGATTCATTGGTATTATTTTTTCTATTTTATTCTTTCCTCTTTCAAATCTTCCTTCTTCATTTAAAAAAATTTGTATTCTTATATAATTTTTATTATTCTTTTTTAAACGGTACAAATCAATATTTATTTTTGCTTTTATCCAGCTATTATACTTCATGTATCGAATTACTAACTGATTGATTTGATTCATTTTTGTCTTATCATTCACGTTTATATTCACGTAAGAATAAAAACATTCTATGTAAAGTAATATACAAAAAAGCACAACTCCAATAAAAATGGAACTATGTTTTTTAATAATACATTCTTTTCTCATTTTAATATATTGGCAGTGGAGATTTCTCCACTGCCTCTCCTTCTAGCAAGATAATCTTATCTTTTCTCCAAAACTGTTATTATCTTTTTTCCAATTTTTCGCTTTATCAACAATACAATTCCTAAAAAGACGATTAAAATTATTTTCTTCCATCTGATTTTCCACTCCATTATAAATATCATCTCTGACAGTTTGTTCTTATTGTGATAAAGCTTTTTTGTACAATATTTATTTTTTTCTTACGCACCATACAAGCAATAATAAGTATAAAGCTAATTGAATAATCATAAATACATCTGTAAGCATTGCTTTATATTCAAAAAATATTTTTTCTAGTACGATATTTAGTAATAAATTAATAACCATTAAGCAACACCAAATTTTCAATTTCATATAGCTTCCTTTCTCTTATCACAGATATGTACATATCCCATTAGAATTATTGTAATTAAGGTGCTAGATAGTGTAATTAGTAATGTACTTTTGTTTTGTATCCCAGTTTTTATGCTAACATAGATACAAAATAGCACCAGTAAACTTTTTATTACAAATGCCATTGCTCCTCTTCCATGACAAAATCCCAATATATATCCTATAACGAAAAATGCAAATAGCATAATCAATAAATCCCATACTGCATAAACAATATATTGACCATCCTTAAACTCAAAAAACGATTGAATTTTTATCCATTGTGAACCCAATGAAATTGCACCGCCTAGAAATAACGACCAAAAAGCACTTTCCTTTTTTTCATTTGTGAATGCAGCAATCAAACTCAATTCAACTATTATTAATATGCCGCTACTTAACACATCCTCTATCCCAGATGATACGTCCGTCCTAATAGAAATTGCGTAACCGAGTGCAATTCCCATTAGAACAGTTAATACTAACACTAAATTCTTCATTTTTTGTTTCATAACTTCTCCTATATCTTTTTCATTATACTCATTCTTATGGTGTATATTTCTTTAATGGATTTTGCCAATTAAAGTAGTTCTGTTTCCCATCAATCTCCTCTGCATAAACATTCCGTCTACCACCAAACATTGATATTGTTGCCATGAGACAAATACACATAATAATTCCTAATTTCTTTTTCATTTTAAATTTCTCCTTTCTCCTTCTTTTGTTGTTATTTTTATGTACACCTATATATCCCTAAATTAGTATAAAAAGTAACGGTACAATTTTATTTTTTTAGGTATTAAAAAAAGAGTAGAAAATTCTACCCTTTTATCGCGAAATCATCTTTTATTTCATTGATTTTAACATTTGCATTACCTCTTGATATGACTGAGTGCTATAAATCTCATATACATTTCTTTCATCTGTACCAACACAAATCACTTCCTCTGAGGTCTCATATATTATAAATTTAATATTAGCTATTTCTAATTTCTTTCGAATCTTTGCCTTATTTTCATTTCCAAAACTATAATCAATCACACCTTGATCATCTTCAAAATGAGAGATATCTACCGTAGCAAATTGACTTCCTTTCTCATACTGGGCTAAGATGGAATTTCCTTTCCCTTCTTCTGTAGTTACTGTAATAGATTTTTGTTTTAAAGTAACTTTCCTTGGATAAACATAATTCCATTTACATAATTTATTAACCTCTTTCCAACTAGACACTTGGATTTCTTCATACATGATAGCATCCCCTTCTGAGGCTGTTGTTGTGTTTTCTGTTGATTTAGATGTTCCATTAATTCCAATTGAGAATTCTGTTACTTTATCTTTGATTTCATTTATGTAATAGAAAATTGATTTATTCGTTGCCGCTTCACTAATTCCATTACTACACAACATAAGAATTAATGCAATACTTGCAACTTTACCTATAACAATTGGCATATGGTGTTTTTCTATTTTATGAATCTGTCCTACTAATTCCTTGTAAAATATATCTTGTTCCAAAAATTCCAAATTTGGAACTGGCTTTACTTCCTCTAGAAAATTACGAAGAATTTCTAGTTTTCTTTCATTTGGTACACAATCTCTTCTGAGAAATTCCCTATAATATTCTTTTTCTGCAAGTTGAATAATTTGATTTCGATTCATCTAGTTCTCCTTTTTAACCAAATAATAAAAATAGTACAAGCGTCTTTTTTGCTTTATTTTTAATTCTTTGAATTCTCATTTTCATTGCACTCTTTGTAATCCTGTGATTTTTTGCAAGCTCATCTAAACTATATCCTTCTTCATAATATTTGATTAGTATTTCTAATTCTTTTGGTTTTAATATTTCACCTAACACTTCATAATATGGTTCAAATTCCATTTCTCCAGCACTAAATTCTATTTCATTTCCAAATAAAATTTCATCTATTTTATGATTTTTTTCTAAAATATGATATGTAACATTTCTAGCTGTTCGCTTCATCCATCCAATCTGATTGGGATGTTTTTCTAGTGTACTTATTTTCTTATGTGCAATCAAATAAACTTCCTGTAGAATATCTTCTACCATTGATTCATCATAATAATAGATACGCTTAATATAAGTGTATACTGCTTGATATGTTGCATCATATAATTTCTTGAATTTCATTTCTTTTCTTTGATTCATTTTATCCCTGATTTCTTCTCTCACAAATCACTTGATCCATCATCACATCATATTCATCCACTGGAATATTATCTAATATTAGCTTTCCAAAGCACACAAGCACCTTCTCAAATGCAGTTCCTTCTAGATATCGATCATAGTATCCTGCTCCATGACCTAACCTTTTTCCATCCAAACTTGCCGATACACATGGAATCACTCCAAAATCAATCTCATCTTGATTTATTACAGGTAAATCTTTCTTGGGTTCTAAAATTCCCCATAAACCAGGTTCTAAATCTTCTAAACTTTTAATTTCTCTTACATCCATAATTCCTTTTCCATAACATAATGGAACTCCCACTCGCTTTCCCTCTTCAAGTGCATGTTCTAAAATTATTCGTGTTGATACTTCATGTTCCATATTTACATAGCAAAATATAGTCTTTGCCTGTTGATAACTTTCCAGATACAAGACTTGATTCTGGATATCTTCATTTGCTTTCTTTTTATAATCCACAGATAAGGTTTGATATTGATTTTTTATCCACTTTCTGGCTTCTTGTTTTGTCATTTTGTCCACAACTCCTTCCACCCTTTCCCTTATTATAACACGAAAAAAAGGAACCATCTTCAAAGACAATTCCCATTTTCATTTATATATATACTATTTATTTAATGGTTTCTTTAATGCTGCCATAACTACCATACCAACGATAGCTCCAATTGCAACTGAGGCAATATACATAACTGGATTTGTAATAACTCCAATAACGAAGATTCCACCGTGAGGTGCTGGAAGTCCACATTTAAATGCCATTGATAATGCTCCTGCCACTGCAGATCCTGCAACACATGAAGGAATAATATGGATTGGATCAGATGCTGCAAAAGGAATGGCTCCTTCTGTAATAAATGATAATCCCATAATGTAGTTTACAACTCCAGATTTCTTTTCACTTTCTGTGAAACGATTCTTAAAGAATGTTGAACAAAGCGCAATAGCTAAAGGAGGTACCATTCCACCTGCCATAACAGCCGCCATAATTGCATATTGTTCTGGCCCTGCATTGGCTACTGTTAATTGAGCTGTTCCGAATACATAAGCTGCCTTGTTAAATGGACCACCCATATCAATTGCCATCATTCCACCAAGAACTGCTCCAAGCAAGATTGAACTTGTTCCACTCATAGATCCTAAGAAGTTATTTAAACCTGTATTGATTGCTCCAACCACTGGGTTAATTCCAATCATAACAACACCCATTAGTAAAATACCTGCCACTGGATAAATTAAAATTGGTTTTAATCCTTCCAATGCTGCTGGTAACTTTTCACATACTTTTTTGATTCCTTGTACAAGATATCCTGCGATGAAACCTGCAAGTAAAGCTCCAATAAATCCTGAGCTGATTGCTTTGCTTGAATCATAGGTTGTAATCGTTGCAAATGTATAACCTGCGTTGGCGATTGCTCCACCTACGAAACCTACTGCCAATCCTGGACGGTCTGCAATACTCATTGCGATAAATCCAGCTAATATTGGTAACATAAATCCAAATGCTTGACCACCAATTGTCTTAAATGTTGCTGCAAGTGGTGTATTCATACCAAAGTTTGCAGGATTAATTGATTGATTATCAAATAAGAACGCTAAAGCGATTAATATACCTCCACCAATAACAAATGGTAACATATGTGATACACCATTCATTAAATGTTTGTAGATGGTTCTTCCAACTCCTTCACTTTCCGTGCTTTCTTCTTGCGCTGCTGCTCCTGAATGATGATATGTTGGTGCTTTTTGATCTACAATTGTTTGAATCAATTCTTCTGGCTTATGAATTCCATCTGCAACCTTTGTTTGAAGTACTTGTTTTCCATCAAAACGAGCCATTTCAACATTCTTATCCGCTGCCACAATAATTCCGTCACAGTTTTCAATTTCCTCTTGTGTTAATACATTCTTTGCTCCGCCAGATCCATTGGTTTCAGCCTTCAATGTAATGCCCATCTCTTTTGCTTTATTTTCAAGAGATTCTGCCGCCATAAATGTATGCGCAATTCCAGTTGGACAAGCAGTAACTGCTAATACCTTTATACCACCTTTACTTTCTTCTTTTACTTCTTTCGCTTCTTCTGGAAATTTTGCTGTCTCTTTTTCGTCGATTAACTTTAAGAATTCATCCTTTGAAGTTGCTCCAATTAAGCTATCTAAAAACGCTGGATCCATTAAAATTGTTGATAATCTAGATAATGCTTCTAAATGAACATCGCTACCTTCTGCAGGTGCCGCAATCATAAAGAATACCTTTGAAGGTTCTCCATCCATCGCTTCATAATCAACCCCATCTGGAACTGTCATCGCTGCTAATGATGCATTTTTAACTGCCTTATTCTTTGCATGAGGAATCGCAATTCCTCCACCAATTCCTGTCGTTCCTGTTGCCTCTCTTGCAAGAATTCCTTCTTTGTATACTGCCTTGTCTGAAATGTTTCCAGTCTTGTCCATAAGGCCCACTAACTTATCAATGGCTGCTTCCTTTGAATCAACACTGACACCAAGTTCAACACTTACATCATGCAATAAATCTGTAATACGCATATTTCTTTCCTCTCTTCTTTTTAAAGCTTGTTATATAATTCCATAATTTTTTCTTTTGTAGCTAAATCCTCTGAAAATGCACTTGCACTTCCTGTTGCAATTCCCATTTTTAAAGCTTCTTTATAATCATGATGCTTTAGGTAACCAGTAATAAATCCAGCCACCATAGAATCGCCTGCTCCTACAGAGTTCTTAACTTCACCCTTTGGAGTTTCGCTAAAATGTACATCTCCATCTTCTGTAATTAAGATTGCACCATCTCCAGCCATAGAAACTAATACATTTCTTGCACCTTTTTCTTGAAGTTTTTTCCCATATTCCACAATTTCTTCATTTGTCTTTAATATAACTCCAAACATCTCTCCTAATTCATGATTGTTCGGTTTAATCATAAATGGATGATATTTTAATACATTTAATAGCAAGTCTTTTGTTGCATCTACCACAATTTGAATATCCTTTTTTTGAAGACGTTCCATAATCTTTTCATAGACATCTTCTGGCAAAGTATTTGGTATACTTCCAGCCAAAACTAAAATATCACCATCTTTTAGTCCATCTAATTTTCCAAATAACATTTCAAGCTCATCTTCATGAATCACTGGTCCTTGACCATTAATTTCACTTTCTTCATTGGACTTAATTTTTACATTAATTCGAGTCATTCCTTCACGAAGCTTGATAAAATCAGGTGTAAATCCTAATTCTCTCGCCCCTGTTTCAATAGCATCCCCTGTAAATCCTGCAATGAAACCAAAACCAATACTATCTAATCCTAAATTTGCAAGTACATTGGAAACATTAATTCCCTTTCCGCCACAATACATATCTTCTCTTGTTGTTCGGTTTACCTGTCCAAGGGTTAAATTATCAACCTTAATCACATAATCGATGGCTGGATTAAATGTAACAGTATAAATCATTATAAAACCTCCTTGATATTCTTCAATTTTTTATAGTTTTTATCTTTTATTTTATCTGTAATGATAATTGTATCTGTCATCTGGCAAAATGTAATCGCTGTAATCTTTGCAAATTTTGAATGGTCTGCTAAAATATACGACTGTAAACAATGATTCTTTGCTACTTTTTTAATCATCGCTTCATTCACATCTGGTGTTGTAATTCCAGTCTTTAAATCAATTCCATTGGCTCCAAAAAATCCTTTGGTAAAATTATATTTTTCTAAATTCTCTATTGCTACACTTCCCACAATGGCTTCTGTAACTTCTTTTAATTCTCCACCAATTAAACATACATGAAATCCTTTTTTCATAAGCTTCAATGCATGTGTTACTGCGTTGGTAACATAAGTTGCCTGCTTTATTGTCAAGTAATCTATCTTCTGTTAACATTTCATCACCCCTTTTTCTTCCATTATACTCCGTTTTCGGTCATTGTCAATCATTTATATCATGTCCATGAAAATGAAGGTGAAGCCTACCATATTCTTTCTGGAAAAGGTCTTTATGATGATAATGGAACAAAATATGAGGTAGAAGCCGGTGATACTACATATACAATGAGTGGTCAAGGTCATGGCATTGAAAATATTGGAAATGAGGACCTTGTAATTATTCCTCTTATATTGCTAGACAAATAAAGCATATAAAAATAAGGGGCAGAATTTCTGTCCCTTATTTTTTATAATTGAATCTCATAGGATCCATTTTCTGTTATAGTAATTGAACTTTTGAAATAGGTTTCACATGCTTTTATTAAATATAGGGTATCTTTTACCCCGCCTGTCTCGTAACAAGAATGCATTGCAAGCTGTGCCAAACCTATATCCACTGTATTCAGTGATACATGGCGGTTTGCTATATTCCCAAGAGTAGAACCTCCTGGAATATCCGAACGATTCATATACGTCTGTACTGGAACTTCTGCTTTCTCACATATTCTCTTAAATATACCTGCGGATACAGCATCTGTTGTATACTTTTGATTTGCATTGTATTTGATTACTACCCCCATATTAGGATATGGACGATTGGTTGGATCTACTTTTTCAGGATGATTAGGATGCACTGCATGTCCATTATCGGCTGAAAGTAAAAAACTATTGGATATGGCAATCATTCGTTCTTCTATGGTTTTATTCATACACCCACAAATTCGTTCCATAACATCAGATAGCATGGTAGAATCTGCTCCCTGTTTTGTTCCACTTCCTACTTCCTCATTATCAAATATACAGCACATAGTAATTCGATTTTTATTTTCTGTTTTCACAAATCCTTCCATAGTACCAAAGGCGCATTGTAAATCATCTAAGGAACGACTGGATATATACTCTTCCTCTGCTCCCCATATGGTGCCAGACATACGGTTATAGAGGAATAAATCACTGGAAATTATGTCTTTTTCTTTCACACCTATTTCTTTTGCAATCAATTGATTCCATCCATCTTTTATTCTTTCATCTCCAAGGAGTGGAATCATATCTACCTGGGGATTATATTTCATTTCCTCATTTGCTTTTCGATTCATATGAATCGCCACATTGGGAATCATCAGTAAATCTCGATCAACATTTACTAATTTACATTCTATTTTTTGATTTTTTTTAATCATAACTCTTCCTGCAACAGAAAGTGGACGGTCCATCCACGGTGCAAATAACATTCCTCCATACTTTTCCACATTTAGGCACGTATAATGCTCCTCTTTGTGGATTTCTGGATTTTCTTTAATTTTAAACGAGGGAAAATCACTATGAGATGCTGCAATTTGAAAACCATTCCAATTACTTCTTGGTATTTTAAATGCAATTATAGTTGAATCATTTCTTGTAACATAATAATTTTTTCCATATTCCAATGTCCATGGTTTTTCTTCTCTTAATTCTATAAATTTTTCTTTCACTAGTCTTTTTTTTATATTGTGAATTACATGAAAACAGCTTGGCGATGCTTCAATAAACTCTAATAATTCTTTTGATTTTTCTCGAAACATAATACTTTCCTTTCTTTTTGTCATTATATTTATTATACTTCATTTTCTTTCAAAGGAACATTCTCTTTCGTTTTTATGTATGATTATTCTTTCCTTACAAATACTATAGATATAAGGAGGCTTGGATTACATGAAAGAAAAAAATAAAAAAGATTTATCTCAAGAAGAACAGTTTGAAGACCAGCTTTTTGATGTTTCCAATCTTGCATCTGCAGGAGATTGTACTGGACTCATTACACATGGTATTGTAGATGATGAGGAAATTGATAATTATCAGGCTCTTTATCCTTTTTTACCACCAGATATTGGTGTAGACAATGATAAAAAGAAGGATAAATAGAACAAGGAAGGAATCAAATTTTATCTGATTCCTTCCTTGCTTATTTTTATTTTCTTCTTCCTATCTGCCAGAATGCAACTGCACTTGCTGCGGCTACATTTAAAGAATCTACACCATGTGCCATAGGTATTTTCACAATATAATCTGATGTTTCAATGATATGATCCGACAGACCATTTCCTTCTGTCCCCAATATAATTGCTAATTTTTCTTCTTCTAATAATCTTATATCATCAATACAAATAGAATCATCATTTAGTGCCATAGCCGCCGTTTTATAACCTGATTTTTTCAGATAATCCAACGCATCTTCATCAACAAATGTCCATGGAATTTGAAAAACAGTTCCCATACTCACACGAATGGAACGTCGATACAATGGGTTACTACACGCCGAAGTCAATAATATTCCATCCATATTTAAAGCTGCCGCCGAGCGAAATATTGCTCCAATATTTGTTGGATTCATAACATCTTCTAAAATAACAAGTCTGTCTGCTCCTTTACACACTTCTTCAATAGAAAGCATTTTTGGACGATACATAGCACACAACATTCCTCTTGTTAATTGAAATCCAGTCAACTTTGTTAAAACATCAAACTCTGCCGTATATACAGGAATATCTTTATATTTATCTATTATATCCTTTCCCTTGGTATTTATATGCTTTTTTTCCATAAGAAAAGATACTGGCACGCATCCAGCTTTTAAAGCTGTTTCTATTACCATAGGACTTTCTGCGATAAACATTCCTTTTTCCGGTTCACAGCGATTTAATAGCTGACCCTCTGACAAACGTGCATAGACATCTAATTCAGGTGCCATAAAATCTTTAATTTCTATTATATTTGTCATTACTTTTCGATTTTTTCTTTTCCACCCATATATGGTCTTAATACTTCTGGAATTCTTACACTTCCATCCGCTTGTAAATTATTTTCTAAAAATGCAATTAACATTCTAGGTGGTGCAACAACTGTGTTATTTAGTGTATGTGCAAAATACTTTCCATCTTTGCCTTTTACACGAATTCCCAAACGACGAGCCTGTGCATCTCCTAAATTAGAACAGCTTCCAACTTCAAAATATTTCTTTTGTCTTGGTGACCATGCTTCCACATCAACTGATTTTACCTTTAAGTCAGCTAAATCTCCTGAACAACATTCCAATGTACGGACTGGAATATCCATACTACGGAATAAATCTACTGTATTTTTCCACAACTTTTCATACCAGTCTTTGCTCTCTTCTGGCTCACAAACAACAATCATTTCTTGTTTTTCAAATTGATGAATACGATATACTCCACGCTCTTCAATTCCATGAGCGCCCTTTTCTTTTCTAAAACATGGTGAATAACTTGTTAATGTTTTTGGTAAATCCTCTTCTTTTGTTGTCGTTCCAATGAATTTACCAATCATAGAGTGTTCACTTGTACCAATTAAATAAAGATCTTCCCCTTCTATTTTGTACATCATAGCGTCCATCTCATCAAAACTCATAACACCTGTAACCACGTTGCTTCGAATCATAAATGGTGGTACACAATACGTAAATCCTCGCTCAATCATAAAATCTCTTGCATAAGAAATAACTGCAGAATGAAGTCTTGCAATATCACCCATTAAATAATAAAATCCATTTCCTGCAACCTTTCTTGCACTATCAAGATCAAGCCCATCAAAAGACTCCATAATTTCTGCATGGTATGGAATTTCAAAATCTGGTACCACAGGATCCCCAAAGCGTTCAAGTTCTACATTTTCGCTATCATCTTTACCAATTGGGACAGATGGATCGATAATATTAGGAATTACCATCATAATTTCTTTCATTTTTTCTTCTACTGCTTTTTCTTTTTGTGATAATTCTTCCACTTTATCTGCATTTGCAGTTACTTGTTTCTTTAATTCTTCTGCTTCTTCTTTTTTCCCCTGGGCCATCATAGCACCAATTTGTTTTGAAATTTTATTACGATCTGCACGTAGTGCTTCAACTTCCTGCTTAATTGCACGATTTTCTTTATCTAATTCAATAACTTCATCTACAAGAGGCAGCTTTCTTTCTTGAAACTTGTTTTTAATATTTTCCTTTACTACCTCTGGATTCTCTCTTAAAAATTTAATGTCTAACATATATTCCTCCTAATTTATTGATTCATACACTGAGCTAGTGTTTTCTCTTCTTCTTCTGACAGTGCCGTTTTTGGTTTTCCATTTTGGATCTCTTTTGCGTAGAAATAACCTTCGCTTCCGTTATTCATACTATTTAATAAGATACCATTATTATGCTCATTTAACAATCCTAATACAAAACTTGTTTCTCCGCCTAAATTATCAAAGGCATTATACTTTAATATTTTCATTTTAGAATATGTAGTAGATAATCTTACACGATTCAAATCAATCTGTTTTCCTAGTTTCGTATTTTTCTCTTCCAATTCATCTAATCGGTCAAATCTTTGATAAATTTCTTCTTCTAAAGATTTTCCATCTTTTCCTGATAAAAAATCCTCATATCTTCTTCTTAATCCTCCAATTTTAGATAGAGAAATAATATTAAGTAATAATGATACTAAAAACAATAATGTTAATCCAATTAGTAAATATATTACATCTATGTTAAATATAGTTATTCCAGTTAAGTACATTTCTTCCTCCTAAATAGATTTCATCATATCCACAATTCGTTCTAATTCATCTAACGAATAGTATTCAATTTCAATTTTTCCTTTGTTCTTCTTATTTTTAATATTTACCTTGCTTCCAAATACATGTTTTAATATTTCTTCCATATCTCGATATAAAAATTGATTTGGATCCTCTTTCGATTCCTCTTTCTTTTTAGGCTCTTTTCCAAGTCTTTTCACTAAATTTTCAATATCTCTAACACTTAATTTCTCATCAATTACTTTATTTGCCACTTCTACTTGCTGATTTCCATCTTCAATTGCAAGCAAAGCTCTTGCGTGTCCCATGGATAACTCTTCTTTTGAAAGCATATCTTGAACTCTTTCATCTAATTTTAATAAACGTAGAGAATTTGTTACAGAAGTTCTGCTTTTTGCTACTTTTTTTGCTACTTCTTCTTGTTTTAAAGAAAAATCTTCCATTAAATGCTTATATGCCAATGCTTCTTCAATGGCATTTAGATTTTCTCGTTGAATATTTTCAATTAATGCAATTTCTACGATTTCATTTTCACTATAATCCTTTACAATTACAGGTACTTTTTTTAGTCCAGCTAATTTTGCAGCTCTCCATCTTCTCTCACCAGCTACAATTTCATAATAATCTTTTCTCTTTTTTACAATTAATGGTTGAATTACACCATATTGCTGAATTGATTGGGATAATTCCTTTAAAGCTTCCTCATCAAAATCTTTTCTTGGCTGATCTGGATTTGGTTCTACTTTATTAATGTTAATTAGCGTTTCCTCTTCTTTATTTTTAGTTTCTTGTTTTTCTTTTATAGGAGTCGTTGGAATTAAGGCTCCCATACCTCTTCCTAATCCTTTTTTTTGCGCTGCCACTACTGAACACCTCCATTTTCCATGACTTCTTCTGCAAGAAGCTGATAACTTTCCGCTCCAACTGATTTTGGATCGTATAAATTAATTGGTAATCCATGACTTGGAGCTTCCGCTAAACGAACATTTCTTGGAATAATTGTTTTATAGATATTTTGTTTTAAATAATCCTTTACATTCTCAACAACCTGCAATGATAGATTTGTTCTTGAATCATACATTGTAAATACAACCCCTTCAACATATAAATCTGGATTTAGACTTTTTTGAATTAATTCAATGGTATATATTAACTGTGTTAATCCATCCAAAGCATAAAATTCACATTGAATTGGAACAATCACCGAATTTGCTGCTGTCATTGCGTTGACAGTAAGCATCCCAAGTGCTGGTGGACAGTCAATTACAATATATTCATATCCGTCTGACACTTCTGCTATTTTATCTTTCATAATATATTGCATACGATCTACCGTCATTAACTCGATTTCTGCACCTGCTAAATCACGATTTGCTGGTATCAAAGATAAATCATCAAATATATCTGATATAATAGCATCTTTTATATTCATTTCATCTCGAATCACATCATAAACTGTCTTTTCAAGTTCATTTTTATTGACTCCTAATCCAGTTGTTGCATTTCCCTGCGGATCCATATCAATCAACAAGGTTTTTTTACCATTATCTGCTAGTGCTGCAGCTAAATTTACTGCTGTTGTTGTTTTTCCAACTCCACCTTTTTGATTTGCTATTGCTATAATACGTCCCATATAAATCTCCTTTGAAATGAGAATAATGTCTCAGGTGATATTATATCACTTCTCACTATGCATTTCTATATGTTTCACGTGAAACATATATTTATTTTTTAATGTTTCACGTGAAACATTCTGTCTCGTATTTTTGTGCAAGAAAAAAGTAGGAAAATAAATTTCCTACTCCAACTTACTATTACATTTGTTCTGGACACTGAATTCCTAGTAAACGTAATCCCTCTTTAATTGTATTCTTTGCAATAATAACAATTTTAATACGTGCAAGTTTTAATTTTTCATCTTCCACATTACATTGATTCTCGTGATAGAAATGATTAAAATTCTGTGCAACACTCATAACAAATCTTGCTACAACAGAAGGTTCTAGTCTATTTGCAGCATTTTCAATCACGCTAGGAAATCTAGCAATATCTTTAAGTAGTGTAAGCGATGCCTCATCAGTAATACATGAAATATCAATATCCTCTACTTGATTAATTCCTGTCTTTCTTAAAACACTAGCAGCTCTTGCATAAGTATATTGCACATAAGGTCCCGTTTCTCCATCAAAACTATGAATTTTATCCCAATTAAAGATAACATCCTTTATTCTTTGATTATATAAATCATTAAATATAATTGCTCCAATACCTACTTTATGTGCTACATCATCTTTATCTTTAATATCTGGATTCTTTTCTTCAATGACTTCTTTAATTTTATTTACTGATTCATTCAAAATATCTTCTGCATAAATAATATTACCACTTCTAGTTGATAACTTTCCACCTTCAAGACTAACTAAACCATATGGTACATGAATCAAATTCTCTTTTGCCCATTCATATCCCATCAATTCAACTACCTTAAATACTTGAGCAAAATGAAGCTTTTGCTCCAATCCTGTTACATAGATACACTTATCAAAATTATAAGTATTTTTACGATAGAAAATTGCAGCCAAATCTCTTGTTGCATAGATAGAACTTCCATCTTTCTTTGTAATTAAGCAAGGAGCCATATCATAATCATCTAAAGGAACAATATTTGCACCATCACTTTCAACTAACAAGCCTTTTTGTGTCAATTCTTCAACAACTGCTCCTGTTTTATCACGATAGAAGCTCTCACCTGCAAAAGAATCAAATCCAACCCCTAAAATATCATAGATTCTATGATATTCAATTAAACTAATTTCCTTAAACCATTCCCAAATTTCTAAAGCTTCTTCGTTTCCTTGTTCCATCTTAAGAAACCAGGCTCTTGCTTCATCATTTAAAGTATCATCTTTTTCAGCTTCCTCATGGAATTTAACATAAATCTTCATTAATTCTGCAATACCATTCTCTTCAACAGCTTCTCGGCTGCCCCATTTCTTATATGCAACGATTAATTTTCCAAATTGAGTTCCCCAATCCCCCAAATGATTGATTCTCTCTACTTTATATCCCATTTTCTCAAAGATATGATAAAGAGAATTACCAATTAATGTTGTTCTTAAGTGACCAACATGAAATTTCTTAGCAACGTTTGGAGAAGAATAATCAATACATATCGTCTTTCCTTTTCCTACTTCCAAATCCCCAAAAGTATTAGAAGAAACTTGTTCTAATAAATTATTTACATATATTTCCTTATTAAGATAAAAATTTACATATGGTCCCATAGCAACAACTTTTGATACCTCTTTTGCATCACCAATCTTCTCTGCTATATCTGCTGCAATCATATTAGGAGCTTTTTTTAGAATCTTTGCAAGTTGAAAACATGGAAAAGCAAAATCACCCATATCTTCTTTTGGAGGAATTTCCAATAATCCTTCAATGGTCTCAATATCTAGCTCATTGACTCCCTGATGTATTAAATTAATAATTGTATTTTTCATAATAATCCTTTCTTACTCAACAATAGCTTGTAATATAATTGATGACTCCTGCCATCTTATAATTGAAAATTCTTTTGAAAGCTGAGACTCTAATTCACTTTTTTGAAGTTTAAAACTCTCTAGTGAATCAAATACCTCCAACTTTGTGATAAATTGCATTAAAACTTTAGACTTTTCCACAAAAAAATCAACTTTTAATGTTGAAACTAACAATTCATCGAATAAAAATCTTAACATATTTTGAAATCCATTTAAATAGGAAAATGTCAATAATACCTCTGTATCTTCCCCAACTGAAGTATAATCTATAGAAATATCTTCATGACAAGCTTTTATATGATCTAATAGTTCATATACAGCAGGTAGAAACTTTACATTATCTTCTGTCTGTTTCACATCATCAGCAATAAAATATGTCTCTTTTAACCCTTGAATATAACTTTTAATCTTATTTAAATCCTTTTCTGAATCACGTATTTGACTCTCTATTTTACGAATATCACTTGTAAGTTTTCTAGATTCCTTTGATTCATCCTTTTGTATATCACCATCGATGGTTATAGGAGAAAACATCTGCTTCATACGAATTAAATCAGATGAATTTGAAGAAAGTAAAATTTTCTGTTTTTCCTCTTCCAATTCATATTTTTTTTGAATCAAACTCTCTTTTTTTTGTACGTTATTCATATATTGATTTGATAAATACTCTGTCAAACCCTCAATTAATTGATCTTTATCTATTTTTTTATAACCCAAATTTATCACCACCTCTATCTATCATAATACGAAATCCCATATATTTCAAAGAATTATTGTAACAACTGAATGTTTGTCATATAATAAAGTATAGAAAGGAGTTGTCCTATGAAACTATATAAAAAAATACGAAACTGTACCCTTATTATAATGTTAACCACTATGTCTTTTTATTGTATCAATCAGTTGGTTTTTTACTTATCAACTATAAAAGAAATGTTACACTCAAGATATGGTAACACATATTCTTGGCGTTTTGGGAAAATATTTTATACAAAACAAGGTGAAGGTTCCCCCGTGCTTTGCATCCACAATGTAGATACCTCCAGTTCAAGTATGGAATTTCAAAATATAATCCAAAAACTTGCGGAAAAACACACTGTATATGCCATAGATTTACTTGGTTGTGGACGTTCCTCCAAACCGAAAATTACATACACAACTTATATGTATGTACAATTAATCAATGATTTTATTCAGAATGTAATTGGAACAAAAACCAATGTTATTGCCAGTGGTAAATCAGCATCTTTTACTTGTTTATCCTGTACCATGGAACCAGATAATTTTAATAAGATACTTTGCATTAATCCAGAAGATATAAAGGATATGAATAAATATCCAACAAAACGTAAGAAAATGCGTAAATATATGATTGAAATTCCTTTTATAGGTACTATGATTTACAATTTATTTCACAGAAAAATTAAAATCAAAAACTTATTTGCTAAAAAGCACTTTTATGATTCAAGTAAAATCAAACCAAAATATATTCTTGAGTACCATGAATCTTGCCATCTTGGATGGTCATCATCAAAATATTTGTATTCAAGCTTAGTATCTGACTATTTAAGCTGTAATATATTTAACTGCATTAAGAATCTGAATCATAGTTTATACTTTGTTTTAGGTGAGTATGAATACAATAGTGAAGATATTTTAACTCAATATCAATCATTAAATCCTTCTATTGAGGGGAATATTATTAAAAACACAAAGCACCTTCCTCAATTAGAAGATGCTTCTGCTATCCTTCACATATGTGATATCTTTTTTTAAATTGGTTCTTTTGAAGGCAGCCCAGCTTTTCTAGGAAAGCGTTTCGGGGTTGTCTTCTCTTTTTTTATTTCTATTAATGAACGTTCCATATCCGTTTCAGGAAGAGTAAATAGTATTTTATCTTGTATTTTTCCACCAAGAATCTTAATTGCTTTCTTTGCCTGATTTAGTTCCTTCTCAATATTTCCTGACTTGTAAGGCATAAAATAACCATTTAATTTAACATATGGTATACAATATTCTGATAATGTACTCATGTTTGCTACAGCTCTAGAAACTACAATATCAAATCCTTCTCTATACTCTTTTTGTTTTGCATAATCTTCCGCCCTTCCATGAATTGCAGTAATATTCTTTAACCCTAATTCATCAATCACTTCATTTAAAAATGTAATTCTCTTATTTAAAGAGTCTAACAATACAACCTCTAAGTCTGGAAACGCGATTTTTAAAGGAATCCCTGGAAATCCAGCTCCAGTTCCAATATCCAGTATTCTTTGATTCTCAAACTTGATATTTGATTTTACAAAAGCTAAACTATCCACAAAATGCTTATCAATAACCTCGTCTTTTTCTGTAATTGCAGTTAAATTCATTACTTTATTTTTTTCAATTATCATATGAAAATAAGTTTCAAATTGTTTTAATTGATTATCGGTTAATTCGATACCCATTTCTAATGCTTTTTCTTTTAATTTATCCATTTTTAACTCCTAAGAATGTTTTGATTTTTCAAGATAAACTAGTAATACCGAAATATCTGCTGGAGAAACTCCTGATATTCTAGATGCCTGGCCTATTGATTCTGGCATAATCTTTGATAATTTTTGAACTGCCTCAATTCTAAGATTATGTACATCTTCATATTTAATATTACTTGGAATTTTCTTTTTTTCTAACTTTTGAAAATGTTTTACTTGAGACAATTGCCTCTTAATATATCCATCATATTTTATATTAATATTTACCTGTTCTCTTACTTGTTCTGGCAGTTCTTCTCTATCCTTATCAATAGGTGCCAATAAATCATAGTCTAATTCTGGTCTTCTGATTAATTCAGCCATTGTAACGGCTGTCTTTAAGCTAGAGCTATGTAGAGAATCAAGGAGAGCCTGAACTTCTTTTGATGCACCTACTTGCAATTCAGTTAAACGTTGAATTTCTTTTTCAATCATTTCTTCTTTTTTCAAGAGATCATCATATCTTTTATCTGAAATTAATCCAATCTCATGTCCAATTTTAGAAAGTCTAATATCGGCATTGTCTTGTCTTAACAACAATCGATATTCGGCTCTTGAAGTCATCATACGATATGGTTCACTTGACTCTTTTGTAACCAAATCGTCAATTAGGACACCAATATAGGCATCAGATCTCTTTAATATAATAGGTTCTTTTTTCTGTAATTTTCTGCATGCATTAATACCTGCAATTAGACCTTGTGCTGCAGCTTCCTCATAACCAGAACTTCCATTGAATTGTCCCCCACTAAATAATCCATTGATATTTTTAAATTCTAGTGAAGCTTTCAATTGGGTCGCATCAATACAGTCATATTCAATTGCATAAGCATTTCTGACAATTTTAACATTTTCAAGACCATCTACACTTTGATACATCTTATACTGAACATCTTCTGGCAAAGAACTAGACATTCCTCCAACATACATTTCATTGGTATATTCACCCTCTGGCTCAATAAATACTTGATGTCTGTTTTTATCTGGAAACTTTACAATCTTATCTTCAATGGAAGGACAATATCTAGGACCTGTTCCCTCAATTGCTCCAGAAAATAATGGAGATCTATGAATGTTCTCATTTATAATTTTATGTGTTTCTTCGTTGGTATAAGTCAACCAACATGAAATCTGATTTCGTCTAATATCATCTTCCGTATTTGTAAAACTAAATGGAACAATTTTCTCATCCCCTTTTTGCTCTGACATTTTACTAAAATCTACACTATTTTTATCGATTCGTGCAGGGGTTCCAGTCTTAAATCTACGCAGTTTTACACCGATTGATTGTAGCGATTTACTTAGGAAATTAGCGGGTTGTAGACCATTTGGACCTGTATAATTTTTTACATCTCCATAAATACAACACGCTTTTAAATAGGTTCCAGTGGTCAAAACTACGGTTTTAGCTTCGTAAAATGCGTCTGAGAAGGTTTTTACACCTATTACATTTCCATCTTCAACAACGATTTCTGTCACTTCACCTTGCCTTAATGTTAAATTAGGAGTATTTCCCAATACACGTGTCATTTCAATGGAATACATTTTTTTATCTGCCTGTGCACGTAAAGAGTGAACTGCTGGTCCTTTTGACTTATTTAACATTTTTGATTGTAAAAAAGTTTTATCAATATTGATTCCCATTTCTCCACCAAGGGCATCAATCTCTCTTACCAAATGTCCTTTTGAACTTCCACCAATATTTGGGTTACATGGCATTAAAGCAACACTATCCATACTTACCGTAAAACAGATTGTTTGAAATCCAAGTCTGGCACACGCTAGTGCTGCTTCACATCCTGCATGTCCTGCACCTACAACTACAACATCATATTTTTCTTTTAAATTATTCATTCTTATTTACCCATACAAAATTCTCTAAAAATTTCGTTTACCAAATCATCATCAACAGATTCCCCAATAATATATCCTAATTCTTCATAAGCATTTAATAAGTCAATAGAAAAGAAATCCTCTGGCATATTATTTTCAATACTTTCCAAAACAAGATTTAAACTATTCCATGCATTCTTCATTGCTTCTTTATGTCTCATATTTGTAATATAAATTTCATCATTAAAAGAAACATGCCCATGAAAAAACATTTTATTTATCATATCATATAAATCCTGTATTCCATTTTTTTGTTTTGCAGAAATTGTTACAATATGATGAAACTGATATTTTTTTAATTCATCTTCCCCTACTACCTGGGATAAATCAGATTTATTTAAAATTACAATCACTTGTTTTCCTTGAATTAAATCTATGATTTCCTTATCTTCATTTCCAAGAGAAACAGAAGTATCCACAACATACAACACTAAATCAGAATTTTTCAACGATTCTTTTGCTTTATCCACACCAATTTTCTCAACAATGTCTTTTGTTTCTCGAATTCCAGCAGTATCCACAATATTTAATGGAATTCCATTAATTTGAATTGATTCTTCTAAGGTATCTCTTGTAGTTCCAGCAATATCCGTAACAATTGCTCTATCCTCTCCAACTAATATATTTAATATAGAAGACTTACCTGCATTTGGCTTTCCAATAATGGTAGTATTAATTCCCTCTTTTAGAATTCTTCCATTGTCAGAAGAATCTAAATATGATTGAATTTCTTTTTTTGATTCCTCTACCTGCTCTTTTAATTCATCAGAAAATCCATCCACACTATAATGTTCCGGATCATCCAAGGCTGATTCGATAAAAGCAACACTATGAATTATTTTTTTCCGAAGTGACTGTACTCTCTTCTCTAATTCTCCATCTAATTGTTTTAATGAACTTTCCAATGCAAATTCATTTTTTGAATGAATTACATCCATAACAGCCTCTGCCTTTGATAAATCAATTCTTCCATTTAAAAATGCACGTTTTGTAAATTCACCTGGCTCTGCAGTTCTAGCACCTGCATCAATAACAGCTTCTAAAATCTTCTTCATGACAATAACGCCACCATGACAATTAATCTCTACAACGTCTTCTGCTGTATAGGAATGAGGATTTTTCATAATTAAAACAATACACTCATCAATTACTTTATGATTGACCATAATATGTCCATAATGAGCTGTATAAGTCTTTACTTCCTTCATATTCTTTTCTCGTTTTGGAACAAAAATCTTTGAAATAATATCTAATGATTCTTCTCCACTTATTCTTACAATTCCAATTCCACTGTTTGTCATTGGTGTTGCAATTGCTGCAATTGTATCTGTTTTCATATTATTTCCCTCATATTAGAAAAGGTAGTGTCAAATCTACTACCTGTTTTTTTGTTACAAACCTTATATTTTCAGGAGTTTTAGCCTTTTTGACATCAAAAAAGCAATGACCCCCTATTTTCATGTATAATGTAATCACCACAAAAACA
>JAQVEG010000003.1:0-117740 GCA_028697725.1 Anaerostipes sp.
TCATTAAGAAAAAAGGTTGACAAAGCTATCTGTTTAATGATATTATATCAAAGTTCGATACGAAACAAGCCGAAATGTCGGAACTGGCAGACGAGACAGACTCAAAATCTGTTGTCCTTGCGGGCGTGTGGGTTCGAGTCCCACTTTCGGCACTAAAAAAATCATTTAAAAAGCAAGGGTTTAGCACTTTTAAACCCTTGCTTTTACTCTATTTTAATTAGCCCAAATGTAAGAAATTAATCAAGAAAATCCATGTCAAGCCATAATATGTTATTACTGCTACCAAGTCATTAATTGTAGTAATCAACGGACCAGAAGCCACTGCGGGATCTATATTGATTTTCTTAAAAAACATTGGAATTGTAGTTCCTGTAAAACTGGAAATCAACATGGCTAACATAAGTGCCACTGCAATACAGATAGATATTTCAAAGGACATTAATAGTGACTGTCCCTTGAAGAAATGAATATACAATCCAATAAATATAAATGATAAACTTCCTAACAACATTCCATTGGAAAATCCTACTTTCATCTCTTTAAAAACTAAATGAATTTTCTCTCCTGGAGTCAAATCCTCATCCATTAACACTCTAATGGTCACAGCTAGTGACTGGGTTCCTACATTTCCTGCCATATCAAGAATCATAGACTGGAAACAGATAACTAAGGTAAGCTTTGCAACTACTGTCTCAAACATTCCAACAACAGAGGATACGATAAACCCTAAAAATAGTAATAATACTAACCATGGAACTCTCTTTTTCATACTCTCAAGCAATGTTTCCTGCAAATCTTCTTCCGCCGTTAAACCAGCTAATTTTGCATAATCTTCTCCCATCTCACGATCTACCACTTCAACTAAATCTTGAGCAGTAATAACCCCAAGAAGCTTCTTGTGTGGATTCAAGACTGGAATAGAATCCTCAGAATAATCTTTAATAGATTCAATACAATCGTCTATCTGTTCTTTTGCATATACATATGGATAAGATGTTGTTACAAGGGAATCCAAATCATCATGCTCTCTGGCACGAATCAAATCCGTCAAATCCATGGCTCCACAAAATCTTTTCCATCGATCCACCACATAAATAGTTGAAATGTTATCGTGGTCTGCTGCTTCTTTAATTAATGCTTTCATGGCTTGCCTTACAGTACACGTATTTAATATTGCAATAAAGTTAGTAGTCATAACACTACCAATCTCATCTTCTGCATAAGAATGAAGAAGTTCAATGTCTTTTTTTGTCTCTGTATCTAATAAATCAAATAAATGTTCTGCCTTTCCTGGCTCTAATTCATCAAAAACATCTACAATTTCATCAGAATCCATATATTTTAAAATATCTACAGCTTTTTTATCTTCTAATTCTTCTATATATAATCCTACATCTTCTAAATAGGTAAAAAGTTCTGCTATTGTCTCGTCATCTAGAATTGTATATAATCTTTGTCTCTCTTCTCTTGTTAACTGTTCTAACCCTTCCGCCAAATCATTTTCATGGTAATCACTAATCTTATCTCTTAATTCTTCATCTGATTTTCCACTTCTAATAATACGAATTAATTCTTGATCATAATCTGGTTTCTTGGGAATTTGTTTTGTCTTTAATTCTCTTTCATCCATTGTAAAACCCTCCTGCTATATCTCCTGTTTTCCGTAATTCGGCATTAAAAAAACGCCTAGTTTATAACCAGACGGGAACAATAACGTAAAGTTTTCACAATCGACAAACCAATGTCTATACTATCATAAATCTTGCACTAAGAAAGTCGGATGACAAAAGACTTCCAGGATCCATATAGATACAGGCTTCAATTCTTCTCTTATGAAATGTTCCAGTCTGTTCTGACTTGGACTTTGACTTCCTCCGTCCATTTATCTCACCTTCGCTTTCTCTTTGGCATAATTTCTAAACTTCTAGGTCATTATAATTACAAATAGTTTCTTTGTCAAATAATTTCCTTTCTCTACTTGAAGTTTCAATGTATCGGTGGTATAATCAGAACATAAGTTCGACTTTATATAATTGATTGAGA
The DNA here is from genome assembly GCA_028697725.1 of Anaerostipes sp. Classification (GTDB taxonomy): domain Bacteria; phylum Bacillota; class Clostridia; order Lachnospirales; family Lachnospiraceae; genus Anaerostipes. The sequence continues at coordinate 2,044 of JAQVEG010000003.1, forward strand.
AGGTGATGTTATGGAACTACTATCTGGCGGATTATCTCTCCAGAAAAAACTGAATATATTAACAGATGCTGCAAAGTATGATGTAGCCTGTACTTCAAGTGGTTCTAGCCGTCGGGGTAAGAAGGGGCATCTTGGGAATACAGAAAGCTGTGGAATTTGTCATAGTTTCGCCTCTGACGGGCGTTGTGTTTCATTGCTTAAGATTCTTATGAGCAATGAATGTATTTATGACTGTAAGTATTGTCTCAACCGTTCTAGCAATGAATGCGTACGTACCACATTTACACCAGATGAAATTTGTACTCTTGTGGTAGAGTTCTATCGAAGGAATTATATCGAAGGGCTTTTCTTAAGTTCCGGTGTTGTTAAGAATCCTACCTACACCATGGAATTAATGTATCAGGCAATTTTTATGCTTCGGAATAAGTACCATTTCAATGGATATATTCATGTCAAAGCAATTCCAGGTGCCAGTGAAGAGCTGATTACCAAGCTTGGATATGTGGTAGACCGTATGAGTGTAAATATTGAACTTCCAACGACAGAAGGTTTGAAAACTCTGGCACCTCACAAGAATCCCAAGACTCTTGTTGCACCAATCAAACAGATTCAGCAAGGAATCGCTGACCATCGCCTTGCTACAGGTCAGGATATGAAGATGATACGTCATCGTGGGAATCGTTATTTGAAGAATACTATATTTGATAAGAATCCCTATGCCGTTATTGAACAACAACGTATGATACAGGCATCTAAGTCAGCTTTGCCAGCATCTTATGACCCTGCGCCTTTTGTACCTGCTGGTCAGAGTACACAGATGATTATTGGTGCCACTCCTGAGAATGATTACCAACTGTTATCCACCACACAGAAGTTGTATCAGATGTATGATTTAAAGCGTGTATTTTTTTCTGCCTATGTTCCACTCAATGAAGATGCCCTTCTTCCTTCCCTTGGCACTGCACCTCCTCTTCTCCGGGAACACAGACTTTATCAGGCAGACTGGCTTCTTCGATATTATGGGTTTCAGGCAGATGAACTTCTCAGTGAAGAAAAACCTAATTTTAATATTATGCTAGATCCAAAGTGTGATTGGGCGCTTCGTCATTTGGAACATTTTCCAATAGAGATTAATCAAGCTTCTTATGAGACACTTTTACGTGTTCCTGGGATTGGAACCAAGTCTGCTTTTAGAATTATCAAGGCAAGACGACAAGGAAGTCTTAATTTTGAACACCTAAAGAAGATGGGAATTGTACTAAAACGAGCAAAGTATTTTATTACTTGTAGTGGGAAGATGATGTATCGAATTCCAATTGAGGAAGATTTTATTACAAGACAGTTAATCGGAGAAGATTCAAAGAAAAGCTGGGAGATTGGACATCCAGACAGTTACAAACAGTTGTCTTTATTTGATGATTTTAATTTTGAATCCTCTGTTACTACAGAGGATTCCCATAAGTCCATGCTTGGACAACTATAAAAATATAGATTTTAAAAAGGAGACACATTATGACAGTTTTTGTATGTGAAGATACGTTTGATGCTATGATGACATGTATCTACGAAGCCTGGAGTTCCAGACTTGGACATTCTAATGTAAAGTTAAAAGCTCAGCCCATTGGGAACTATGAGCTTTTCTGTGAATATCGACATATTGAAACAGATGATACAAAGACACAGAGTGTTATCCGCTCCATTCAAAAGAAGATATCTTTCCAAGCTTATCTGATGATTTACCGGGCTGCCATGTCAGATGCTCAAGATAAGTTAGATGCCATCTATCGTTTTGTAATTGCTGGATTCCACTACGGAAGCCATGTAACAGACTTTCTTCAAGAACCTGTAGTTATGCGTATCTTTGAGTTAAGTCGCAAAGTTTCCAATGAGGCTCACTTTTTTCGTGAGTTTGTTCGCTTTGCCAATATGAATCATAATGTATTAGTCAGCCATATTGAGCCAAAAAGCAATGTCTTGACTATGATTGCACCTCACTTTTGTGATCGCCTTCCCTCTGAGAACTGGATAATCATTGATGATACAAGAAACCTTGCTATAGTACATCCCTCCGACCAAGACTATTATCTTACCAGCTTGTCACCAACGGAGTTAAGAGAGTTATCCAAAGAAACCCAAGATCCATTTATTGATTTATGGAAAGGCTTCTTTGAACACATTGGAATTAAAGAACGAAAGAACCCAAGATGTCAGAGGAATATGATGCCAATCTGGTATCGAAAACACATGACAGAATTTCAAAAGTAAACTATAATTTAATACTTTTCTTTCTTCCAATTTGCTAAAACTCCAATGGCAAAGCAAACTACGCTGATACCTAATAACAGAAGATACTTATCTTTTAATATCTCCACAGTCGCCTTTTGTTCTCCATAATACAAAAGTTTTGAAGGTTGCTCTCCTCTTAGAAATACAGAACCAAAAGCATAGCCAATTACTGGTATCATTGTTATAGCAATATTCTGAATCAAAAAAAGCAAGCAATAGGATATGGCTGCAAATACAATACATTCTACTACAATCCGAAGCCATTCCAGCCACATACCAGAAAACATCCTACTGTAACATATAAATGGAACTATGGTACTCACGACATAAATACCAAGAAATAAAAGTACCTCTTTTAATTTAATTCTATTCTTTACATAATAGATTTCATTTCCTTCTCCATCTATATATTTAATAAAGGCAAGAAAAATCCACCATACAGTCAACACAGGAGTAAAATACTGAGAGAAATTTGCAATGTTGCTGTATGTTTCATCTTCAAGACCATACTTCTGAAAGGTCATAAACACAACAAATGGAATCAATATGTAGTTAAAGAAAAACGGGACATAAAACAATATTCCCTGCTCTCTTCTCTTTCCCTTAAATCGTCTTCTTATACTTCTTCTTGATTTATCATCCATAAATATCCATCCTCTATTGTTGGCTCTACTGATTCTAAGTTTAATATTTCATCTGATAATATTCGCACCATAACAGTTCCTTGATTTTGATACTCTTTGATAATTCTATAGTTCCCTTCTAAGACTCCAATCTCAGATTCTGGTAGCACAAATACCTTTTCTCTTGCCATATTTGACAACTCTTCCATAGAAAAAATTCCCAAAATATTGCCCTGATGCATAACGATAATTTTGTCACAGACAGCTTCAATGTCTTCTACGATATGTGTTGATATTATAATAATCTTGTCCTTTGGAAGCTGAGTTACAATATTCTTAAATCGAAGACGTTCCTCTGGATCAAGCCCTGCGGTTGGTTCGTCAAATAATAACAATTTGGGTTCATTCAAAAGTGCCTGTGCAATTCCAAGCCTCCGAATCATTCCACCTGACAAAGTACCTACCCTGCTATTTGCCTTCTCTTGTAAATTAACAATGGAAAGTATCTGTGGTATCTCCTCTTCTAATTGAGAATCTCCCATTCCTTTCATATCTCCAAAATATTCAAGAAACTCTGTCACTTTTAGCTCCTTCAACCCTTCAAACTTCTGTGGAAGATATCCAATGGATGATAGATACGTCTTTGATTTCTTTATATTTTCTCCATTCCATAGAATTTCACCCTGGCTAACCCCGTACAGGCCTGTCAAACATCGATACAACGTTGTCTTTCCTGCACCATTGGCTCCTAGAAGTCCATAGACTCCTGCCTCTAACAAGCCAGATACACCTTTTAACACTTTCTTCTTACGGAATTTTTTTGTAACATGTTTCATTTCTAGCATATGTATTTTCCTCCACATTTAAACTAATTCATAGAGACTATTTGTTAAAATCTGTTTTTGTCCAACATCAATGTTTGATGTCTGATTTACATTTGGTACAACAAATATTGTCACTCCAGTTTTCTTCTCTTTTTTAAGTCGTTTCTTTAAACTATCCATATCTTCTGAGAATGTTGTAATATCATCACCCATTTCTTTTGTATAGTAATATTCGTCACATAAATAATTATAAATAAGACGATTGCCATTTCCAAGATTCTCAACCTTGTAGAACCCACTCATAATTGTAAAGCCGTCACAAGCACCTTCATAAATTCCATCTTTCTCTTCTAAGTTAGTATAAATCTTTTTTTTGCATTCAACCTTTACTTTAAATTTCGTATGGGACGAAACAAAACAAGAATTCATACGCCCCTGTGCTTGATCATATATCGCTATATATCCTGCTCTTGGATAATAGGCAAAGTTTCCTGGCAGATAACTTCCCTGACTATTGGAATAATATGCCGCACTATAACCTGCATATTCCACATGCAGCTTCTGTACTTTATGTTTTGCTGGATTAGAAATCATCACATAATCCTGTGACTGCTGAAACTTCAATTCAACATTATCTTGTGTATAAACATGCTTCACATGATATCCATGATATAAGGTCATCTTATATACTGACAAACTTCGATCCACATCCATAGTGACCTTGGCACTTAATTGTCTTCCTATCTTTAATTCCATATCATAAGCTGAAATCTTATAATCTGCTGCTTCTATTTTGGCTTTATCTTTTCCTTCCATATAGTAATATTGATCATGAGCCAATGTATTGGCAGGATTGGAATTCATAATTACTTTGGACGCTGGTGCTGCATAACCATAAAAGAATCCAATGGAAATGATTCCAGTAAGAAGAACCCATCTTATGTGGTATTTTCTTGTAATTAATATTCCCATAAAGAATAAGGAAATCCAGAACAAAATCCTTGAAACTTGATAAAATAAAACAGATTCTCCAAAAGAAAAATTAGGCATAAAATTTGTTTGCACTAGCGGCATAATATTCAACGCCTCCACCAAAGGATATATGGTTCCCTTTCCATTAGAGGATAAACTCTGTATATCTGCGATTTTTTCAGGATATGGTGAAACCATGTATACAATTAGCAGCATAAACCCATAGACTAAAATACGGTTCTTTATCTTCGAGCAAAAAAATCCAATCACAATTCCAAGTTCTGCAATTAGGAAAATCTCAAGTAACATATTCTTTATAATATGCCATATATACTCTCCATGTGGATCTTGCACTCCATAATATTTATAACCCACAATAACTGTAACTGTAATAAGACAAGTTATTACAAATACCCATAATGTCATGACAAGAAATGCACAGATTAAATGTTTCTTTTTACTACCATGTTTCGTGGTAATTGCCACTTCTCCAATTCCATTGTGCTGAAAACGAACAAAGAATTCATAGGACAAAAACAACACCACTAGAAACACATAAAAAGATAATTGAAGTCCTCGAATTAAAGGTGATACTATCCACTGTAGCTCCAGGTTTGTTCCATAATATTTCGTCGCATAGATAACAGCACCTAGGTATGATAAAACTGTAACCATAAGAAACAATTTATTTTTAATAAATATTTTTAAAGTGTCTTTATATAGTTTCATTGAATCCTCTTTTCATTATATTTTTTTATAACAAGGAACTATAAATAGTTCCTTGTTATCTATGTTGTGTATTACTATTTACGTTTCCAAATACTTCCTGATGCTACGCATCCTCTTGTCCCTGAGCCATATGGGTTCAGTTGGAGTCTCCATGTGACGTTATATTTCATTGTATACGAATCACTTGTTGGACAGTTAGCTCCTGCTCCTACTTTATGTTTTTTATCATAGTGGAATCCTGAACTATCCTCATATTCTGCAATAAACCATACTGGCCTTGGATTTGATTTATTTGTATATCCATTAAATCGAGTCTGTTTTGCTCTGAATTCTCCACTATTTCTCCAATAGTCATTTTTCTTTAAATCTACACTTTTGGCTGCGAAACAAGGCACTGAAGTCATGCTCAGTATCAATGTAGTTAATATAATAAAAGCTACTTTTCTTGTTAATAATCTCATAATAATAATTCCCTTCTTAAATATGTACTGTATATTTTTCTTCAACATGTGTTATTATTAACGTATCCATGCTTTACCATCTGCTTTTGCAGATGCCGGTTGCCCACCATGTATTGCATGGATTTTTTATCACCTCCACTTTATCTTCCACTCTTCTCACAAGCCTCACCTCCTCTCCATGAATTTAGTTTATCTAGTGTATGTTCCATTGACACTAATTTTAGAACCAGATTTATTCTTCACAAATACACGATAAGTTCCTGCTGATGGAGCTGTTAATGTTTTTACAAAGTTCTTTTCACCTTTTACATAAGTTTTCTTATTGTTTGAATCAATAATCCCCACTGTAACATTGGTTGTTTTTGATAATTTCAAACCAAAGGATACTTTTCCATTTTTCTTTAAATGGAATGTTGATGTTCTTTTTTCAACATTGTTACCAATGGACCAATTAATTGTATGTCCTACAGCAAACAAAACAATTGTATTTTCTTCATCAAACTCTATCTTTGTTGTTGGGTCAATCTCTTCAGAATAGTATGTTTCATCATGCATATCATCTCCACCTACTTCACCTGCAAAAACAGGTATTCTTTGCAAGGACACAATCAAACACATAACCAAAATAATACTTCCTTTTAAAACTTTCATTCTCATTTCTCCAAATCTTCTTTATTTAGTAAAGCAACTGTACCTGCCATTTCAATTGTATATCCACTTACATTTCTTACAAATACGGTATATTCTCCCTTTTCTTTTATCTCAAAATGGTATGATGGACGGGAAACTGATTTTATATATCTTTGATTTCCTTTTTCATCTATAATGCCAGCCAACACATCTCCTTCCTCTATTTTTTTCTCTTTTTTCGTATTGTAACAAAATATAATCCAAATAAATTCTCCTTTTCTTGCTTTAATTTTTTTGAATTCATATTGAATTTTTGAATGAATATTGTGTTCAGGAATTGCGTATGTTCTATCAAGTGCTTTTTCATATTTTATTTTTTCAGTTTCGATACTTTTATCTGCTTTTCTTTCATATTCTTTTGCTGTATCTGGATTGTCCTCCCCCTTCACTTCATGTTCCTCACAGGTCACATCAACAATTTCAAGGTACAATTCTCGATACCCCATTGTTGCTGCACCAACTGTAATAGTTCCAATTGCTAAAATTCCAAGACTAATCCCAGCACATAAGATTCCTTTTACTCTATTCATTTTTCCAATTGCTTTTGAACGCAGAATCCTTTGTTCCAAATGATTTCTATTTTCATATAATGCATTGCAAAGACAAGTATCAACTTCTGTATTCTTCGTTGCAATCTGAAAAATCACTTGAAAGTATATTTTTTTGCTTTGAATGGTTTGATAAGCAGAAAAATCACAGTATGTCTCACTCCATTGATCCACATAGTTAATATAACCTTTCATAACCGGATGAAACCAATGGACAACGGCAGCAATGTTACACAATTGTTTCCAAAATAAGTCCCCATGTTTGATATGAATTAATTCGTGAAGAAGAGCCACTTTTTGTTCTTGGTTTGATAACTCTACATTTGCTGGAAATAGAATAATCGGTCGAATCACTCCACATACAATGGGAATCTGGATTCTTTCGCTTTTCTTTATTCTTATTTTCCTTAAAATTTTAAGTCTTTCTTTTTCTTCTTCCATCTGTTTTTGAAGTTTATTATTTACTGTACTGGCATCACAAATAATTTTTCGTATTCCACATCGTAACCTAACATATCTGACACATCCCATAATTACACCAAACAACCAAAGGATACTCACAGTATACGAAACCTTTGCCATAATGGGACTAGAAGAAAATAAAACTCCATCCATGTAAAATAACACTAAGAATATTAAAGAAAATGGAACTAAAAAACTTACAAGTACAAGCTTTAATAATCCATAATTCATCCTCACAAATCCATGTCGTTCCAAGACTGGTGAAAAAATTCTCCAACATCCAAACAATACACTTCCTAAAACGGTACTTAGAAAAATCCCGCTTAGAAATGCAATCAAAATCTCTCTAATCATCCAATTCATCTATCAACCTCTTTATTTTTTGTTTCTCACTATCACTGACTACATCCGATAATGCACTAAGCATTCCTTTTGTAGAACCAGAAAATATGTTTTTCTTCATTTCTTCTATCTGTGCCATCTGATATTTCTTCTTTTCCACACATGACTCCACATAGGTATAAAGACCTCTTCGCTCCAAGGTAATCAATCCCTTTTTTTCAAGTGCTGTAATATAAGTTCTAATGGTGCTTCGCTTATAATCCTTATTAAATTTCTCCTTCAATGCCTCCTGAATATCATAAAAAGTCACTTCTTTTTCGGCATTCCAACTAACCCGCATAATCAATTCTTCCACTTTTGTTAATTCATTCATTCCCATATCATATCTCCTTATTCATCATATTTATTTTCATAAATACGATATCACAATTTGTAAAAATTTTCAATATCTTGTTTGTTTTTTTAAATATACTTAGATGGTCCATTGTCCCAAAAAGACAATAAAAACAGTCCCAAAAAATCGGGACCGTATTACTTCCATCAAAATTTTTGACTTTTAAATTTGAAAAAACAAAAAAGTCACTCAACAACCATACGCGGAAATTTGACGTTTGACTGCCACATTCCGGTAGTTTTGTTTTGAGCGACTTTTCTTTTCGTGCAATAATGCTTCAATTTTATCTTGATAATTCTTATTCGCTGAAATACGAACAAGGCTTGTTAGCAAATATAAAGAAAGATGATGAGGAATAGACTCATGAACAGCTAAGTTCAGTATATGTTTGGCCGTATTATAGTTGTTAATGTGTGTATGGCCACATTTAAATTCTTTATTACGATTCAACACAATAAACTCATGGTGATTCATCTGAATAATACAAAATTCCTTCTTTTCGTAGATTACGTTGCCCATAAAAAACTCCTTTCACGAAACATCACTGTGCTATACATAGAGTATAAGAAACAATTAAAAAGATTAATTCATATTCACGTAAAAAGTAATTTAAATCTTACATATAGTTCTTTCTATACACTTATTATACCACATATGGTTTTTTCACAATAGGTTTTTTATGATTTCATGCATAATTATGCATTTATTTTCCTGTTACTTATCTTCTTCTTTTTCAATCTTGGATAAACGGATTCCCTTAATAATATATACACCACAGAACAAGTAGGGATACTTACAATCATACCAACAACCCCATTCAAATTCCCGCCAACTGTTACTGCCACTAAAACCCACATAGATGGAAGTCCCACAGAATTCCCTACAACATGAGGATAAATGAGATTCCCTTCTAGTTGTTGAACAACTAAGAACATAATTAAGAAAATAACAGCTTTTAGTGGACTAATCATTAAGATTAAAAAGCAGCCAAGAGTACATGCAATCATTGCCCCAGCAATTGGAATCAGTGAAAGGGCTCCAATCAAAATTGCAATTAAAACTGCATATGGTAATCCTAGAATTGACATGGTAACAAAAATAATACTTCCAAGAATCACTGCCTCCAGGCATTGTCCTGAAAAGAATCCTGAAAATGCTTTATTAGCAAGTCTTATAATATAGATAATTCTAGTAGCATATCCTTCTTTTAAATATGCATATAATATCTTCTTCCCCTGTACTGCAAGCTTTTCCTTTTGTAATAACAGATTAATAGCAAAAACAAGTCCCAGCACAAAGTTTACAAGTGTCTGCACCATACCAGTAAGCACTGACATCGTAGAATCAATAAGCCCACTTGCCGTTGCTTGTAAGAATGCAATAAGCTTAACTCTCAAACTATCCCAGTCAAGATTAATCTGCTGTATGTATTCTTGTATAATCTTTGTGTTCTTTGAATTGCTTGTCAAAAACTTTTGTGTCTCATCTGCAAACTTTGGAATATTTTGTGCCAGAGCATACAGCGTATTCACAAGTTCTGGAATCAACATAATACATACAAAAGAAACCACCCCAACAATACATAAAATAGAGGTTATTAAGCTGATCGCTCTCTTTCCCTTTTTCAGCTTGCAAAATACTTTATTCTCAAAAAATCTCATAGGTACATTCACTATAAAAGCCATAGCAGCTCCCATAATAAATGGATGTATAATTCCTTCTATATATCCAAGTCCATTGGCCAATAAATCCAAATGACTCAATCCTAAGAAAAGGATAATTCCAAACGCTACCAGTGCAAACAGCACTTTTTGATTCTTGTCTAATTTCAATTCTATATCCTCAATTCTTTCATAATCTTAAAAGAGACTGCAAAAATGCAATCTCTTTTTATCTTTCGTAACTTTCAAAATGACCCAGAATGCCGTTATCTGCAATTTTGACTCCTAGCTACTGCTAGGTGGGTTATCGCATCGAACCTTCAGAAGTCCACATAAAGTGGCATGTCTTCCAGCGCAAAATATAAATATCCCTGAAAATAAATGTAGGTTCAAAATATACAGAATATCGCACATCCCAGGCTATAACTATATTATACTCTAAGTATGCTGACTTATCAACTTCTATATACTAGAAATATTTTCTTCTTGTAAATGAAATTCTGACGAAAAATCAAAGGGTGAAATATCATCATAACCACTCATATCTTCCTGTAAATCTAACTTTAGATACTCAAATGTCGCCTCATCTCCATCCTTTGCATACATAGTAAGCAGCATAGTTAAATACTCTCTAGACGCTGCATGCATAATGGTTCCACCAATTCCTTTTGTAAAATAGTCCAATGGATCTGTCTGTTGGAAGGATGCTCCATTATATATCTTTCCTGCACTGACACGATCTACAAACATCTCCGCCATATAACACTTTGGAATCTTCATCCCAACATATCCAATGTTAGAACGGTCTAAGCTATAGTCCAGCCAATACTCAAAGTGATGCTTATTCCTTCCTTTATGATGAAGCCATGCCATAGAGACTCCATACTTCTTTCGCTCTGTATTATTCGGACTCTCTGTTCCTTTATAATACTTAATTCCCGGAATAAACTCTACCGGTGAATACTTGGACATATCATGCATGATTCCCTGATAGTATAATCCTAAACGAAAACACCCCTTGGCAACTAATATCTTATGTTTTGTAATTGTTTTAAAATGACCCCAGATATTCATATATCTTATGCTCCTAATAAGAGAACACCAACACACCCTGAGATTACAATTAAAATAATCGGATGAACTGTCTTCCCTTTCTTCCATTCAAATAACTTGTTTCCTATATATAATATAACAAAAAATATCACAGATTTAAAGTCAATTTGAATTCCTGAATGTTCCTTTAAAAATGCAATTTGAAATACCTGCATCATAGCTGCTAGAATTAATCCGGCAACTACTGGTCTAATTCCATAGAATCCACTTTGAATATATGGATTCTCTTTAAACTTTTCTAACACCTTTGCAACACATACTACAATAATAACAGAGGGCAGAACCAAGCCAAAGGTAGCTATAGCCGCACCTATTAGTCCATCTATGTGGAATCCTACATAAGTAGACATATTAACACCAATGGCTCCTGGTGTAGATTCTGAAATTGCAAGCATGTTTACAATATCACCTTTGCTAAACCACCCTAATCGCTCTCCCATGTCATATAAAAAAGGCAGGGTTGCAAGTCCACCTCCCAATGCAAAAAGTCCAGTTCGGAAGAATTCTAAAAATAAACGTAATAGTATCATTTTGATTCTCCTTTCTTTCTAACTTTCTCACAAAGAAGAAGTCCAATCACTGCACCAGCGATAACATATAGTACCGGATTGTTGAGCCAAAACATCATTCCTAAAAATGTCAGAACAAAAATAAAACCAGTTATCATATCAATAACTCCACCTTTTATCATCTTTTTGACACTTTCAATCATAAGAACACATACACACACACGAATACCCAAAAATGCACTTTGTACCACTTTTAAATGACTGAAATTATTCATAAAAACAGCTATAATTGAAATGATAATAAAAGAAGGTGTAATAAAACCAAGGGTTGCAACAACACCTCCCTTTATTCCTTTTAATTTATATCCAATGAACGTTGATGTATTTACCGCTATAACACCTGGTGTACACTGTCCCACTGCAAAATAATCCATAATCTCTTCACTGGTTGCCCACTTTTTGTTTTGTACAATTTCCCTTTCTAGCATGGGAAGCATAGCATATCCGCCACCAAAGGTAAACGCCCCCATTCTAAGAAATGTAAAAAATATATCTAAATATTCTTTCATTTATCTATCTCTTTTCTTCCATTTTCATTACTTGTGCACCAACGATATCAAAATGTTGTTCCATTGCTTCTCTTCCCTTTTGGTATTCCTTATCTACAATTGCCTGATAAATTTCTCGATGAGCTTTTTGAAGATTCTCTGCTCTTCTTTTATCTACTAAGATTTTACTTCTTAAATCTTTGATAAAAATATCAGAAAGATTTCCAATCATAGATGAGTAAAGAATCAACATTCGATTATGTGATGCCTCAACCAAAATTTTATGAAATTCAATATCTAACTTCGCACTTTCTTTAACGCCCAGTACCTCATCCATCTTAACTAAGACATCATATAATTTATCCACCTCTTCTTGTGTTGCATTTTCAACTGCAAGTTTTAATGCTGTATACTCATACCCACATCGAATATGAAATATTTCAAGATAATTTATATCTAATAACGCCATTACCATATGAACAGAGTTCAACATATATTCTTCTGGCTGACATCTTACATAATTCCCACTTCCTTGCAAACATTCAATTAATCCAGTGATTTCAAGCATATGCATCACTTCTCTTACTGAATTTCGACTTACATTCAATGTTTCTGCAATGTCCCTTTCTGGTGGTATTTTATCATTTAACTTTAATTTCCCTGATAGAATCTGCTCTGAAAAATATTCAAAGACATACTCATAAGTTTTTTTACTATTTTTTTGCATTCCATTCATTCCCTTTCAATTCATTGTTTTGAATTATACTATATCCCCGATTTATAATCAATAAAAAGACAGGCTCTACTATTATATGTAAAAGCCTGTCTCTATTAATCATCTATCAACTGAAATCTTTAGGAAAATACCAGCTTCTCAGAAGGTAAGCATTCCTCCTGAGGAGGCTAGTAAAAAATGGATTTCAGTAAAATCCCACTGTAAGTACAGCAAGAATTTTACCATAATAAATTATATATTTTATGATTGTGGTTCTTTAATCATAACCGATACACCGTCTGGAATAATAGAAATATGTGCCTGATTTCCTACAATGTCCAATGCCATTTTCAAGGCTTCATTTACATTGTCTGCAACTTGAAATCCCATCTCTACTGCAATGTGGCGGCTTTCTTCACACATAACATATATAACTTTGTGATGCATAAGAATACGAGTTTGAATCTGGTATTCCCATTGATCTGGTTTTGTTTCATCTTGAGGCACTTGCAAAATCTCATTCATAAATGCTGCTGGATTGGATGAATTTTGCTTTAACGCTTCGTAAAATCCTTCTCCACCATGTCCATCTCCACAGTTTGAAACCATAATTATGACTCCACCCTCTTTTGTTGCAGATTCTGCAGCTGTCATTCCTTTTACGGATTGATACATATTCTGATCCAAAGGATATCCTCCATTGGTCGAAATTGCTATGTCCGCTTTCTTCTTAGGAATTACTTGGCAGTATTTCTCAAGGAATTGACATCCTGCTTCATGAGCTTTGATTGCATCACCAGCAACGGCATGAACAATCTTTTTGTCAGCATCAATAATTACATTTACAATATAAGCCTGCTTTGCCATCTTACTTGCCGCAACCATATCTCTATGGATTGGATTTTGATCTAATAATCCAGTACGGCTGAAAGAAGAATCTATAAATTCAGAACAATGGTTTCCTAATACTGTCACTTTACTAGAAACTCCGGGAAGAACGCTTTTACGTCCTCCCGAAAATCCAGCAAAGAAATGAGTTTCAATAAAGCCTTCGCTAATTAACAAGTCAGCATCTGCTGCAATTCGATTAATTAAAAGAGGTGCTCCCGATGGAAGTGTTCCCAAATTAACCATTGCATCCATGTCTTGACTATCATGAACTTCTATTTTTTCATTTTCAACGACTGTCTCACCAAATTTATTTACCAATTCTTCTCTTGTTGTTTCTCTGTGAAAACCTGTAGCTATTAAAAGTGTGATATCTGCCTTTGGATTCCCTTCTCTGATTTCCTCTAACATAAAGGGAATCATATGTTTACTAGGAACTGGGCGTGTATGATCAGAACATATAATAACTACATTTTGCTTTCCTTTTGCCAGCTCTGATAGTTTAGGGCTGCCAATTGGATTTGCCATAGCCTCTTGTACCATCTCATCTTCTGTCTGATTAGATTTTGGCATAGAAGCAATTGCAGATTCCAGAATTTCATAATCTAGATTTTCATCTAACTCTAATTCCATCCCTGATGTGGAAAATGGTAAATTTATTTTCATAAGAAACTCCTTTTTCTATTTTACACCCATCCATCCAGCGATTACCATCATCTGTACTTCTGATGTACCTTCATAAATTTCGGTGATTTTAGCATCTCTCATCATTCTCTCAATTGGATAATCTTTTGTATATCCATATCCACCATATAATTGTAAACAACGGCGTGTTACATCAGATGCATTATTTGCAGCAACTAATTTTGCCATGGCAGCTTTATGTGAAAATACTTCATGATCATCCTTTGCACATGCAGCTTGATATACAAGAAGTTTTGCAGATTCTGTATTTGCTTTCATTTTTGCTAATTCAAACTGTGTATTTTGGAATTGAGAAATACGACGTCCAAACTGTGTTCTCTCAGACACATATTGGATTGTTTCTTCAATGGCTCCCTCAGCAATACCTAAAGCTTGAGCTGCTACACCAATACGTCCACCATCTAGTGTCATCATGGCATATTTAAATCCTTTTCCAATTTCACCAACTAAGTTTTCTTTTGGAACAATACAATCTTCAAACACTAATTCACATGTTGAAGATGCGCGAATTCCCATCTTATCTTCATGTTTTCCAATAGAGAAACCTTCAAATCCTTTTTCAACAATAAATGCTGATATTCCTTTTGTTCCCTGAGATTTATCTGTCATTGCTAAAACAAAGAACACATCTGCTGCTCCAGCGTTTGTGATAAATATTTTAGAACCATTTAATACCCAGTGATCTCCTTTATCAACAGCTACTGTTTTTTGTCCTGCAGCATCTGTTCCTGCTCCTGGTTCTGTTAGTGCAAATGCACCTAACCATTCTCCAGAACACAATTTAGGTAAATATTTTTGTTTTTGTTCTTCTGTACCAAACTGATAAATTGGAGTACAGCATAAAGATGTATGTGCTGAAACAATAACACCTGTAGTTGCACAGTATTTACTTAATTCTTCTACGGTTTGGATATAAGCTAAAGTATCTAAACCTGAACCACCATATTCCTCTGGAAATGGAATTCCAAGTAGTCCCATCTCCGCCATCATATCTACATTCTTTTGTGGAAATTCTTCTGTCTGGTCAATCTCTGCAGCCAGTGGTTTTACCTCGTTTACTGCAAAATCATGTACCATCTCTAATATATCTTGATGTTCTTCATCTTGTTTAAAGTTCATAACAACCTCCTAATTAATTTTTCTGTGCTTTAAATGCTGCTGTTAATGCTGGTACAACTTCATTGAAATTACCAACAATTCCATAATCAGCGACTTCAAATATTGGTGCTTCTTCATCTTTATTTACTGCAATAATTGTATCTGCTCCTGAGATACCAGCTACATGCTGAATAGCTCCTGAAATACCAATTGCAAAATAAATTTTAGGCGCTACAGATTTTCCTGATTGTCCTACTTGATGTGCATGTGGCATCCATCCTGCATCTACAACTGCACGACTGCATCCAATTGTTGCACCTAATTCATCTGCTAATTCTTTTAATACATCAAATCCTTCTGCACTTCCAAGTCCTCTTCCACCAGATACAATAATATCTGCTTCTTCAAGGTTAATAGACTCTGCAACTTCATTGACACGCTCTACTAATTTTGTACGAATCTTATCTTCATCCATATGGATGTCTTCATTTACGATTTCTCCTGTACGGCTTTCATCATAAGCACCTTTTTTGAATACTCCAGGACGAACAGTTCCCATTTGAGGGCGGTGTTCAGGACACATAATCGTAGCCATTAGGTTTCCACCAAATGTTGGACGAGTCCATGCCATATTTCCTGTTTCTTCATCAATTGCAATCTCTGTACAATCGGCAGTTAATCCTGTTTTTAATCTACAAGAAACTCTTGGTCCCAAGTCACGCCCATTGTTAGTTGCTCCAATGAATAAAGTTTCTGGTTTATATTTCTTTACTAATTCTGTCATAGCATTTGCAAAAGCATCTGTTGTATAGTATTCATACTCTGGACCATCAACAACAATTGCTGAATCTGCACCGTAGCAGATTGCATCCTTTGCTACACTTTCTACGTCTTTTCCAACTACAACTGCGATTAATTCGCATCCTTTTTCGGCAGCTAATGGTTTTGCTACGTTTAATAATTCATATCCAACGTTCTTTGCTTTTCCACATTCGGTTTCAATAAAAACCCACATATTTTTGTAATCTGTCAGATTTTGCATCATTCATATCCTCCTTTACATCAACTTGGCATCGTACATCATTTGAACAACTTTATTTGCTGCTTCAACTGCTTCCATGCCTTCTAGTTTAATTCCGTCTTTTTCTCTTACTGGAGTATATGTACTCTTTACTTTTGTAGGAGATCCACTAAGTCCACAAAGATCAATGTCAAGTGATGGAATATCCTCTTCTGACAATACTGGAATTTCTTTTTTCTTTGCAGCCATCTTAGTTTTAATGGTTGGATATCTAGGTTCGTAAGGGAGTTTCACAACAGTAACAACAGCTGGTAATGTTGTTGAAATCATGTCGTATCCTGACTCACATTCACGTTTTACTTGAATTTCGCCATCATTTTCAATAATATCTAAAGCATACGTTACTTGAGGAACATCTAAATGTTCTGCAATTTCTGGTCCAACTTGTGCAGTATCACCATCTGTAGCCTGTTTTCCACAAAGAATTAAATCAAATTTAAATCCTTCTTTTTCTTCCACTGCTTTGATTGATTCTGAAAGTATATAACTTGTTGCTAATGTGTCAGATCCTCCAAATTTCCTTCCGGAAATAAGATATGCAGCATCTGCACCAACTGCTAGACAAGATTTCAATGCATCTGCAGCTTGAGGTGGCCCCATAGAAATAACAACAACCTTTCCTCCTACCTTTTCTTTCAGTTTGACTCCTACTTCTTGTGCATAAGTGTCAAAAGGGTTTACAATACTTGGTACTCCTGCACGTATTAAAGTATGCTTCTCTGGATCTACTTTAATTTCATTTGTGTCAGGCACTTGCTTGATACACACACAAATATTCATGATGTTTCCTCCTGTTTTCTGTTCATTTCTTTTTGTTTACAATTGTTTCTTTTTATAATGTATAGCAGACTTTTCCTGGATTAAGAATCATCTTAGGATCAAATACTTTCTTAATTCCTTCCATTAGGCTCATGTTTACATCACCTACAGAATCTAGTAAGTATTTTACCTTTCCAGAACCAATTCCATGTTCTCCAGAAACTAAACCACCAATGTCTGTTGCTTCTTTATAGATAATTCCAAAGAATTTATCCACTCTCTTCTTGAACTCTTCTTCTTCTAAATCATTGGAACATTGATAAATATGTAAGTTACCATCACCTGCATGACCAAAAGATTTAATCTCCAATCCGCATTCAGCTCCTGTTTCATTTACAAAGTTCAAATATTGAGCAATCTCATTCACTGGTACAACTACATCACATTCATCTAGTAATTTTGTTTCTTCCATAATTGCCTCAAGGAAAGAAGAACGTGCTGCCCATGCATCTTTCATCTTAGATGGAGTATCTGCGACTAAAACATCAATTGCCCCAGCTTCTAACACAATTTCAGCTGCCTGTTCAATAAGACCTTCTACTTCTTCTTCCGTATTTCCATCTAAAGTTATTAATAAATAAGCTCCAATTTGAATTCCTTCTAATTCTTGAGGGAAAACAGATTTTCCAATGTATCGTTCTGAAGCAAGTACAATTTCTCGTTCCATAAATTCAATGGCCTGTGGATCCATATGTGCCATTTTGAATTTTGGTACTGTCTTAAGTGCTGTATCCAAATCTTCAAAAGGAATAATTAAAGATTGTGCAACCTTTGGTGCAGGTATCACTTTCAATGTTAATTCTGTAATGATTCCTAAAGTTCCCTCGGCTCCAATCATTAAATTTAATAAGGAATATCCAGAAGATGTTTTTGTTACCGTAGCTCCAAACTTTGTGATTTCACCTGTTGGTAAAACAACAGTCATTGCACGAACATAATCTCTTGTTGCTCCGTATTTTACTGCTCTCATACCACCTGCATTTGTTGCCACATTTCCACCAACACATGCAAATTTCTCACCTGGATCTGGTGGATATAACATACCTTGTCCTAAACAATCTTCTGCCAAATCATTTAGCAAAACTCCTGCTTCAATATTTACTACAAAATTCTCTAAATCATAAGAAATTATTTTATTCATTTTTGAAGTATCAATTAATACTCCACCACAAACTGGAACTGCTCCACCTGCTAATCCTGTTCCAGCTCCACGAGGAGTCACTGGAATATTGTTTTCATAACAGATTTTCATAACTGCTGCCACTTCTTCTGTAGATCTAGGCTGAACTGCAAGATCTGGCATTTTCGTTCCATAAATAGGCATCTCATCTTTAGAATAATCAGGATTAATATCCCCGCCCTCAAATACATGGTCTGAAACACCCTTGATTTGTTCAATAATTTCAGAAGTTAGTTCGTTGTACATTTTGTTACCTCCTTGATTCCTTGTTTTATATCAGAGGCAAGATAACTCTCCCACCTCTGAAAAGTCTATTTTGTTTTCTAATTTATCAAAGTCCCATCATGGAACCTACATAACAAATAATTCCTGCAATAATAATATATAGTAAGAAATATTTGAATACTGCACTTAAAATCTTGCTTTCTGAACCAACAGCGCTAATGGCACCTGCACCAATGGCAATTCCTTGTGGACATACCATCTTTCCAATTCCAGCACCCATTACATTGGCTGCCGCCATCCAGGAAGGATTCAATCCTAAAGTTTTTGCTGTCTCTGTCTGTAATCCACCAAACAACACACATGTTGATGTTCCAGAACCAGTGACAAAGGCTCCAATTCCACCAATCAATGGTGCAAACAGTGGATAGAAAGAACCAGTGACCACAACTAGAAGTGAAGCAATATCAGAAATCATTCCACTGTATCCCATAATCTTGGCAATTGCCATAACAGCACAAATGGTAACGATTGTCTTCCAATACTTCTTTATTGTTTCAACTAATACTTGAACCATCTCACTCACTTTTGCCCTTTGAATAAATCCACCGATAATTGCTGCAATGAAAATCATAATTCCCGGCGTATTAATCCAACTGAAAGACAATGTGTTTCCTGCTTTTCCAGCATATACAACAATTTCTGACTTAATTCCAGCAATCAAGTTATGAATTGGTGGACATAGCGTTGAAGTTACCATAAGTAATATAAAGATAAGAATAAATGGACTCCATGCCTTCAATCCTTCGTTCAACGTAATATCCTTTTCCTCTTTGTCTGAAACTTCAATCATATATTCTTTATCAGGATTCTTATTAAATATCTTTGCTGCTACAATAATACATAACATAGAACAAATAGATCCAATTACATCTGGTAATTCAGGTCCAATTACATTTGCAGCAATAAACCATGGAATTACAAAAGAAAGAGAGGCAATTAATGTTGTAGGTATCATACCTTTCAATGCTTTAATTCCTTTTCCACAAATACAAACCATTAAAAATGGTGAAATAAATGTCAAAATACATTGAATCAATGCAACACTTCCTGAAAGTGATAATACATCAAGTCCTGTTACCGATGCTAATGTTACTGTTGGAACTCCAACAGATCCAAAAGCAGTTGGCGTTGAATTCACGACCAAACAGCCAACTACGGCACTCATAGGATTCAATCCGATTCCTACTAGCATAGATGCCGGAATTGCGACTGCAGTTCCGAACCCTGCCATACCTTCCATAAAGTTACCAAATCCCCATCCAATAATGAGTGCTAACACTCTCTTATCTGTGGAAACACTTGCAAGCATTCTCTTAATCAATTCCATAGCACCTGTCTTTAATGCCAGATTATATGTAAATAACGCTGCAACGATAACTAAGCAGATTGGCCACAGTGCATTTAGTACACCCTCTAATGCTGCGGACATAGTCCAGATAAAATTCAATTTCCAGTATCCTACAGCAAGCACAATCGTAAGCACTAACGCAATCAGACACGCTTTATGTCCTGCCATCTTCAAACCACTTAGTGCAATAATCAGCCAAATAATAGGAAGCATAGCTAAAATAAACTTAACGAATAACACAATAAATCCTCCTCTCAATGTTACATTTTCATATAATAGATTCACGATGCTCATCCAAATTGGGTGAGCCAATTAACTTAAGTAAATAATATCATATTTCACAACAAATTGAAATATACTATTTTATTTCTGTGCATTTTTACCCATTTCACCCATTTTGAAAACACTATGATAAGTCTCTAACCCTTTATTCTTCAACACATTGGGTTACCCATTTATTTTTTATTTTTGTTAATAATGCACAAAAAACAAAAAAAAGAAACACTTCTTTTGACCTCATTCATCAAAAGAAATGTTTCTTTTTTATCTACGATCTATTATAAATTTGTATACCCCATAAGACTCATATCAACTTCCCGAGCCGCGTCTCTTCCTTCACGAATGGCCCATACAACAAGAGATTGTCCACGATGCATATCACCTGCAACAAATACATTTTTTACATTTGTACTAAATGTGTCTGTTTCCGTCTTAACATTGCTTCTTTCATTGACTTCCACACCAAATGCTTTTGTTACATAATCCTGGCTGCCCAAAAATCCTGCTGCAATCAAAACCAAATCTGCCGGAATTTCTTTTTCTGTTCCTGGCACCTCTGCCATGATCATTCTTCCAGTTTTTTCGTCTTTTTTGCTTTCAAGATTTACTATAACAACTTTACATACTTCTCCTGCTTTATTTTTTTTGAATTCCTTTACTGTTGTCTGATAAATACGTGGATCATGACCAAACACAGCAATGGATTCTTCTTGACCATAGTCTGTCTTACAGATTCTTGGCCATTCAGGCCATGGATTATTTTCATCCCTTTCATCTGGTGCTTTTGGCATCATCTCAAGCTGAGTTACACTCTTAGCACCATGACGAATTGATGTACCAACACAGTCATTTCCTGTATCTCCTCCACC
Source organism: Anaerostipes sp. (assembly GCA_028697725.1). Taxonomy (GTDB): domain Bacteria; phylum Bacillota; class Clostridia; order Lachnospirales; family Lachnospiraceae; genus Anaerostipes. Next base: position 23,473 of record JAQVEG010000003.1, read on the forward strand.
AATTACAATCACATGTTTATCCTTTGCAGAAATATAATTTTCATCTCTTAACTCAGAATCCAACAAACTCTTTGTTGTTGATTTTAGAAAATCAACTGCAAAATAAATTCCTTTTGCATCTCTTCCTGGCGACTTAATATCCCTTGGATTAGAAGCCCCACAAGCCAATACCACTCGGTCAAAATCCTTTAACATCTGTGCCGGCTTCATGTCTATCCCAATATTTGTACATGTGACAAACTTGATTCCTTCTTCTTCCATGACTTTTACTTTTCGTTCTACATATTGCTTTTCCAATTTCATATTTGGAATTCCATACATCAACAATCCGCCAATACGGTCAGAGCGCTCAAACACTGTCACATCATGTCCACGTTTATTTAAGGAATTGGCAACAGAAAGTCCTGATGGTCCAGAACCAACCACTGCAACCTTCTTTCCTGTTCTTGATTTAGGTGGTTTTGCCGCTGCTAAGCCATGCTCATATGCATACTCTACAATACTTAATTCATTTTGCTTAGAGCAGACAGGAATTCCATTTAACCCACAAGTACATGCATTTTCACAAAGGGCAGGGCACACACGTCCTGTAAACTCTGGAAATGGATTGGTTTTCTTTAATCGATGAAATGCCTGCTCCCAATTTCCTGTATAAATTAAATCGTTCCATTCTGGAACTAAGTTATTTAATGGACATCCAGACGCCATGCCTGCAAGCATTAATCCTGACTGACAAAATGGTACTCCACAATCCATACATCTGGCACCTTGTTTTTGCTGTTCCTCTTTGCTAAGAGGAGTATGAAATTCATTAAAATGTTTTATTCTTTGTTTCGGAGATTCTGCGACTGCATCTTCTCTTTCGTAATCTAAAAATCCAGTTGGTTTTCCCATAACTTATATCCTCCTACTTAGCGTTCTCGTAAAATGCTTCAATTTGTGCCTGCTCGCTGCTAAGACCACGCTCTTCCATTTGAACAATCAAGTTTAACATACGTTTGTAATCCCTTGGCATAATTTTCTTAATCTTAGGAAGGTAATCTGCAAAATTCTTTAGAATCTGCTTTCCTTTTGCTGAATTTGTATATGCCACATGTTCTGAAAGCATGTCTTTTACTTCTTGTACATCATACTTAGAAGTTAAATTCTCAATGGATACCATATCCTTATTTAGATTCATGTAAAGCTTGCTTTCCTCATCTAAAACATAAGCAATACCTCCACTCATACCTGCAGCAAAATTCTTTCCTGTCTCACCAAGTACAAGAACACGTCCACCAGTCATATATTCACATCCATGGTCTCCCACACCTTCTACAACTGCAGTTGCTCCAGAGTTACGAACACAGAAACGTTCTCCTGCAATTCCATTGATAAATGCCTTTCCACTTGTTGCTCCATATAAAGCAACATTTCCTATAATGATGTTTTCTTCTGGTTTATATTTTACTCCTGTGGATGGATATACAACAATCTTTCCTCCAGAAAGTCCCTTTCCAAAGTAATCATTACTGTCTCCTACAAGTTCCAGTGTTAAGCCTTTTGGAATAAAAGCACCAAAACTTTGTCCTCCAGCACCATTACATTTTATGGTAAAAGTATCTTCTTCTAATGCCTGATCTCCCCATTTTTTTGTAATCTCAGAGCCAAAAATAGTACCAAATGCACGATTAATATTGGTTACTTCTATCTCCATACTCTTTTTTTGTTTTGTATCAAGAGCATCTTTTAACTCTTTTAGCAGTATTTTAATATCTGCTGTTTCATCTAACTTAAAATCATATACATTTTTCTTATTGTAATTAAATTTCTCTTTCTTTGCATAAGTTGTATCTAAAATCTTAGAAAGATCAATATGATTCTTCGCTGCATCTTCTGTTGGCTCTAATAAGTCAGTTCTTCCAACTAATTCATCTATAGTTGCAACTCCAAGTTTCGCCATATATTCTCTTAATTCCTGTGCAATAAACTTCATAAAGTTTACAACATATTCTGGTTTTCCAGCAAATTTCTTTCTCAATTCTGGATTCTGTGTGGCAACTCCAACTGGACATGTATCAAGATTACATACTCTCATCATTACACATCCTAATGTTACAAGAGGTGCTGTTGCAAATCCAAACTCTTCTGCACCAAGCATACATGCAATGGCAACATCTCTACCACTCATTAATTTTCCATCTGTTTCCACAACTACTTTGTTACGAAGGTCATTCATAATCAAGTTTTGATGTGCCTCTGCAAGTCCTAACTCCCAAGGAAGTCCTGCATTGTAAATAGAATTTTTAGGGGCTGCTCCTGTTCCTCCATCATATCCGGAAATTAAGATAACCTGAGCTCCAGCTTTTGCAACACCGGCTGCTACCGTTCCAACTCCCGCCTCTGATACAAGTTTTACAGAAATTCTTGCATCTCTGTTAGCATTCTTACAGTCATAAATTAACTGTGCCAAATCCTCAATAGAATAAATATCATGATGTGGTGGTGGTGAAATCAATCCAACTCCCGCTGTTGAGTGACGTGTTTTTGCAATCCAAGGATATACTTTCTTTCCCGGCAAATGTCCACCTTCTCCCGGTTTTGCACCTTGTGCCATCTTAATTTGAATTTCTTTTGCACTCACTAAGTATTCACTTGTAACACCAAATCGGCCAGATGCAACCTGTTTAATTGCAGAACAGCGATTCTTTCCATCTCGCCCAACTTTTAAACGTTCTGGTCGTTCTCCACCTTCTCCACTATTAGACTTTCCACCTAACATATTCATAGCAATGGCAAGGGTTTCGTGAGCCTCCCCTGAAATAGATCCATAGGACATAGCCCCAGTTTTAAATCGTTTAACAATAGATTCAACACTTTCTACCTTGTCAATGGAAATACCTTTTTTGGGATATTTAAACTCCATCATGCCACGAAGATTCCCCGGTTCTAACTCCTCGTCTACCATATGCGTATATTTTTTAAAGGTATCATAATTTCCCGTTCTTGCCGCCATTTGTAATGTATGAATGGTCTGTGGATTATACAAATGCTGTTCCTTTCCACTTCGCACCTTATGACTTCCTGTACTTTCCAAAGAAAGGTCATTTTCTAATCCAAGGGGATCAAAGGCAGCAGAATGTCTTGCATCTACATCTGTCTCAATATCCTTTAATGAAATACCGCCCACACGACTTACTGTGTTGGTAAAATACTTATCTACTACATCCTTACTTACTCCAATGGCTTCAAAAATCTGAGAACCCTGATATGATTGAAGTGTTGAAATTCCCATCTTAGAGGCAATCTTAACAATTCCATGAAGCACTGCATCTGTATAATCATCTACTGCTGCATAGTAGTCTTTGTGAAGTAAATTATCATCAATTAACTTTTGAATACTTTGTAGTGCTAAATATGGATTAATTGCACATGCTCCATATCCAAGCAAAGTAGCAAAATGATGAACTTCTCTTGGTTCTCCACTTTCTAAAATCAAAGCAACTGATGTACGCTTTTTCGTACGAATCAAATGCTGATGCATTGCAGAAACTGCTAATAATGACGGAATCGGCACATGGTTTTCATCAACTTCACGATCAGATAAAATAATAATATTAGCTCCGTCTCTGTAAGCTCGATCTGCTTCTACAAACAAATGGTCTAAAGCTTTTTCTAAAGAAGTATTCTTGTAATATGTGATTGGCAGTTCAACTACCTTAAATCCCTCTTTGTTCATATGTTTAATTTTCAATAAATCTGTGTCTGTTAAAATCGGATTATGAACCTTTAAAATATGACAATTTTCTGGACGTTCTTCTAGGATATTTCCCTCTGTTCCCACATAAATCGTTGTTGATGTCACTAATTCTTCACGAATTGCATCAATAGGAGGATTGGTAACCTGTGCAAATAACTGTTTAAAATAATTAAACAATGGCTGATGTTTTTTAGAAAAAACAGCAAGAGGGGAATCATTTCCCATGGCTGCAATTCCCTCTGCCCCATTCAATGCCATTGGCTGAATGGATGTCTTTACTTCTTCATAAGAATATCCAAATGCCTTTAACATCTTTTCCCGTTCTTCTTTTTCATACGTAGGAACTGGAAGATTTGGAATTTTTAAATCTTTTAATGTCAACAAATTGCTGTCAAGCCACTCTCCATAAGGCTCTTTTTCTGCATAACGCTCTTTGATCACATCGTCAGATACAACTTCACCTTTTACTGTATCAACCAGCAACATCTTACCTGGACGAAGTCTTTCTTTCACAAGAATCTTTGTTGGATTAATATCTAACACTCCAATTTCAGAAGATAGAATCAATTGGTCATCCTCTGTGATATAGTATCGAGAAGGTCTTAAACCATTACGGTCAAGAACAGCCCCCACTTGATCTCCATCTGTAAATAGGATAGATGCCGGTCCGTCCCATGGCTCCATCATCGTTGCATAATATTGATAAAAATCTCTTTTTTCCTGTGTAATAACTTTGTTATTCTCCCATGGTTCTGGAATCGTAATCATAATCGCATGGGGCAAATCCATTCCACTCATAACAAGGAATTCCAATGTATTATCAAGTCTGGCTGAATCTGAACCAGTTGGATTCACAACTGGAATCAATTTCTGCATCTTATCTTTAAAAAATTCCGATTCCATATTCTCTTCACGTGCCAGCATCTTATCTGCATTTCCTCGAATTGTGTTAATCTCTCCATTATGTACAATCATACGATATGGATGAGCCTTTTCCCAAGAAGGAGTTGTGTTGGTACTAAAGCGAGAATGAACCAATGCAATCGCAGACTCATAATCCTTGTTGTGAAGATCCTTAAAAAATGTACGTAACTGCCCAACAAGAAACATACCCTTATATACAATTGTTCTACTAGAAATAGAAACCACATATGTCTCTTCATTACTTTGCTCAAATACTTTTCGCGCAATGTATAGTTTACGGTCAAACTCTAATCCCTTCTCCATTCCCTCTGGCTTTCCGATAAATGCCTGAAGGATTCTTGGCATACACTCTACTGCCTTCTTTCCTAACACACCTTTGTCCGTTGGAACTTCTCTCCATCCCAAAAATGGAAGTCCTTCCTTTTTAGAAATAATCTCAAACATCTTCTTTGCCTGTTGTAGTTTCATCTCATCATCTGGAAAGAAAAACATACCAATTCCATATTCTCTTTCTTTTCCAATTTCAATTCCCTCTTCTTTACAGGCCTTAGAGAAAAACTTATGAGAAATCTGAAGCATAATACCAACCCCATCTCCAGTTTCCCCAGCTGCATCTTTTCCAGCTCTATGTTCTAGTGTTTCAACAATCTTTAGTGCATTGTCCACTGTCTGATGGCTCTTAATGCCCTTAATATTCACACAAGCACCAATACCACAGTTGTCATGTTCAAAACTTGGATCGTATAATCCTGATGTTATATCCTTCTGATTCACCATAATCTTGATTCCTTTCTCTTTCTGTTGTTCAAATCCATGTCATTTACTTTATTACGTTGAACTTATAATACAAAAAAATAAAAAGGTTGTAAAGAACTTTTTTCTTAAGTTGTCTGACTTTTCGACTATTTTTAATTTTTAACTTAATTGTCTGATATCTTAAGAATTTAAGGCGTAAAAAAAGTACTCATTATGAGATTTCCTTTTTGAAATAGTCAGTTTCACTTGTCACCTTGTAGCCAAGGATGGAAAACATCATACGAGTACTTTCGAATTTTAGTGATAACTTGTTTGTAACTTCTAGTTAAAAACTAGTCTATCATTGTGTCAATTTCTAGTCCTAATTCATGTCAAATTCTAGTCAACTTCTTGTCGTTACTTCATGTTAATATTTTGTCAATTGCTAGTATATAAAGGCTCTTTTTGTCCTTTAACGAAGTAAAGTATAGCACAGTTTTATTTTTTTATGTTGTATTTTTTTGGTATTTAATGAACTATTTTTAATACATACTTTTATAATGGTATCGTTTGTTCTTCCCAGTTTCATTTGTAATTAATATCAGATAAATTTTTGTTAAAAAGCAAAAAAATCCAGCAGATTTTACTCTGCTGGATAAATGTTTCTTTTCGTTCATATGGATCCTAGAATGTTACATCTTTTCCGTAATAGATACATTCTAATACTTTTTCCATTTCTTCTACAGAAGTTTCACGTGGATTTGATCCTGTACAAGCATCTGCAACTGCTCTTTCTGCAATCATATGTTTCTTTTCTAGGAATTCATCTTCTTTAATTCCAAAGTCTTTTAAATTAGTTACAATTCCCATGCTAGTTCCTAAATCACGAACTGCCTTAATCAAAGAAAGTGTAAGTGCTTTGTCTGTAACTCCTGGAAGATTCAACTTCTTAGCAATCATGGCAAATCTGTCAGCACAAACCTTGGCATTGAATTGAATCACATATGGTAAATAGATTGCATTAGCACATCCATGTGGAATGTGTCCTGTATCAAACACTGCTCCCGTTTTGTGAGCTAATGAGTGAACAATTCCAAGCAATGCATTAGAGAATGACATTCCTGCCAAGCACTGAGCATAATGCATATTGTCTCTTGCTTCCATATCTCCTTCATAAGATGCTTTTAAATTATCAAAAACCATCTCGATTGCATGAATTGCCAATGGATCAGAGAATGGTGAATGTAGTCCAGCAACATATGCTTCAATGGAATGTGTCAATGCATCCATACCTGTATGTGCTGTTAATGTTGGTGGCATTGTCTCTGCCAATGCAGGATCAACAATTGCAATGTCTGGTGTGATTTCAAAATCAGCTAGTGGATACTTAATTCCTGCTGCATAATCAGTAATAACTGCGAATGCTGTAACCTCTGTTGCTGTTCCTGATGTTGAAGGGATTGCAATAAATTTTGCTTTGTTTCTAAGTTGAGGAACTGTAAATGGATCTTTCACGTCATCAAATGTTGCTTCTGGATGTTCGTAGAAAATCCACATAGCTTTTGCAGCATCGATTGGTGATCCTCCACCCATAGCAATAATCAAATCTGGTTCAAATTCCTGCATAACTTTTGCACCTTTAAACACAGTTTCAACCGATGGATCTGGTTCAATTCCTTCAATTAATTTTGTTTCAATTCCGGCTTCCTTTAAGTAGTCAAGTACCTTGTCCACGAATCCAAAACGTTTCATAGATCCTCCACCGAGGCATAAAACAGCTTTTTTTCCTTGAATCGTTTTCAAAGTTTCGAGTGCGTCTTCTCCAAAATACAAATCTCTAGGTAATGTAAATCTTGCCATAAAACATATCTCCTTTTTTTGAAACTACTTGTTACATCTCCTATTGTAACCTTTTGTTATTTTTTTATCAATAGTTTTTCAATAGTTTTTGTAACTTTTTTGCCTTTGTGGCACATATGTGCTTATTTTCTTTCTTTTAGATATGCATCCAATCCTTTTTTTCTAAGTTTACATGCTGGGCAATTTCCACATCCATCACCTTTTACTCCATTATAACAAGTGAGAGTTTCCTCCCGAATAAGATCAAACACCCCAAGCTTATCTGCCATTTCCCATGTTTCTTTTTTGTCAATCCACATCATTGGTGTCATAACTTCAAACTCATAATCCATGGCAAGGGTCAAGGTTGTCTCTAATGAGCTAATAAATACGTGTCTACAGTCTGGATATCCACTAAAATCACTTTGTGAAACCCCTGTTACCAATACATGAATGTCTCTTTGCTTTGCAAAAACTGCAGCAAAGGTAAGAAACAACATATTTCTTCCATCTACAAAAGTATTTGGTGTTCCTTCTTCCGGTGCATCCTGATCCACTTTCATATCAACCCTTGTCAGTGAATTAGGTGCTAACTGCCCTAATAAACCCATATCTAAAATATGATGTTCCACATTATAATCTTTGCATATTTTTTTTGCACACTCTAACTCTAGAGAATGTCTTTGACCATATTGAAATGAAATGGCAATCACTTCATCAAATTTCTTTTTTGCCCAAAAAAGACAAGTGGTGCTGTCTTGTCCACCACTAAATACAACAACTGCTTTCTTTGGTTTTCCCATATCGTCCCCTACTTTCCAGACTGCATTAAAAAATGCATTTTCAATGTATCATCTGTCTCAAATTTTCCACGAAGTGTGGTAGTTACTGTATTTGCCTGTGTTTTCTTAATTCCTCTTGCACTCATACAACTATGGGTTCCTTCAATGTAAACTGCAACATCTTCGCTGCCAGAAATCAACTGCATGATTTCAGCAATATCTGTTCCTATTCTCTCTTGTAATTGAAGTCTCTTTCCAACCATCTCACAAATTCTTGCAATCTTACTTAATCCCAAAACTTTATCGCTTGGCAGGTATGCAACAGACACTTTCATATCATACATTAATGCCAAGTGATGCTCGCAGTAACTGAAAATATCAATATCTTTTACAAGTACCATGTCATCATGACCTGAAACACTTAAATCATCCTCAAATGTCTTTTCGAACATTTGGGCAATCTCTTCATTTGTATAATTCATTCCCTCAAACACTTCTTCATACATTCTTGCCACACGATCTGGTGTTTCCTTTAATCCCTCTCTTTTAGGGTCATCTCCCAATGCAACTAGAATTCCTTCTATATGTTTTTTTATCGCTTCTTTATCGATAGCCATGATTTCCTCCTAAACTCCAGTTTTATCTGGATTCCACACTACTTTATGAATTTGAATCTGGAACCTTACCTGATTCATTTGATGTTCTTTCATAAATTCCACAATCTCTTCTGGGTCAATTGCACCAAATACTGGACTGAAATATACAATTGCCTTTTCACATAAGTCAAATCGTTCTATCACTTCTTTTGCACGATTTAAGTCTTCTCGGCTTCCAATGACAAATTTAATCACATCCCATGGTTTAATATACTCCATATTTTCAAGGCACATCTCTTCTTCCATATTACTTGATGGCAGCTTATAGTCCATAGTCATAGAAAGTCTTCGATCTCTTTCTTTGAATATTTTAATTGGCATACTTCCATTGGTTTCAATCTCTAGTTCCACTTTAGGAAGAGACAAAATACCACCAATCAAAGCACCAATATCTTCTTGCAGCAATGGTTCTCCCCCTGTCAATGTAACCAACTCCATGCCAGAATCCTGAACTAACTTTACAATCTCCGGGGTGGACAGATGTATCGCTTTTGCTTTCTTTTCATTTGCCCATTTGGTATCACAATAACTGCAAGTTAAATTACAGCCTTTTAAACGAAGAAACAGTGCCAGCCTTCCAGCTTTCTTTCCTTCCCCGTTGATACTAATGAAACTTTCTACTAAATCAAAATATTCCATTTTACTCTCCATATCCTGCACAATTATTTGGTATTTCATAAACTTCCACAAACTTTACATCGTATCCCTTTTCTTTGATTAAATCATAAAAATACTTTGCAAAATTCTCTGCTGTTGGACGGAATGGAACTTGAATTATTTTAAAATTTTCCTCTTTTAATGCCTCCATTGTCTTATCCTTTAAAGAACCAGTCTCAATAATTAAGCTGTGGTCATGGTCGTCTGCCACAGACTTCACTGCATTCTTTAATTCTCCAAAATCAACAATCATCCCTCTTGTTTGTCCTTCATTGACTAATTGACTGCTTTTTAATGTCACTTCTATCTTCCATCGATGTCCATGGAGATTACTGCATTTTCCATTATATCCTGCTAAAAAATGTGCCGAGTCAAAACTGGCATGTGTTTTCAATTGATACATCTACTTATTTCTCCTTTATATTGAAAAAGACATGATACCTATGTACCATGCCCTAAAAATCATCATAAGAAAATAAGAGTTTCCTCTTATAGTCCTAGTTTTGATTAAAGACAGGATGGTACGAATGAACTGTCTGATTTAATTCACTGTGTGCTATTATAACAAGTTTGTATTCCAGATGCAAGAGTGGAAATAAAACTTAGATAACTTTCTTTTAATCCAAAAACAAACTTACAACACCTATCACAACCATCAAGATTCCTAGTAATATCTGAAATACTTTCGTTCCTGTTGTGTATGTCTTGCTGCTTCCAATCTTCTCAGCAAATGCTGTTGATGTTCCTGCAACCACTGCTAGAATTCCATGTCCAACAGAATAACAGAACAATAAAAGAATCCCTAAAAGTACATTCCCTTCATTGGCTACAATGGCTAAAAGTCCCACTATCACAGGAACAGCACAGTGAGACGAAAAAATTCCACCAAGCATTCCTGCCACAAAAGCTCCAATATATCCACGCTTTTGATTCTTCGCAGTAAAATGTACATGTGGAATAATATTGATAATTCCCCAGACTTGAAATGCCATTAAAATCATAAATAGACATAATGTCACGTGCAAAATCTCATTGTGACCAATGACTCCTCCTACAAAAGAAGCTCCAATTCCTAACGTAACAAAAGTAACCGCACTTCCAACGGCAAATATGAAAGAATACACAAAGCTTTTCTTTGTATCATTCTCTCCGCCACTAGTTACATATCCCATAATTAAAGACAATGTGGACAAAGAACATGGCGTAACAGATGTGAGCATCCCTGCAAACAGTGCTAAAATTGGCGAAAACCATAATGTATGTTGTATAAAAATAGTTAATTCCTGCAATAATGTATCAAACATAATCTATATCCTTTTTATGCTTCTTTTTGAGCATCTCCACTATCTCAATTGCCTGCTCTACATATTCTTCCTGAATATAAACATCTTCTCCCGACACACAAAAACCAGTGGTAATCCGAGCATATTCACCACTTCCTACACTTTTCGCAAAGCACGGAATATGATACAGCTTAAAAACATCTGCTAATATTCTTGTTTCCATCCTACTATTCGTGCTTAACAATCTTTTCATGGCTACCTCCAAGTGCTATACATTTTGTTTAATTTCCCACTTCGATACTTATTTCATTAAATTGATCTAATATATCATCAATCTTTAATTGCTGTTTCTCATCTCCCGCTTTATCAATCACAACGGTTCCTTGATGCATCATTAATAAACGGTTTCCATACTCTACTGCATAGCGAAGATTATGGGTTACCATAATTGCAGTAAGCTTCTTTTCCTTAACAATCTTATTGGTTAATTCCATAATTAAATCTGCCGTTTTGGGATCTAACGCTGCTGTATGTTCATCTAAAATCAGAAACTCTATAGGTGTCATGGTTGTCATCAATAACGCCATCGCCTGCCTTTGTCCTCCAGACAGTGATCCTACTTTAGACCCTAGCATATTCTCAAGCCCTAGTCCTAACTGGCTTAATAACTCTTTATAATGATTGATTCGTTTTTTATTTGTACCAAATCCAAGACCAAAAGACTTCCCTTTATTATCTGCAAGAGACATATTTTCCAAGATTGTCATATTGGGACAAGTTCCCATTGCTGGATTTTGATAAACTCTTCCAATCTTTCTTTGACGAACAAATTCCTTTTGACTGGTAATATCCGCACCATTTAGAATAATCTTTCCGCCTTCTAATCCAAGACTTCCACAAATCAAGTTTAACATGGAGGTCTTACCAGAACCATTACTCCCTACTACAGAAATAAAATCTCCGTCATTTACCTCTAAGTTAAAATCATTGAAAAGACAAACTTCATTTACAGTTCCTATATTGTAATATTTATCTACATGTTCTAGTCTAATCATGATTTCACCTTCTTTTTGCGATCCATACTAAGAATTAAAATAACTAGGAATAATACTGCTGTAATTAATTTTAAATCGTTGGCATTCATTCCAAGGTCAATGGCAATGGCTACACATGCTTTATATGCAACAGAGCCAATAACAACTGCAGTGGTTGCTTTTAAAAAGCTGCCTTTGAAGATATTGGTTCCAATAATAACACTGGCAAGTCCAATGACAATTGTTCCTGTTCCCATAGATACTTCAAAGAATCTTTGCTGCTGGCACATAACACTTCCAGCTAAAGCTACCAATCCGTTGGAAATGGATAATCCAACAATCTTCACAAACCCACTATCTTTTGCCAAAGATGTTACAATCGTCTCGTTGTCACCAACAGCTCTTAACAAATAACCTGATTTTGTTTTTAAATAAAAATCTAATAAAACTTTGGCAATTAACATAACCACAAAAATAATAATTACTGTTTTATAAGCCGAAAGTCCACCTCCAAAGATTCCATTGACGAAATCATTGTTAAATAGTGTTTTATAATTAAACAAGGGAACATTGGCGATTCCTCCCACAATCCGAAGATTAATACTATATAAAGCAGTCATCATAATGATTCCAGATAATAAATCTCTAACTTTAAACTTTACATGGATAATTCCTGTAATCATTCCTGCAAATGCACCACAAAGGGTTGATAATACTAGAGTAAGAATTGGATTCATTCCCTTCATTAAGAGTACAGCGGTTACCGCTGCTCCTAATGGGAAAGATCCATCCACTGATAAATCAGGAAAATCTAAAATCTTGTATGTAATATAAACTCCCAGCGCCATAATCGCATAGATAAATCCCTGTTCAAAAACGCCAATGATTAATTGTTCCATAATGTCTCCTATTTGCTTGCTTCAATTTTTGTAAATGTATCTTTTGCTGATTTTGTTACATCATTAGGTACTTTAATTCCTAGGTCATCAGCAACTTTTTGGTTCACGTAAACATCTCCATCGTTAAAGGTTTCAAACTTAATATCTTTTGCTTCTTTTTCACCCTTTAAAACTTTTGCTGCCATCTTTCCTGTCTGTTTTCCAAGTTTTACAAAATCAATTCCTACACATCCAATGCATCCGATTTTAACTTGTTCAATTTCAGAACCAAATACTGGTACTTTTACTTTGTTTGCTTTTTCAAGAACGATTTGAAGATTACTTACTACTGTATTATCCGTTAAATTTGTAATACAATCAACCTTTTTCACTAAACTATCTGCTGCCATAGGAATATCTGCTGCTGCACTTACTCCCTGTGTTACAATTTTAAATCCGTATTTTTTAGCTGATTTTTCATAAGCTTCGATTCCTGCTTTTGAATTAACCTCGCTTGTACTATACATAATTCCAACATTCTTTGCTTTTGGCATCATCTGTCGGATTAGTTTTAACTGCTTTTCTGCTAATACTAAGTCAGATGTTCCAGTGATATTTCCAACATTTTCTCCTTTGTCATTTACAAATCCTGCAAGTTTTGGTGATGTAATTGCTGTGTAAATAACTGGTGTATCAGAATCTGATACTGCGTTGTAAGCACTTTGTGCGCTTGGTGTAGCAATAGCACAAATCATATCAAATTTCTTAGATGCATAATTTGATGCAATTTGATTATCTGTTGCTGTGTCTGCCTGTGAATTCTTATAGGTTACTTTTAGGTTGTCGCCTTCCTTAATTCCTTCTTCTTCTAACCCTAGTAAAAATCCTTTTCTACAATTGTCTAAAGATGAATGCTCTGCAAACTGCAAAATACCAATCTTATAAGTCTTACTAGAAGACTTCTTCTTGCTTCCACATCCTGTCAACATTGCCCCTGCTAATACTACGCTTAATCCTACTGCTAATAACTTTTTCATCTTTCTCATCTTATTTCTCCTTTTTTCAACGTTTAATAGTTCTTTTTATCATATAAGTCCCAGAAGGATTTTATATAATAAAAAACCTCAAGCAAAAAAATACATTTTGCTTGAGGCGAAATTATCCGCGGTACCACTCAAATTGACTAAAACTTAGTCCACTCTACCATATACTATCATATATGCCCAAAGGATAACGGGTTGGGGTTCCCGGCAGTCCATACTTAAAACTTCAAGACTACCCTCGAAAGTCCATTCAATAAGGGAATCATACCGTAATCTCACCATCTACAGTTCTCTAACAATCATCCGTATCTTATCTACTACTCTTTCTCAGCGGTTTGTAATTATGTTGTTATAATAATACTTTTTAATTTGAATGTCAACTCATTTAATTAATTATTTTAAAAGACGGTTTAATACTTCTTCTGCTTTCTTGACTGGAATAATGTCAAGTTTTTCTTTGATTTCACTTGCCACGTCTTCTAAATCTTCCACATTGTCATATGGAATCAATACCTTTGTAATTCCAGCACGCTGTGCCGCCATTAACTTTTCAGGAAGCCCTCCAATTGGCATAACTCCACCTCTTAAAGATACTTCTCCTGTCATAGCATATTCTGTACTAACAGATTTCCCTGTAAGCAACGAAGCAAGAGCGGTTACTAAGGTAATTCCTGCTGAAGGTCCATCCTTTGGAACTGCTCCAGATGGCACATGAATATGTATATCTTTCTTTTCTAACTGCTTTGCTTCTTCTGGATAAAAGGATTTTACAAGGCTTAACGCAATTTGTGCAGATTCCTTCATTACATCTCCAAGCTGCCCTGTAATCACAACTTTTCCACTGCCACTCATCATCTTTGTCTCAATAAATAAAATCTCACCACCAGCTCTTGTCCATGCAAGCCCTGTTACAATTCCTGGCTCACTTTCTAAAAGCTTTTGTTCATGGTGTAATCGCTGACGTCCTAAATAATCAACTAATCTTTTATCACTGACAGTTAGACTCTTTTGTTCTCCTTTTACAAGCTTTACCGCTGCATATCTACACAAGGTATCCATTTGTTTCTTCAAGCTTCTAACCCCAGATTCCATTGTATATTCTTCAATCATTTTTTCAATGGCTGCATCTGTTACTTTTAAGTTCTTTGCCTTTATTCCGACACTTTCCATTGCTTTTGGCAGTAAATACTTTTTGGCAATATGAAACTTTTCAATGGCCGTATATCCTGGAAATTCAATCACTTCCATACGGTTTAGTAAAGGTTCTGGAATCGTATCTGTTGAATTTGCAGTACATACAAATAATACATTGGACAAATCATATGGAACATTCATATAGTGATCTGTGAAAGTATGATTTTGTTCCGGATCTAACACTTCAAGAAGCGCACTGGCTGGATCTCCACCATAATCTCTTACTAATTTATCTACTTCGTCTAATACCATAACCGGATTGGATACTTTGCTTCGTTTCATACCCTCCATAATTCTTCCTGGCATAGCACCTACATAAGTTCTGCGGTGTCCACGAATCTCAGACTCATCTCGAACTCCTCCAAGACTAATTCGTACATATTCTCTTTGAAGCGCCCTAGCAATACTCTGTCCAATACTTGTTTTTCCTGTTCCCGGAGGACCTACAAATAAAAGAATGGATCCTGACTGCATCTTCTTAAGGGCCATCACTGCCATCTGCTGAACAATACGCTCCTTTACTTTCTTTAGTCCATAATGGTCCTCGTCTAAAACACGCTCTACTTCTTCTAAATCAATGTTGGTTACTTCTTCTTTCTTCCATGAAAGGCTTGTCACAAAGTCAAGATAATCATAAAGCATTCCATACTCATGACCATCTTTTCCCTCTTGTTTCATTCGATTTAGAACTTTGTTTGCTTCATTTTCTGCATCCTTATTCATTCCAGATTCTTTAATCTTACGCTCAAACCTTTTAACATCTGAAATATTTTCCGGATGCATATCATCTAACTGTCTTTGTAGAATATCAATCTGTTTCTTTAACGCTGCCTCTCGGTATATCTGCTCGTTGTCTTCCTTCTGTGCTGTTTCTGCCTCTTCTGATATCCTTGTAAATTCCATGAATTCATAAATAGCATGCTCAATTAACTCGTAGCGTTCCTTCTTAGAATCAGTCTCCATAATTGCGTATTTTTCTTCCCAGCTAAGACTTAAATATCCTGAAGTTGCACACACAATCTCGTTCATATTCTTCCAATGAAGAATCATACTTCTTGCCCATACACCCCACTGAAATCCCTGAACAAACTTCAAATATTTGGAACGCACTTTTTCAAATCTTTCCTTGGCTTCTTCTACGATAAGATCATTCTCTTCTAATCTTATAGATCCCTCTGCAGTGACACCATCTGGTGTTACCTCAATGTCTGACACCTCGATTCTTTCTAGTGTGCGAATCTGAACATTCCCTTCACCATCTATATTCTCAACCTTTGCAGAGACTCCAATTGGATAAAAGTCATCTACTGTTACTTCATTTGGAGCTTTTTCCTCTTTCAGCATTAGAAAAAGAATTTCTTCTCCTCTTGTTAACGAAGCACTACGATTCCATGTTTCAAAAGCATCTTTCTTAAAATAGAAAGTTACATCTGGAAGTAATGTCATATCATAAATTGGTATTGTAATCATATTCTCAACTCCTTTTTGTTAGCACTCAACACCAACGAGTGCTAATTGTGTGCTTATTATACCTCTATCCTTTTAAAATTGCAACATTCTATTTATGAACTTTTCTTATATTTTCTTAAATTCTACTAAAATTAATACAACAAAAAGAACAGAAACTGTAGTAATATCATACAATTTCTGTTCTTTATAATGACTAAATTAGTCCTGTTCTAAAGCTCCTGTGTATAATTGATAGTAAATACCCTTCTTTTCCAATAAAGAATCATGATTTCCACGTTCAATAATACGTCCTTTATCTAATACCATAATCACATCTGAATTCTTAATCGTCGATAATCGATGGGCAATTACAAATACAGTTCTTCCATCCATCAAACGATCCATACCTTCTTGCACTACTTTTTCTGTTCGTGTATCAATACTTGATGTTGCTTCATCTAAAATTAATACCGGTGGATTGGCAACTGCTGCTCTTGCAATGGATAGAAGCTGACGCTGTCCCTGTGACAAGTTATTTCCATCTCCTGTTAATACAGTGTCATATCCATCTGGCAAATGCTTAATAAAAGTATGTGCATTGGACAATTTTGCCGCTGCAATGATTTCTTCATCTGTTGCATCTAATTTACCAAAACGAATATTCTCCTTGACAGTTCCCGTAAATAAATGTGTATCTTGAAGTACAATTCCTAAAGAACGTCGTAAATCAGGCTTTTTAATTTTGTTAATATTAATTCCATCATAACGGATTTTTCCATCTTGGATATCATAGAAGCGGTTAATTAAATTGGTAATTGTTGTTTTCCCTGCACCAGTAGCTCCAACAAAAGCAATCTTCTCTCCTGGCTTTGCAAACAACTCAATATCATGTAATACAATTTTGTCATCTTCATATCCAAAATCTACATGATCAAATACAACATCCCCCTCTAATAATCGGTAGGTAGTTGTTCCATCTTCCTTATGGTAATGTTTCCATGCCCAATGCTGTGTTCTTTCTTTAGTCTCTGTAATCTGTCCATGTTCGTCTGCTTTTGCATTGACAAGTTCTACATATCCATCATCAGTTTCTGGTTCTTCATCTAACAGCTTAAAAACTCTCTCTGCACCTGCAAGTGCCATAATAATAAAGTTCATCTGCTGAGATACTTGTGCAATTGGCTGGTTAAATGACTTACTAAATTGTAAGAAAGAGGCCAATCCTCCAAGGGTAAATCCACCAATGCCAAAAATCGCGAGAACTGCACCAAATATAGTGGTTACTACATAGGTCAAATTTCCTAAGTTTCCTAAAATAGGCATTAAAATATTGGCAAATTTATTGGCACTGTCTGCACTTTCAAACAATGCATCATTTCGCTTATTAAACTCTTCCATGGATGCTTCTTCGTGACAGAATACTTTGACAACTCTCTGTCCTTCCATTATTTCCTCAATAAATCCATTAACAGTTCCAAGCTGTTGCTGTTGTGCTACAAAGTATTTTCCACTTTGACCTGCAATTCTCCCTGTTACATATACCATAATTCCAACCATAATTAAAGTGACAATGGTTAATGGTATATTTAAAATCAACATGGAAACAAATACACTGACAACAGTGATAACCGCTGATACTGTCTGTGGTAAACTTTGTGATATCATTTGTCGAAGGGTATCTGTATCGTTGGTATAAATACTCATAATATCCCCATGGGCATGGGTATCAAAATATCGGATTGGTAATCTTTCCATATGAGTAAATAGGCTGGTACGAATATCTCTTAAACTTCCCTGAGATACATTAATCATAATTCGATTATATCCCCAAGTTGCAAGTGTTCCCGCCGCATATACCGCCGCCATGCGAAGTAATGCCTTCATTAATGGTCCAAAATCCGGACTCTTTGCATGTGTCATTGGCACAATATAAGTATCAATTAAGCTCTTCATGAACATGGTTCCCACTACATTGGCAAGAGCACTTAACACAATTAAAATTAACACAATAAGGCACTGAAATTTATATTCTTTTAATACAAATCCAAGGAGACGTTTAATAATTGCTCCAGGGTTCTGGACTTTTTTCTTCTTATTCATTGTCAGCTTCCCCCTTTGCTTGTGATTCATATACCTCTCGGTAAATTTTACTTGTCTCTAATAATTCTTCATTTGTTCCCATGGCTTCAATTCTTCCTTCATCCAATACGATAATCTTATCTGCATCTTCAATGGAATTAATTCTCTGTGCAATGATAATCTTTGTTGTGTCTGGAATTTCATTTACAAAGGCTTCACGAATCAAAGCATCTGTCTTTGTATCTACTGCACTGGTAGAATCATCTAAAATAAGGATTTTAGGCTTTTTCAATAATGCTCTTGCAATACAAAGTCTTTGTTTTTGACCTCCAGATACATTGCTTCCACCCTGTTCAATATATGTATTATATTTATCTGGGAATGTCTGAATAAATTCATCGGCCTGAGCAAGTTCACATACACGTCTCACTTCTTCATCTGACGCATCCTTATCTCCCCAACGGATATTTTCATTTATAGTTCCCGAAAATAATACATTCTTTTGAAGTACCATGGCAACTTCATTACGAAGTGTTTCAACATCATATTCTTTGACATTCATTCCACCGACTTTCACTTCTCCAATGGTTGCATCATATAATCTTGGAATCAACTGTACTAACGAAGACTTGGCACTTCCAGTACCACCAATAATTCCAATGGTTTCCCCTGCCTTAATCTTTAAATTAATATTATTTAAAACATAATTATTCTTTCCTTTTTCATAAGCAAAGTTTACGTCATTAAATTCAATGGAGCCATCTTTTACTTCCATCACTGGATGATCTGGATTTACAATTGTGGCTTTATCGTTAATGACTTCTGCAATACGGTCTGCAGATGCTTTTGACATAGAAATCATAACAAACGCCATGGAAATCATCATTAAACTCATTAATATATTCAATACATATGTAAACAAACTCATTAATTCTCCAGTCTTTAATTCACCGGAAACAATCATCTGCGCACCTAACCATGACAATAACAAAATACTTGCATACATTACAAACTGCATAATAGGCATATTTAAAACAACTAATTTTTCAGCCTTAATAAATAACTTATAAAGATTGTTATTTGACTTATTAAACTTTTCAATTTCATAGTCTTCACGAACATAAGCCTTTACTACACGTTCTGCATTAATATTCTCTTGTACACTTGCATTTAATGCATCATATTTTTTAAATACCTTTGAGAATGCTGGAAATGCTCTTGTTACAATAAATCCAAGAATAATTCCCAAAAAAACAACAGCTCCAACAAAAATCCACGCAAGCCTTGCATTAATGGAAAAAGTCATTCCTACTGCAATCACTAACATAAATGGCGCTCTTGCACACATACGAATTATCATCTGATATGCATTCTGTACATTGGTAATATCTGTCGTAGTTCTTGTAATTAATCCCGCCGTAGAATATTTATCAATATTTGAAAATGAAAATGTCTGGATATTCTCAAACATCTTCTTTCTTAAGTTCCTTGCAAATCCAGTTGACGCTCTGGCTGCATACTTTCCTGATAACACACCAAAAGTAAGGGATAACATGGCAATTACTATCATTGCAATTCCCATCACCCAAACGTGTTTCATATTCCCACGATTCACTCCATCGTCTATAATTGACGCCATCATTAATGGAATAATTAATTCCATGATAACCTCTAAGATTACAAAAAACGGAGACAATAAAGAGTCTTTTTTAAATTCTTTAATTTCTCTGCTTAACGTCTTTAACATAATAGTTCCTTTCTAGTTTCCAATATTGTTCTTCACTTGATTCACAACGCGGTAAAATGCATCTAAATCATCCTGACTAATTCCTTTGATTACGTCTGATTCAAACTCATCAATAATCGCAGAAATTCTTTGATGTCGCTGCACTGCTTTTTCAGTTAATATAATCTTCTTGAGCCTTGCATCCTCTTTTACAGCTTCTCTTCTAATATAACCATTCTTTTCTAAAAGTTTTAAAGCTCCAGTTACTGAGGATCTTCGTATATGAAATGCCTTCTCAATATCTCTTTGAAATACAGCCCCATCCTTACTATGTTCATATATATACCCAATCATAAAGCCCTGTCCACCTGTACGGTTATGACACTCCTCATCACATCCCATACGTCGATCCAAATCACGCTTTATTAAATTTGACATATCTCTAAATATAAATCCAATCTCTTTCTTATGATGCATATGCCACCTCCTTTGTTAGCTCCCTAATTGTTAGTTTCCTAACATTTTAACATAACAAAAAGAAATGTCAATAGATTTATCCCGTTTTCTATGACTTTACTGGGATTTTTTATAAAATAACAGCGGCAAAACATATCGCTTTGCCGCCGATTCATATTTCCTTCTATGTAACGCGCATCCAATTGTATCAATATTACATTACAAATGGTCGTGTTGATTTTGTTCTTTGGTTCTCCGGTTTCATCTTATTTAATTCCATATTCTTGATACATGATTTCTCGAAATTTTGAATCATTGATGGCTTTTTTAACATCATTTATTCTTTCATCTTCAAACAAACGATTCATCAATGTAGATAAACGAGTTTCTCCCATTGTCTTTCCTCGTACTTCTCCATACTTTTCTCCAATTGCCCTTCCTCGTGCTTCTCCTTGCTTTTCTCCGATTGCCTTTCCTCGCTTCTCTCCTATTGCTTCACTGCTTTTTTTCATATCTTCAATTGCCTGGCACACATTGATCACTCCATTCTCGTTCTTCTTCATATATTTTCGTATTTCTTTTGTATTGGTTACTGCTTCTATTGTACTGCATGTCTCTAGTGGAACGCAAGAAAATATTTCCTTATTTTTACTAATAAATTGTTGTAACTTTTCGTTATCCCTTTGATATTTTATAAAACCAAACAATACTTTCATATCATCACTATATGCATCTAGATTATCAATTTTACTTACTTCTAGAAGATTAATTTTATAATTTTGAATTAACCCTTTGAATGGTTTCAGCTTTGGAGACACTTCTAACATTTCATGTAATTCTTTTGGAGCATTCCACTCTTTGTCTCCATAATAGATCACTAGGGTAATGATTGGACTTAACTTGTCATTTTTTGAAAAACTAGAAATATATTCGTCCCCTTTTAAATCTTTGGTGTCTTTGTGACTCTTTGAAATTATTTTTCGCTGATCATTGTAAAAATCAGAATCATACAGCATATTCTTTAATGGCATAAAGTATTGAATATTATTTTGATTTTCAATTGCCAAGATGGCAAGTTTGGTATCTTCATACATATACTGTTTTACTAAATCTCGCGTGCGATTTCCTCCTCGGCTCTGTTTACTAACGGAATCCAGTTCTTTTAATTCTTCTGGTAAGATTTTAATTTCTCCTTGAAAAACTCCCTGATTAAACACATCTGCAAATCGTTTGGGGTCTTTTAAATAGCTTCCTAAGCTAGTGTCTGGTCTTCCCATATGTTCCCTCCTTCTAGGTATTTTTATTCTTTTACATATATTACCATTTAGAAAGGAATTTTACAACAGTTTTTCCAAATTTATCTAAAAGCAAAAAACACTCATCTTATTTATAAAATGAGTGTCCTTGATAAGTAAATAAATGATGCAGGGAAGATTCAAACCAAGATACATTTCTTGGATTGGCAATTGTCTTTTCAACAAAATAAAGGGCTCCTTCCGAGTAATCTTCGCCTCGCATTGCCCTTCTCACACTTTCCATACTGCTTTTGGTAATGGTAACAGAATCATACCGTCCATCTGCTGTGGGCGAAAACTGTACTTTTCCCTGAGTTCGTTGAAATACGACTCCCTCTATCGTATTGGGGAATTCTTTGGAGCGAACCCTGTTTAATATAACATTTGCTACTAAGATTTTGCTTTTCATATCTTTATCTGTAGCTTCTGCTTCCACGATTCGAGTCAAGATGGCAGTTTCCCTTGTACTGACTTCTCTATTTAATGCCTTTGCATAATTTTTCTCTTCAATTTTCTTTTGTATATTCAGCTTCTGTATTATCTTTGTATTTTCGTCGTAACGTCTGTTCTCTTCTTCTACCTTTTTTTGCATGATAACATCTATGTTCTGTTTAGATTCTAATGCTAAGAACATCTGATCTTTTGCAAGAACACTTTGACCAATGCTGCACACACCGATCATACAAGAAATGGTTATGATTTTAATTTTCTTCTTCAATGACGCACACTCCTTTATAAGAGTATATGCGATACAAGAAGAATTTATGCTGTTGTATGATTCTTTACGATTCTAAAAGGTAAAATCATCTGGATTTGGACCAAGACGAACATCTCTGTTTAATTGGTTGATTCGTTCCATATCCTCTCCATCTAGACAAAAGTCAAAAACATCTATATTGGATGCAATTCGATCTTTATGGGTTGATTTTGGCAGTACAATTACACCTCTTTGAATATCCCAGCGTAAAACAATATCTGCCACACTTTTTCCATACTTATTTGCAATCTGTTTTAATTCTGCATCTTCTAAAAGATTTCCACCAGTTCCTCCAAGAGGACGCCATGCTTCAACTTCTATTCCCAGAGAATGATTAAAATCAATTAATGATTGATTGTTCATATATGGATGAGATTCTATCTGATTTACCGCAGGTGTCACTGAAGCAACTTTCATTAATCGATCCAAATGTTCCTCATGGAAATTGCTCAATCCAATGGCTCTTATCTTTCCTTCTTTATATAGTTCTTCCATTATCAGCCAGGCCATTTCAAATCCATCTACTGGCCAGTGAATTAAATATAAATCCACATAATCTGTCTGCAAGGCTTCTAGGCTTTCTTCAAAAGCTTCCTTGGTGCGTCCTTCACGAATATCATCATTCCATAGCTTTGTTGTCAAAAATATATCTTCTCTTGGCACTCCACTCTGGAAAATTCCGGTTCCAACATCCCCTTCATTGCCATACACTTTTGCAGTGTCAATATGACGGTATCCAGCTTCTATCGCCCATTTTACCGCATTAACAGTACCGCTCCCCAACGGTGTTTGATATACTCCAAGTCCAATTTGAGGAATATCGATTCCATTATTTAATGTAATTTGATTCATTTTTTCTCCTTTTTTCACTTCTTTCAACGTACTTATTAAGAAAACACATCATATATACTACATACAATGTGTTCCATATCTTCTTGTATTGATTATAAATCATGTTAGCCAGACGATAAGCCGGGTTCTGTCGTGAATGATCATCTATCTCGACTTGCTGTCACCAGCAAGCTCTAGCGACCTACCGAAAGCAAATCGGGCCGATTTATCGCTTTACCTTGGTCTTGCTTCGAATGGGGTTTACATCTGCCTTGCCTGTTACCAGTCAAGCGGTAAGCTCTTACCTCACCTTTCCACCCTTACCAGCAAAAGCTGGCGGTTTATCTCTGTTGCACTAGCCTGAGGGTTGCCCCTACCAGACGTTATCTGGCATCCTGCCCTGTGAAGCCCGGACTTTCCTCACTGTGACAAGCACAGCGCGATCATCTATCCAGCTAACATGAGTTCTTATAATATCATAAATCAAGTTTCAAAGCAACTTCCACCAATAAATTCTCTTAAAAGTGATGTCTGTGGAATATTCCCACTTCTAACATTTAAGAAGTAATCAAAAAACTTTAATAACCTTTTTGCCTCCTGATACTCTTCACAGTCTGGGCTTACTGCAAAAAGCAATGGTTCTGCATATTGTTTTAATACAGCTAATTCATAAACCTGTGCTGAGTTAAACATAATATCTGCCTCTTCTTGATAAGGAAATATATTTTCCTCTTCCCCTTTTCGCACAGAATCCCATCGACGGATGGTATCTTTGGCATTGGTTCCTCGTTGCATAGAATCTCTTACAATTCTTCTAATTAAACGTCCATCTGAAGATGGAATTCTATTATGCTGATCCATATTGATCTGACTTAATGCACTTACATAAATCTTGAATTTACTGTCTTCTGCCACTTGAGATGACAACTTTGAATTCAATCCATGAATCCCCTCAATGACAAGAATATCTTGTTCTCCTATTGTTTTATAATTTCCTTTATACTCACTCTTTCCATTGAGAAAATTATAAGTAGGCAGTTGAACTGTTTCTCCCTTTAATAGCCGGCTCATATCTTCATTAAACTGCTTTAAATTTAATGAATAAATAGACTCAAAATTATAACTGCCATCTGCCTCTTTGGGAGAAAGCTCCCGATCTAGGAAATAATCATCCAGAGAAATGGGATGTGGTGTCATTCCATGTGTCTGGAGTTGAATTGACAGACGATGAGAAAATGTTGTTTTTCCTGAAGATGAAGGCCCTGAAATTAATACAATCTTTTTTCCTTCTTTAATAATTCGATCCGAAACATCAGAAAGCAGTCTCTCCTGCAATGCTTCCTGCACTAAAATCAAATTCCCAATTTCTTCATTTACAATTACCTCATTTAAATCTGCTACTGTTTCTACTTTCATAGCCTTGCACCATTTTCTAGAACGCTGCATCACATTAAACAATTTTGGCTGAGGTCTAAATTTTGTGATTTCTGAATATGAATTTCGTCTTGGGATTTGAAGAATCATACCATTTTCATATTCATTGAGTATAAAACGCTTAATATATCCTGTACTTGGTGCCATATATCCATAAAAATAGTTATAATATCCATCGATTTCATAGAGATTTGCATTGGAGGCTTTTCGGTACCGGAACAATCTTTCTTTGTCCTCCATATGATTTTGTGCAAAATAATCTCTTACTTCCTGTGTACTCCAATTCATTTTATAAATGGGTAAATCATTTTCTATCAACTGACTCATACGATGCTCAATTTTAGAAACAATTTCTTCATTTATTTGCATGGAACGAAATTCACAAAAGCAACTGTTTCCAATGGAATAATTAATATGCATTTTATTCACTGCATCTTCTCCAAGAACATCTCTACATGCCTTTAACAAAATAAAGATGGTGGTACGCTTGTATGTCATATATCCTGACTGTAATTCATTGGTCACAAATTTTATGGTACTGTCTTTTTTTAATTTATAA
Organism: Anaerostipes sp.; assembly: GCA_028697725.1. GTDB lineage: Bacteria > Bacillota > Clostridia > Lachnospirales > Lachnospiraceae > Anaerostipes. The sequence goes on from JAQVEG010000003.1 coordinate 48,823, forward strand.
GACAATTCCCTTAACTTTTGATTCACATATCCTAACAAAATAATTGGTTCTTCTGGTTTTTGGTATTCCTTTGCCAGTGTCTCCAATGGGGTTCCCTCTTTTACCTGAATTGTTTTTTCTCCAATTGTTATTGTCAACATAAAAATACCCCCTCTCTCTGTCTAATATACCTGATATGGGATTCCAGGATTCAAGGATATAATCTCACAGTTCTTACAATGCTTTTTTAGATAGTCTGCCACATCTGAAATAAATATTTGTTCCAATCCGTGGTGTCCTGCCTCTATAACACTTATTCCCATATCTAATGCATCTAGTCCTTCATGATGTCCTATATCTCCTGTAATTAATACATCTGCATTTGCTTTTAATGCTTCTTCTATCATATGTCTTCCAGAACCTGGTGACATGGCAATCCTTTGTACCATCTGCTCTTCTTTTCCAAATAAAAGTACCTCTTTTAAGCCGAAAGCATCTTTCACTTTTTTTGCACAGGCAGAAAGTGAGATTGGTTCTTCTAAGTATGCGACACTTCCAATTCCTTTTTGCTCTCCATTCATATCATAAGTTACTTCTAAGGGTATGGTATCTGTCATTTGAAAATATTGATCTGCTAAATCTGCCATTTGGCACACATCATAGTTGGTATGCATTGCAAAACAAGAAATCCCATGTTCGATTAATGTAACTATTTTATTTCCTAGAAAATCTTGATCTGTCACTGATTTTACGGAAGAAAATAAAATGGGATGATGACTTACAATCATATCCACGCCCTGTTCTACTGCCATGGTTACTGCTTCCTTGGTAACATCTAAGGTTACTAGAATTTTATGTATTTCACTTTCTACTCTTCCAACTAACAGTCCAACATTATCCCACTCCATGGCAAAACTATGGGGTGTTCTTTCTTCTAAGCACTGTATGACTTCACTACACTTCATAATATGTCAATGCCTCCATAATATTCTTCTTTTCCTTTGCCAACTCTATTCTCCGCATTTCAACGGATGGTGCGTTCATTGATGAAAAAGATTCTAGTATCTTATCTACACTTTTTAATTCCGATTCTAAATATTCACCCATTGTCTTGTCTTTTGCTTCTAAAAGCTTTTTTCCGTACAAGTAAAAATATTCTTCTTGAAACTGCTCCGTTCCCCTTGTTGCATGTAAAATCAAATAAAACTTTCCATCTTCCTTTAACATAGATTCTCCTTGAATCACAAATCCATGATTGTGGAGAAATTTTCTTACCTTTTCTGGATGTGACTGGGGAGACAGCACAAGTTCTTGAATGTCTTTTAATTTTTCCTCTCCAAAAGCCAAAATCTGTTCCATCAAATCTCCACCCATACCTGCAATTACAATGGTATCCACTTGATTTTGCGGCAAATATTCTAATCCATTGGATTTGATACACTTAATCTGCTCTTCTAATCCTTCTGTCTTTACATTGGCAATTGCCTTATCTAAGGGACCCTGATTTATATCCATGGCAAATGCCTTGGGACAAATCTGATGTTTTACAAGATAAATGGGAATGTATCCATGATCGGTACCAACATCTGCAACTGTATTCCCTCTTGAAACAAAAGAGGCAATTGCATATAATCTTTTTGATAATTCCATATATACCCCAATTAGTCTAAGTAATCTTTCAGTTTACGGCTACGACTTGGATGACGTAATTTTCGTAACGCCTTTGCTTCAATCTGACGAATACGTTCACGAGTTACGTTGAATTCTTTTCCTACTTCTTCTAATGTCCTTGCTCTGCTGTCATCAAGTCCAAAACGAAGACGAAGTACCTTTTGTTCTCTTTCCGTCAAAGTATCTAAAACTTCACTTAATTGTTCCTTTAGCAAAGTAAATGCTGCAGCATCTGCTGGAACTGGAACATTGTCATCTTGAATAAAGTCACCTAAATGGCTATCTTCTTCTTCTCCAATTGGTGTCTCCAAGGAAACTGGCTCTTGTGAAATCTTTAAAATTTCACGAACTCTTTCTACTGAAATGTCCATTTTTTCCGCAATCTCTTCTGGAAGTGGCTCTCTTCCTAATTCTTGCAGTAGTTGTCTGGAAACACGAATTAACTTATTAATTGTCTCTACCATATGAACTGGAATACGAATCGTTCTTGCCTGATCTGCAATGGCACGTGTAATTGCCTGACGAATCCACCATGTTGCATAGGTGCTAAATTTATACCCTTTACGGTAATCAAACTTCTCAACAGCCTTAATCAGACCTAGATTTCCCTCTTGAATTAAGTCAAGGAATAACATTCCACGTCCTACATATCTCTTGGCAATACTAACAACAAGACGTAAGTTTGCCTCTGCAAGCTTTTGCTTTGCAAGCTCGTCTCCTTCTTCCATTCTCTTTGCCAAATCAATTTCTTCCTGTGCACTTAAAAGAGGTACCTTACCAATCTCCTTTAAATACATACGAACAGGATCTTCAACACTGACACCCTCTGGCACAATAATTTCACTTTCAGTTTCCTTCTTAGCTTCAATTACTTCATCATCAATCTCATCTTCTGTATCGTCGTCTTCTGTGATTTGCAGAACATCAACATTCTTTTCTTCAAGATAATTAAAGATAGCTTCCATCATATCTGGAGTCAGTTTCATATCTTTATAGTAAGTTTCAATTTGTTCATATTCTAGAACATTTTTATTCTGCTTCCCTAATTCTACAAGTCCCTCTAGCTTCTCTGTGAATTCCATCATTGTATTTTCTGCCATAACTATCTTTCCTCTCATTCTTATTCTAACCATCCTAAATTGAAATATGCAATTTAGAGAGGTTACCCTTTTCCTTAATTAGTGACTGCCATTTTATGATATCATTGGATGCATTCATCTGGTATTCAATACTGTCTGCCTTTACCTTCCGAACAATATCTGTAAGTGCTTTCTCTTGGTCTTCCGCTTCCGGTATAAACTCTAGTGTTGTATTAAACAATGAAGCGATTTTTTTCTGATCCTCCATATCCGTATACTGGTTAATAATTCTAGCTGGAATTACTTGTCCATTCTCTTCATATTGAGAAAACAAAAGCATTGCAACTCCATGATATATAGGTTCTATAAAGTCATCTGGTCCGATAATATGTTCTAATTTCTTAAATAAAATCGGTTCATTTACCAGCCATGTAAGCAATAACTTTTGAGGCTGAAGCTTCTTTTCTTCTTTTTGTTCACTTCTCATCTTGGGAGTTTCTATCTGCTGCTTAGTATTCTTGGCAACATATCCACTTGTTCCATAATACTCTACCAAGTCCTTTAATTCCTCAAAGGCAATATAGTATTCTTTTGAAACAGCCTCGATATAATTGTTTCTCTCTAAAGGTTCTTCTATATTAGAAAGAAGCTTCGCTGCTTCTCTTTGAAACTTAGTTCTCTCTTCTGGGTCTTCCTGATTGTATTCTTTGGATATTGTCATCACCTGAAACATAAAGCTTCCCATGGCTTTTGATAACCGTTCCTTCAATTCTTCGGCTCCAAGTTCCTTAATAAATTCATCAGGATCTTTGTATGGTTTCAAGTCTAAAACCCGAACTGTAAGTCCTGCATCCTTTAGAATTGGAATGGCTCTAAGAATCGCCTTTTGTCCTGCCCCATCACTGTCAAAAGACAATATCACTTCATCGGTATACCGCTTCAAAAGAGAGGCATGTCCCTGTGTAAATGCAGTACCAAGAGCTGCCACTGTATTGGTGAATCCTGCCTGATGCATGGTAATTACATCCATATACCCTTCACACAAAATAATATAACGCTCTCTGCTGGTTCTCGCGAAATTGAGTCCATAGAGATTCCTGCTTTTGTCAAACAACTTGGTTTCTTTTGAGTTTAAATACTTGGGATTCCCATCCCCCATAACTCGTCCACCAAATCCTATGACTCGATTATTCACATCCTGAATTGGAAACATAACACGATTCCAAAACTTATCACTTCCACCTCTTGCCTCATCAATATTGACCAGTGCTGATTCCTTCAAATCATCATCTGAATATCCTTTACCCTTTAGATATTTGTATAAATCATCATTGTAAATATCCGAATATCCCAATGCAAACTTTTTCATAGTCTCTAAAGTAATTCCACGTTCTTTAAGATACTTTAATCCTATCTCTCCTCGACTGCTATGTAATAATACATAAAAATAATTGGCTGCAATCTTATTCAAATCCTTAAGGGTAGATCTTGCATCGGCTCTCTTTTGTGCCTCTTCATCCATCTCCTCTTCTGGTAGAACCATGCCTGCACGTTCTGCCAGATAGCGGATTGCTTCTGGAAATGTAAAATTCTCATATTCCATGACAAATGTAAATACATTGCCTCCAGCCCCGCATCCAAAACAGTAATACATTTGCTTGTCCCGACTTACCGAAAATGATGGTGATTTTTCATTATGGAAAGGACATAATCCAAAATATGAACTTCCCTTCTTTTTTAGAGATACATAAGTGGAAATCAAATCCACAATATCATTGCGACTTCGTACTTCTTCTATGATGTCATCACTATATAGCACTTATATTTCCCCTTTCTTTTGCTCTTCTATATATATTATTCTACATATTTTTTAAAAAACCTTTAAATTTAAATCCAAAATTTTGGAATAAATATTTCTTTGTATGTTTCCACTGCAAAATGGTCTGTCATTCCTGCTATGTAATCACATACTGCCACATGTTTACTGCTTCCTTTCTCCATTTGTTCCTGACTGTATTTTGGAAGCTGATCTAAATGATTTAAAAAATAGTCATACAAAGGTTCAATAATATGATGCACTTTCTTTTCTTCTTTTTTTGTATCTGGATCCTCATACACATGCCGAAATAAAAATCGGCGAAGATCAAACATAGCTCCATGTATTTCTTTTGACATTACAATGTCATCTGTATCCTGACTATGCTCCACCATGTCAAGAATCATGGTATTCATTCGCTCTCTTACACTATTTCCTAAGGTATTCCGAATTTCTTTTGGAATATCTTCTTCTGTTAATACATTTCCCCGAATTGAGTCATCAATATCGTGACTGATATATGCAATCTTGTCTGCGAGACGAACTACTTTTCCCTCTAACGTTGCTGGCATTCGTTTTGTTGAATGATTTTTCATTCCATCCTTTACTTCCCATGTTAGATTTAATCCAGCCCCTTCCTTTTCCAGACACTCTACCACACGAATACTCTGGAGTGCATGTTCAAATCCTCCTGGAGTAATTTTATTTAATACACCTTCTCCTGAATGACCAAAAGGCGTATGCCCCAAATCATGTCCAAGAGCAATTGCTTCTGTCAAAAGCTCATTTAAATCTAAGGCTCTAGCCACTGTCCTTGCATTCTGTGCAACCTCCAATGTATGAGTCATTCTTGTACGATAATGATCTCCTCTTGGCGATAAAAAGACCTGGGTTTTGTCTTTTAAACGGCGAAAAGCCTTACAGTGGAGAATGCGATCTCGATCTCGTTGAAAACAAGTTCGTATCTCACACTCCACCTCAGGCTTTTCTCTTCCTCTTGTATTAGAACTTAGCGTAGCAAACCTACTAAGTAATTCTTCTTCTCTTTTTTCTTGGCTTTCTCGAATGTTCATACAGTCCCTCCCCTATTTGGCAGGTGTAATCTCCGTATTCATAACAGAAATCGCATCCAAAGATAACTTCATAATGTCTTTTACTTCTTCCACATCCATTGATAGATAATCTGCTAGTTCTTCTGCGGATGCTTCTCTCTCAAATTTCTTTGCAAGATATGTTGCAGCTTCATCTAATCGATTGGCTTTCTTTGCCATAGCATCACCTACTGCATTGGAGCCTTTTTGCTGCATAATCATCTCCTCCATTGCTTGCCTGATTTGATGATATACCTTCGCTTTTACATCCTTACTATCCCCTTTTATCTCCATCAAAGCTTCTAAAAGTCCAATGTTCCCTTCCTGAATTAAATCTCCAAACATCACTCCTTGTCCCTGATATTCTTTTGCAAATCCAACAACATCAGAAAGCATGCTTTCAATTAATTCTTCTCTTACATCTTCTCCCTTTAAAAATCTTTGAAGAAGCTGTTCTTTCTCCTCTTCACTGACAGAATCCATCTGTCGTAGTTCTTCTTCATAAAAAGCAATGACTCCAATATCTTCTGGTGTTGTTTCTTGTCTGTCTTCTTCTTGCTTTTCATAACCAATTACCTTGATTCCAGCTTCTAAAAAATAATCACACAAGGTTGTAATTATCTCATCATTTAATTCTAACTCTTCAAAATAGGATATGATTTCTTTTTTTGAAATCTGATCGCCGTTGGTTTTAGCAATCTGAATCAATTCTCCTAATTCTTGAAACAATGCCTGTTTATCCATTAAAAACTCCTTTATCTAAGTACGAAGAAATACGCAACAACTAAAATACCAAGGACAATTCGGTACACTCCAAATGCCTTAAAGTCGTGATTTTTAATGTATTGTAGTAAGAATTTAATTGCAAGAACTGATACTACAAAAGATACAATCATTCCCACAAGAAGCACCGTAAGTTCTGTCCCTGTAAAATGAAATCCAAACTTTACAATCTTTAGTAAACTTGCACCAAACATCACTGGAATTCCTAAGAAAAATGAGAATTCCGCTGCAACGGTTCTAGAACATCCAATTAAAATTCCCCCAAGAATTGTTGCTCCTGATCTTGAAGTTCCAGGAATTAATGACAATACTTGAAACACTCCAATGACTAAAGCCATCTGGTATGTAAGCCCTGACAATCGGTTCATTCCACGCACGTGATTTCTTTCATTGTGATTCTCAATGACAATATATAAAACTCCATAAATAATCAAGGTAGCAGCAACTACAATTGGATTGTAGAATTTATCATGCATCCAGTCATCAAATAGTAGTCCAATCACTGCCGCTGGAAATACTGCAATAATAACCTTTACCCATAAAATCATTGTATCTTTCTTTTCTATGGTTGATTTTCTTGGAGAAAATGGGTTTAATTTGTGAAAATACAATACAACAACTGCCATAATAGCTCCTAGTTGAATGACAACATCAAACATCTCCATAAATGCATCTGACATGTTAAGTTTAATAAACTCATCTGCTAAAATCAAATGTCCCGTACTACTGATTGGCAGCCATTCTGTGATCCCCTCGACAATTCCCAATAAAACTGTTTTTAAAATTAATAATATGTCCATCCTAAATAATCTCCTTAAAAAATAAGGGTTCCCCCATACTACTAGGAACCCGTTCATTTTATTCTTATTGTTCGCTTGGTTCTAATGTTTCATCTAAAATCTTAACCATCTGGCTTTGTAATTCATCTACAGCAACAGACAATGGTTTACGATTCTCTGGCTCCGCTACCATAGGTACGTCTCCTGCAATTAATTGTCTTGCACGCTTTGAACTTGCAATTACAATAGAGTAACGACTTGAAATAATATTCTTGTCCTCGTCATCTCCGTTTACAACTTCCATTAATTCTGAATATGATGGGTGTAACATAATAAATCCTCCTTCTATAATACCTTTAGACCTTCTATGGTTTCTTGTATCAAATCTAAATTATTGTCCTTTAAACATCCTTGGGCTACAACGACTGAATTCACATCATCCACGCATTGATCTAAATCATCATTCACAATGATATAATCATATTGATCCATATCTGCGGATTCTTCTAACGCACGATTGAGTCTCTTTTGAATCACTTCTTCCGTTTCAGTTCCTCGTCCAAGAAGACGATTCTTAATCTCCTTTGCACTTGGTGCTGTAATAAATACAAGAAGTGCATCTGGATACTGTTCTCTAATACGAAATGCTCCTTGAACTTCTATCTCTAGGATAACATTGTGTCCAAGCTTTAATTCATCTTCTACAAACTTACGTGGAGTCCCATAATAATTCTCCACATATCTAGCATACTCTATAAACCCATTGTAATCAATGAGATTCTTAAATTCATCTACAGACTTAAAGAAATAATCTTTTCCGTCTACTTCTCCCTCTCTTGGCTTTCTCGTCGTTGCTGAAACAGATAAGCTGTATCCATATCTCTCTACTAACTGCTTTGCAACCGTTCCTTTTCCAACCCCAGAGAACCCGGATAAAATCAATAAAGATCCTTTTTTCATCTAAAATATCTCCTTACTCAATATTCTGAACTTGTTCTCTAATTTTTTCTACATTTGTCTTTAATTCAATTGCATGATTGGACAATTCCACATCATTACTCTTAGATAGAATCGTGTTAGCTTCTCGATTCATCTCCTGTGCCATAAAATCAAGTTTACGTCCCACACTGTCATCCTGATTCAAGATATTCTCCATCTCAGCAATATGACTTTGCAAACGCACAATCTCTTCATCCACTGAAATCTTATCCGCATAAAGAGTCACTTCTGCTGCAATTCGATTCTCATCAATCCCTGCTGTTTCAAGTAAATCTTTCACTTTCTCTTCTAACTTTAGACGATATTCTTCTACAATTTGTGGAGAGCGACTCTCAACAAAGGCAACGTCTGCCTTCATCTGGTGAAGCTTTTGAATTAAGTCTTCTCTTAACCTTTCACCTTCTACTTCTCTGGATGAAACAAACTGCTTTCCTGCTTCTTTCACTGCCTGCTCAATTAATCCCCACCATCTATCTTCATCCATAGATTGTTCTTGAAGAGTTAATACTTCAGAACACTGAGACAATTCTCTTGCAGTTACCCGCGAAGAAATACCAAAGTCTTCCTCCATTGCTTTAAAAGCATTCATATACTCTTTTGCCATTTCTCTATTGTAATGTAACTTTACAGTATTCTCTGACATATCTTCATATGAAATTGCCAAATCCACTTTTCCACGATTGGCATATTCTTTAAATAAATTGCGAATCTTTGGTTCAAACATTGTGAACTTTCTAGGATTCTTTAGTGTAACATCACAGTATCTGTGATTCACTGACTTTACTTCCACAACGATTGTTTGATTCAATTCATTGGACACTTCACTGCGCCCAAATCCAGTCATGCTTCTTATCATAATCTATTCTTCCTTTTATGTATTTACTTACAGACGTTCGGTTTATTATTATACAAAAAATCTATCTTTAAGTCAACTTTCTTCAAGACTTACCATTTTCCATTACTTTTTTTAGGGTTTCAAGATAATGAAGCACCATTCCCTTTTTCATTGGCACAAAACGTCCCAAATCAAGTTCTTCATATTTGAAATGCTTCATTCCGCCTTCCTCTCCTCTCATCCAGTAAACATTCGCTTCTTCATAGGTCATAAAATAGCACACTTGGCGATGGGTATAATAAATCAAAAAGAAACTTATACCTCCCTGCTCTTCAAATTCTTTCATAAACTTCATCTGATGCTGGTGGATATTGTTCAGCGGAAAGGTGTCTTTCCCACATTCTTTTGCATCAAAACATATTGGAACTCCCTGTACCACACCTATATAATCCACTGTACTTTTCTGATCAAAATATGCAAGAGAAATCTGTCTTGTTTTCTTATCAAATTTAACTGGTTTTATTGAAGTGGGAATTTTCTGAACAAGTGCGAGCCTTTGTTCCCTATATATATCATTGGTATGGTTCACCAGTTCTTCTAAGACCGATCCCCTTAACCCTTTTAAATTCCATGTTCCCATTGTAGCCTCCTGCAATTAAAATAATATGTCAATTATCTTTTGAAAATTCTCAGGAACTCTGGCTTTGATATGCTTTCCTTCTAATTCCTTCAAGCGTTTCATTTCCTCTGGAAAAACTAGTTCCTCACAATGTAATAATTGATGTTTTAAGGAAAACAATTGTTTCATTTTCCTATTGATTTCTTCATCTCCATACTTACTGTCTCCAACAATAGGATGTCCTTGGCTGGCTAAATGAGCGCGAATCTGATGTGTCTTTCCTGTGATTAGTTTTACACGAAGTAAGGTATACTCCCCATTGTTCTTTCTTGGATCATATGATGTTTCAATTGGATCTGCTCCATCCTTTGCCTGTGGAGATACTGTCACTTTATTGGTTTTATGATTCTTTACCAAATATCCAGAAATCTGTTCCTTTTTTGTTATCACACCTTTTACAATTGTAAGGTAATATTTATCTATGGTTCGCTCTTTTAACATCTGTGCCATAGTCTGAAGTCCTTCTAAAGAAATTCCTGCAATGATAATTCCTGTTGTATTTCGATCCAGACGATTGCAGATGGACGGCTTCATCATCTGAATATCTTTCTGTGTCAAAATCCCATGTTCCATACAATAAGGGAGAATCTCATCATTGATAGAAATGTCTTCTGGCTTTGATTTTTGAGAAAGCATTCCATATGGCTTATTTATAAACATAACATTGGTATCCTGATAGATTACATCTAAGGATACTTTTTGTTTTGCCACTGTCACTTCTTTTCGGAATTTAGCAACTGTATCGTCAGAAAGATAAATGTTAATTTGATCTCCCATCACAAGCTTTTCATTTCCAGTGGCCTTTTTTCCATTTAATTTTATATTCTTCTTTCTGAGCATTTTGTAGATAAAACTTTTGGGTGCCTGATTTAAATACTTTCCAAGCATTTTATCAAATCTTTGCTCTGCCTCTTGATTTGAAACAATGATTTCTTTCATACTGCCCTCTCTAACGGATAAATTTCATAGCAAAATCCCAAGGGAATACTTTGCATAGGATTTGAACCATTTTCATTGGAAGTCCATATACGGATACACTTTTTTTGTTGGCTCCATCCTTTAATGCCTTTTCTACTACCTTTTCTGGTTTTGCCATAACCAATAATTTATACATTTTTATATTTGTCTTTTCATATGCTAAATCAAAAAATTCTGTTTTTACTGGGCCTGGACAAATAGCTACTACTTGAATATGACGGTCTTTTAATTCTACATTAAGTGATTTTGAAAAACTTAATACAAAGGATTTTGTTGCCGCGTAAATTCCAAACTTAGGTTGTGGAACAAATGCCGCAGAGGATGCAAACTGATAGATATAAGCACCTTTTGCCATAAATGGCAACACTTTATATGTCATCATAGTCAAGGCTCTACAATTAATATCAATCATGCCTGCTACGTCTTTTTCATCTAAATCTTCAAACAACCCAACACTTCCAAATCCTGCACTGTTCACTAAAAAGAAAACTTTAGGTTTCTCTTCTTTTAATTTATTCTCTAATTCTAAAAACTGGCTCATGTCATTTAAATCCATTGCCATTGGTACAATCTTAATTTTAGAATTATTACTTTTTAATTCTTCTAACCGATCCATTCTTCTAGCAATAACCCATACTTCATCTAAAAATGAATATCTCATGGTGATTTGTTTGATAAATTCCCTTCCCATTCCAGAAGAAGCTCCTGTTACAATTGCTATCTTTTTACGCATATCATCACCTTACAACCTTTCGTATGTCCCATTTAACACATCAAAATAGGATTGAATATAGTAATTTGCTAACTCCTTTTTCTCATTTATAACATCCTCTGAATATTTATCCCACACTGCACAAGTCTCCATATTGGCACTGTTTCCTGCCATAATTCCATATGGAATATCTTCAAATACAAGGGTTCTCTTAGGTTCAATACTTAGTTCCGCCGCCGTTTTCAAATAAACATCTGGTGCTGGCTTTCCTTTTTTCACTTCATTGGATGTACAAATATAATCAAAATAATCTGATATGTTATGTGTTTTTAATGTGGCAATGGCCAATTCTCTTGAATTACTAGTAGAAATACCAATCTTCATATTTCTACCTTTTAGTTCTTCTAAGAACTCTACCACTCCATCTTTTAGGGGAACTTCATTGGTATAAATCTCTGTTGCCATATGGTTCCATTTTGCTTTGATTTCCTCAATGGATAAATCAAGTTCAAAACGCTTTTTAAAATAAATTGCTGTTTCATGGAAACTGCAACCTTCTAAATCATCGGAAATATCTTCTGGCACCGAAATTCCATATTCTCCAAGGAATCGATGATCAACTACACCCCAAATCCATACAGAATCCACCAATGTACCGTCTAAATCAAAAATAACTGCCTCTTTATTCTCTAACATATAACTCCTTTAACTGCTTAATCTCTTCTTTTGTTAAAAAACGTGCTTCTCCTTCTTGTAAACTATCATCTAATAAAAGTGGTCCCATTGAGATTCGCTTTAATTCTAACACATCCATTCCCACTTTATGAAACATTCGCTTAATCTGATGAAACTTACCTTCTCGTATAGTAACCAAAACTTTAGACTCTGTATCTGCTGCCTCCACAATATCAAGAATTGCCGGTTTGGTAAGATTCTTCTCCCCAATATCTAATCCCTGCTCAAATTGTCTTTGTTCTTCTGTTGTAATTTTACCAGATGCAATAACCTCATACACTTTGTCTACATGCTTTTTAGGCGATAACAATTCATGACTCATCTCACCATCATTGGTCAATAAAAGTAATCCTGTCGTATCTTTATCTAATCTGCCCACTGGAAAAATATCTTTATGGGTCATGTGAGAAACTAAATCAATCACTGTCTCATCTCTATAATCCTTCGTGGCACTGACAACCCCTTTTGGTTTATGGAGCATTATATATACAAGAGTATCTCCTTTTATTTTCTTTCCATTGAGAAAAACACAACTTTTCTCCTCGTCAATCTTATATTCTGGTCGTTTCATTCTCTCGTCATCTACAAGAACCTGTCCATTTTTAATGTATAGTTTTGCTTCTTTTCTCGTGCATCCTGTACGGTCACATAAGAATTTATCTAATCTCATTTGTCCCATTATAACCATCTCCAGCTTGGTGCATACTTATTTTTTAGTGAGTTTTTATTTACCTTTCCCCATCCAAGAGGAAATCCCTGAATACATACAAGATACATTCCACTGTTCTTAGTTTCCACTGACAGTGTTTCGCCTTTTAAATACTTAATCACTCTTTCATCTTCAAGTGAAAAATCAATAATATTACAATACTGCTCTTTGGTCAATGCCATGGCAAGAGCCTGACTTGGCTCAAATCGATTCTTTTTTACCTCTCCAAGGTAAAGTCCTTGTCGAAGCATTCTAAGACCTGTTCCCTTTGGCATACCTTCAGAAACTTTGTATAGCTTTCCTTTGTTTTCATATACTCCATGTTCAAAATCAATCCCAGAAATCTGATTTAAAAATTCCCTTGTCTCTTGGGTTAATTTTATATTTTTAAAATCAACTTTTTCACTAGAGAAATCCTTTGTTCCGCCCTTTTGAAGCAATGCCACAAAATGTCCTTCTCCTTTTATCTTATGAGGCCACAAACGGACACACTTTTTAAGTTCTGGGTTCTTGCTCTTTGTCCACTCTGGATGGCCATGGTCAAAACCTTCTACTTGGGGCAATTCTAAAATCTTCAAATCTTCTTGTTCCATTAAATATTCAATCATCTGTTCATCTTCTTCTGGAGAAAATGTACAAGTAGAGTATAGAAGCATGCCCCCTGGTTTTAACATATGGACTGCATTTATTACAATCTCTTTTTGAATTGCAACATAAGGCTCTATGCCTCGTTCTTCCCAGCTCCGAATTTCCTTATTTCCCTTTCGAAACATCCCTTCTCCAGAACAGGGAGCATCCACAAGAATTTTATCGAAAAATTGCGGAAATAAATTCTCTAACTTATCTGGACTTTCACTGACTACCATTCCATTCATGGTTCCAAACAATTCTAAATTCTTCACTAATGCTCTAGTTCTTGACACACTTATGTCATTGGAAACTAAAAGTCCAGTTCCATCTAATCTTGATGCCAGCTGGGTTGACTTTCCCCCTGGCGCAGCACAAAGATCAAGAATGCGATCTCCTTTTTCCACTGGCAAAAATGCCCCTGGTGTCATAGCACTTGGTTCTTGAATATAATATAATCCTGCATGGTAATAGGGATGTTTTGCTGGTTGACACTCCTTGTCCACATAAAATCCCTGATCACACCAAGGTACTTCTTCCATCTCAAATGGAGAAATTTTCTGAAAATCTTTGACTGAAATCTTATGTGTATTCACTCTGATTCCATAATAATGAGGCTTATGAAAACTAGTTTCATAGGCCTCATAGTCATCTCTAAGTAATTCTTTCATCTTCGCAGTAAATGCGCTTGGTAATTCCATAATGTCTCCTAAATTCTGTGTTTGGCATCTATCTAAGATAAACTTTGGGCGCGATATCCTTCTGCAATAATATCTAGCTGCTTATTAAAATGCATCAGTTGTTCTAAGTTCCCCTGCTGATATATCTTATAGAATTCATCCTGAATCTTAATCACCTCATGCTTATTGGCAACCTTATATAAATTCTGCATCGTTGTCAGAATCTCAGATACAAGATTCGCTTTCTTTCGGAATGAATTCTGTGCATCCATAATCTCATCTCTTACGGCAGACATCTCATTGTCTAAAACAACTAACGCATCTGCTGCATTCATCAATTTATCTGAAATATGCTCTGGAATATTCTCTTTATATTTGTACTGTAAAGAATGTTCCACCGTCGCCCAGAAATTCATAGCAAGGGTTCTTACTTGAATCTCTGCCTGAATCTTCTGTTCCCCATAAATCGTATGCACTGTATAATATATAATCATATGATAGCTTCGATATCCACTATCCTTTGCTGTCGTTACGTAGTCTTTGATGCTTTTCACTTCCATATCAGATCGGTCCTTGATAATGGCAACTACACGCTCAATATCTTCCACAAACTGACACGTAATACGAATTCCTGCAATATCTTCTAGTTCTGTCTCCACTTCATTGATATTAATCTTTTTACGCTGCATCTTATCTAAAATACTTGAGATGCTTTTTACTCTTCCGTCTATCTGTTCAATCGGTGAATATTTTCCGGCTTTTCGATATTCTTCTCTCATATGTGTGAATTTTAAAATCAATTCATCAACCGCTAAATCATAGGGGCAAAGAATCTCTTTCCACATCTGTAATTCCATATCAAACACCTCCTCGTAACATCTTCTTGTTCTCATTATATCATATTTCACATTAAAAAAAGTAGGTAAAACCTACTTTTCATACATCTTATCTTTTATCGTAATTACCACTCTAGATAAATGGCTCCCCATGTCAATCCACCACCAAAGCCACAAAGAATAATCTTGTCTCCTCGCTCTAACATTCCCTCTTTATTCATCTGATCTAATAAAATAGGAATGCTGGCTGCAGATGTATTCCCGCACTGATCTAGATTCATAGGAAACTTGTCTAAATCAACCTTTAATCGTCTAGCTACAGATTCAATAATTCTCTGGTTTGCCTGATGAAGTACAAAATACTTAATATCATCTTTATCAATATGCCCCTGATCTAACACAGCCTGCACTGTCTTTGGCACTTTCTTTACTGCAAAGCGAAACACTTCTGATCCATTCATACTCACGTAAGACATCGATTCATCATTGTCCACTAAAAAGTTCTTCAATGGTCGTTCTTCACACATTAAAACTTTGCCTAAAGATCCATCGGAACCAACATCTACAATCACATCTTTTGACTCATCTGCTTCCACTACTGCACAGCCTGCTCCATCACCAAATAATACACAGGTACTTCTGTCATTCCAATCCATTAACTTGGATAATGTTTCAACTCCAATCACAAGTATCTTCTTTGCCATCTTGGCCTTTGTATATGCCATGGCTGTATTCAAACCAAAAAGGAAACCAGAACATGCTGCATTAATATCCATACAAGTTGCATTCACTGCACCTAATTCACTTTGTACAAGGCAGGCTGTACTTGGTGTTGCACAGTCTGGCGAAACAGTTGCTAAGAAGATATAATCCAACTCTTCTGGGGCAACCTTGCTTTCTTCTAATGCAATTCTTGCTGCTTTCACTGCCATATCACAAGTGGTATCCTTCACTGAAATGTGTCTTGCTCTAATTCCAGTTCTTGAAGAAATCCATTCATCGCTTGTATCCATTACCTTTGATAAATCATCATTTGTAATTCTTTTTTCTGGAAGATAACTTCCTGTTCCTAATATTTTAATCGACATAATAACCTCATTTATCTTTAGCAATTGTCTGCTATATTTTCAAGGGCAAAGCTAAATAAACTTTCGTCAAAAACAAAACTTTGCCTCTCAAAGTATATTCTTTTTTCGTGGATTTGTCAATGTAGATCCTCATATGATGATACAGACTAAACCACCATTACTTTCATTGATAATCTTCTCCATGGTGTCTTGAAGTTTTTGCTGACTTTCATCTGTCATTTTCAAGGCTTTGGTCTGCATTCCATCTCCTACCAGTTGTTCTAATGTTTTTCCAAAAATATTCACATCCCAAATGCTTTCTTTTTCACTTTCTTCTCCCTGCTTCATATAACTCATCAAATCTTTCGCTTGATATTCTTCCCCTACAATGGGTGCAATTTCTGTTGAAATATTAGCACGAATCATATGAATGGAAGGTGCACTTGCTTTTACTTTTACCCCATATTTATTTCCATGTTTAATAATCTGTGGCTGTTCAAGTGTAATATCTTCCTTTGTCGGTGTCACAACTCCATAGCCCCTTTGTTTTACAGCTTTTAGAGCTTCCCCAACTTCTTCATATTCTATTTTCTTTTCTGCAAGTTCTTTCATAACTCCAATAAACTCATATTCATTATGAATTGGCAAACCAATCGTCTCACTTAAAAATTCATAATAATATGTATCATCCATTTGCAGCTGTATATCAATCTCTCCAGAATCCATTGCAACAGATTCTAATTTCCACTGCTTTACATATGGATTGTCATATATCTTCTCTTCATAAATATCCTTCATGGTATCCTTTTCTTTCATAAATTCACTTACTGTTTCCATCAAAGAATCCTTGATGACGTGATGACTTGGAAGTGTCTCCACCCATTTGGGTAAATAAAATCCAACAGAAGTAATTGGAAATTCAAGAAGAATACTCTTTAAAAGTTCATAAATATCCTGTTTTTTCATTTGATCGCAGTTCACTGGCAATACCTTAACTTGGTATTCATCTTCTTTTTTCTTTGCTAACTCTTCCGTCTCTTTTGAAAAGGGATGGCTCGTATTTAGAAGAATCACAAATGGCTTTTTTAATTCTTTTAACTGTTCTACTGTTTTTTTCTCTGGTTCTTCGTATTGACTTGCATCTAATTCCCCAAAAGATCCATCTGTGGTAATCACAATGCCAATGGAAGAATGTTCTGTAATTACCTTATCTGTACCAATGGATGCTGCCTTACGAAAAGGAATTTCATAATCAAACCATGGTGTCTGCACCAGTCGTTCCTCTCCGCCTTCAATATGCCCCATGGCTCCATCTACCATATATCCCACACAGTCAATGAGTCTTACTTTTAATTCAATCTCGTCTTCTACCTGAATACTCACCGCTTCACTTGGAACAAATTTAGGTTCTGTGGTCATAATGGTTTTTCCGCTTGAGGATTGTGGCAATTCATCAATAGCACGCTTTTTTTCATTCTCATCTTTTATGTTGGGCAATACAAGCAGCTCCATAAATCGCTTAATAAATGTGCTTTTTCCTGTTCTAACCGGTCCCACTACACCTATATATACCTCTCCATCTGTTCGGGTTTTCATATCCTGGTAAAGATTAAATTCATTCATTTCTTTCATATGTCACAATACCCCCTGGCTCTAACATTCTATCAACGATATAGTATATGCAGATTACAGAGGGTATATGTCTTTAATATTTTTGATTATAATACTGGCGGACTAAAAGGTATACAAGGAGATATCCCATTACCATAATCCAGAACGTCCAGAAAACTGCCAAGTTAAAGAATCCCATAACAAGCATTCCTATATACGCAAATACAAGAATGATAAGTCCTGCGGTTGCCATTGCCTTTTGTGACAATGCTTTTGTTCTCTCGTCTTGTACATTGAGTCTAATCTCGTGAAGCTTCTTATCGTCTTTGAGCATTCGTTTTGTCATGACAACTCTTAAGATGCCCATTACGACCAAAGCCACTCCGATTCCAACATAAACTCCACTTAAAAAGTCTCCTTGCTTTAATTGTACATAATTAGAACATATATAAGAAATCAAAAGAGTTACCACTCCTAAACATGCTAAAAAATAATATAGTTTTATTTTACCCTTTAATACTTCTTTGTATTCCTCATCTGTTTTCGCATTTGAATTCCATAAATGATTGATTAACATCTTCATTCCTCCTCTCCAAATATAAATATATCTTCGATTGATGTTCCAAAAAACTGTGCTATCTTATGTGCTAACACTAAAGATGCATTGTACTTCCCATTCTCTAATGAAATAATGGTCTGTCTGGAAACTTCCACTGCCTCTGCTAGTTCACTTTGCGTCATCTTCCGTTCTTTTCTCAACTTCTGGATACAATTCTCCAAACAATCACTCCCTTTCTATCTATAAAAAGTATAGCACACTTTACATTTGATGTAAAGTATGTTTTACATTTTCACAAAAAAAGAACTGCAAATGCAGTTCTCTTTCTACTATCTTCCTTCTATAATTTCCTGAATCAAATCTCTTTCATCCATATGGTGTTTCACGCCTTTTATTTCCTGATAATCTTCATGTCCTTTTCCTGCAAGAATCACAATATCTCCTTTTCCTGCATGTTCCATACAGTACTGAATTGCTTCTTTACGATCTGGTATGGTCACATATTCTCCATCTGCTTTATGAACACCAATCAAAATATCATTAATAATATCCATTGGCTCTTCATTCCTTGGATTGTCTGAAGTTACCACTGTCAAATCGGCCAGCTTAGAAGATACTTCTCCCATCTCATATCGACGATCTTTGGATCGATTTCCTCCACATCCAAATAAACAATAAATCTTATTTGGATTGTATTTACGAATGGTTGTAAGAAGACTTTCTAAACTCATAGCATTGTGTGCGTAATCAATCATTAAAGTATACTCTCCCGGTGTCTTTACAATCTCAAGACGACCTTTTACTTGAATTACATTTAATGCGGTTAATACATCATCCTTTGAAATTCCCATATGACGACATAGAGAAATCGCTGCAAGAGAATTATACACTGTAAAATCTCCTGGAATATCTACATGGACCTGATACTCCTGTTTTCCCTTTAAATCATAAGAAACACCTAAATATCCTGGTTCTTGAATTCTTGAAATATTTGTAGCATACACATCATTGGTATCCTTTTCACCAAATGTCTCAACACTACAAGTATGCCCTTCTAAAATACGCTCCACATAAGCATCATCTCCATTGACAATTCCCTGTTTACACTGTTGGAACAACAAACTCTTACAATGAATATAATCATCCATATCCTTATGCTCATTTTCTCCAATATGATCCTTTGCCAAGTTTGTAAACACACCATAATCAAAGGTAAATCCACTCACACGATGAAGCATAAGTCCCTGAGAAGAAACTTCCATTACAACATTCTTACACCCTGCATCTACCATCTTTCGGAAAGACTCTTGTACCACATAGGATTCTGGTGTTGTATTCACTGACGGAATCACTTCATCTCCAACAATTGTTTCTATGGTTCCAATTAATCCTGTTTTTTGTCCTGCATGCTCTAAAACAGAGCGAATCATATACGTAATAGTTGTCTTTCCCTTGGTTCCTGTAAGTCCAATGGTTGTAAGCTGTTCCGCCGGATACCCAAAATAAGCCGCAGATAACTCTGCCAATGCTTTTCTTGTATTCTCAACCTTTACAACTGTTACTCCCTCTGGAATCTCTACATCTTTTTCAACTACAATGGTTGTAGCTCCTGCCTTGACAACTTCCTTTACAAATTTATGTCCATCAAATGCCGCTCCACTGATACACACAAACACACTGTCTTGTTCTACTTTTCTTGAATCATATACCAATGTACTCATTGGAATTTCAAGGTTTCCACTCACAATTTTATAATCTACACGTTCAAATAATGTTTGTAACTTCATCTTATCTCCTTTATAAATGTGATGATTTTTAGATATTAATTTCTCCATCAAATACAGTTGTAGCAGGTCCTGTCATAAAGATTGTATTCTTTTCCTTATCATATTCAATTTGAAGATCTCCTCCAATTAAATGAACCAATACTTTATTTCCTGTTTTCCCATTTATATAAGATGCATAGGCAGTTGCACACGCTCCAGTTCCACAAGCTAATGTTTCCCCTGCTCCTCTTTCCCATACTCTCATCTTCACAGTGTTATGGTCTATCACTTCTACAAACTCAGTGTTTACTCGGTCAGGGAACATAGGGTGATGCTCAAACTTTGGTCCAATCTTTTCAATATCTATATCATCAACAGAATCTACAAATACAACACCATGGGGATTCCCCATAGATATACATGTAATATGATATTCTTTTCCATCTACAATCACTGGCTCATTAATAACGGTATCCTGGTCATTGTAACTTACTGGAATCTGATCTGCCTTTGTTATTGGTTTCTCCATATCAACTTTAACCCAGCTAACCTTTCCATCTTCCACTGTAAGGTCTAACTCTTTCATTCCACCCTTTGTCTCTATGGTAATGGTTGTCTTATCTGTCAACCCATAATCATATACATACTTTGCAATACAACGGACTCCATTTCCGCACATAGCTCCCTCTGATCCATCAGAATTGTACATAGCCATTCTAAAATCTGCCTTATCCGAAGGATGAATGCAAATCATTCCATCAGAACCAATTCCAAAATGACGATCACTCACCATCTTTGCCACTTTATTAGGATCATCTATCTTCTCTTCAAAACAATTCACATATACATAGTCATTGCCACAGCCGTGCATCTTTGTAAATTTCATAAAATCACTCCTTTATATTCTGCTTCATTAATTAATGTTAATGTTATTTTAGCATAAAAAACTAAAAATGTTTAGACCATCTCTTTCATGGTCTAAACATCTTTGTTTTTTTATATTATTTACTTTCTAACAACTTAGCAATTCCTGCCTTTTTCACACAAACACAAAATAGATTCATTGCCTGTTGTAACTCTTCCTCTGTTGGATATGTTGGAGCAATCCGAAGATTACTGTCCTTTGGATCATTTTTATAAGGATAAGTTGCTCCGGCTCCTGTTAATATAACACCAGCTTCTTTTGCAAGACGAACTGTTTCTTTTGCACATCCATCTAATAAGTCTACAGATACAAAGTATCCTCCCTTTGGAGACTTCCAAGAAATCAATCCAGTGCCAGCTAACTCTTTTTCCAATGTATCTAATACAATTTCAAATTTACTTCTCATACATCCTGCAAGAACCTGCATATGTTCACGTAATCCCTGTGCATCTTTGAAAAATTGTACATGTCTTAATTGATTAATTTTGTCATACCCAATGGTCTGTGCACCCATAATCTTTTTAATTTCTCCAATGTTCTCAGGACTTGCAGCAACTAAACTGACTCCTGCTCCTGGGAATGTAATCTTTGATGTGGAGAAGAAATAATATGGACGATTGTCTGTTCCTGCTTTTTTACATTCATCTAAGATATTTAATACCTTTATATCTTCAAACACTGGATGAACACCATATGCATTGTCCCAGAAAATCTTGAAATCTGGTGCAGCTGTCTTCATATTTGCCAAACGTTTTACTGTTTCATCACTGTAGCAGACACCTTCTGGATTTGAATACTTTGGAATACACCACATTCCTTTTATTGCTTCATCCTCAGCTGCTAACTTTTCAACAATATCCATATCTGGACCATTCTCAGTCATTGGAACTATAATCATTTCCATACCAAGAGTCTCACAGATTGTAAAATGTCTGTCATATCCAGGACTTGGACATAGGAATTTAACGTGTTCTAACTGTCCCCATGGTTTTTCTCCCATAGTTCCAAACACATATAATCTCATCATAGCATCAAACATAAGATTTAAACTTGCATTTCCACCAATAATCAATTGATCTGGTGAGATTTCAAGAAGTTCTCCCAACAGTTCTTTTAATTCAGGAATTCCATCTAACAAACCATAATTCCTCACATCCAGCCCAGACTTTGTATGAAAATCTTTCATCTCTTTGAGCATGGCATTGGCGTGATCAATTTGACTTGGTGCTGGCTTTCCTCGGGACATATCAAGAGCTAAATTCATTTCCTGATATCCTTTATATTCTGCCTCAACTTCTTTCTGTAATGCTAATAATTCTTCTTTTGTCCTGGCTGCTAATTCTGACATTTTCTTATCCTTTCTAATTATCCCATTCCAAGTTTGTATGTTCTTTTTTCTTATCGCGAATCAATAAATCTGTTACTGCTTCTTTTGGATCTTTTCCATTAAATAATACCTGATTTACTTCTTCTACGATTGGTACATCTACGTTAAATTTGTGGGCAAGTCCCAGCGCTGCTTTTGCTGAATAAACACCTTCCACAACCATTTTAACTTCTTTCATGGCTTCATCTGCTGTCATTCCCTGTCCCATCAATAACCCAGCTTTACGATTTCGGCTATGCTGACTTGTACAAGTAACAATCAAATCTCCAATTCCAGTTAATCCTGCAAATGTCTCCATTTGTCCACCTAATGCCACTCCAAGTCTTGTAAGTTCCGCAATTCCTCTGGTCATCAATGCGGCTTTCGTATTATCTCCGTACCCAAGACCATCTGTAACTCCTGCTGCAAGTGCAATTACATTTTTTAATGCTCCACCAAGTTCAATTCCAATAACATCTGGACTTGTGTAAACTCGGAAGCATTCGCTCATAAATAAATCTTGAAGCATTTTTGCTGTTGCCTCACTTTTAGCTCCAACTACAACAGTTGTAGGAATCTTTCTTCCAACTTCTTCTGCATGACTTGGACCAGAAAGAACACAAACATCTGCTCCTTTAATTTCTTCTTCAATAATATCTGTTAAAGTATCGTAGGTTACATCTTCAATTCCCTTTGCAACGTTGACAATTACCTGTCCTTCTTTTACAAACGGACTCATTTGCTTTGCAACTTGACGAACCACTGGAGAAGGAACTGCCATAACAATTACATCTTTGTTTGTAAGGCTTTCCTTCAAATTGTCAGAAGGTGTAATGTTGTCAGGTAAAATCACTCCTGGTAATTTATCCTTTTGTTCATGGAATTCTCTCAGCATATTCACTTCTTCTATACTGTGAGACCATAATGTAACGTCATTCCCATTGTCCGCTAAAAGTACCGCTAAAGCACTCCCCCAGCTTCCAGCTCCAATAATACTTACTTTTTTCATATTGCTCCTCCTATCGGTCAACTTTTTGACCTAGTTTATTCTCCGTTCCATTTATCAATCGTTTAATATTCTCACGATGTCTCCATATTGCCATAGCTGTAAAAATACATCCTACAGCAACAAGTTTTATATTGTGTGGCTGACTAAAATATAAGATAAACGGAATGATAACTACCATGCAAATGGATCCAAGGGATACATACTTAGATATTGCTGTCACTACAAAAAATACCAACGCACAAATAAGTCCAAGTCTCCAGTCAAATGCAAAAATAACACCACCTGTTGTGGCAATTCCCTTTCCACCTTTAAACTTAAGATAAAACGGAAAATTATGTCCCATTACAACTGCAAAGCCTGTTAAAAGCCAGAGTGCTGCTTCTGAATTTACCCCAAAAAAAGGAATAATCAAATATCTTGCCAAATTCACAGCAATTAAACCCTTCAAAGCATCTCCTAAAAATGTAATTAATGCCGCTGACTTCCCCAGTGTCCGAAGTGTATTTGTCGTTCCTGAATTTCCACTTCCATAATCGCGAATATCAATATGATTTACTTTTCCAACAATATATCCAGTCTGGATACAGCCTAGACCATATCCAACAATAAAACAAACAAGAATACACGCTATGTTCATAACTATTTCTCCTTCCTCTCCCTTGCAATGATGTGGATTGGAGTCCCCCTAAATCCAAACGTATCTCGAATTTGATTCTCAATATATCTTGTATAAGAGAAATGCATTAACTGCTTATCGTTAATAAATACAACAAATGTAGGTGGCTTTACAGAAACTTGAGTCATGTAGTAAAGCTTTAACCTTCTTCCTTTGTCTGAAGGCGGCTGCTTCATAGCCACTGCCTCTGCTAAAATTTCGTTCAATACCCCTGTTTGAACTCTCATAGCATGATTCTCGATGACAGCATCTAACGTATCAAAAATCTTAGGAAAACGCTGACCTGTCTTAGATGAAACAAATACAAGTTCCGCATATGACATATATGCCAATACTTCTCGAATCTTACTGGTAAATTTATAAATTGTTTTATCATTCTTTTCTACAAGATCCCATTTGTTCACTGCAATAATCATACCCTTTCCACGTTCATGGGCAATTCCTGCAATCTTGGCATCTTGCTCTGTAATTCCTTCTGTTGCATCAATTACTAAAATAGCAACGTCACAGCGTTCCACTGCTGCCACTGTTCGGATAACACTATATCGCTCTAGCTCTTCTTTGACTTTATTCTTTCTTCTAAGTCCAGCTGTATCAATAAATACATACTCTTTATCATTTCGATGAATCACTGTATCAATGGCATCTCTTGTTGTTCCTGCAATATCAGAAACAATCAATCGCTCTTCTCCAAGCATCTTGTTAATCATTGATGACTTTCCAGCATTGGGTTTTCCAATAATGGCAATCTTTGGACGTTCGTCTTCCTCTTCTTCTAAAGCTGAAACATCACAATTCTTAATTACTTCATCTAGCAAATCACCGAATCCAAGTTTAGAATTTCCTGAAACAGGAAGCGGTTCTCCCAGTCCTAAATTATAAAATTCATAGGTATCTGGTAAAAATTTCTCAAAATTATCTACTTTATTTACAGCTAAAATAACTGGTTTATGAGACTTTCGTAGCATATCTGCCACCTGAAAATCTGCATCCATAAGTCCTTGTCTTACATCAACCAAAAAGATGATAACATCTGCTGTTTCTATGGCAATCTCTGCCTGATCTCTCATACGGGACAATAACAAATCTCCAGTATCTGGCTCAATTCCACCAGTATCAATCATTGTAAAACTATAATTAAGCCATGAAATCTCGGCATATATACGATCTCTTGTCACACCTGGTGTGTCTTTTACAATTGAAATATCTTCCCCTGCTAAGGCATTAAACAATGTGGACTTTCCAACATTTGGTCTTCCTACGATTGCAACAATCGGTTTACTCATAACTACTTCCTCTCTTCGCTTTCTTACATTGAGACATGTTCTGTTTGATTATAAATGAATCCCTATCTCTTGTAAAGGTTACAACACAACAAAACCGCCAAGGTTACCTCTTTTCCCTTTGGACGCACGATGTGAAAATAACAGTTTGTGATTACAGCAGGTACAAACATCTGTCACATCCAAATGTTCCTCTGTAATTCCCGCTTCTTTTAATATATGTTCGTTTACTTTCCATAAATCTAACTGGAACTTGCCATTTCCTTTCTCAATTAAATAGGACTCTTGTGGCAGTTCTTGAAATTCATGGATAAATTCCAGTGCCACATCCTCGCTAATCTCATAGCAATCCTGACAGATTGATGGACCAACAGCTGCCACAATATCCTTTACATCACAGGCAAATTCACGCCCCATAACTTCAATCATATTTGCACCAATTCTTCCAACCGTTCCTCTCCATCCAGAATGAGCCATTCCTGCTACCTTTTTCTCTGGATCATAGAAAAATAAAGGGACACAGTCTGCATAGCCTGTATAAAGTGGAACTCCTTTTTCCTTTGTAACTAATCCATCCATATTAGTCATAACACTTCCACAGTTTTCACTTGTCACCACTGCAATGTCCGTCTTATGAATCTGGTTGGAAAACACTAAGTTCTCTGCCTTAAATCCAATTGCTTTTCCAATTCGTCTAAAATTTTCATCTACTTTCTCTTCGTCGTCTCCACGTGTATAACTTAGATTCATGGATGCATACATGCCTTCACTGACTCCACCTATTCTCGTGGAAAATCCATGCACTAAACCTGCGTTATCTAATTTGGGAAATGTAATATAAGGAACATCTCCCTGGTGAAGAACCGTTGATTGATTATTGTTTGACTTATTAAAATGCATTTTTTATCACTCTTATTTTCTTTCCTATAATTTCTACAACATCAAAACGAATAGGTGCCTCTTCTTTTATTCCATATCGAATCAAATAAAATTCACATGACCTTCGTATTCTCTGCTGTTTTTTATATGTAACTGCCTGAGAAGGAAATCCATACTCTTTGCTTCTTCGGTATTTTACTTCAATAAAAACTAAATAATTCTCATCCTTTGCAATGATATCAATCTCGCCAAATCTTGTATAAAAATTCCGCTTCACAATCTCATATCCTTGACTTTCTAAGAACACACAGGCAACCCGTTCTGCCCATGCTCCAACTGCTCTTGTACTCAAGAAATATATTTTCCTACAAAAGAACGGCGGTGAATCTCACATATTCCCTGACTCCTAATTCCTTCAATATGTGCTTTCGTTCCATATCCTTTGTTCTTTGCTAAATCATACCCTGGATAAAGATTCTCATATTCTTCCATCATTCGATCTCTTGTTACTTTTGCTACAATACTTGCCGCAGCTATGGATGCACTCTTTGCATCTCCTTTGACAATAGGTACTTGTTCAATGGATACTTCTGGTATATTTACCGCATCATTTAAGAGTAAATCCGGTGTAACTTCCAGCTTTTCTATTGCACGCCGCATGGCACGATAGGTAGCCTGAAGAATATTAATCTCATCAATTTCCTCTACTGTAGCCATTCCAATTCCCACAGCAATTGCTTTTTCGTAAATTTCATCATATAAAATATCTCTTTTTTTTGCAGATACTTTCTTAGAATCATTTAAATATAAAATGTCACAGTCCTTTGGTAAAATAACTGCACCTGCTACCACTGGTCCTGCAAATGGACCTCTTCCCACTTCATCGATTCCACAAATATACATGCGATCTGCATATTCTCTCTCAAAAGAAAACATCTCATGCATACGTTCTTTCTCGATTTGAAGCTTTTCTAGTTTTCTTAATTCACGTTCTTCCTTCTTTGTCATATGTACTCCTATTGAATCTTTCCAAATTTAGAAAATGGATAAATTCTAAATACAACTTTTCCTACAACATTATCTTTTGAAATGAAACCAATTCTATGATCTCTGCTATCCATACTGTTATATCGATTATCGCCTAACACAAAATAACAATTCTTTGGCACCGTAATCTCTTTTTCCATATCAAACGGAATCGTATATCCATCTAGAGATGTATCTTTTTCCAATGATTTTCCATTGATATATACAATTCCATCCCGTATGAGAATACGCTCTCCTGGAAATCCAATCAAACGCTTAACTAAATACGTTTTCTCATCTTCTGGTTTGTGAAATACTATTACATCGTATCTTTTTTCCTTATGTAATCGATAAGATATCTTATCAACGATAACGTTATCCTCGTCTCTAAGGGTAGGTTCCATGGACTCTCCATTCACGACAGTTCGATATCCCACGAAAAATAAAAACCCTGACACCAAAACAAAAGAAACCACAACGGTAATAACATAAAACAAAATATTATGATAGCTTTCACTTTTTCGGTGTCTTACACGATATGCTGCCATACAAACTCCACTTCTACGGTCTTTCTAACGTAATTTTTCCAATCTTTCCATTCCTATATTCTTCTAATAAAATATGTGCCGCTTTCTCGTAATCAAATTGATTTCCTTTTACTTTGCAATTACGATTTTCAGCAATCTGTCCTAGAATCTCAACCTTATCCGCTGTTTCATCCACCTGATATCTCTGGTTTAAGATTCCTTGATAATTTTCCTTAAGAAATTCAATTAATTCAATTGCCATCTCTTCTTTATTTAAGATTTCCTCTTTCATAGAGCCAATCCATGCCAATCTTAATCCAACTACTTGGTCTTCAAATTTAGGCCATAGAATTCCTGGTGTGTCTAACAATTCAATATTCTTATTTAACTTAATCCACTGTTTTCCTTTTGTAACACCTGGCTTATTTCCTGTTTTTGTACATGCTTTTCCAACAAGGGAATTAATGAAAGTAGACTTTCCAACGTTTGGAATTCCAACAATCATAGCTCTAATTGGACGATTCTTAATTCCTCTTTTTCTATCTCTTTCAATCTTCTCTTTACAAGCCTCTAGCACAATTCCCTGAATTGATTTTACCCCTGTTCCCTTTTTAGAGTTGATTCGACTGACATAAAAACCTTTTTCCTTATAGTATGCTTCCCATTCTGCCGTCACTCTCTCATCCGCCAAATCAATCTTATTTAGTAAAATAAGTCTTGCTTTGTTCGTTGCCAGTGAATCAATATCTGGATTCTTACTGCTAATAGGTACTCTGGCATCTACTAATTCAATTACAATATCAATTAATTTGATATTTTCCTGCATCATTCTTTTTGCTTTGGTCATATGACCTGGGTACCATTGAAATTGCATCTCTATCTCCTTATAAATTGGTCCAGTATTTAAATGAAACCTTTCCAATAATATTCTTTCTCTTTACATTACCGATTGTATCACTTCTTGAATCCTCACTATTGTTGTAGTTGTCACCAACCACAAAATACTCATCATCCTTCAGCTTTATCTTATTCTTTGCTAATCCGGCAGAGACAATCTTCTCGTCAGAAAAGCTCTTTGTTTTTTTATCATTCACATAAATATATCCAGATTTAATCTGCAGCGTATCTCCTGGAAGTCCAACAATTCTCTTCACATAATACTTCTTGCTGTTTTCCTCTGTCTTAAACAATATTATATCATATTGTTCCGGGCTTTTCACTTTGAATGTCAACTGATTAATCAAGTGATGCTCCCCATTCTTATAGGTTGGTTCCATTGCATCTCCTTTGATTGTATAGCTAAAACAGATAAAGCGAATTATGAAAAATGCAAGAAAGATGGCAAGAACAACACATAATCCATAGGAAAAAATTCTTCTACGCACTTCTCTTTGATGCTTTCGCATCTCATAGGTTACTGTATAACCTTTTCTTCTCATAATAAATCCTTTCTATTTAAAAAAATACGGGGATAAGCTATGCCTATCCCCGTCTGATAATCCATCGCTAGATTATACTCTTTCTTTAACTTTTGCAGCTTTACCAACACGATCACGTAAGTAGTATAACTTAGCACGTCTAACTTTACCTTTTCTTACTACTTCTACCTTCTCAATAATTGGAGAATGTACAGGCCATGTCTTTTCTACTCCAACACCACTAGCTTGCTTTCTAACTGTGAATGTTTCACGAGCTCCACCGTTTTGTCTTTTAATTACAGTTCCTTCAAAAATCTGAACTCTCTCACGGTTTCCTTCTTTTACTTTTGCGTGTACTTTAACAGTATCACCTGTTCTAAAATCTGCTACTTCTTTTAATTGAGCATCTTCAATGCTTTTAATAATATCGTTCATGTTGTTCCTCCTTGAACTAATTTAGATGTTCTTAATACCTTCCGTAACAGAGGACCATCCTATTTATAACAACTCAAATAGAATACCATAATTTTATCTGCCTTGCAAGTATTTTTTACTGATTGGTCTTTTTTTGATATTCTTCATATAAATCTGGTCTTCGTTCCTTGGTTCTTAGAATTGACTGTTCCTTTCTCCACTCTTCAATCTTCCCATGATGACCTGAAAGTAAAACATCTGGAACCTTTCGTCCTAAATATTCTGGTGGTCTTGTATACTGTGGATATTCTAACAATCCATTCTCAAAGGATTCTGTGTCTGCGGATACATCATTATGAAGAACCCCTGGCACTAAACGAGAAATGGCATCTACCATCACCATGGCTGGAAGTTCCCCTCCAGTTAATACATAATCACCAATGGATACATAATCTGTAACGATTTCTTCTAACACTCGTTCATCCACACCCTCATAATGTCCACATAGAAATACCAGTTCTTCTTCCTGTGCAAATTCCTTTGCCATCTCTTGATGAAACACGTCGCCTTGTGGTGTCAAATAAATCACTCTTGGTTTTGTCTTCATCTTAGATTCTAAATCTTTATATGCTAGATAAATAGGTTCTGGCTGCATCACCATACCCGCACCTCCACCATAGGGAGTGTCATCTACCTTATGATGTTTATTCGTTGAGTAATCACGAATATCAATTGCTTCTATAGAAATATGCCCTGCCTCAATTCCTCTTCCAATAATGCTTGTATTCAAACCATCTAGCACCATTTGAGGAAACAAAGTTAATATATGAAACTTATTCATCTAACAATCCTTTCATAACCACAACATCCATTCTTTTTTCTTCTATATTAAAACTTTTAATACAATCTTTAATTGCAGGAAGTAACACTTCCTTTCCATTCTCTCTTTTTACTACATATACATCATTGGCTCCTGTCTCAAGAACGTCTACTAAAGTCCCTAAAACTTTCTCATTTTCTTCATAAACTGTGGCGCCAATCATATCTGCTACAAAAAATTCATTGGGTGCAAGTTCGATTGCATTCTCTCGATTCACATACAAACCACATCTTTTATATCCTTCAATATCATTGATGTTATTAAATTCTTCAAACTTAAGAATCGGCTGATTTTTGAAAAATTTACAAGACTGAATGTGAAGCAGTTTCATCTCTTTTCCTGTATCAAGATATACTTCCTTTAACTCTCGAAAACGATTCACATCATCTGTCATTGAATAAATCTTTACTTCTCCTCGGACTCCATGAGTTGATGCAATGGCACCTACCTGTAATAAATCTTCCATCATATCTCTCCTTCTTGGTAATCAAGTTCTCTTTTTATCTCATTTATATCAATATTCTCACGATAGTCGAACAACATATGAATTGTCTGTTCTAGGTAATCTATTTGTTCCATTTTAAAATACGTGGTCAAACCCTTTATATCTCCATGCAACTGTGCATTGTTTAAGTATCTTAAGTAAGCCACCTTGTCCACATCCTTAACAATAGTTGGAACAATCTCGTTGTGCAGACATTCCCGAAAGATAATCATACGTCCAACACGACCATTACCATCTTGAAACGGATGTATATTTTCAAACTTTGCATGAAACAATGCAATATCCTGCAATGTAATACTTTGCTTTGCATGATACTCTTCTAGCAGTTCCTGCATACGTTCTGGCACATCCTCAGGAAGTGTTGTTATTATATCATTCACTCTATTTGCTCTTGTTTTATATGCACCAATAGCATATCCATTGGCTAAATCCTCAAATACACCTTCCTTTAAACTTTTATGCATCTGACATATAATTTCTTCAGACAGTGCTTCCTCTATGGTGGTAATAGCATAGTTAAACATCTTAAAATGACCTGTCATTTCTTCGATATCTTTTGTTCTAAAAATAGTATTCGTATCATCCGTATACAAAGTTCCCGTCTCAAAAATAGAAGCTGTCTGTTTCTGGGTTAATGTACTACCTTCTATTTTGTTAGAATTATAAGCCATAGATCGCTGTGTGAATCCATAAACGCCACCTCGATCTCGTTTTTCAAGCTCAATCTTTAAACGTTCTTTTAATTGTAAAATATATTCACGAATCAGCATATGAAGCCACTCCTTTCTTTGACATTTTGCCTCCATGCCCCAATGTATCGTAGAAAAAATGGCTCAAACCTTATAAAATCAAGATTCAAGCCACTTCTATTACTGGACTAGGCGAGAATCGAACTCGCGTCCAAAAACCCATCCCCTCAAGGCACTCCCATTACAGTCGATATATTAACATTCCCTCTATAAGACTCCCACCGACAGGATTCTTACGTTAGTAGCTTCATAAATACTTCATCTATCGCAAAGCTTAGATATATGAGTGTCCCACATTCATTTGAAGCCTAACAAACCAGCTGTAGGTGACTGGTAAGTAGACTGCTGAACAGCTCTAGGCTGCAGCGTACGCTAATTTATTATCTGCGTTTAATTTAAGTTTACACCGTAACGTGGTCGCTCCGAATGGCTCCTCGAGCTTCAAGATCCCTGTCGAAACCTGTACTAGCCCCTAGACATTTAATTGTACCGTATCCGTTGATTTCTGTCAACAGATACGGGGGATTCTTCAGATTCTCCAGATTTTATCCAAGATTCCTTACTTTAAAGTCTCTTTGTGCTTCTCTTCTTTGATCCTTTTTCGCAATGTCTTGTCGCTTGTCATACAACTTCTTACCTCGGCAAACTCCAAACTCCAGCTTCACTAAACTTCCTCGAAAATATACACGAAGTGGAATCAAGGTAAATCCCTTTTGTTTCACTTGCCCTTGTATCTTGGCAATCTCACTGTTGTGAAGAAGAAGCTTTCGCTCCCTCAATGGATCCTTGTTAAAAATATTTCCTTTTTCATATGGACTGATATGCATCTGCTTAATGTACACTTCTCCATTATCAATACTGATAAATGCTTCTTTGATACTACAGTGTCCCTGCCTTAAAGACTTTACTTCTGTTCCATGAAGAACAATCCCTGCCTCAAAGGTATCCTCTACAAAATAATCATGTCTTGCTTTTTTATTATTTGCAATCAGTTTAATTCCACCTGACTTACTCATTTGGTTCTTCATCCTCCTCTACCAATTCAAAATCAATATTTTTCAATAAAATATCAACTTCCTTAACTCTAATCTTCACCTTTTGTCCCAGCTTAAACGTACGATTTGTTCTTTCTCCAACCATTGAATAGGTGTGTTCATCATAAAAATAATAATCTCCTGGAAGTTTTGAAACATGAATCATTCCTTCGATTGTATTTGGTAATTCTATATAAACACCCCATGCTGTCACACTTGAAATCACACCTTCATATTCTTCGCCAATATGACGTTCCATATATTGTGCTTTCTTCAATTTCTCAACTTCACGCTCTACCTCTTCTGCACGACGTTCCGTTTTTGATGAATCTAAAGCAACTTTTGACAAAGTCTCTTCATAATGATGAATTCTCTTTTTATTTAAATTCCCACGTAGATTCTCTTTGATAATTCGATGAATCTGTAAATCTGGATATCTACGAATTGGTGATGTAAAATGACAGTAATACTTAGTAGAAAGTCCAAAATGTCCTGCACTTTCTGTTGTGTAACGTGCCTGCTTCATAGAACGAAGGGTTAGTCTGCTAATCAACGGCTCCTCTGGTGTTCCTTCCACTTTTTCTAACAGTTTTTGCACCTCTTTTGGGTGAATCTCATCCTTCGTGGACTTTAAATAAATTCCAAAGTTCTCTAAAAATGCTCGAAGCTGATTGATCTTCTCTGTGTCTGGATTCTCATGGTTACGATATACAAAAGGAATTTCCTGCCAGTAATATTCTTCTGCAATGGTTTCATTTGCCATTAACATAAAATCTTCAATAATCTTCGTTGCCGCATTTCTCATGGAAGGAAATACATCCGTTGGTCTTCCATCTTCATCTAACAAAATCTTAGACTCTGGAAAATCAAAATCAATGCTTCCTCTTTTGTGACGGCTTCTTCTAATAATCTCAGACAGCTCTGCCATCAAATGAAACATAGGAACTAAAGGCTTATATCTCTTGCACTGCTCTTCTTCCTCTTTTAGAACAGCAGAAACATCTGTATAAGACATTCTCTCATTGACATTAATTAAAGTCTCAGCAATCTCATGGTCAGTAACTTTTCCGTTAAAATCAATATCCATAATACAGCTTAAGGCTAAACGGTCACAGCCAGCATTCAAGGAACAAATACCATTGGATAACTGATGAGGAAGCATAGGAATCACACGGTCTACTAAGTAAACACTTGTTCCTCTTTTTTTAGCCTCTTTATCTAATGGAGAATTCTCGGTCACATATTCAGATACATCTGCAATATGAACTCCCAACCGATATCCCTTTTCATTCTTTGTAAGTGTAATGGCATCATCTAAATCCTTAGCATCTTCTCCATCAATCGTTACTGTATCCCAAGTTCTAATATCCTTACGATTCATAAACTTAGAAGTATCAACCTCTCCTGGCACTTGTCCAACTTGATGAATCACACTCTCATCAAATTCCGTTGGAATATTATATGCTTTTACAATGGATAAAATGTCAACTCTTGGATCATCTTTATGACCTAAAACTTCTGTAACCTTTCCCTCTGGACTATGATTCTCATCTCCATAAGAAAGGATTTCTACTACAACTTTAAATCCAGTGGTCAAATTCCCACAGTTCTTCTTTGCAATAAAAATATCACTGTCAAACTTTTGATTATCTGGTGTTACAAACCCAAAGCTTTTATTTTGCTGGAATGTTCCAACCATATGTGTAATTCCACGCTCTAAAACCTTTATCACTCGGGCTTCTTTTCTTTTCCCTGGTTTTGGATCTGCTACTGTCACTTCAATAAGAACTGTATCTGACTGGAAGGCATCCTTCATATCACGTTCTCCAATGAAGTAATCTCCTTCTTCTCCCTCTACACTTACAAATCCAAATCCACGTTGATTACATGTAAATACACCAGTCTTGGTTTCAATCTCCATCTTTTTATATTTTCCACGTTTGGTAACCTGAATCTTACCTTCTTTTATCAAATCCTTTAAAAGATGAACAAACTCTTTTCTTTCTTCTGGTGCCACACCAAGCAAATAACCTAATTCCTTCTGCTTTAATGGCTGATATTGTGGATCATATATCAAATTCGTTATTTTCTTTTTTCTTTCTTTATATTCTTTTTCTTCTCTATCCATACTACTCCTCTTGTTTTCTTCATTCTTGTGTTGTTATTATTTCTCGTGAAATAACAAAAGGTACTTCTTAAACTTAAGAAGTACCTAAATCTCTAAATAAACTTAGAACAAAGAATTGCTGCTGTTATAAAGAACACAACTGTAAAAAATGTGGTCATCTTAATAATTGTTCCTTCCTTTGAACGTCCCTTATTCTTGCTCCAATATGTTCCTGAAGTTGTCTGTCCTGTTAAGGAACCCAACCCAGCTTCTTTTCCTTCTTGCATCAATACTAATATAATTAAACCGATACATGCGATAATAAAAATTACGGTTAATGCTGTTTTCACGATAAATTCCTCCTAAATTGCTATTCACTGTTGTCCATTCTATCATATTTATTTTTCACATGCAAGTTAGAATCCCTGATTTTACAAAATCTCATGGTAACTTTTTACATCACTTAACAATTCCTCAATGCGAATTAATTGATTATATTTTGATGTGCGGTCTGATCTACATGGAGCCCCTGCCTTAATATACTGACTGCTAACGGCTACTGCCAAATCTGCAATCACAGAATCTTCTGTTTCTCCTGAACGATGAGAAATAATAATATCATATCCGGCTTTTTTTGCAGTTTCAATGGTTTCTAGCGTTTCCGTTAATGTTCCTACTTGATTAAGCTTAACCAAGATACTATTTCCAATGCCCTGCTTGATTCCTTGCTCCAATCTGTCTTTATTTGTTACAAACAAATCATCTCCAACAAGTAAAATCTTATCTCCAAGACGATAGGTCAATACTTTCCATCCATCATAATCCTCCTCGTTTAACCCATCTTCAATAGACATTATAGGAAAATTTTCTACTAAAGTTTCAAAATATTGAACCATCTCTTCAGAATTTCGTTTTATCTCTTTCCCTTTCATTTCACTTTCCCCGGGAAAATAATAAACATCCTCGTCTTCATTATATAATTCTGATGCTGCACAGTCCATGGCAATCATGACTTCTTCCTCTGGTTTATACCCAGCAGATTCAATTGCCTCTACAAGAAGATCTAAGGCTTCTATGGTACTGCCCAAATCAGGAGCAAATCCACCTTCATCTCCAACTGCCGTATTCATACCATCTTTTTTTAGAATTTTCTTTAATGTATGATATATTTCTGTCCCCATAACCATTGCATCTTTTAAAGACTCTGCACCAACTGGAACAATCATAAACTCCTGAAAATCAACAAGATTATCTGCGTGTTTTCCTCCATTTAATATATTCATCATGGGCATTGGCATTCCCTTTGTAAAACATCCCCCAAGATATTGAAACAGTGGAATCCCAAGAAAATCTGCTGCTGCCTTTGCTGTTGCCAATGAAACCCCAAGAATTGCATTTGCACCAAACTTTTCTTTGTTCTTCGTTCCATCTGCTTCTATCATAATAGTGTCAACTAGCATTTGTTTTTTTGCACATTTTCCAAGGAGTCGGTCTGCCAGTCTATGATTCACATGGTTTACGGCTGTTTGCACCCCTTTTCCATGGAACCTCTTTTCCTTATCCCTTAATTCTACTGCCTCAAACTTTCCTGTAGAAGCTCCAGATGGAACCATTGCTCGTCCCATACTTCCATCTTCCAAAACTACATCTACCTCAACTGTTGGATTTCCTCTAGAGTCTAAAACTTCTCGACCTATGATATTTTTAATATTGCATCCACTTTTCATGACTTTATCCTTTCTCAAAATAATTCTGATAATATTGTATCCATGTCATGAAAAAATATACAGTTTTCAGGTATTTCTATAATGATATCACTCGATTACACGCCTCCATGACATCATCATCGTGGGATACAATCAATATGGTTTTCCCTTGTTTTTGAAAATTATGGAGCAAGGAAATCACATCCCTTTTATTATCCCAATCTAAAGAACCCGTTGGTTCATCTGCTAAAATCAAATCAAAATCACGTAAAAATGCTCGTGCAATGGCAACTCTTTGCTGCTCACCTCCGGACAGTTGATATACTTTCTTTGATAAATCAACTTCTAGTCCAACTTTCTTTAATGCTTCTATCTTTGCTTTTTTCTTCTCTTGTTTTGACAACTTTGAGTCTATCATTGGAATTTCCAGATTGTAATCGATACTTTTTTCATCGACTAGAGCATAATTTTGAAATAAATATAAAACCTTTTCTCTCATCAATGCAACGGACTTCTTGCTCCCAAACTTCGGAAGATCTTCTCCAAATAAACATACTTTCCCCTCATCTGGCTGCTCAAACATTCCTATAATATTTAGAAGAGTACTCTTTCCACATCCACTTTTTCCTTTGATTCCAACCATTTCTCCCTGTTCTACCGTAAATGTAATGTCCTTTAAAACATGCTTTTCTTTGAAACTTTTATGGATATGCTCTACTTCGCAAACTTGATTCATTTCTATACTCCTCCCTTTAATGTTTTCAACAGCATCTTCTTTTCTAAATGGCTAATATAAATAGAAAGTAAAATCCAATCAAAAATTGTAATTATTATTGCCTCTACAAGAAGCATAATGACATCTTCCCCTTGGTTCAAAAGAATAGACCCAAGAACTGAAATTGCTGTCATTCCAAATTCCAGCAAATATATCTTTGTATATACTTGTTTCCTTTTCCATCCAAACAACCGTTTTATAGCATAATCTTGTCGTTTCCGCTCAAATAATATAGTGCTAGTCTGCATTGTTAAATACAACACAGCAGCTCCCGCAATGACCATCATCAACACTTGAATTCTTAAATCCATCTTCAATTCATTTATCTTAATTCTTGCTTTCTCGTTAATCTGAATAAAATGTACAAAATTATCATCCAATTGGTATTTTTTAAGAATTGGCAGCAGACTCTTATAAGTATCTTTACTTGACTTTATAATCGGTATTTTTAATGGGTCACTATCTGAATTTCCAAGAATTGCATCTCTATCCCCCAGACAGCTATTTTCTTCTGTTACAACCTGAATAATAGAATCCCAGACCATATTCCCCTGATTTTCATTGACCTCTGGATGAAAAGAAAATATACTCTGGTTATTCTTCATCCATACAATTTTTAATTTTTGCTCCATTACTTTTTTTGATGGCTGTATTTTATAATAATCAATATCTGCATCTTTTTTCATGGATGCTCTATCTTCAAGATAGTATTTTCGTATCTTCTTTTCTTCTTGTTTATATTTTTCTGGAACAAGCAATATCCAGTCTGATTCCTTCTCAGAAATTGATATTCTTTGTCCCTTTGTGTCATACAATGCATACTTTTTCAAGTAATTAGGATTTACTTTACAGTCATTGTATCCTTTCCATTCTTGATTTTGCTCATCTTCTACCTGCTGTTTTTCATAACTTGCTGCATTGATTAAAATTGCACCCATTTGATTTAATTTTGGATATAAATCTCGGCGTACTGTAATCTCTGTTTCCCGTTCTCCTTCTTCACCACTGTCATTTCCATTACACCAAGCATCAAAAACTCCATAGTTACTGCTTTGATCCCAGCCTTGATACATTTTCTGTTTACTTCGTATTGTGCCATATTGATGAAACACTCCAGCTATAAACAAAATCAAAAAGACTGTTGCCAATACTTTGATTCCCATATTCACCATTGTAATAATTAATGTTCTATCTTTCCCTTTTAATTCATCCCTCACTCTGCATCCTTTCACAAGCCCAATTCCAATGAGCATTGTAATAAAAAAGAAAGCAAGAAATCCAATTCCCATATATTTTATGAGGAAAAGAATATACTCCTGTCTTTTTTGAAGAAGAATCATAAGAAGTGTTTCTATTAACATCAGACCAAGATATAGTTTATAAAAATAAGACTGTAGAAATAACACAGCCTTTCTTTTTCCATATCCAAAGATCCTTAATATTGCCGTTTCCTTTGCACTTCGATATAAGTAATACAAAAATAGCAAGAAAAATAATCCGATAAAAAACAGATTTGCTTCTATAAATATGGTTTCATCCATAATCGGTAATGTAACCGCATCATCTCCACTTTCCAAATTTTTTAGCGTCGTAATCTTTGGTGCTAGATTTTTTTTGCTTTTTTTATTTATCTCTTTACACAATACTTTCTTATATCCTTCAATATCATCCTTATTCTTTAATTCTACATAATAGGTTCCCCCAGCAGGAATTGCATCTACGATTTCTGACATATCTTCTAGTTTTACGTGTAGTTGATTCTTATAGTATCTATTCCACGTTTCTGCCTCTTTCCATTTGTCAAAGCACTTACTATCCCCCTGAACCATAGAATAATTCACCAAGTTAGTCCGTCCACTTGAAGTCTGTGTTATGGTTG
Organism: Anaerostipes sp.; assembly: GCA_028697725.1. Classification (GTDB taxonomy): domain Bacteria; phylum Bacillota; class Clostridia; order Lachnospirales; family Lachnospiraceae; genus Anaerostipes. The sequence goes on from JAQVEG010000003.1 coordinate 87,972, forward strand.
TACGAAACACATTTGCATTATATTGTTTAGATGCTTTCATTAAGGCATCCATCATATCATCGTTTGTATTGCCTGTTTCAGATGCTTTCGGCAAGTAGAATCGATTTCCACTTGATTGATTTATTTTTGAAACTTCCTGTATCTTTTGATTCGAAAACTGTATTGACAAAATTCCAGCCTGAAGTGCAAGAAAACAAATCAGGATAATAGAGCATATTCTTTTCATGTTATTCCTCCTCGTATTATTTCATCCGTTGGAAATTGGTTGCATTATATTCCATATATTACTCTATCTAGAAATCCAAGAGAAATTGCTATCACAATTGGCACAATAGCAGAAAAAACTGTTCCTGCTTCCTCTATCTTTTGTAGTGAATATTGTTCACTACTAAATTTCATAACAAATCTAAAAAACATCTTTTTACATAAGCAATATATGAAATACCCAAGCATTGTTCCTAATGTATTTAAAAATAAATCTACTACATCAGATCCTCGAAACAAGAATAACTGCCAGCACTCAACAAATAAGGAAATCAAGAATCCAAATAAGGTTACCTTCAAAAAAGAATTATATCTATTACAAATCAAAGGAACCAAAAACCCAACAGGCATAAACAACAATACATTTCCAACGATATTGTACACTCCAAACATTCCTTCATTTAACATTTCACCAATTCCATTTATCAAATTTATATTTATTGTTGAAATATCTATTTTTAAATGAAATCCACTCATTGGTGTAATTCCTGTAATAACGGTAATTACATTCATTATGCTGCCAAAACACAAAAGTCCGACCATATTCCATTTGTTATACGTTATCTTCAGGTTATATTTAATTACCAAAAACCATATTAAATAAAAAACCATTATTACTATTTCATTTCTTATAAGTAATTGTGAATCCATATTGTTATCTTCCTCTCTTATATATTATCTTGTAGAGAATAGAGTTTATAATATATGCCTTTATTTTTCAACAAGTCATCATGAGTACCAATCTCGTTTATTCTACCTTTATCTAAAACAATAATCTTGTTTGCCTTCAACATTAACTCACTAAACCTATGCATAATTAATATTTTAATTTTTCCATCAGTTTCAGAAATAATTGAATTCAACACTTTTTTCTCTGACATCAAATCTAACGAGGAATTAGGTTCATCAAAAATATATAGCTCTGCGTCACTAATTAATGCTCGAGCAGTAGCCAATTTTTGCCATTGTCCAATAGAAATCTGTTGTCCCTCTGAAAATTGATATCCTAGTATTTGATTCTTTTTTTCTTTGAACTCATTAAGTCCTACTTTTACAAGCAACTCATCTATTCTCGACGATCCCTTTTCTTCTAAATTACCATACAAAATATTTTCAGATATCTTTGTTTCATATTTTATATAATTTTGAAACATCACTCCTACCTTTTCTCGATAGGCTTCTTTGTTCAAAAGCTTCAAATCTATCCCATTTACATATATCATTCCCTCATAATCATGATAAACACACATTAATATCTTCATAAGTGTCGATTTTCCTGACCCATTGTATCCCATTAATATAACAAAATCTGATGGATCAAATGAAATATTAATATTCTTTAATGTGTAATCTTGCTGATTCTTATATTTATAAGAGACATCTTCTAATTTTATATTCAATATTTTGTCTATTATAATACCATTTGAATTAACATTCTCAAGTGGTAATTCAAAAAAATTTTTAACTTGAATTATTACAGCTACATTCTTGTATATTGTTGATAGTTGTTTAAAGATTGAAATCATATTTTGCTTTAGACTACTAATAGAATTATTATATAAAATAAATTGACCAATTAATAGTTTTCCAATAAATGTTTGAAAAACAATTGTCGCCGTTATCAAAAAATCAATTACTGTTTCTACCATACTAAGTATACTGTATAGTAAAGTTTTTCTATTGTATATATTTTCTAATTTTGAATTTGTGACTCCTTTTATTTCTTCATACTGTTTAATAAAATGCGAGAATAAATTAAATACTTTTATCTCTTTAAAAGACTCTGCATTTGTTAATACATATGAAATATATGAACTTCTCCTTTCTAATTCTGTATTTTCAATTATTGTATCATATTCAAGCAAACTATATTTTTTTTCAAAATAATATCTAACGATTGGAACTGCAATTATTGTTAAAAGAAATAGTATATTATATTTCATCAGTATTACTATATAGGAAACTGTACCAATTAAATTTGATATTACATTAAAAAATGTTTCCAAATTCCCTAATATTCCGGTGTTTGCATCATATTGTGTTCTATTAATCAAATCATACACATCACTGCTTTCAAATTCCTTACTATCAAGTTTGGATATCTTTTTTAATATCTTTATCTGCATAAAAGTTTCAAATTTTATTTCATTTGTCTTTAATCTTAACTGAACAAAATTTAATAACAGTTCATTTAATATTTCATATATTGACAATGCAATTATCAATATCATAATAATTTTTAGGCTCTCTGATTTTAATTGAATATCATTGATTATCCTTTGGGTTAATAATAGAGATATTATTGGATTAATTCCATTTAAAATTGCTTCTAATATTAAAAGAACAAAATAAGATGCTTTAAAACTAACTATTCTTTTTATTGACCAAATCAATCCCTTAATTATTCTTTTGGTATTTTTCATTAAATGAAATCCTTTCTAATTCTCCTTCTCTTGTATTCTCAACTGAAACATCCATGGTGCCACTACTGCACATATAACAATATAGGCTATTGCTGATAATACTATTGCTGTAACAGGTAAAACAAAAAAAGAACCTATTTGATACTGAAATAATTTATCTAGATATGAAAAAATACTAATTCCATTGGCTGGTTGTATTAAGGCTATCTTTCTTACTACATAAGGAACATAATCACTACTGCATAAAACTTTAGGTATCAGCAAAATTACACCGGTTAAAATCAGTGACGGATAGGTTTTTTGAATCATAGCATTCAAAAGAGTTCCTGTAAAAGCAATTGCCATAATTGATATCCATGCAACAAAAATAAAGTAGATATATAACTCACCAAAATTCCAGTTATAAGGAACCAGAAAAAAATCCGCCATCATTTGTATTTGTGAATTCCATCCTGATATTCCTCCAATTGAAAAAGTAATCAATGATACAATGGCTGTACAAAGGACAAACACTAGGCTCAAATAAAAACTCATAGATAATATTTTCTTTACACCAATCAACATAAGTCGTTTTTTATCCATAGAATTTAAAATCAAATCCATATGCGTTTCCTTTTCAAAAGAGAACAACTGATTTGAGATAATAACTGCAAGAAATGCAATTATCATATATACAAAATGCATTGATTTTAATAAAACCGGCCATTGCTCAACAAACTCAATCTTGAATGTCTGCTTCATTTTTGACACATATTTTAAAAGTGCCCCTCTTTCTTTTATTGGTACTTTAGAATTAGTTGCTTGTTCTTTTATTTTTTCTCTATGCAGTTTATAAAAGTAATTTGTATTTTTTATTTTCCGAAGTTGAAAGCTGTCCTCCTCGCCAATGGGAGCATATGCTACTCTCAACAGTTGATATAATCCTGGATACTTGCCATCAATGATTATATCTGATTCATCCTTATCTGGTAATTTCTTATAAAACGCTAACACTTCGTTTAATCTTTTTGTCGATAAGCTTCCTTGAATTTTTTTGTATTTTTCTTTTCTTGCCTTTATTGCTTTTACTCCTGATATCTTGGTTTCCTTTCCTTTTGAAAAAGAATACATATCATAATCGTGAACAAAAAATAATGGAAGAGCTGCTGATAATATAAATAATATAAAAACAAGAATAACAACAGCCATATTGCTTTTATTTTTTTTTAATTCATACATTGGTTACTACCCCTCTCTTATACTTTTCGTATATATTTTCTCAATTGCCACCATACATACCACTGATAAAAAAGAAAGATTTAAAATCATTCCTGTTGAAGTTAATACATGAAAGAACATGATTTTGTATGTATACAATGAAGATATTATTTTTTCAAAAAAGCAGGCGTTTATAGGCATCAACATACAAATTTTTCTTATAATATGAGGAAGTCCTGTAAATCTTATTAGAAAAAATGGAACTACAAACAAAACAAAACCAACTACAAACGATGTATATGTTTTCTGAATTATCGTATTAATCAGGCATGTTACAACACCAATTGTTATCATTGCCAACCAACCAATTAATATGAACAATAGATACGCCGAACCAAAGCTTATATTTAAAAGTGACGTAAAATACTGAATTTGTAATTGCCTGTTCCATGCACTTGTTCCAACAGCCACAAAAAATACAACACTTGATATTCCAACACTCATGAAATACATTTTTGATAGAAAGACAATAAATACATTCATTTTGTTGCGTATTATGTTTTTTAGCTTTTGTTCCTCTATCGTACACAAAATTAAATTCATAGAATTTTCATTTTCAACAGAAAATATTCTTGTTCCCATAAAAACTGCAAAAACAGAAAATAACATGGCAATGAACATCAACGTCTTATATGCATAAGTCCATGTATTACTATATTCTGAACTATATGGCTTTTTAATTGCTTTCGCTTTTTTTACTGCGTTTGAAATTTCTTGTGCTGTGTATTCTTGATCCGTATCTTCCATTCGATGCTTTATTTGAACCCAATTCCTTTTATAAAAATCATCTGCGTTTTTTATTTTTTTATTTCCATTTATATCTAATTCCGGATATGCACTAAATAACAAATTGCTAAGGGTGGGATATTTGTAAATACAGTTTACATATGCACTATCACTTGACGCGAAAGATTTATAATAATTCAACACTTTATTCATCTTCTTTTTCGTGATAACTCCATTTGATGCACTATCCCTATTTTTCTCCTTTGAAAAAGCGCCTACTCCTTTTTTCACAACTAAACTGTTTGGATTGGTCATGGTGTCATATGTGAGCAGCGGCAAAAAAGCAATGAGAACTGAAAATATGATAATTCCAATGATTACTATTTTTCTTTGTTTACTACTCAATATTTTCATCAATTCACTTTTCATAATCTCCTCCTTCTCTTTTAAAATTAACTAGATATACATCATTGAGTGTGGGCGCTACTTCTTTTGCATATTCTACTGGTCTAGTTGGGTGTATTACACGTGCCTGTATTTTATTCCCCTTATCATAAATCATAGATATTGTATGATTCTCAGCAAACTGATTCAAATCTAACTCATTGTTAAATTCTACTTCCCAGACAAAACCAGAACATTTTTCAATCAAATCTTCTTCTTTTCCAGACATTACAAATCCGCCATCTTTCAATATATAGATTTCTTTTGAAATGTACTCTAAATCACTCACTATATGGGTTGATATTAATACAATTTGATTATGTCCCACCCCATTCATATAATTTTTGAATTTAATTCTCTCTGTAGGATCTAATCCCGTTGTTGGTTCATCTAACAAAACAATTTTAGGATTTAACTGAAATGCTTGTGCTAATCCAACTCTCCTTAATTGTCCTCCAGAAAGATGCTTCAATTTCTTATTTTTTAATTCAGACAAGTGAAATAATTCCAATTTTTCTTTGATATCATTTTTAATCTCTTTTTTCTTATATTTAGACTTCACTGACCCTAAATAAAATAAAAATTCTTGAACTGTCATATCTGGATATCCACAAAAATTCTGTGGCAAAAAACCGATTAAAACATCTTGCTTTTGTTCCACTTTGGGATACTTAACAGTTCCATCATATCCTGAAATATTCATACTAATAATATGAAATAACGTAGTTTTACCAACTCCATTTGCACCTAAAAAACCATAGATTCCTGGCTCCAATTCCATATTAATGTTGTCCAGCACCAATTGTTTTCCGTACGACATACTGACTTGTTCTAGCTTTAACATTTTAAAATACCTCCGTTTCCATCCTTAGCAATATATTTCAAATACAACTAACTGAACTCTGTTTTCTTTAACAAATATTCCAATCCTTCTCTATCTTGTTCAAATAATCTATAATAATTTATAAACAAGTCTTTTATTATACGCCTAGAACTGTCACATATTTCTTCTTGGGATATTTTTTTAACTCCATTTCCATCCATTGTTTGGTCATAACAAATAGAGCACATTGGTCTTGCCCAGCATTTATCACATGATTTTTCAAAGTTCTTTATATAATCTTCAATATATAATTTATAAGATTTATCAAAATCATATCCATCTTTATAATTTCCTAATAGTACTGAGTTTCCTACCTTCTCACATGGTCTGAAATCACCATCTACCGTAACATATATTCTTCTCTGTCCAGGAATACAATTCCCTTGTAAATATGTACGTTCTATTATTCCTTTTTCTTCTTTCATTCTTCCCGCAACTCTTGCCATATCAGTACCAACTATATTAAAAAACTTAAGTTTATCTTTTCCATTAATCATATTATCTACTGCCCATTCTTCTAACGGACTCGTCTTCAATTTCCCTGTAATATCATCTGCAATTATTTCATTCTCCTCAAAATCAAATGTCATGTTTCCACCATCGACATAAGAATAATTACAAATAATCTCTTCTGGAATATTTAATATCTTGTAAAAAAAATCATTTATTGTATCCATGTTTTTTTTACTATATGGCGGTGTCAATACACAATTTATTGAAACTGTTTTTTTCTTTTTTACATCATAAAATTTATCTACAAGCAACTTTAGCCCCTTAACTGCATCATCAAACGTTCCTCTACCATTTGCATATCTTCGATATTTATCATGTAAATCGCTGGGTCCATCTAGGCTACACATAATATCAACATCATCATCTAAGCTCTGAAAATACCGAACCATTGATTCCGTTAACAAAGTTAAATTAGTTGTAAAGGCAATTTGCAACTTAATATTTTTATACTTCTTCTTTGTATAATCTATACATTTTTGCATAAGACTAAAATTCATCAATGGCTCCCCACCATAAAACGTTAATGCAAATTCATCTCTCTTATAATCTTCCAAAACATAGTCAATGCTTTTTTTAGCAATATCAAATTTCATTTCTTTATTTGAAAATCCTCTAAAATCCGGATGATATTCATTATATATACAATATCCGCATCGCAAATTACAAATCTCTGTTAATTCTAAAATTATTTGCTCACAAGAACTTTTTACTGCTTTTACAAATTCTTCTTTTGTAGGAACAATAAATTTTCTTTTTTCTGGACACTTAAATAAATCCTCTTTTTTTATAAACATTCTAAAATCTACATTTGTACTACATGCTTCATTCAATGTCAAACTATTATTTAAAATATTTTCAATAATAGTTTTTTCTTCTTTATTGCACTTTATAACTTTTCCATTCCCTGAATCATAATAATAAAATATATTTTCAGATGTCTGAAATAACATCCCATATCTTTGATTATTCATAATATATCTCCATTTTATCTGTATTTTAATGTATTAAACAAAGGGAACGAAGGGAAACTTGAGTTTCCCTTCGTTCCCTTTAACTTTATTGATTATATACGTCATGCTTTTTTTGCACGTGCATGATTCTGATTATTATTTTTGGTTCCATGACTACATTGACACTTGCAACTCCAAATTGGATCAAATAATCCTCTTGTTTTTGCTTGTCCACTACTACACACACATCCTGCTTTAGGTGTTGCTCCTACATTTAAATCATTTACTACTTTCACTTTTTTTCCTCCTTAATTTTTTATATTACATACATAATAAAAGCACAAACATCATAATTTCTATGAATATTCTAGTCGACTTGCTTTTGAATACATAATACACCAACTCTCGTTCATCGTCAATATTTTTTTATCGTCGTTATCTATTTTTATTTCGCCTCTATTTTATTATTGCATTTTGAGTAGATATGTTATATCATTAAAAAAAGGAGTTAAAATATGATAAACAAAAAGAAATTAACCAAAAAGCAATTAGAAACTATGAAGATTTTCTGGTCTTCGTCCAATCCACTGACTGCATCTGACATTGTAGAAAGGAATCCTTCCCTCAACATCAATACTGTACGGGCAACGATTAAGTTTCTACTAGATAACAACTATATTAAAGCTGACGATGTGGTCCTAAAGAACAAGTCTCTGACTCGTACATATTCTCCCACAATAACAGCGGATGAATATGTTGTGTCTACATTTTCTAAATCTAGCAAGACTTTATTCTCTACTGCTATTGTTTCAAATCTAGTAAGCCAAGAGAATGATTTAACTAAGATTAAGGAATTAAAAGCAATCATCGAACAGAGGGAACAAGAATTAAAGGAGAATCAATAGCATGTTAGTACCATCATATGGCTCAGTCATATCTTGCTTATTATTTGGAAACATATTAATCTTATATTTTTATTTACAATCTAAGAATCATCTATACATTTTAAAGTATGGATGTCATATTGTAATAATCAGCATGGTTTTTCTTATGTTGCGTATGTTCTTTCCATGCAATTTTGTATTTACCTATAGCATATACATGAAGCCATTGGTTATTCCATTGATGGATTTTTTGAGAACAGAGATTTTTCCTGGAATTCAGTTATTAACTATATTATTGTATCTATCTCTTGGTGGATTTTTGATAAAGTTATCTTTACTTCTTTATCAGCAATATCAGTTTTTTCAGATGATTCAAATTTATCCTCCATTAGAACATAAGCTCGCAAATAGCATATTAGAACAACGAAAAGCCGTACATGGGATTAAGAAAAGAATTTATCTCATCGAGACTTCTCTCATAAAAAGTCCCTGTATCACTGGTTTTCTACATCCCACGATATTACTACCAGACAATAACTTTTCAGTGAGCGAACTTACATATATCTTGGATCACGAACTGCAGCATTATCTCCATCACGATTTATGGATTCGTCTTCTTTGTGAATTAATGGTATGTTTTTACTGGTGGAATCCTTTGTCTTATTTATTACGAGGACATCTAGGAAAAACATTAGAATTTACTGCAGATTTTTCCACAACGAAATCTATGGATAAATCAAATCGACTACATTATATGAAGTGTATTCTAGACGTAGCTGACCAGCCTGATATAAGAACTATCCCCGTTGCTCCCCTATGCTTTTGGGAAGGTGATACCAATATTCTAGAACAAAGATTCACTCTGATTCTAGACCGTCCAGATAAAGTCAAGAAATCTTTATCTTATATTATCAACATTGCTATTATCACTGTAATTATGTTCATATCTATCTACTGTGCATTTGAACCAGATTATGAGGTTCCAAAAGAAATTACAGAGACTACAGTCGCCTTGGAAAAAGACAAGACTTTTTTTATCAAAAACAACGGTAAATATGATGTATATTACAAAGGCAACTATAATGGTTCTGCTGATAGCGTAAAAGATTTTTCAGGATACCACATATATTCAAGTAAAAAGGAGGCTAAAACACATGAAAAGTTTAATTAAAATAAGTTTATTTTCTTGTATTCTTATTTGCGGAATCTGTTCAATTCAACCTACTTATGCAGCTTCACCAATAGAATCCATAACCGTTTCTGATATTTCTATCACACCAAGAAAAGATAAAATTATATGGAAATACAGATTTATAAATGGAACATTGTATAAACGAAAATACAACGTCACTCAAGAAAAGTGGCTTGGAAGCTGGGTCAAAGTATAATTTTCAAATAGTGAAGACACCGCCAAACTGATACATCATTCAGTTGGACGGTGTCTTCGTTATATTAATTCTTTTTATTATTCTGCTTTTCCTACGCTTCCTACTACTTTCATTTTCTCCATAACATATTTCTTGACTTCATCTCGTCCAGCTGCATTATATTTTTTTGGATCAATTACATCTGAATCTACATCCATCACAGATTTTACACCCTTTGTAAATGCAATACGAAGGTCGGTTGCATAATTAACCTTACAGATTCCACGTTTCACACATTCTGTCACTGTTGTATCTGGCACACCAGATGTCCCATGTAATACCAATGGAATGCTAACAACTTCACGTATCTCAGACAATCGATTTAAATCTAATTTTGGTTCCCCTTTGTAGACACCATGTGCCGTTCCAATGGCTACTGCAAGAGAATCAATTCCTGTTTTTTCTACAAACTCCACTGCCTGTTTTGGATCTGTATATGGATTATCATCTCCAGCTTCCAGCTCGTCTTCTTTCCCTCCTACTTTTCCAAGCTCTGCCTCCACTGGTACACCTCCTGGATGTACTGCTTCTACTACTTTTGCACTCACTGCCACATTTTCCTCAAAAGTTCCATGGGAACCATCAATCATAATAGATGTATAACCAGAACGATATGCCTTCATTGCCAGTTCAAAGCTACTTCCATGATCCAAGTGAATCACAACTGGTATATTTGCATTTTGGGCTGCTGTCTTCACATTGGCATAAAAATAGTCTGTTGAAGCATATTTTACAGTAGATGGTGTTGTCTGCATGATAACTGGGGATTTTAGTTCCTCTGCTGCTGCGATAACTGCCTGTACCATTTCCATATTTTCTACATTGAATGCTCCTACTGCGTATCCGCCTGCCTGAGCATCTAATAACATTTGTTTTGTTGTAACCAATGACATTTTATTTCACCTTCCTTACTTGAATATTTTCTTTATATTCTTTGACTTTTTCTAATGTTCCAATGGCATTGCTCTCAGCTACATTTGCGCCAGTTGCTGCCGATAACTTCATTGCTTCCTCCACGTTTTTTCGATTTTCTAACCAAACACTTAGAAATGCTGCTAGTGCAGAGTCTCCAGCACATGCAGAACTCAATAATTTTACTGGCTGAGATGTTGAAGCATAAACATTTTTTTCATTGTAAAAGTAAGCTCCTTTTTCTCCCATGGTTAATAAAATATTTTGAGCCCCCTTGGTATGTAAAAGTGAGAGTGCCTCCAAGATATCTTTCTCTGTCTTCATTTCCAAACCGAAAATGTCTGCCACTTCTTCATCATTTGGTTTAATTAAAAGTGGCTTATATTTTAGCAAATCTGCTAATTTCTCGGAGCTAATGTCTAAGATAACATCCACATCTTTTTTCTGACATATCTCAAAAACTCTATCATAAAAATCAGGCATGATTCCCTGTGGAAGACTCCCACTAATTGATAGATAGTCCATATCTTCTGCCTTTTCTATCATATCTAATAATTCCATCTTATTTTGTTCATTAATAAATGAGCCTTCATTTACAAGCTTATACTCCGCAGAACCATCATTTAAAAATACATTGATTCTTGTGGTATCGTCAATCCAGACTGGAGCCACTTCAAATCCTTTTTCCTCCGAAGCTTCCACAATATATTTTCCAGAAAACCCACCAAAGAACCCCATGATTTTCGATGCAACTCCAAAGTGTCCAAGGACAAAACTTACGTTTAATCCTTTTCCATTTGGTGTATAAACAGCATCAAAGGTTCGATTCACTTTTTTTGCTTCCAGTTCATTACTGCATATGTTCATGTCAATGGCTGGATTCATTGTTAATGTATATATCATCGTTTTTTCACCTCTTTTTAGAAGTTCACAACAACTCTGAATTTGTCGCCTTCAATTGCTGATTCAAATGCTTCTTTTATATCTTCACAATCATACACTTTGCTCACAAAAGGTTTTGTATCAATCACACCTTCTGATACCATACGTGCTGCTCGGACAAAATCTCTGTCATTGGAGTTTGCAGTTCCTAGAATCTGTATGGATTTGCTATGTACCCAACCTGGATCAAATGGAACTGGTTTCTTTGGATGGATTGAGCTATAGAGAACAATTTTTCCTGCATTTGCTACACACTGGAATGCATCCTCAACAACAGAAGCAATTGGTGTTGTATCGAAAATTACCTGTGCTTTGATACCCTTTGTTATTTCTAATACCCTTGTTGTCAAATCCTCTTTTGCTGGATTGATTATGTGTTTTGCACCTAATGATTTTGCAATTTCCAAACGTTTTTCATTTACATCAGATACAATCACTTCTGCTCCTTGTTTGCTTGCAATGGCAACATGTAATAGTCCCATTATTCCACATCCAATGACAAGAACTGTATCACCTAACTGAATATCTGCAGTTTCAACACTATGTACAACGCAAGAAACGGGTTCGATAATTGAAGCTTCCTCAGGTGTTACATTTTCATATTTAAACATACAATCTGGTGAGACTAGCATATATTCACTGAGACCTCCCATACCCTTATGAGGCATACCTTCTAATTGGGCACTGTGGTTGAAATGGTCACAACTTTGTGAGTTTCCTGTTTTACAATGAAAACAATTTCTGCATTGAAGCGTGGCTCCTACCACAACCTTATCTCCTACTGACCATTCATTTGTATTTACCCCATCCCCAAGGTCTACAATATGTGCTGCAATTTCATGTCCTCCGATAAATGGAAATTCCACTTCATTGACACCAGTATATACACGTTGTTCCCATGTACAAATTGCACATGCATCTATTTTTACCAATGCTTTATTTCCTTTTGCGACTGGTCTGTCACATTCCTCTAATCCAATTTCTTTTATATCTGTAAACACAGCTGTTCTCATTTTCTCACTCATGCTGTTATATCTCCTTTCTTATCCTAAGATACCTGTTGCGCCTAACACCAATCCAAGGACTACTAGGATTAGCATAACGGTTGTAGATTTCATTTGCTTGTTCTTTAATAAATATAAAGTTAATAATGTGATTCCAAGAGGTACTCCTCCTTTTAACAATTTATCTAAAATATCTGCCTGTAATGCCAGTTTCGATGCTCCAACTTTAATGGTCATATTGGATGTGGCTGAAACATAATTTGCCGTCAAGGATCCAAGAACCGTAGCTCCCATAATGGATGCCGCCTGAATTAACTGTTTCATTTTTCCTCCGCCTAAGATTGCCTCCACACCAGATTTTCCAGTAGAATATCCTTTCATATACATGAAGTATGCAAGAGGGAACATAACCGCAAACATAATTGCTGCAAATACTAGAGCACCCATCATATTTCCAGCAGATGCAATACTAATACCAACGGCTAATGCAATAGGCTGTAAGGTTCCCTGCCATAAAGTATCACCAATCCCTGCCATAGGTCCCATAAGTCCTGTCTTAATACTGTTAATTGCCTCGTCATTAATGTCTGCACCGTTGGCTCTTTCTTCTTCCATAGCTAAAACCATACCATTGATAATTCCACCAAAATGAGGTTCGGTATTATAAAAGGACATATGCCTTTTCATAAACTTCTTTTGCTCTTCTAGATTATCTGGATATAACTTTGCTGGAATATGAGACATAGACTGAAGCATACCACTTGCCTGTAAGCGCTCATAGTTATAGTTGGAATGAGAGAAGAAAGTCCATTTCCAGAAAGCTTTTAATACATCTTTTTTACTTAATTTCACTTTATTTTCTACCATGATTAAACTCCCTTTCTTAGATAAAATCCTCATCATAATCATCATCAACAGCTACAGCCACTTGTTTTCCCTCAGTCTTAGCAATAATATCTGTATAAATATAAGCTACAATACCAGCAATAATTGCGATTGGCATTGTTTCCAACCCTAGGTAAACAGCGACAATAAATCCAAGAATATACCACATTAAAATACCTGGCTTACTGATTGCACGAAGATTCATGGCAATACCAATCGCCGGCAGGATTCCACCAATCACTTGTAATGTTTCCAATGGTCTTCCTTCTAACATATGAATCAAATTAGTTACAACCCCAGATCCAAAATAACATCCAAGTGCAACAGGAATTCCTCCAAGTAACACAGCTACCACTTGAGGTGGCACAATATGAAGGAATACTGCTTTCTTCATATTCCCTTCTTCTGCCGCCTGATCAATCATATGTACAAAAGCCACATCGATTGTCATATGCAAAACCCAGATAATTGTTCCTAGTAATCCAATGGGAACGGCCATGGCAATTGCTGCTTTGGGTTCTACTCCTGCTGCCATTGCTAACGCTGTACCTAAAGTACCTGCAAGTCCTGGGTCTGTTGGAGGTGCTCCACCTGCAGAAATATATGCAATAAATGGTAACTGAATTGCTGCACCAATAATTGCTCCTTGTACTGGGTTCCCTAAAATAATTCCCACAAGTAAACCGGATACCAATGGTTTTTGAAGGAGTGTACTTCCAAGAAGTGAACACCAAGGTGTTCCGTTGATTCCTAAATAATATAAAATTCCGATTAATATTGCTTGTATAACTGAAATATGCATCTTTTATTCCTTTCTACATTTCTTATAATAGTTTTTCTACATCCACTGCTTCATTTTCAGCAATAATTTGTATCTCTAATTTGCTTCCTGAGTCAATAATTTGCTTCAACATTCTCTTTTCTTCTTGGGATGCCGAAATATTTTTATAAAATTTCTCTCGTCCTTCTGCGGCTCCCATACCACCAATATTAACTTTGTCAAACTTCACTCCGCTTTCAATCATTTTCACAATAGTAGCCGGATATTTTACAAGAATAATCACTCTATCATTTTCAGGAAATCCTTTTCCTAACAAACGCTCTGCTGCCTTTTTTGCTGTAAATACACCAAGTCCTACATTCTTAGGAACTGCATTCTTCAATACGGTCTTTAAAAATGGGTCTTCTGCTGATTTATCGTCTACTACCATAATCTTAGTTGCACTCGTATAGTTTAGCCACGACGTCATTACCTGCCCATGAATTAAACGATCATCAATTCTTGTTAATACAATATTTTTCATTTTCCATCTCCTTAAAAATCATCTTCACTGCTTGCTGCTGCTTCTTTTTTCATTTCCTGATATTTTTCATGTACCAGTACTTGTCCTTCCTCTCCTGCCTTAGAACAGGCCTCACACAATTCTTCGATTGTGCTGTCATCCCTTGTCATCACCGCCTGAATTACCATAGGCATATTCACGCCTGCAATTGCTTTTACTTCTGACTTTCGATTCATCAGTTCCATCACTGCATTACATGGACTTCCTCCTAAAATGTCCACAAAGGTCATCACACCATCACCGTCATCAAGTTCTTCATAAGCTGTGGCAACTTTTTCTTTGAATCCATCAATTCCATCTCCATGATACAGACCAATGGTCTTTACCTTTTCTTGTTTCCCTGCTAACAACTCCACCGCACTTAGCAATCCTTCTGCCAAGCCTCCATGTGTTGCTATTAAAATTCCAATCATTTTGTTATCCTCCTCAGTTCCTTCATTTTGTAGTTGCTGTTGTTTATGGTTTTATTCTAACAGCTGAAATCTGAAAAGGTTTTCAATGTAAATCCCCTGAAAATTCTTCCAAAAACAAAATCCTGATATATTCGTCACTTTTAGATACTGACTTGCTTGAAAATTACATATTTTCATTTCCAAACAACAAAAATCATATGTTTTTGAAAATATTTTCAGAAAATAAAAACACAAAAAAAGAGCTTAGTATTTTCATTCTCATGAAAATACCAAACTCTTTTTAACATTCGTTTTTTTATTTAATTTTATAACATAAGATAATCAATTAATGTCCTCGATATAATATGAAGTGGCAGTCTCGATGCAATATTAAATTCTTCAATAATATTATTATTTTTAGGACCTCCAAGAATCGTCAAATCAGAATACTGTTCCAACGATGTACCCGAAATACAACAGCAAGTAACAACCTTTCCACCATTCTCCTTTGCAAACTTCGCTGCCATTTCAAGATCTGGTGTACTGTTTTTGACTGTAAAAATAATAACCAAATCATCTTCTTTAAACAGTCGATGGGATATCTGCAAAATCTGTGAATCTGAAAGAACATATGCATTATATCCAAGCATCTGAAGTTGAAACTCAAAATCATCAGCAATTAATTTTGTTGTCCCTCTTGCTACAATATATATTTTCTCTGAAAACTTAATATATCGAATCACTCGCAAAATAGTATCTACATCCAGCGCCTCAATGGTTTTTCGGCATTCGGATATGGAACGATTAAAAATCTCGTTCACCACTTTTTCATCTGCAACATAATTCATCTTTGCCGAAATGCGATACTTTAGTTCCGCAATTCCATGAAATCCAGCTTTTCGAATTGTCCTGGAAACCGTTGCCGGTGAAGTAAAACTTGCATCTGCAATCTGGTTAATTGAATAATTTGGTATCTCTTCTTCATTCTCATTGAGCCAGTCGATAACTTCTTGTTCCGATGATGTTATATTTGATTTTACTTCGTCTGTGATTTCAATCAGCATGAATCCTACCTTTATATTCTATTGAAGTAATGACTTTCCTGTCATCTCTTCTGGCTGATCCATTCCCATCATATCAATTAATGTTGGAATAATGTCAGCTAAGCATCCACCTTCTCTTAGTTTCGCATCTTCTTTGTAGTTTACTAAGATAAATGGTACTGGATTTGTTGTATGTGCTGTAAATGGTGCTCCAGTTGTATAATCTACTAACTGTTCTGCATTTCCATGGTCAGCACAGATAAACATCTGTCCGTCTACCTTCTTAATTGCTTCTACAGCACGTCCAACACAACCGTCTACGGTTTCAACTGCTTTTACTGCTGCTGCATCAATTCCTGTATGTCCTACCATGTCAGGATTTGCAAAGTTTACAACAATCACATCATACTTATCAGATTCAATTGCATCTACTAACTTACTTCCAACCTCTAATGCACTCATCTCTGGCTGAAGATCATATGTTGCAACAGAAGGTGATTTAACAAGGATTCTTTCTTCCCCTTCATTTGGTTCTTCCACTCCACCGTTAAAGAAGAATGTTACGTGAGCATATTTTTCTGTTTCTGCTAAACGTAATTGTTTCATTCCTTTATTTGCAAGGTATTCTCCAAATGTATTTGTTAATTTTACTTTATGGAATGCAACTAATTTATTTGGAATTGTCACATCATATTCTGTAAAACAAACATAAGTTGTCTTAAAGTATCCCTTTGGACGTTCAAAACTGTCAAACTTATCATCACATAATGAACGTGTCAACTCTCTTGCTCTATCTGGTCTAAAGTTAAAGAATACAACAGAATCATCTTCTTTAATTGTAGCTGTAGGCGTTCCGTCTTTTGTAATAACAGTTGGTAATACAAACTCGTCATTTACTTCTTCTTTGTAAGAATCAGCAATGGCTTCTACTGCACTTGTTTTTTGGACACCTTCTCCTGCTACAAGAGCTTTGTATGCCTTTTCCACACGATCCCAGCGATTATCACGATCCATTGCATAGTAACGTCCAGAGACAGTTGCTACTTCTCCAACACCGATTTCTTTCATCTTTGCTTCTAGTTCTTCTACAAATCCTTTTCCAGAAGTAGGAGCTGTATCTCTTCCATCTAAGAAAGCATGTACATATACTTTTTCAATGTTATTTCTCTTTGCAAGTTCTAACAATCCATAAATATGTGTATTGTGGCTATGAACCCCACCATCAGAAACAAGTCCTAACAAATGTAATGCACCACCATTTTCCTTGCAGTTTTCCACTGCTTTTAATAATGCTTCATTCTCAAAGAAATCTCCATCGTTAATCTCTTTTGTAATTCTTGTTAGTTCCTGGTACACGATTCTTCCTGCACCCATATTCATATGACCTACTTCAGAGTTACCCATCTGTCCCTCTGGAAGTCCTACTGCCATTCCTGAAGCCTCTCCTTTTACAAAAGGATAGTCTTTCATTAATCCATCCATCACTGGAGTATTCGCCTCTGCAACAGCGTTTCCTTCAGTCTTATCATTTAATCCATATCCATCTAAAATCATTAATACGGTTGGTTTTTTACTCATATTAGTTCTCCTTTTTCATCATAATGCCTGCCACCTTTCATTATAATATATCTGCCTACCAATATCAAATAAAAAATAGCCACGTTATAAACCCACGTTATAAACATGGCTATTTTTTGGATAAAACTATCCTGATTCGAGGTCACAATGCCTCATTTACGAGATCGTAATGTCTCACTATAATCTATTTTACAGTAATGGTACAAACTACTTTTTTACTACCACTATAAGCTGTAATCTTTACTTTACCCTTTTTCTTCTTTGCAGTAATCTTACCTTTGCTGCTTACTGTTGCAATCTTCTTGTTTGAAGTTTTGTATTTTACCTTTCCAAGTAAATATACTTTTGGCTTTAAGGTATAAGATTTCTTACGTTTGATTGTTTTTTTGGTTGGTACATTTCGAATGGATGATGTTACCGTAACATTTACTGTCTTTTTTAATCCACTAGCAAGCGTAATGGTAATGGTAGCTTTTCCATTTCCTTTTGCATATACCTTACCACTTCCATTTACCGTTGCAATCTTTGTATTACTTGAAGTAAATGACTTAACAGAATCTCCGTTTGCAAGTCCTGATACCTTAATTGCATCGTTGGTTCTTGCATAGTATAAACTAATGCTCGTCTTGTTTAAACTAATGGTTGGATTTAACTTTGCTCCAAAGATGGATGTTTCCACCTTTCCACATCGTTCGCACGTATGCTTCCTTAATTCAGGTGCAAATACGGTTGTTTCGCTAACTGTAGTCCATTCTCCATAGTTGTGACCTAACGCTTTTAGCACTTCAATCTTTGTTTCTTTACAATCCTTGCAAGTAAAAGTCTTTTCTCCTAATGTATCGCATGTTGGATTCTTTGTTACAACGCCTTCATCATAGTTATGTGAATCTGACTTAGGAATTACTTCTGTCTTTGTTGTGTGGCAAACACTACAAGTAAATGTCTTGATACCAGTTTCTGTACAAGTGGCTTTCTTCGTTACTGTTCCTTCATCCCACTTATGGCTTTCTGTTTTAGGAATCGTTTCCGTATAAGTATCCTTACACTTCTTACAAGTATATGTTTTGACTCCTGCTTCTTTACATGTTGCAGGTGTTGTAACTTTTGATTCATAATCATGGCCAGTTGCATTGATCTTCTCTCCTGCTTTGATTACTTGTTTACAATCCTTACAATAGGTATCTCCTGTATAACCATCTTCACTACATGTTACATCTTTCTTATTTTGAATTTCTGTGTTTTGATGTCCAGTGGCTGCAATCACTTCCTCATAGGTTGCGTCACATCCATCTTCTGTACAGGTAAATAGCTTGATTCCTGTTTCAATGCAAGTTGGTTCTTTCGTAATCTTTCCACTATCCCATGTATGTTGTTTCATTGGAATGACTTCTGTTTTTGTTTTTTTACAGTTACTACAAGTAAATGTCTTTTCTCCATCTGATTCATAGGTTGCTTCTTTTGTTACAACCCCATCATCCCATGCATGACCTAATGCTGCAATCACAGAACCTTTTTGAAGAACCGTATTACAATCAGTGCAAGTTAAATCTCCTGTATATCCCTCTTCTTCGCAAGTCGCATTTTTTTGATGTAACAATTCTTCATGGATATGTCCTGTTGCTGGAATTGTTGTATATTTTTCATTATCACAATTTTTACATTTTTCTATTTTACATCCATCTTCCGTACATGTTGGTGCTTCATCTAATGTGACTTCATATTCGTGATCTAATTTAGGAGCATCATCATCTGTTTCCCAATAGGAATCTCCACAAACATTACAAGTAAAAACCTTTCGTCCTCTTCTTGTACAAGTGGCTGGTTCTTTTGTTTCTACATATTTATGTGCAACTTTACTTAATATTTTTGTATCAGAATCTCCACACTTTGTACAAGTATAAGTGGCTGTTCCTGTAGATGTACAGGTTGGTTGTTTTGTAATTGTTTCTACATAATCGTGGTTCGTTGCTTTGATCACCGTTCCACTCTTAATTTTTGTATTACAATCTGTACAGTAAATATCTCCCGTATATCCATCTTTACTGCACGTTGCTTCTTTTGCATTGCGAATTTCAGTATGTTGATGACCAGTTTTTGGAATTACTTCTGTTTTTAAATCGTCACATCGAGTACACTTTGTCTTAATGTAACCATCTTCGGTACATGTAGCTTCTTTTGTTGTTACCTCTCCATTATAATCATGACCTAGAGCAGCTTTTGTTTCTTTTGTTATTTTTGCATGACAAGAAGGATAGACTTCATCTCCACGTTGACAAGTATATGTTGTAATTTCAGGCAATGTACACGTAGCTTCTTGTGTTACTTCACCAGAATCTAAATTATGACCTAATGCTGGAATTACTTCTTTTTTTATATATTTGCAATTTTTACATTGAAAAGCATCATATCCATCATTTGTACATGTAGGATAGGCACCCCCCGTAGCTTTTTCAGAAAAATCATGATTTCCATTACAAGATGAATGTTCTTTAAAGTAATCATCCTCTGAAATATTCGTATATGTTTCTTCAATTGTTTTATCATTAGAAATATAATTTTCTAATTTATGTGTAATAGAACCATCTAAAAATTCTTTTGTTGGTGTTCCTGATTTTAAAGAAGACGCATCACCTGATGGATCAATATAATAATATGTTCCATCAATTTGAACTAGATTCCATGCATGACCATTTTTAGCCATCGTACCGTCATCATAGAGTGCATGAAGTCCAACTAAATTTGCCATATAATAAAAAGTTTCTGCGTATCCGTCACAAACTCCCCATCCATCTAAGACAGGCCCTGTCATATCATGTGGATTTTTTGTTTTTGGTGTATCAGAACTTCCAATATAATATCCATCATATTTTACATTATTTCCAATCCAAACCATAATGGCTTTACATTTCTCATAATCTAAATTATCTGCTATATTTA
Source organism: Anaerostipes sp. (assembly GCA_028697725.1). GTDB lineage: Bacteria > Bacillota > Clostridia > Lachnospirales > Lachnospiraceae > Anaerostipes. The sequence continues at coordinate 108,779 of JAQVEG010000003.1, forward strand.
ATTTGATTACAATATTTTTAATTTTTTGAACTGATTCATTATATCGACTTAATTTTAAGTGTCCAGCGTTTGAATAATATAAAACTCCACTATATGCTTGATCTTCATAAACAATTTGACCACCAGAAGATGATTGTAATAAACCTCTGGTTCCACAATAAGTTTTCAACATATATCCTTCATCTGGATTTCCAGTTTCCTTATATGTTTCATTATATACATCAGTATTAAAAGCCTTACTATTTTTTTCATCTATTTTAGAAATTGCAACATCTGAATTAATTTTTACTGGAATATCTAAAGAATAATTTTCATATTTACATTCTGTTAATAGTTTTCTCGATAATATTGATAATTTTTCAACAGCCTCATCATAAGAATTATATTCTTGAACAGTATCCGAAGTACAAGTAATTGTTCCATTTGTGTTTTCCTGATAATAAAATCCTTCAATACTAGATGCAACTTTATCCGCTGCATAAATAGAAATAGGACAAACACCTTCTATTATATTAGATAAAATCAATAACAGACTTAACATTGTTGTTATTAACATTTTGAATTTTGTTGTTTTTTGTTTCATTTCCTTCTCCTTTCAAATATCTTCTAATGTAGTTATATTATAACATTTTGCAATGAGCTAATTCAACTGAATTGGATTTTAATTTTGGATATGAAAAAGTTTGCATTTTATGGGAACAAAAAACATCGCCAAAACTAATTTTACTTAGCTTTGGCGATACTATGCTTTCAATGATTCACTATAATACTTGAATATCACTCATCATAATTCATAAATTTAACTTTATTGTCATTCATATTGATAAATGGGATTTGCATATTTGGTAATCTGGCATTGCTAATAAGATTTCCAAAAATAGGACGAGCATAAGAAAGTAATAATGTTGGGGCTGTTTGTTTTAATAATTCATGAATTTGTTCCTCTGTAAAATCATCATCCCAGAAGAAAACTCCATTCATTACAAGATTTGAAACAAACGGAATATCATCACTCATATCTTCCATATTCTTATAATCTACCTCATCTGCATTTATTTTTATGGATAAAAAAACTGTTGCTTCTTGCTCTTCTTTCTCTTGAAATACGATTGTTTCAAGGTCAACTTTCATTGTATTACTTTTTAACCCTATATCAAAGCATGGATTCAATTGAAATATATTTGAAATCAATTTAGGATTTGTAAATTGAAAAGAACTTTTTTTGCCTTCATTTTGACTCCTTTTAACCTATACAAACACATGGTTGCGACATTGTTGTTTTATTATGTTCCTTTTTCAATTCGCTATTTCCTTTTGCTTGAATAAAATTATAATACAGAACATAATTAAAAAAATCATTTTCTGTTTTATCTATTTTTATTTCGTTTTTAATAATTGCTGCATATTCTGATTGCTTCTCACGTTCATAGTAATGTTGAAAATCATTTATCTCATCTGAATCTGCTTCAAAATAGCAATTTTCTACTGGAAAATCTAATTCATCAACAATTTCTATCGTTCCCTTTACTACTGTTTTTTTTGATTCTTTTTCTATAATTATATAATATTCATTTGATGATTCTACAAATACTTCACGCATTGTTTTTTCATTATTCATCATTTGATTTAAAAAATTATAATCTGTTTTTGTCATGATCCATCTTAACTCATTTCTGTCATCGCACAAAACAGTCAGGTATAATTTTTTATCGTTCCCATTCTTACAAGAAAAAAGAATAGGCACATCATCTTCGAAAAAAACATAATCATAGAAAAAATCAGTATCACAATCTCTAAAAAATAATTTATTTTTCATATAAATACACTCCTTTTTTTAGATAAAACTTAGGATTTAAATGTTCAAGCTCCCAAGTTTGATGAAAATTTTTAAAAAGCAAAATTTTATCTGTAATATACGTGATATCATCTGTCACTCTTTCTATTTGAATCTTCTCTTTCAAAAGGTCTGATTCCCTATAGGAATTCCCGTTATATTTATAAGTACCATCTTCTAATATTTTATATTTTTCCTGAAAAAATCCTTCTCCAAGATACATTTTCTTTTTTTCTTTGAAAAGATTCATCAAATCCAGCACCCCGCTACTGTGATCATAATGTCCATGACTTACAATAAAAAAATCAATATCCTTCACTGAGATTTCTAGTTTTTTCGCATTTTCTAAAAATGAACCTGTCTGTCCTGTATCAAACAAGAACTTCTTTTGGTCAAACTCAATATAAAGAGAAAACCCATGTTCATAAAGCAGTGACTTTTTGTCATCTCCCTGATTCTCAATTAAAGTTGTAATTCGTAACTCCATATGATTCCTCCAATATCTATTGAAATCCCTTATTTTAATATTATCTTATTTATTTTACCACATAATTTAATATATTCGCGTCAAAAGGTATTTTACCCTAAGAGATGTCAAATATGATATAATTTAGATAACAATTTAATCATATCAAGAATGCACGGAGGTATTTTTATGTTACATGAAGTAAGTTTTAAATCCTTTAATAAGCGTGACGATGTACAAGGCTGGATTTATGTTCCAGCTGCCAAGCCAAAAGGAATTGTTCAGGTAATTCATGGCTTTGGCGAACACTCAAGACGCTATCTGCATATGATTGTCAAATTTATGGATGCAGGTTACATTGTAGCAGCAGACGACCATGTGGGACATGGAAAAACAGCGATGATGAATGACACCTGGGGTGACTGGGGAGATGCAGGATTCCATACTATGATGGAAGATGAACATACATTCAAAGGAATTGTGTGCGAGAAATATCCTGACTTACCCTATTTCCTCTTTGGTCACAGCATGGGATCTTTTATTGCAAGAGATTACATTTCAAAGTACGGAGATGATTTAGCTGGAGTTACAATCTGCGGAACCACTGGTGTATTTCGTGGAGCAGCCGAGACAAAGAAGAAACTAGAAGAAGTGATTGCTCAGGGAAAAGGAAAGGAATCCGATGCATCCTTTACTATGGACTTAATGGGATGGATGTGCGAGCGATGCGATAATGTCACTCTTGGAAACGAGTGGATTTGTTCCGATTCTTATGTACAGGTAGACCATGCCAATGACCCATTTGATGCATTTACAAAACCAACCTCCAATCAATCCATTTTTTATTTTATTGAGATGATGGAAGCAATTTATGGAACTAGCTGGGCTGAAAAAGTTCCAACAAAACTTCCAATTTACAATATTGGTGGCGATCAGGACCCTGTTGGTGAATACGGAAAAGGTATCTACGAGACAACAAACTGGCTCTATGAGACAGGACATAACGTTACAACAAAAGTTTATTCTGGCTATCGCCATGAAATTCACAATTATTCTGATATCAAAGATGAAGTAGAAGCAGGTATTATCGAATTTATGGATAATATCTTAGATTAATATTTATAACAAAAACAGCTAAATTCCAAAAGTTTATAAAACTATGGAATCTAGCTGCTTTTCTATTCTATTTGACCAGTGAAAACTTATATTCGGTAGAAGAAACATACTCTTCTCCCTTTCGCAAGATAGCTTTTGGCTCATCTTCAATATGAACAGAATCAGGCAAATACTGTGTCTCTAAACAGATGGCATCTCCACCCCCATAACAGACATTATCTTTTCCCCTTGGCTCTCCTCCAAGAAAATTAGAACTATAAACTTGGGTTACTGGAAGTGAAGTTGAAATTATCATCTCACGCCCAGATTCTGGATGAAGCAATGTTATCTGATTCTTTTCCTCTGACAATATATACGGGATATCATATCCAGAACCAAACTTTAACTGCTGATGCTCTTCGTGAATTCGTTCTCCCACAGTATGAAATTCCCGAAAGTCAAATGGTGTGCCATCTACGTCCATGAATTCCCCTGTAGTACATCCCATCTCATCTATCATAGCTATTTGATTTGCTTTCACTTGAAGCTTGTGATTGTAAATTTTCTCTTTTGCATTCCCTGCCAAATTAAAATAACTATGATTGGTTAAGTTAATTAGGGTATCCTGATCACAAACCCCATAACATTTCATTAATATACTTTTCTCTTTTAATTCATAAGAAATTTTAACTGTTAGATTCCCTGGAAATCCTTGTTCCATATCCTTTGATACATAAGTAAATATGACTTTGTTTCCCTCTACTTCATAGTCGTAGATTCTGCTGTCAAATCCATCATCTCCACCATGAAGACAATTGGGACCATTGTTTACTTCCAATGGATACTTCTGCCCATTTAATATAAATCTTCCCCCACTGATTCGGTTGGCTACTCGTCCAATAACACCTCCCATATGGTTTATATCACCATAGTAATCCTCGATACATTCATATCCAAGAACAATGTCTTCTTTGACTCCATAACAATCTGGCATCAAAATAGATAGAATATGGCAGCCAAGATTTGTAAAGCGTACTGTCAAAAAATCATTTTTCATTTGAATGACAACAATCTCATCTTTCCCGTACTCTAGAATCTCTACACTCATAAAGTCTCCTGACTGAAATCCTCTATGGTACGAATAACCCCTGGAAATTGTAGATATTCTTCCCTTTTCTCGTTGGGACAAATTACTACAATATTTTCACATCCTGCTGCATATGCATTTTTAATTCCTGAATAAGAGTCCTCATATATTAAAGTATCTTCTATCCTTACCCCAATTACGTCTGCTGCATTTTGAAACATTTGGACTTTATTATCATAGGTTCCGTCATCATATATAATATCCGAAGGTTTCATCCATGTATCTAGATGAAATGATTCAACAAAGAAATCAATATTCTCTTTTATAGATGCACTGGCGATAGTAAATGGCACTTGATTTTCTTTTAATTCATTGAAGAATTCAACCACACCTTTCACCAAATGAAATGTTTCTTTATCTTTTCTGCAAAAATCTCTATAATACTCCTCTTTTAATAAAGAATATTTAATTTCTTCTTCTTTGGTTGCTTTTCCATCCATCATATATTGAACATTGTGAATATTCGGTGTTCCATTTAATTTCTGATGCAATTCCTCGTTGGTAATATCCCTGCCTCGAAGTAACTTTGAAATCGCACCCCACGCTAATGTATGCTTTTCATTATCAAAAAATAATGTTCCATTGAAATCAAAAATAATTCCTTTTGTCTTTGTCATATTATGTATGCCCTTCTTCCTGCTTTTATTATCTGTTAAAAAATTGATGACATAAAGTGTTTAATCTGCCATAACAATGTCTTTTCTTCCACCTTTGCAGAAGTAAAAACATCTTGTTTTTTCACACATTCATTTCCAATGTAATAAGATACCGTTCCAACTTTCTGATTCTTTTTTACTGGTGCAACTAGATTCTTCTTATAATCATACTTTACCTGTACTTGTTCCTTCTTCTTACATATCAGCTGAACCTTATTTTCTTTTACATATGTATCTACAGTATCTGTGACACCCTTAGAAACACTAACAGCCTTTAATTCATCCTGTGCTGCCACCTGCTTTCTTTCATAAGTCTTTCCAGCATATGTAATAATCTTACTCATATCTCTCCACTTAAAATCCCAGTTTGATGGCACTCCTGACCGAAGTAATGCAACAATATATGTAATTCCATCTTTCTCTACTGCACCAATATAGCAATAACCAGCCCGATCTGTATAGCCTGTTTTTCCTGAAATGGCACCCTTCATAGTAGTCAATAGTACATTGTGATTATAGCATTCAAATGACCTTGTCCCAGCTACATTTTTAAATGTATATTTCTTTGTTCTGGTAATCTGCAAAAATGTCTTATTCTTAATGCATCTTCTCATAATCAATGCCAAATCTTTTGCTGTTGTACGATGCCACCCTTTGCTATCCTTCTTATCCAATCCATTTGGAGTCACAAAATGGGTATTGGATGCTCCTATCTTCACCGCTTCTTGATTCACTGCTTCCTCAAACTTCTCAACACTTCCACAAGCATATTCAGCAAGTGCATATGCACAATCATTATAAGACTCAAGCATTAATGCATATAAAAGATCCTTTACTTTATACTCTTCCCCTTTACGCATCTGTAAATGCACTTTTGGCTGAGATGCGGCAAGCTTCGACACTTTTACTGTAGCATTCAAATCACAATGTTCAATTACATACAGACAGGTTAAAATCTTTGTCGTACTGGCATTGGCTCTGGACTTATCTCCGTTCTTTTCCATTAAAATGCGTCCTGTATTCGCCTCCATAACACAATAAGACTGTGCATATAAATTCAATTGGTCTGCAGCAGCTACTGGCATTCCTGCTGTTCCTATCATTAAAATTGCACTAAAAACACAGACAACTGTCTTTTTCCATCTTTGTTTCCATTTTCCTAACATTACTTTTCTCCATTTTTCTTTTGTTTTTGACACATGTATTGATTATATCATAAAATCATATAAATTCCAGTGAAACAATCCCTCTTAATTTTGTTGATTTTAAAAGTAATTTGTACCCACAATCCATTGAAATAATTGAGTTTTTCTAGTATAATTATCTTGACAGATTGTGGATGTGATTTTACATTTTTTTGCATCCATTCATATTATTTCATTCGTATTTTTTTGGGATGAATGCTCACAGTTTAAGGAGGAATTACTTATGGCAACATGGAACAATCTTGACACATTAGCATCTTATGAAAAACTCACTGGTATGAAAGATAGAGTGAACATTGTAGAAGCAATGTCTGGTGAAAATGGCGCTGATCGTGTCGCAAAGTACAACGTACCTATGGTAGCTGGTTTGAATTTTAATTATGCAGCGAAAGAGGTTGATGACACAATCTTAAACACTCTTAGCGAATTAGCAGATGAACATCAATTAGTTGAAAAGTTCGAAGAGTTATATAATGGTGCTGTTATTAACACCGGAGAAGGTCGTATGGTTCTTCATCACTTAGCTCGTAGACAATTAGGAAATCCTGTTCTTGACAACGGAGTTGACAAGCGTGATTTCTATGTATCTCAACAAAAGAAAGCTGCTGAATTTGCAGAAAAAGTTCACGCAGGTGAAATTACAAACGCAGCTGGAGAAAAGTTTACAACAGTTGTTCAAATTGGTATCGGTGGAAGTGATTTAGGACCACGTGCTTTATATATGGCTCTTGAAAACTGGGCAAAGGCAAATGATACTTTTAAGATGGAAGCAAAGTTCATCTCTAATGTTGATCCTGATGATGCTGCTGCTGTTCTTAATTCAATTGATGTATCTCGTTCTTTATTTATTGTTGTTTCCAAATCTGGAACTACATTGGAAACTCTAACCAACGAAGCTTTTGTAAAAGATGCTTTAAAGAAAGCTGGATTAGATTCTTCTAAACACATGCTTGCAGCAACAAGTGAGACATCTCCTTTAGCTCAAGGTGATGATTACCTTGAATCATTCTTCATGGATAACTACATCGGTGGTCGTTATTCTTCTTCATCTGTTGTTGGTGGAGTTGTTCTTTCACTTGCATTTGGTGGTGATATCTACGGAAGAATTCTTGAAGGAGCTGCAGATGCAGACGAACTTTGCAAGAATAAAGATTTAACAAAGAATCCTGCTATGTTAGATGCTTTAATTGGTGTTTACGAACGTAATGTACAAGGATACCCAAATACAGCAGTTTTACCATATTCACAAGCTTTAATTCGTTTCCCAGCACATTTACAGCAATGTGATATGGAATCTAACGGTAAGACAGTAAACCGCGATGGTAAACCTGTAAACTATGCAACTGGACCTGTTATTTTCGGAGAACCTGGTACAAATGGACAACATTCTTTCTATCAATTATTACATCAAGGAACTGATATTGTTCCATTACAATTTGTTGGATTTAAGAAGAGCCAGTTAGCAACTGACGTTGTTATCGAAGGAAGCACAAGTCAACAAAAGTTATGTGCTAACGTAGCTGCTCAGATTATCGCATTTGCATGTGGTAAAGATGATGAGAATCCAAACAAGAAGTTTGAAGGTGGACGTCCATCAAGCATCATCATTGGAGATCAATTAACACCAGAATCTCTTGGTGCAATCTTAGCTCACTTTGAAAATAAGATTATGTTCCAAGGCTTCATCTGGAATGTTAATAGTTTCGACCAAGAAGGTGTACAACTTGGTAAAGTACTTGCTACAAAAGTGCTTGCTCATGAAACAGACGGTGCATTAAAAGCATTTAGTGATTTATTAGATATCTAAGAATGAATTTAGAAAACAGGCAAGGAATGATGAATTCCTGCCTGTTTTTTTCTTATACTTTATTTCTAACCGTTCCTTGAAAAAAGCTTTCTATGTTTTTATACACTTCTTCTACACATCGTCTTCTGGACTCTACTGTCGCCCACGCAATATGCGGCGTAATATATAATTTTTTACTATCTTGAATTCTATATAATGGATTGTCTAAAGGCATAGGTTCTTGATTTAAGGCATCAAGACCTGCAGCCCCTATAATTCCATCCTCCAATGCTTTCGTCAAGTCCTCATCGTTTACAATGCCTCCGCGACCAACATTAATCAAAACTGCTGTCTTTTTCATTTGTGACAAAGTATCTTTACAAATAAGCTCCTTGGTATCCTTCGTCAATGGTGCATGAATGGAGAGAATATCTGATTGTTCCAATAGCTGCGGCAAAGTCACCTGTTCATATGGTACATCATCTCTTTTGTTTCCAGAAGGAGAGTAAAAGATAACACGACATCCAAAGACAGCCGCAACCTCAGCAACTCTTCTCCCTATATTCCCTAAACCAACAATGCCCCAGGTCTTTCCTTCCAATTCATGAAATTTTTCTGGATAACACCCAAAGCCTTCTGCTTTGGAATATTCCCCTTCCTTCACATACTCATCATAAAATCTAGACTTCTCCCAAAGATAAAATAACAAAGCAAAGGTATGCTGTACCACAGATTCCGTTGAATATGCCACAACATTAGAAACTGCAATTCCA
>JAQVEG010000003.1:117840-125880 GCA_028697725.1 Anaerostipes sp.
ATATTCCCCTTCCTTCACATACTCATCATAAAATCTAGACTTCTCCCAAAGATAAAATAACAAAGCAAAGGTATGCTGTACCACAGATTCCGTTGAATATGCCACAACATTAGAAACTGCAATTCCACGCTTTGCTGTATATTCTAAATCAATACAATCTGTTCCCGTTGCTGTCACGCAAATCAATTTTAAATTAGGTGCATACTTTAACAATTCCTCATTCATCAAAATTTTATTCATAACTAGGATATCTGCATCTTTGATTCGGTCTTTATTCTTCTCTGGATGATCCGTCTCATAAATCGTGACATTTCCTAACTTTGAAAAAACAGATAAATCCACATCCTCACCTAAAGACTGTGCTTCCATAAATACTATATTCAAATTCATTGCTCCTCTCTTAATAAATATGATATTAGGCTACTTTATAATTATTGTATCACTTAAACAATTCTTTTTCTCTTCCTCATCCTCTTAGTATCCTCATTACAAAGAAACAAGTAATTTTCAAAAACAAAAACCTAGTAAATACACCATTTATGGCATAAATACTAGGTTTTTAAAATCATCTAAAGCTTATTTGTAATTAACGATTTTTCCAAAGTCTGGTTTTAATGAAGCTCCACCAACTAATCCACCATCAATATCTGCCTGTGCAAATAATTCAGGAGCGCTTGCAGCTGAAACTGATCCACCATATTGGATACGAATAGCTTCTGCTGTTGCTTGATCGTATACTTCACCAACACATACACGAATAGCTGCACAAACTTCTTGAGCTTGTTCTGTTGTAGCAACTTTTCCAGTTCCAATTGCCCAAATTGGTTCGTAAGCGATAACTGCTGTCTTAGCTTGTTCTGCTGTTACACCTTGTAAAGCAATCTTAATTTGTGTACGAACAAAATCAATTGTAACACCTTGTTCTCTTTGAGCTAATGTTTCACCACAACAGATAATTGGAGTAATTCCATGTTCAAAAGCCTTTAATACTTTTTTGTTTACTGTTTCATCTGTTTCAGCAAAATATTCTCTTCTCTCAGAATGTCCAAGAATAACATACTTAACACCTAAGTCTGTTAACATATTAGGAGCAATTTCTCCTGTATAAGCTCCACTTTCTTCAAAGTACATGTTTTCAGCACCAATATTAATATTGCTTCCTTTTGCTGCTTCCATAGCTGCTGGAATACAGATAGCTGGTACACAGAATACCACATCAGATGTATCTCCTGCTACTAATGGTTTTAGTTCTTCTACTAAAGCTTTTGCTTCACTAGGTGTTTTGTTCATTTTCCAGTTTCCTGCTACAATTGTTTTACGCATAATACTTTCTCCTTATTATATCATCACATTACCGATTTCCATTGTTTTCATTTAGTACTTACTGCCTATTTATCGTTTGCTGCTGCAACTCCTGGAAGTTCTTTTCCTTCTAAGAATTCAAGAGATGCTCCACCACCTGTTGAGATATGTGTCATCTTGTCACCAAATCCTAATTGGTTTACAGCTGCTGCAGAGTCTCCGCCACCAATAATTGTAGTTGCATCTTTTAATTCTGCCATAGCTTCTGCTACTGCTACTGTACCAGCTGCAAAGTTTGACATTTCAAAACATCCCATTGGTCCATTCCATACAACAGTCTTAGCACCTTTAATTGCGTCAGCAAAAAGTTTCTGAGACTTAGGTCCAATATCAAGACCTTCCCATCCAGCTTCGATTTCTCCACGTCCTGCAACCTTTGTGTTTGCATCATTTGAGAATGCATCTGCTACTACTGTATCCTCTGGAATTAAAAGATTTACACCCTTTTCTTTTGCTTTATCCATCATCTCTTTTGCATAATCTAAGTAGTCTTCTTCTAATAAAGAATTACCAACTTCTTCTCCTAATGCTTTCATGAATGTATAAGCCATTCCACCACCAATAATTAAAGTATCAACTTTTTCTAACAAGTTGTTAATTACAGAAATCTTTGATGAAACTTTAGCTCCACCTAAAATAGCTACCATTGGTCTTTCTGGATTATTTACCGCATTTCCTAAGAAATCAATTTCCTTTTGCATTAAGTAACCAACAACTGCTGTATCAACAAATTTAGTTACTCCAACATTAGAACAGTGAGCTCTATGAGCTGTTCCAAATGCATCATTTACAAAAATATCAGCTAAGCTTGCTAAATCTTTACTAAATTCTTCACCATTCTTTGTTTCTTCTGCTCTATAACGTGTATTTTCTAATAAAATAACGTCTCCATCTTTCATAGCTGCAACTGCTGCTTTTGCATTTTCTCCAACAACATTGTCATCAGGAGCAAACTTAACTTCTTGTCCTAATAATTCTGTTAAACGTGCTGCAACTGGTGCAAGTGATAATTCTGGTTTTGGTTCTCCTTTAGGCTTTCCTAAATGAGAGCAAAGAATTAACTGTCCACCGTCTGCAATTAACTTCTTAATTGTAGGTAATGCTGCTACTAAACGGTTTTCATCTGTAATTTTACCATCTTGAAGTGGTACATTAAAATCACAGCGAACTAAAACTTTTTTCCCTTTTACATTGATATCATCTACTGATTTTTTGTTTAACATGTGTTTCTTCCTCCTAAGGTCTATTTAAAATTAATTTTATGTCTAAATGAAACATAAAAGGGTCCGGTCCATAAAGACCGGACCCTTATTGGATCTTATTGAACTATCAATTACTAATTAAGCTAATTCAGCAAAGTATTTGATTGTTCTAACCATTTGGCTAGTGTAAGAATTTTCATTGTCATACCAAGAAACAACTTGTACTTGAGTTGTACCATTGTCTAGTGGTAATACCATTGTTTGAGTTGCATCAAATAATGATCCAAATTTCATACCAACGATATCGCTAGAAACGATTTCATCTGTGTTGTATCCGAAAGATTCTGTAGCTGCTGCTTTCATAGCTGCATTGATTTCGTCTACTGTTACATTTCCATCAACAACTGCTGTTAAAATTGTTGTTGATCCTGTTGGAGTTGGAACACGTTGAGCAGCTCCGATTAATTTTCCATTTAATTCTGGAATAACAAGTCCGATTGCTTTAGCAGCTCCTGTTGAGTTAGGAACGATATTAACTGCTGCAGCACGAGATCTTCTTAAATCACCTTTTCTTTGTGGTCCATCAAGAGTCATTTGATCTCCTGTATAAGCATGGATTGTACACATAATTCCTGTTTTGATCTTAGCTAAGTTGTTAAGAGCATTAGCCATTGGTGCTAAACAGTTTGTTGTACAAGAAGCTGCAGAAATAACTGTATCTTCTTTTGTTAATACGTCGTGGTTTACGTTGTAAACTACTGTTGGAAGGTCATTTCCTGCTGGTGCAGAAATAACAACTTTCTTAGCTCCTGCTTGAACGTGTGCAGATGCTTTTTCTTTTGATGTGTAGAATCCTGTACATTCTAATACAACATCAACATCTAAATCTCCCCAAGGAAGTTTTGTAGCGTCTGCTTCAGCGTAGATTTTGATTTCTTTTCCGTCTACAACGATTGCATCATCTTTAGCTTCAACTTTGTCGCATAATTCGTATCTACCTTGTGATGAATCATATTTTAATAGATGTGCTAACATTGAAGGTTTTGTTAAGTCGTTGATTGCTACTACTTCATACCCTTCTGCTCCGAACATTTGTCTAAATGCAAGACGTCCAATACGTCCAAAACCATTAATTGCTACTTTTACTGCCATGTTAATTCCTCCTAAGTCTTAAATGATTAATATAATGTGCTTGTCTAACTATTGACAAACTTCTCTCTTATTTTAAACAATACTACCCAAAATATCAAGTATATTTTAAGATTTTCCTCATGTATACAAAAAAATACGTTTGTACATATAACTATTTATTTTCTTCAATGACATAACCTGCAATATTATCTGCATGATCACTGATTCTTTCTAAGCTTGTAAGAACATCTAAAAAGATAACTCCTGCCTCTGGAACACACGTTTCTTCCCCTAATCTCTTAATATGTTTCTTCCGCACTGCCTTTTCTAATTGATCCATCGCTGTCTCAGATGCCCTTGCCTGCTTTGCCAATTCAGGATCATCTGCCTCGATTGCACGAATTGCTTCATTGAATGTCTTTAATGTTGCAGCACGTACTTGTCCCATTTCTTTTCTTGCTTCCTCTGAATACTGTAGATTCTTCTCCGTTTTGTTTTGCATGAATTCAGCAATATTCTCCACATGGTCCCCTGCACGCTCAATATCTGTAATTGTATAGTATAAATCATTTACAATTTTTGATTGTTTCTCTGTTAATGGCAAATGACTTATCTTAACTAGATATTCAGTAATCATAGTTTCTAGATGGTTAATAACCTCTTCATCATGAAATACTTTTGCAATTTGTTTCTCACTTGGTTTATCCCTTGTTGCCTCTTTGGTAATTCGTCTCATATTCTTCAATACAATATCACCCATACGAACAACCTCTTTGACTGCATTCTCAACAGCAAAAGAAGGAGTTTCTAAAATACGTGGATCTAAATGTCTTAATACCATCTCTTCCACGTCTTCGTCATCTTCCTCTTCCTCATCTTCATGAATAATCAATCCAGAAATCTTTACTAATAAATTCGCAAATGGGAATAAAATAATTGTCACACTCACATTAAATATAGAGTGGAAAATGGAAATCTGTGTACTTGAAATATGTTGTGTCGCTAAATCATTAAATACAGAGAAGAAAATTGTCATAATCACTCCGTATATCACTGCCCCCATAATATTGAATAACAAATGGATAGTCGCAGCTCTCTTGGCTGTTTTATTTGCTCCAGCACTTGATAAAATAGCTGTAATACAAGTACCAATATTCTGTCCTAACGTAATAAAAATTGCAGATCGCCAATTTACGATTCCTTTTGCAGCCAATGTCTGTAAAATACCTACAGATGCTGATGAACTTTGAATAATCGCTGTTACAACTGCACCTACGACAATACCTAAGACTGGATTGTTTCCTAACACTCTAAATGCGTTTTGGAAAAATGGTGCATCCTTATACACTCCAATTGCACTAGACATAAATGAAAGTCCAATAAAAAGGACTCCAAAACCAACTGCAATCTCCGCTTTTTGTTTTAACGATTCTTTCTTCACAAATGTAACAATAAACGCACCGATTCCTAATACAAATGGTGCAAAAAACTCTGGTTTTAATGCTCCTGCCCAGTCATTGGCAGATACAAGCCATGCAGTTACTGTTGTACCTACATTGGCACCCATAATTACTCCTGCAGCTTGTGTTAAATTCATAATTCCAGCATTTACGAAACCGACAACCATAACTGTCGTAGCTGATGAACTTTGTATAATTGCTGTTACTAACGCCCCTACCAAAACTCCTAAAAAACGATTATTAGTCAAGTAACCTAATAATTCTCTCATCTTGTTTCCTGCAGCCTTCTGAAGGCCGTCGGCCATAATGTTCATTCCATACAGGAACATTCCCAATCCACCTATAAAACTGAAAATATTCCCAACATGACTCAATGTACTCATGTATAGCTCCTCTCATGTCAACTTCGACTTATAATTAATAACTCGTAACCCTACTTATTTTAACATAATCTTTATGTGGATTTAAAGTAAATTTTAAAAAACTTACAATATTATTATTTTTTTTGCATTATCTTGTATCTTTGTGAATTATTTAATATAATTATTGGGAAAAGGAGTATATTATGATTAAATCAGATTTCCATCTACATTCAAATTTTTCTTCGGATTCAACTGCTTCCATGGAATCCATGGTTCAGCAGGCAATACAGTTAAATTTAAGTGAGATTTGTTTCACCGAACATCTTGATATTGATTACCCTGAGAATGCTGAGGGTCTTGATTTTCTTTTAGATTTACCAGCCTATCAAAGTTCTCTTTTTTCTTTAAAAGAAAAATACAAATCAAATATTAAAATTCTATGTGGAATCGAACTGGGACTTACACCAACTACTTATGAAAAAAACAAAGATTTTATACAGGGTGAATCCTTCGATTTTATTATTGGTTCTACCCATATTGTACACAATATGGATCCTTATGAACCAGAATATTTTCTTGAATATCCTGGAAAAGAAGGCATGAAAGAATATTTTTTATCCATTCTTTATAATTTAGATAAATTTTCTGATTTTGATGTCTACGGTCATTTAGATTATGTCATCCGCTATTGTAGAGATAAGAATTTTACATTTAGATATCTTGATTATTCTGATATTTTAGATGAAATATTAAAGAAAATCATTGATCTTGGAAAAGGAATTGAAGCAAATAGTGCTGGTTATAAGCATGGACTTGGTCGTCCCAATCCACATCCTGATATTTTAAAAAGATACCATGAATTGGGTGGAGAGATTCTAACCATAGGTTCCGATGCTCATAAACCATCTCATATGGCTTATGATTTTAAAGAACTTCCTGCATTACTTACAAGCTTAGGATTTCGTTATTATACAATCTTTGAAAAAAGAAAGCCTAAATTTATTAAATTATGACAAAAAAGGCGCTCTAAATTCACTTTTTAGAACGTCTTTTTTTATTCTCACTTCTTATAGATACATATCTTTGCATTTTTATCTACTTTATTCATAACTTTTTTCATATTCTTTTCGCTGATGGCAATACACCCTGCTGTGTAATTTCTTCCCTTTTTAGTACAGTGAAGAAAAATTGCAGAACCTTTTCCATATTTATTTTTCGGATTATAATTCAGTGAAAGACAATAATTATATTGTGGTTTAATTTTAATCAAATGTTCCCCATTACACTTATGCTTTTTTACATTAACAAATCGATTATAGTACTTTTTGTCTGTACACCAATAATGAGAATTTTTAAGCTTTGTATATTTCATCTTACTTCCTGGATTCTTTTTAATACCAAATGCCTTCGTGAAATTATATACACCCACTGGTGTTTTCATGTCTCCAGTTTTTTTCTTTCCGATTCCCTTTTTCCCAACATATGCAGTACATTTCAGAGTACGTTTCCATTTTCCATCTGTCTTTTCATACAAATACAAAACTCCTTTTGATTTTTTATAATATTTCACAAATATCATCTGATTTACAGAAGGATTTTTCTCGTATTTTGTTAAAAGATTGTCCCATTTGTCTGTCTTTGCATTGATACTTCTATTTGAAATAAAACCTCCAAACAGAATACTAACAGCTAATACTGCCACAAATAAAATGATCCCCTTTTTCCTTTTATTCATTGTATGCCCCCTTTCTCCATAAAAATACAGTTAATATAATGTATAGTTTTTACAAGTATAATTCTCTATCCAAGTTCTTAGTGCTGCTGGAGGGATGTATATCTTTCTTCCTATTGTAATCTTAGGAAAGTCAGGTTGCTTTACTAATTTATTAATCTTATCTACGCTCATCCCTTTAAATATCTTCTTCAAATCATTTTTAGTTAGTAGACATTCAACACCATGAATGATATCAGTTTCCACTATACTACTATCTACATTGTAAGCCATGGTATACTCCTTATTATTTTATACTTATTGTTATTTCGTATAAATTATAATTCTTCCTAAACTATATGTCAATAATTGTCGGGTTTACAATTTGAAAAGAAGTGTTAATAGCAAAACAAATCAGAATCGCAGTTTATCTGCTGATGACTATAAAAAGTGAAAAAAATAAATGCCCCATAAACAACGTAATTACGCCATTTATAGAACATTTATTTTATATAAATATTTGTAAATCGTAAACAGGGGCAGAAGGACTCGAACCCTCAACTGCGGTGTTGGAGACCGTTGTTTTACCATTGAAACTATGCCCCTATATATAAAATGAAGTACTAACGGCTAAATATTCATTTAACTTTTAGTACTTCGTTTTCGTTTCACTGCTTTTGTGTACCTTCAAAACATCATACAGAAATTCTTCATCAAATCTTTTCTTCCACTCTTTCCACTTACCTCTGTTTTTTGGTCAAAGCCTCGACCGATTAGTAACAGTCAGCTCCATACATTACTGTACTTCCACC
>JAQVEG010000024.1:0-15875 GCA_028697725.1 Anaerostipes sp.
CGGTCAACGACAACACGTGAAAATCTTATCTTTTCAAAGAAGATTATGGAAGAACGTACCAAAGATTATTACTGTGTAATCGCAACCAATAATTTTCATGTTCTGCGTGCGGCAATCTTTGCAAAAGCGCAGGGACTAAATGGAGAAGTCATTGGCGGAAAGACAGCCAATTATTACCATCCGGTTGCGGTAATCAGAGAGCATGTGGCATTGATTTTAGCATATAAGAAACTATTTTTGGTATATGCTGTCATGGTTTTTCTGTTGAATATATGTCATTATCTTATGATGCTGTAGGGATTGGTAATTTCATGAGATCTTTGTGGCACAGATTACAAAGAGGGTGCAAGATGAACTAGAAGACTCTTGACAATAGAAAAGAAATATACTATAATTCAAAACAGTGTTATGAAACACTGTTTTGAATTATTTGTAGGAGGAAATTATGGCAAAACAAATCGAGGGCGTATTGGAAGAAGTTGTAGAATGCGCAAAAAAAGAATTTCTTGAAAAAGGCTATACGGCTGCGTCACTGCGTACCATTGCCGCAGCGGCACATACCTCGACAGGATCAATTTACACGCGTTTTGGCGATAAAGAAGGTCTGTTTCGCGCAATTGTAAAACCAGTTGCCGATGAAATGATGCAGATTTTTACGAAAATGCAGGAAGATTTCCATAATATCGATGCCAAGGACCAGTTGGAGGAAATGGACAGTTATTCAATGGACGGCATAATGAAGATGATTGATTATATGTATGCTCATTTCGATGAATTTAAATTACTTCTTGATGCCTCACATGGAACACTCTATCAGAATTTTGTGGATGATTTGGTGGATATTGAGGTTCGCTATACCTATATTTACATACAGACTGTGGGAATTCGCATTACAAGGGATGAAAAGATGACAGAAGGTTTTATTCACATGGTCGTAACTGCTTATGTGAATGGAGTGTTCGAGGTGATTCGTCATGGTATGGATATCGACACGGCAAAGGAATATATAAATATGCTGTTCGCGTATAATCAAGCAGGATTCAACACTCTGTTATCTGGTGGAGAATCAGGAAAAGAGGCATAATAGTTGTAAAGTTATGAATTTCGGGCTGTCAGCACTCTTGCGGCAGCCTTGAAATAAACTATTGAGTTAGTAATAACTAATTTATAAAAGGAGGAACTAACATGAAACAAAAAAATCCATTGCTTCGCATATGGGAGCTGGGAGCATCGCAGCATGGGGGACTGATCCGTGCTATTATTTCTGCACTTATTGGCGTAATGTGCGGAATTATGCCATATATTGCGGCGGCACAGGTCGTGATTGGACTGGTACAAAGCGAAAAAGAATTATCCTATTATCTGTTTTGGTGTGCAGTAGGGCTTGCGGGATATATAGCACGCACAATGCTTTATAATCTGGCATTAGCTATGTCCCACAGGGCTACATTTTCTATTTTGAAAGAGATTCGGCAGCATATCCTAGAAAAGCTGCCAAGGCTTCCCCTTGGAACAGTCATGGATATGTCCAGCGGACGAATGAAACAGATTGTTGTGGATCAGGTAGACGGCATGGAAACTACACTGGCACATCTGCTACCGGAAATGACATCCAATCTAGGGGGAGCACTCTGTGTCACTATATACCTATTTGTACTCGACTGGCGTATGGCACTGATTTCTCTAATTTCTATCCCTGTTGGCATGTTCTTTATGATGATTACAATGGGCGGCTATGGAAAGGATTACGAGGGAGCTGTTAAGACGACTCAAACGATGAATGAGACCATTGTAGAATATATTGGTGGAATCAAAGTGATCAAGGCGTTCAATCAAGGAAAACATTCCTATGCAAAATTCTCGGATAAGGTGCTTGCCAATGCTGCGTACTATTACAACTGGATGAAGCGGTGCCAGTTCAAGATGTCATTGGCCTACGCGATTGCACCGACAACACTGGTTACTGTGCTTCCTCTTGGCTGGCTGATCTATCGGAGCGGAACACTTCGTATGGAGACGTTCCTTACTTGTATCATTCTTTCACTCAGTATTGTAGGTCCATTGATTGCCGCTATGGGATTTATAGACAATCTCGCGAAGATTGCCACCACAGTCGGAGCTGTCGATGAAATCCTCACAGGCAAAGAGCAGCAGCATGCCCAGGAAAAAGTCACGCTCGGCAAGCCGGATATCGACCTTAAGCATGTCAGTTTTTCCTACCATACCGGAAAAGAAATACTGCATGATGTGAACTTGAAGCTGAATGCTGGAACTATGACAGCACTGGTAGGTCCAAGTGGCGGCGGAAAGTCAACCATCGCAAAACTGATTGCTGGTTTCTGGGATACTACAAAGGGAACCGTTTGCCTAGGCGGCGTGAAGGAAACAGATATTCCACTGGAACAACTATATGATCAGGTGGCATTTGTATCCCAGGACAACTATTTATTCGATGATACAGTACGGGAAAATATCCGCATGGGCAGGACATCTGCCAGTGATGCAGAAGTAGAAGCAGTAGCAAAAGCGGCTGGATGCGAGGAGCTGATTCGGAATCTGGAGCATGGTTATGACACCAGAGTTGGAGGCGGCGGCGCCCATCTTTCCGGTGGAGAGCGTCAGCGAATCGCGATTGCAAGGGCAATGCTTAAGGATGCACCGATTATTATCTTAGACGAAGCAACGGCATATATCGACCCAGAAAACGAGGCAGTAATCCAAACGGCGGTAGCGAATCTGATCAAGGGGAAAACGGTCATTATAATCGCTCATAGACTCTCTACGATTACGGATGCAGACAAGATTGTTGTTGTGAAGGACGGTCAGATTCATGCGGAGGGACGACACGATACACTGCTTGATAACTGCACCTTATATAAGGCGATGTGGCAGGCACATATGGGAATAAAAGGAGGCGAGGCAGTATGATAGAAGCATTGAGGAAAATATGGAGATTTTCAGGTACGGAACGGAGCAATATTAATAAATCAGTTTTATTTTGCTTTATAAATGCAGTGTTGCGTATGACAGAAATCGGAGCTATCTACATGGTCGTGTTAGCATTGTTGGAGAAAAAAACAGGTGCTTACATATCGTGGCTTACACTTGCGCTGGTAGTTATCAGCATCATTGGAACAGCAGTGACAAAGAATTTTTCACAACTAGAACAGACACATGCAGGCTATTATATGGCAGCGAACAAGCGAATCGATATTGCCAATCGTATGAAGAGTGTGCCTATGGGATATTTTAATGAAAATAGTCTTGGGGAGCTTACAGGCGTGTCCACAACCGTATTGGAGAATATTGAGACCATCGCTCCAATGGTGTTGGTCGGTATTTTGAGTGGTCTTATCAATGCACTTGTATTTACCTTG
The DNA here is from genome assembly GCA_028697725.1 of Anaerostipes sp. GTDB lineage: Bacteria > Bacillota > Clostridia > Lachnospirales > Lachnospiraceae > Anaerostipes. The sequence goes on from JAQVEG010000024.1 coordinate 3,378, forward strand.
ATGGTACTCTGCTGGGATTGGCGGATTGGGGCTATTGTCGTTATCGGAACGGCATTGTATCTGCTCGTCACCTCGCGCATGGAAGAGAAATCTGTTCATATCGCACCACACCGGCAAAAGTCGGAAGCAGTTCTGGTAGGTGCGGTAATCGAATATGTGCAGGGAATGAGCGTTATCAAATCATTTAATCTTGCCAGAAAAGGAGATAAGACGGTGCAGGATGCACTGGAGTATAATCGAAAAAGTAATCTTAATATGGAACGACTGTTTACCCCTTATGTGATAGCACAGGGAATATTACTTCAGGCGTTCAGCGTGGGAATGATGCTGGCGGCCACCTTGTTTTATATCAATGGCACCATGAGTACAGCTGATGCACTGATGACTGTTATTATGTCTTTTCTTGTGTTCGCGCAGATTCAGTCAGCAGGAAGCGGACTCTCCCTTCTGCGTCTTGTCAGCAGTTCCATTGATCATACGGAGCGGCTGGATTCGATCCCTCAATTGGATGAAAATGGAAAGAAGCTCCGGCCTCTGGATCATACGATCAGTCTGGAACATGTGTCATTTTCCTATGATCACAAGGAGATATTACATGATGTCTCCCTTACAATCCCTGACAAAACGACCACAGCAATCATTGGACCTTCTGGCAGTGGAAAGACGACACTGACAAGCCTCATTGCTCGTTTCTGGGATGTGGATAGTGGCTGTGTGAAGATTGGTGGACAGGATATCAAGAAGTACACCCTGGAATCCCTGATGGATCAGATTAGTATGGTGTTTCAGAACGTGTATCTATTTGCAGATACGATTGAGAATAATATTAAATTTGGCAAACCGGACGCATCCCATGAAGAAGTTGTAGCGGCCGCAAAGAAGGCTTGCTGCCAAGCGTTTATTGAGCGTCTGCCAGAGGGGTATCAGACTGTTATTGGAGAAGGAGGAGCAAGCCTTTCTGGTGGAGAAAAACAGCGCATTTCCATTGCACGTGCCGTGCTAAAGAATGCACCAATCGTGATTTTTGATGAAGCAACTGCAAATATAGACCCGGAAAATGAAGATCTGCTTCAGAAAGCGATTGAAGCTCTGACCCATGACAAGACGATTATCATGATTGTGCATCGCTTAAAGACGGTACGTCATGCGGATCAGATTCTTGTGGTAGATGACGGGCGAATCGTCCAACGGGGCAGACATGAAGAGCTGATTACGCAGCACGGTATCTATGCATCATTTGTACAGGAGCGACAAGTGGCGGCAAGCTGGAAGATTACTTAGTAGTATAATGCCAAAAGGATAGAAGACAATAGACATATTTAGATTATCTTAAGAAATCGTTTCGTTTGATTTAATATGCTTTCTTTAACAATAAGTAAAAGCAGATTGGATTGAAAGGAGCGATTTTTTTATGAGGGTTTTCCATTATGGGATATGGACTGCTTGGAAATTAGAGATGAAGTTTATGATTATAATAAAATGATTATTTTTTGCAAAACAGATAAAAGATAGTATAATAGAACATACATAACCGTCGTTTTAGCGAATGATACAAGGAGAGTGCAAAATGGAGTATATCACAACCAAACAAGCTGCAAAAAAATGGGGAATTGCACAAAGACGAGTGCAGCTTCAATGCAAAGAGGGGAATGTGGATGGTGCAATCCGGTTAGGTCGAGAATGGATGATTCCTTTTGATGCGAAGCGTCCTCTTGACCGGAGAAGAACAGAAGTAAAAAAGCAAAAAGAATCCCAGCAGACAAAAAAGATATCGTCACACTTTACCGGAAGATTCCCATGCAAAAATCCTTCACTGGGGCTGTCCAATCTCTATCAGATACCGGGCAGTTGTGCAGAAGTGGCAGCATCCTTATCAGAATATCCCAGTGCACAGGTTCTGCTTACCGCACAGATTGCCTGCGCTCAGGGCGAGATTGATCAGGTTTATGCAATGTCGGACTGTTTGCTGGAGCAGGCGGACTGCTTCGAAGCAAGGATAGGGACAGGGTGTGTATTAGCGATTTGTGCCATGTACCGAGGCGATATCGGTCTGTGGAAAGTGGTAAAGGAATATATGGCAAGTACACCCTGCAACAGTGAAAGCGAGGAAAAACAGCTTGCATTCTGGTTGGCCAGTGTGGACAGTTCCATTTATGATAATGCAGGATTTTCAGAAGAATTCTATCGTGGCAGCTTTGATTTTTTACCACTAGATTCTTTCCCGGCAGCACGATTTTTCTATGTGAAATGTCTTTATCTGGACTTTAATAATAGTGTATATGAACTGGCGCGGGAAGGGAAAAGTGCCCAGTATGAATATCAGCTTCAAATGCTTCCTATCACTTGCGAACTCTTGATTTCCCAGACAAAAGCGGAAGGTGCAGTAGGTGCGGAGCTTTATCTGCGACTGATTTGTGCCATAGCTTATCACAACAAAGGTGAAGATACCTTTGCCATAGAACATATCGACAAGGCTATTGCACTCGCCCTTCCAGATGGTCTCTACAGTCCGCTGGCAGAGTATTACAAACCACTTGACTCTCTTTTGCATAAACGTCTGGGCATAGTAGATCCAGTGGCGCAGAAAAAGGTAAAAGAGTTGAGTAAAAAACTGAATATTGGATGGGTAAAGCTACATAATGCGGTACTTGACCGCAGCGTTTCCTTGCTCCTGACAGTGCGTGAACAGGAAGTGGCCAAGTGCGCTATCTGTGGACTTTCTAATAAGGAAATTGCGGAAAGACTGCATATATCTTTTCATGCCGTAAAACAGTCCATGCGTAAGGCAATGGACAAAACAGGAGCAGAAAACAGGTATGAGCTGATAAAATATCTTTAAAAACATGCCCGAAATTGTTGGTTTTCGGGTATCGAAATAAATGAATCCTTTCTGTATAATGAGAGAAAACAGTAAAGGAGGGATATGTAATAGGAGAAGAAGTGCTTCACAATGAAGGCGAGGTATATAAAGTATATGAAATAGAAGATAAGAGTTTTACCATCTATTATGGTTACTATTCTGATCTTGACAGGGAGGGTGAGGTATTGCTCCCCATCTTTCCGAATTTTTATCTCGATCCGGTGTATACAAAAGAAGGTTTTCCCTATTGTACCAGAATACAGGATGCCTGCCACCATTACTGCTGTCGGCACGGTGGCAGCGGCGACGGCTGGTGTTCTGACTGTGTGTACTATCCTGATGAGTCAATGGAGATTGCAGTGTGTATGTGCAATAAACGTAAGATTACAAAAAAAGATTCCATGGAGGATAAAAGGGGAAATGTAAGAAACGAGGAGGAGTCATATGAAAAAGAAAATAAGAAAAAAGAAAGTATTATCTAGCATTTTAGCTATCTCATTATGCATATCTTTATTACCAACTACAGTATTTGCAGAAGGATATGACACTTGGGGAAATGTAGAGAATGTAAACGTGAACAAAGGAGAAGAAATCTTTTATGATATTTACGGGGGTGCAAAAACAAATCGAAAAACAGAAAGTACACATTTGTTTCAAAACTCGTTGGATAGTAACAATTCCAAGACAAAAACTGGTGTTTATTTAAATGGCACTTACCGGCCATTGTATCAAATGTGGGATGAAATTTCCGCTGGTCTTTATTACAACTGTGAAACAAGTGCTGGTTCTAAAAATCTAGGTGAATGGCTTTCTCAGACATTAGGAACATATGATGATACTACTAAGAACAATAACACACTAGTATATAGAGACAGTAGTGGTGTTCATTGGGCAGATAATGAAGATGATAAATTTGATACCAATAAAGCTATTTTAAAAAGTGGATTACAAGGTGCTACAAATCGTTCTCAACTGATAAATGGAATTGTAGGAGACGATAGTAATTATAGCAATGCAAGCTCTGCAGGATCGTCCATAGAGAGACAATTTGAATATACAACAAAACACAATCATTCATCATCTGACTATAGTGATAAATTAGAAAACAAATTAAAAGATGCTGGAGTTCCAGAAACAGGTCCGTTTTTCTATAGCGTAAATACTGTTGTTGCAGAACACGGTAACAATGGACTTGATTCAAATCAAGGACTTAGCTGGGGTGCGGTTTTTTATGATTTTAAACTATCTTATTTAGAAACAGGGAAAAAATTCAATACTCCAATTGACAGTATACCCCTAGGTGAAAATGAAGAATTATATGACTATATTCAAAATAATGGAAGTGTTCCTGGTATTTCTTATACGATTGATGTAAAAGGTGGAGATAAAGAATTTTCCGTTGGTGCAAAAAACAGTAATTCTAAGTCAGCTTCTTTAACCTCAACTTATGGGACTTCCGTTAGTGAAGAAGCATCACAAACAAGAGTGCACACAGAAGAATATACATTAGGTGAATCTCTTGAAGCAGAATATAAAGTTGGAGCTAAAATTTTAGGTGGAGAATTAAGTTTAAGTGTCGGCTTTAATGCAACTCAAATGTGGAGCGATACTTGGCAAAATAGTGAAACTTACTCTAATAGTTTGGAAACATCATCAAGTGCCAAGGTAGAGTTACCAGCACACACGCAACAACTGTTATCAACAAGTCAATCTGAAACTGGTTTTTCATTAGACTATGATTATCCAGTTGCAGTAACTTATAAGGTGGCCTTGTTTGGAAATTATTTTAGACATGATACTGAAGGAAAGATTGTAGACAAAGGAACCGCTGTATTAGCTACCTTTGGAGAAGTTGGAGATGGCGATAGCAATATGTTTGCACTTGGAAACTTAAAAAATAGATACGCAAATAAAAATTCAAGTATCTATGATCAAATCAATGGAAATTCATTGAATTGGAACGATATTTTAAACAATAGTTTTTGTAATTCAGCATATGAAAACAGTGATGGTCATAAAGAAGGTTTTTCTCATTACAATATGGAGAATCGAATCAAAGCCTTGTTAAAATATCAGCCATATTCTGTCACAGGAGCAACGCTGAATACCAAAGTGAAAAGCACAAACACAGAGATTTATGAATTACAACCTCTGTATCAATTAAAAGAGATTAAAACAGATAGTGCTTATGATTATAATATGACAGTGGGAGATACCTTCTACATTAATAATATTCCATTGGTTGGTCTTAACAGTGCAGGAGTTGAGTATTACGGCTTTGATCAAAACAAAGGCCATTGGAAATTAGTGGATGATAATGGAGATGAACTATCATCAAGTACATCGGTGGCATCTTTAGAAAAAGATAAGGTCACTGGAAATACATCATTAAAAGCAACAGGAAAAGGAACGGTTTATCTAAAATACTTCATTGACGATGATGCAAATTATGTAAGTGATCAAAGTAAAACTATTCCTGCCTCAAATAACACAGTCAAACGTCCAGGAATTAAGGTTATCGTTAACAAAGATCCATTTAAAGGGAAAATTATATCTAGCGGAACTTTAAAAGGAGTTGTAGGTGATGCACCTGTTCCAGTTGAAAATAGTATAAAAACCAAAGTATATGATGAAAATGATTTTCAGATTAACTCTCCAGTTACTTGGAAAGCTCAAGATTTAGATGGTATTTCAATTAAAGACAATCAGATTTCGTTTTCAAAACCAGGAACCTATAAAATCAAAGCATGCATTGATACACAGGCATCTGATTGGGTAGAAGTAACCGCATTAGAAGAACGTAAACTTGAAAAAATAACTCTGCCTACAACAATGAATCTAGATTTATCAAATCAAAAATCAGTTGATTTAGCAACACTTTCCGGCATCCAATGGAAAGATCAATATGAAAGTGATTGGACAAAAAACAAAGCAAGTGATTTAACTTGGCATTATAAAGAAAAAAGAGGAAAAGAGCAGACCTTATCAGGAAGTGATTTTGTATTACCAAGAATGGGAACGTTTGAGGTATGGGCAACTCTAGGAAGTCTAAAATCATCTACTATGAAATTAGTTGCAAAAGATTCAAAACATGTAAATCATGACTACAAATGGATTATTGATAAAGCAGCAACTGCCTTTGAAGAGGGTAGTAAACATGAAGAGTGTTCTGTATGTCAAGAAGAAAAAGCAGGAGTAAAAATCCCAAAACTTTCTGGCACTACAGTGAAGATTCCATCTGATACTTATCAGAGTGCAACACTTTCATGGAGTGGGATAAAAGGAGCTTCTGGATATAATATTTATCAAGCAACTTCTTCAAATGGTCAATATAAAAAAGTAAAAACAACTACATCAACTACATGGAAAAACACGGGATTAAAAACAGGCAAAAAATATTATTATAAAGTACTTGGATATCAGAAAAATAATGGTGGTACGAAATACAGTCAATGGTCTAACACGGCTGGAGTCAAACTTAAATTACCAGCACCAGATTTTAAGCTACATCCAAAGAAAGGTACCATTAAAGTGACATGGAAAAAGGTGACAGGCGCCAGTGGTTATGTCATTTATCGAGCAAAAAGTAAAGGTGGAACCTATAAAAAGCTAAAGACAGCAAAAGGAAACAAAAGAGCATATACTAGCATTTGGCTAAACAAGAAGAAGAAATATTATAAAATGCGTAGTTATCGCACGGTCGATGGAAAACGAGTGTATAGTTCCTATACAAAAGTGAAAACCATGAAACCAAATTAAACAACCCACGACACAAAGCATGTCATTAGATGTTATCTAATGATGTGCTTTTTTGTATTAGAAAATGAACGGATATGAGTTGACAAACTATCAATTGATAGTTACAATATTAATTGATAGAAGATATCGAATAATATATTACTATGGAGGTGAGACTCATAAAGATATCTATTCATTCAGAAAAAACAGCAGTCAAAGACTTTTTGGAAGAATTAAAAAAAGTGCTTTGTGCTGAAGATTTTAATATTGATGATAATCTTCAATTTATTAGATCAAAAAAAGAGGAAGTTCAGTATTCTACTAACTATATAATGGACGATTTGGATTATGATGTAGAAGACATTGTTGAACGCTTAAAAGAACTAAGTTTACAAGAATATTCAGAAACGCTGATTGACAATAAAGATAATAATCCACCATTGTTATTTGTTTTTGGTAAAGTAATAAATAACAGACAGGTTTATGTGAAGTTGAAGGTTAAAGGAAAAAGAACAAAAAGGGTTTTATGTTTATCTTTCCACTATGCAAAATATATAATGAAATTCCCATATGCAGAATGTGGATAGAAATGAAAGGAGATATGGATATGGAATATGATTTGATTAGAAAATTTCAAATGGAGTGTCCGATTTGCGATGAAATTCATGAAATTGAAATGAGAACTCGTATTGCCACTACTATTATTAAAGGTGAAGAAGTAAAATATAAGGAAACTTATTATTTCTGTTCTAATTGCGATGAAGATGAGAATGAATTTGTAAATGGTAAGATGCAAAATGAGAATTTGATGAATGCACGTAATGCTTTTAGAGAGTCTCATGATTTACTCACTTCAAATGAAATTGTAGCGATTAGAGAAAGCTATGGATTATCTCAGGTTGATTTTGCAAGATTGCTGGGATGGGGCGAAGCTACAATTTCTAGATATGAAAGTAAAGCAATACAAGATGAAGCATATGACAACATTTTAAGAATAGTGAAAGAAAACCCATTAGCAGCATATGAGTATTTACAAAAAAATTGTGATAAATTTACAGCTCAAAAGAAATTTGAAATTAAAGATAAGATAATGGAGAATCTTGATTCATTTGGTAGAGAATATCTTAAACGTCAAGCTCTTGAAAGTGAATATGTTAATTATCAAGATCCTTGTGAAGCAAATGGCAACAAGAATCTTGATATTGATAAACTTGAGAATATTGTATCTTATTTTGCAGAGAAAATAGAGAATTTATATAAAGTAAAATTAATGAAAATGCTCTGGTATGCTGATTCATTAAGCTTTAAAACAAGCCATTGTTCTATGACAGGACTTGTTTATTGTCATGAACCAATGGGGGCTTTACCTATAGGACACTATAAAATTGTTGGCCTTGAAAACATTAAGATGCAGGAGGAAGAGGGATATGAATATACAAAATATCATTTTCTTCCAAATAATAAATTAGATAAACTTTGTTTATCTAAAGATGAAATCAAGATATTAAATAGGGTAATTAATAAGTTTAAAAGTTTTAGTTCAGCCGATATTGTTAAATATATGCATGCTGAAACTGCCTATACTGAAACCAAAGATGGAGAAGTGATTCCATTTAGTTTGGCAAGTGAAATTCGTGATTTTTAAAAGGAGCATGAGGTCACAAAAGTTAGATGGCATTAAGTTAAACTAGAAAAATTCTCAACAAGGATGAAGTTAGTTGACACGAACTAAAATAAGGCATAAAATAACCATGTTATTTAATAACGTGGTTATTTTATTGTGCAAAAGGAGGTTAGGATGCGACTGGCAAATGAAAAACTGGCTTTTGATATTTTGGAGGCAGGGAAACAAGAGTTTCTATCCAAAGGATTTAAAGGGGCAAATTTGAGAAATATAGCGGCTTCGCTGGGTGTTACAACAGGAGCTATCTATGGTTATTACACCGATAAGGAAGAACTTTTTTCAACACTGGTAGAAGAACCAGCTCGTCAATTTACGGAAAAATATAGAAAACTTCAAAAAGAATTTTCTGAGTGTAAATTAGAAGAGCAGTTGTCAGAGCTTCCAGAGATATCTCAGGAAGGACATGACTGGATGATGGAACATATTTATAATCACTATGATGCTTTTAAATTGATTATCTGTTGTTCTGTGGGAACAAAGTATGAGCATTATTTGGAAACGTTGGCGGAGATTGAGACTAATTCTGGAATTCTTTTAATGGAACGAATGGAAGAGGCAGGAATGAAGTTTCGTCATATTGATGAGGACATGGTGCATATGTTGTCAAGTGCGTTGTTTAGCGGTGTTTTTGAAACAGTTCGTCGTGATATGCCAAAGGAAAAGGCATTTATTTATATGAATGGAATCAGAGAATTTTATTCCGCTGGATGGTTTCAAATTTTGGGGATATCCTAATATCCTCTTTTTTTTGGAGAATGAGTTAGTGAAAACTAACTTTTGAGCAGGAAGAAATAGCACATGCAATTATATGAAAAAAGGAGTGAAAATTTTATGAAAGAAAAAAAGAAAGAGTCTCCATTTGCTTTGTTATGGAGTTGGGCAAAAGAATATCATGGTGGATTTTATGGGTCTATTTTGCTGGCAGTTTTAGGTGTTGCAGGAAGTATGACGGCATATTTTAGTGTTGCAGCGATGATTCGTATTTTGCTTACTGGTGGTGGATTTCAAGAGAGTATCAACTGGTGTTTATTAATGCTTGTAGGATATGTGGTAAAGTCTCTTTGCTCAGCGGCTTCCACAGCAATGTCTCATAGGGCAACATTTCATACTTTAAAAGATTTGAGAAAAATGCTTTTGGAAAAGTTGTCCAGAGTGCCTATGGGAACGATTATGGATACTCCATCTGGACAATATAAGACCACCATTGTAGATTGTGTAGAGGGAATGGAGCCGACTTTGGCACATTTGATTCCTGAGATGACCTCTAATATGCTAGTTCCAATTTTTATTGCAGTTTATATTTTCTGTATTGATTGGAGAATGGGATTGGCATCTCTTGTAACGACAATAATCGGGCTGATTGCTGCTTCTCAAAGTGCAAAAAACTATTCTGTAAAATGGGATGGAGCAGTTGCGGTAGGTCGAAAAATGGCCAATGCTATTGTGGAATATATTGGTGGAATTCAGATTGTAAAGGCATTTAGTCAGTCTGCAGGGTCTTATGGAAGATATGCAGATGCAGTGGAGGAAAATGCTTCTTATTATAAAAATTGGATGCAGGAAAACCAAAAGTTTATGTGTGTAATACAGACGGTTACTCCATCTGTTTTACTGGCGGTACTTCCAGTTGGTTTGATTCTTTGGTCACAAGGCAGCTTAAGTGCAGCTGATTTTACTACAGTCATTGTATTGTCATTGGGATTTACAGGTCCATTTCTTGCTGCTATGTCATTTGTAGATGAACTTGCCATAGTAGGAACCAATGTAGGTGAGATCGCAGGAATTCTTAATGCCAATGAATTAAAACGACCAGAGGAACAGGTAATAATAAAAGATCAGACAATTCAGATGAATCAGGTTTCTTTTACTTATGGAAATCAAGAGGAAAAGGTACTGTTTGATGTGAGTCTGGACATAAAGCCTAAGACAGTAACCGCACTGGTAGGACCTTCAGGATCTGGAAAATCTACCATTGCAAAGTTAATTGCTGGCTTTTGGGATGTAAGCAGTGGTTCTATTTCACTTGGTGGAATTAATATTCAAAAGATTCCATTAGATCAGTTGAATCAGCAGATTGCCTATGTTTCACAGGATAATTATTTGTTTGACCGTACAGTGCGTGACAATATTAGAATGGGACGTCTTGATGCATCTGATCAGGAGGTTGAAGCAGTAGCAAAGGCGGCTGGATGTGATGCTTTTATTCGTGCATTGGATCAGGGGTATGAGACTATTTGTGGTTCCGGTGGAGGACATCTTTCTGGAGGTGAGAAACAAAGAATTTCCATTGCAAGGGCGATGTTAAAAAATGCTCCTATTGTTATTTTGGATGAAGCCACTGCAAGTGTGGATCCAGAAAATGAAGCTGTCATTCAAAAAGCAATTCTAGCACTGACAAAAGGAAAAACATTGATTGTTATTGCCCATCATTTGTCTACCGTTGTAGATGCAGATTGTATTGTAGTGGTAAGCAAGGGAAAAATAGTGGCACAAGGAACGCAGAAGGAACTTTTAGAAAACTGTCCATTGTATGCTCGTATGTGGCAGGCACATATTGGCACAAAAGATGTAATGTAGGAGGGATAAAACATGTTTGGTGTATTAAGAAAGATTTTTGAATTAGCAGGAAGTAAAAGAAATCTACTCACAAAAGCCATGGTGATTTCCTTTTGCGGAGCTATTTTTTCAGCAATGCAGTTTGGCGCATTGATGCTTACGTTAGATCAGGTGCTTTCAGGACAGAAGACTGGAATGATACCAGTAATTACCATTTTGCTTATTTCAGTAATTGGAAAGATGCTTTGTTTTTATTATTCTGTGATAAAAGAGACAGAGGCAGGATATTATATGGTTGCGGAAAAGAGGGTACATATCGGTGACAGACTGCGTTATATTCCCATGGGATATTTTAATGACAATAGTTTGGGAAATATTACTGCAGTCGTTACGACGACACTCTCCGATGTGGAGAACTCTGCAACTCGGTGTCTTGTTATAGTTGTTGGCGGATTTTTAAATACCTTTGCACTTTGTCTTGCTTTGGCTGGCGCAGATTGGCGTATGGGACTCATTGGTATTTGTGGGATTCTAACTTATCTATGGGCAACAGAAATGTCTCAAAAAGCCACTTCAAAAACAGGACCAGAAAGACAAGTGGCACAGATTAATCTAATAGAAGCAGTACTTGAATATATTCAGGGGATGAGTGTGGTAAAATCTTATGGACTTGAAAAGGATAACAATCAAAAGGCAGCAAAAACCGTAGAGGAAAGCTGCAAAAAAACATTGTCTATGGAATGCTCTGTTACACCATGGATGGCAGTACGTCAGTTAGTAATTCGCTTATTTTCTGTGGTTCTAGTTGTGAGTTCTTTGATATTTTACAGTGAAGGAACTATGCCATTATCCCGCTGCCTTCTTATGCTAATTGCGTCTTTTGTTCTTTATCAAGAGCTAGAGAGTGCAGGAAATATGTCTGATACTCTCCAGATGCTTGGAGCATCCATTGACAAAGCAAATTCCATTGATGACACACCCATTATGGATATTGATGGAAAGGAGATCAAACCAAAGAACGCAGAAATTACATTCGAAAATGTCACATTTTCTTATGGAGATAGAAAGATTTTAGATAACATTAGTTTTAAGATACCAGAGAAAACAACAACAGCAGTGGTAGGCCCTTCTGGTGGAGGAAAAACGACACTATGCAACTTGACCGCTAGATTTTGGGATGTAGAAAGTGGGTGTATTTGTCTGGGAGAAAGGAATGTTACAGAATATAAATTAGATAGTCTTATGAAGAACATTTCCATGGTATTTCAGGATGTATATTTGTTTCAGGATACCATTGAAAATAATATAAAATTCGGAAAACCAGAGGCAACTCATGAACAAGTAGTTAAGGCGGCAAAAGCAGCCTGCTGCCATTCATTTATCATGGAACTGCCAAATGGATATGATACAGTAGTGGGAGAAGGCGGAGGAAGTCTTTCAGGTGGAGAAAAACAGAGAATTTCTATTGCAAGAGCCATGTTAAAAGACGCACCTGTCATCATCTTAGATGAGGCAACTGCAAGTGTTGATCCGGAAAATGAAGCAGAACTTCAGGAAGCTATTGATGCACTGACCCATGATAAAACCATCATTATGATTGCACATAGATTAAAAACAGTTCGCAGTGCAGATCAAATTCTTGTACTTAGTGGAGGTCAGA
>JAQVEG010000024.1:15975-38960 GCA_028697725.1 Anaerostipes sp.
GAAAATGAAGCAGAACTTCAGGAAGCTATTGATGCACTGACCCATGATAAAACCATCATTATGATTGCACATAGATTAAAAACAGTTCGCAGTGCAGATCAAATTCTTGTACTTAGTGGAGGTCAGATTGTACAAAGAGGAACCCATGAAGAACTTGTGATGGAAGATGGAATATACGCCCAGTTTATTGGAGAGAGAAAAGAGGCAATTGGTTGGAAGCTTATCCACGGCTAATTTTTCTGTATTCCAAAGGGAGGATTCCGTTGGATTCTCGAAACAGTTCGGCAAATCTTCCAGGGTTACTGTAACCCACTGCTTGTGATATCTGACCGATGGTAAGATTCGTGTAGGCAAGGAGCTGTTCTGATTGACCGATTCGTGTTTCTTGAATATATTGGGAAATGGTTTTGCCATAATATGCTTTAAAGGTTCTTTTAAGTTTTGTAGTTCCCATGCAGGCGATTTTTGATAGTTGCTCTATGGACAATTTATCAGCATAGTGATCTCCAATATAAGAAGTAACAACAGATAAAAGTTCTTTATCAGTATCTGAGATAGAGAACTTTTTTTGTTCGTTGAGACGTCTGTGGCGTTCAAAAACAAGGGATAAAGCTTCAGCCGCCTTTGCGTCATAGAACATAGATGCACAGATGCCAATGCCTTGATAATTCCAAATTTGGCTTAATAAATGTACCATTTCAGGAAAATCAGCAGTTTCATCAATACAGCGGAAAGCATCTTGAGGATTTTGGTAGGTTTCATGATATTGTTGAATCAAAAAAGCATCATAATATGCAGGGCTGTATTCAATTCCAAGAGACTGTATTGGAATATTTTTATGAATTAATGCTTTGTAAGATTTGTAGCCACCGAGAAAACTTTTTACAATGTGACTGCTCATGCGGCGGTAAGGCATTAATTCTTCTCCAGCAATGGAAGTATAATAGGTCACACTTAAACATTCTGGAATAGACATATCTAAAACAACATCTTCTTTAAAACTAAAATCATGTATCTTAATGTTATAATTTTTATCCGAGTTATAAAACCAGAAATGCCCCTCTCCAAGATCAGGGTGGATACGAAAGCAGTTTCCACCGGCGGGAAATGTATCTGGAGATTCACAAGGGGAGAAGGCGTAATCATTCAAAGTAGGAAGATAAAAATCTTGAACTATATTTTTCATAAATCTATTTCCTCGTTCTTTCTTTTATATTTCTTTTATTTTATCTTTAAAGCTATCAAAATGCAAATAAAATATACATATCAGACTTTTGGATATTCAAAAAAGACACAAACCTTCTTAAAGTATTGTAATTATTTTTCTTTCTATTTACCATAGAAACTGTAAAGAAAAATAAACAGAAAGGATATTTTTATGAAGAAAAAGAAAGAGAAACAAGGGTTATTTCTGCTAATGGAATGGGCAGGAAATGAGAAATATTACATGTATGCGGCCATGGTTCTCACGTTGGTAATCAGCATGATGGCTGTTGTTCCCTATTATGTATTTTATAGGATGATGGATACAGTTGTAAAAGGAACATGTACAATGGAAAGGTCTGTTATGTATATTTGCATTGCTTTTGTAAGTATTTTAGTTCGGCATATTTTGATGCCAACAGCAAGTTTACTTTCCCATAAGGGAGCGTATCATACTCTCTATAAAGTGCGGTGTATGGTAACAGAACATATGTCTAAGATTCCCTTAGGAGCTTTGAATGCAAGAAGCAGTGGGCAAATTAAGACAGTAATGAATGAGAGTATCGAGAAATTAGAACTTTTTCTGGCACATAACTTAGTGGAACTGGTGCAATATTTATCTGGTCCTATTGTTATTTTTATTTATTTGTGTACGGTAAATGTTCCACTGGCACTAATCAGCATTGTTCCCCTTGTATTGATTGCTTTCATTATGGTTGTTATGTTTTCACGTATGGGAAAGTATATGGATCGAGTGAATACAACAGGAGCCGCTTTATCAGGAGCCATTATTGAATATATCAGTGGGATGCGTCTCATCAAAGCCTATCATATGGGAACAAAATCTTTTCATAAATATGCAAATGCCATTGAAGACAGTCATACACTATGGGGAGATATTTCTAGGGCAACAGGATTTTTGTATGCATTTTATGTTGTATTGTTAGAGTGTAGTGTGGTGTTTATAGTACCTCTTGGTGGATATTGGTTTTTAAAAGGTTCTATAGAGGCAAGCACACTGTTACTCTTTGCTTTTATTGGAACACAGTATCTTACAGATATTCGTCCACTTCAGGAAATGGCATCTAGTTTATCTTATGTCATCAACGGAGTAAATCAGGTAAAAGAAATTATGGATATCCCTGTATTTACTGGAAGTAGGAGTTTCCCAGCAGAACATGATATTGAAATCAGTCATGTAACATTTGCCTATGAAAAAGGGAAGGAGGTACTTTGCGACTGCAATCTTCATATCAACCATGGAGAGCAAATTGCTTTTGTAGGAGAATCAGGAGCAGGAAAAACAACCTTAGTAGAATTAATTGCAAGGTTTTATGATGTGACAGATGGAATCATTAAAATTGGTGGAGTTAATATCAAAGAAATTTCCTATGAAGAATTGCTTCAGAATATTTCAATTGTATTTCAGCAGAGCTTTTTAACCAGTGGAAGTGTTTTTGAGAACATAGCTATGGGTGTGAAAAATATCACATTAAAGGAAGTACGGGAAGCAGCCAAGTCGGCACAAATTGACGAATATATTATGCATCTTCCAGAAGGGTATGATACGAAAGTAGGAAGCTATGCGGGAAGATTTTCAGGTGGAGAGAGGCAGAGAATCTGTATTGCAAGAGCCATTTTGAAAAATGCACCAATCTTGATTTTAGATGAGGCAACGAGTGCAGCAGATCCGGAAAATCAGTTGGAAGTTGATAAGGCAATTTACAATCTCTGCAAAGGAAAAACTGTGATTATTGTGGCACATAGGTTGGGAATCGTACAGTCTTGTGACCGAATTGCAGTAATTCGTAACCGTACTATGGAACAAGTGGGAATCTGGGATGAAATGCTTGATTCCAACAGTTATTTTAAAAAAGCATGGAGAGATTATAACGAAGCAAGACAGATGGAATATTGCGCAGGAGGTGAGCGTTCATGAATAGAAAATTAAAGATATCAATTGTGGGGGTTACTATAGAAGGACTATTAAGTCTTGGAAGTTTTGTGGTGCTATATGGACTATTACAGTTGATTTTTAAAGGAAATGTAGCGTTCCGTGAAATTTTGATATTGACAGCAGCAGTTACAGCTTTATTTGTAGTAAGATTAATCCTATATTCTGTTTCTTATGTGGGAAGTCAGATTGGTGGTTCAGATGTAAGCCGAAAAATAAGGATAGCCATGGGAGATAAAATGAAGCAGATTCCGCTACATCTATTTACTAAAAGTAAGACGGGTTTTTACATCAACGGGGCTTCTAGCGAAGTTGCAGACTATGAATTGATTCTGACGCACAAGGTGGCTGATATTGCAAAACTCATCATCCTCATTGCGTTGTGTAATCTTTCGGCACTGGTTATATTTTTACCTGAAGGAATTGTACTGTCTATTTCATCTTTACTCATTCTTCCTACATTATACTTGATTATTGGTATTGTGGAGCGAAATGGAATTCAAAAGAACCGAGCAAGGCAGGAAAATGTGAGCAATATCACAGAATATATTTCGGGAATGCAGACATTAAGAGCTTATGGAATGGGTGGAAAAAAGAATGAAACTTTGAGAAGTGCAATGAAAGATTATTCAGATATTAGTTATAATTATGAAAAAGCAGTGCAACCCATTGGAAATATTTATATGGGAATCAGCTGGCTAACACTTCCTATATCACTTTATTTTACAACGAATGCCTACCTTCAAGGAAGATTAGAACCTGTGATGATGATTTTAATGCTTATGATGCCTTTGTTTGTAACAAAAGTCAATTCAACCTTAATGATTGATTTGTTATCTTATAGAAATTTAATGTTATCCAAAGGAAACATTAAAAAAATAATGGAAGAAGAGACAGAAGAACGATTGCTTACATCCTATGAGCCAGAAAAGATGGATATTACATTTAAAGGGGTTGGATTTTCCTATGACGGAAAGGAGCAAGTGTTGAAAAATATATCCTTCCATATACCAGAGCATAGCTTTACTGCTATTGTTGGAGATTCTGGTTCTGGAAAGTCTACTATTTTAAATTTGATTTCTAAGTATTATCTGCCAAATCAAGGATCAATTCATATTGGAAATATAGACAGCAAGGAAGCAACGGCAGAGCAGGTGTTAGGTTTGATATCTGCTGTAGATCAAAATGTTTTTTTATTTAATGATACGGTTAGAAATAATATCCGTTATGCCAGAGAAGATGCCACAGATGAAGAAGTAGAAGAGGCATGTAAAATGGCAAATTGTGATGAATTTATAAAGCAGATGTCCCAAGGGTACGATACAGAGATTGGAGAAAACGGGAATCGATTGTCGGGAGGAGAGAGGCAACGGTTGTCAGTTGCAAGAGCATTGGTGAAAAATAGTCCTATTATTCTGTTAGATGAGGCAACGGCATCTTTGGATATTGAAAATGAATTATTGGTAAAACAGGCAATTTCCAACCTTCTTCAAACTGATAAAACAGTGATTATGGTGGCACATACATTACCAATTGTTCGCCAAGCAGATCAGATTCTTGTTGTGCAGGATGGATGTATCAAAGAGCATGGAACCCATGAAGAATTATTAAAGGAGAAAGGAAAATATGCAATGATGTGGGAAGCAAGCCGGAAAATGTTGTATAATGTTAATTGAAAAAATTAAAATTTGACTCTACGCTCCGTAGATATAAGAAACTCTACGTTCTATATGTGTTTTTTTCGGGATTCATCTTTTACAATAAAGACAGAAAGGAGAAAAGAAACTAATGGATCAAATTAAAATTGGAAAATTTATAGCCAAATCACGAAAGTCAAGAAACCTTACCCAAAAACAGCTTGCTGAAACGCTTTCCATTAGTGATAAGACAATTTCCAAGTGGGAATGCGGAAAAGGACTTCCTGAAGTATCTCTTATGCTGCCATTGTGTGCGGCATTGGATATTACTGTCAATGATTTGCTTTCGGGTGAAAAGGTTTCCCTAACTGATTATCAAAGAAAGGCGGAGGGAAATATGATGAATCTAATGAAAGAAAACGAAGAAAATAGGAAAATATTTATATTGTCCATAATGGTTGGTGTAATCACAATCATTGCTTTTTGTGCACTTATCGTAATTGCGTCATTTATAGACTTACCGACGATTGTACGAATTATATTGATTTTAGTCTCTGTTGGAGTGGCAGTAGCAGGTATAGCCGCAGCTTCAATGCTTGATATTAAATCTGGTTACTTTGAATGTCCACATTGTAAGGAACTGTTTGTTCCAAGTATGGACGAATATGTAAAAGGGTATCACACTTTTACAAGACGTAGATTAACTTGCCCTAAGTGTGGAAAAACAGGGATGTGCAAACACCGTATTGTGAGATAGTGACAACGGAAAGCTTAAGTAAGCAGGAAGAAGAATTTGGAGGAAAATAAAATGGCATTTCAATTAAACAGCGTTGTACCGTGGGGACGAAATATGGAAGAATATCGCTTGATGTTTCAGCTGACAGATACAGATATGGAGGGAAAGATAGCAAGCTTTGGAGACGGACCGGCTTCTTTTAATTTTGAGGCAACACAGAAGAAGTATTCGGTCACATCATTTGATCTTATTTATCAATTTTCAAAAGAAGAATTGCAGCAACGGATAGAGGAAGTTCGAGTAACTGTCATGGAACAGATGAAAGAGAATCAGAATCATTATGTATGGAAACACATAAGAAGCCTGGAAGAATTAGAAAATGTAAGAATGTCTGCGATGCACCTCTTTTTATCCGATTATGAAAAAGGAAAAGAAGAGAATAGATATATTTTTCATGAGTTACCTGCAAAGCTGCCTTATGAAGATGATACGTTTGATATTGGACTGAGTTCTCATTTTTTGCTCATGTATACGATGCTTGGATATGAGTTTCATATTGAAGCGATGACAGAGATGCTTAGAGTCTGCAAAGAAATAAGGATTTTTCCAATCGTTGACCTTGATGCGAATGAGACGAATTTGATTCAAAAAGTGATAGAACATTTCAAAAAGGATTATAATGTGGAAATCAGGAAGACTAGGTATGAGTTTCAAAAGGGTGATAACAAGATGTTAATAATATCAATGAAATATTAATACAGGGCATTTAATATTCAAATCGCAATTTTCCTCTAAAAATCCTGCGTAGCCAATTCCCAGCAAACCACCTTTTTCCATTTTGTCTGCATTTAAGGCTTCATGGAATTATGGTGTTTTTTGTTGTATAATGTGAATATAAAAATGAATTTAAATTTAGTGAGGTAAGGGTATTGAGTATTGAGGAGCAGTTTAACAGGATAGCAAAAGAGTATGATGTAAATAGACGTAATTTTATTCCATGTTTTGATGAATATTATGAAGCGACTACGAATTTTATTGCATCAAATATTGAAGCACCCCAAAGAGTTTTAGATTTAGGTGCAGGAACCGGACTTTTAACCTATTATTGGTATAAAAAATTTGAATTAACAAAATACGTTCTTGTAGATATAGCAGATGAAATGTTAAATGTGGCAAAAAAGAGATTTGCAAATATAAGTAATATAGAATTTGAGGTATTGGATTATTCAAAAGAGTTTCCTAGTGGGAAATTTGACTGTATTATTTCCGCATTATCCATTCACCATTTGGAATATGAGGAAAAGAAAAAGCTGTTTTCTGATATTTACAATAGACTTCCAACGGGTGGGATATTTGTGAATTATGACCAGTTTTGTGGCGGTTCTTCAGCAATGGATACATGGTTTGATACGTATTGGATAAGTAGACTTGAAGAAAGTTGTTTGACATCAAAAGATATTGAGCAGTGGAAAGAACGAAGAAAAATGGATAGGGAAATTTCTGTTGAAGAAGAAGTACAAATGCTTCATAAATGTAGTTTTGCAGAAGTAAAGTGTGTATATTTAAATCAGAAGTTTGCAGTTATTGTTGCAGTTAAATAAATTTGAAATTGCATTGGAGGAATAGATTATGAAAGTAGGAATTATACGTTGCCAGCAAACAGAAGATTATTGCCCTGGAACAACTGATTTTCGTATGGTTAGAGAAAAACAAGGAGTTTTTGAAGGTATTGAAGAAGAAATTGAAATTATAGGTTTTATAAATTGCGGGGGCTGTCCAGCAAAAAAGGCGGTACTTAGAGCAAGGGAATTAGTAAAACGTGGTGCTGATACGATAGCTTTTGCAAGTTGTATTCAAAAAGGAACACCTATAGGCTATCCGTGTCCTTTTGCAAGAAAAATGAAAGCGTTAATTGCAAAAGATTTAGGAGAAGATATTAAACTTTTGGATTATACACATTAGTTGCAAATTTCAGTTTACTGAACAAAAAATTTGAATTTGATAAGGATAAAAATAATATGGAGAATAAGAGTTTTGAGGAATTACTATATATAAATTGCTTTTCTGAAGATAGGATGGAGCAACGAGAGGCAGCCGAATTATTAGAAAAGCATTACTGCTGTGAGATTCATTGTCCTGATATGGATAAGAGTGTTCTTTTTGCACATCACGCAAGAGGATGTACGATTGTTGCTGCAAAGCTATGTAAGGGTGTTGTGATATATCAAAATGTTACACTTGGTTCAAATATGAAATATGATAAATTAAAACAAGAATGGCAAAATGTAGGTAGTCCAATTCTTGATGAAAATGTCGTTGTTTCAGATGGTGCAAAGATTTTAGGTCCAATTGTAATTGGAAAAAATACAGTGGTTGGGGCAGGTGCAATTATTACGATTGATATTCCAGAAAATAGTGTCGCTTATGGTGTTAATCAATATAAACCCAAAAATCCAGACTTCGATTTAGTATTTAATTCAAATATGATTTCGGGGGAAGACATTATGAAAATTGATAGACAACGTGTGATTGAATTTGACGGAGAATGGTAGAGAAATGAATTATACTATTAGGGAAATGAAATCATATGAATATAAGGTGCTGAAAGATTTTTTGTATGAAGCGATTTATATTCCAGAAGGTGTGGATTTTCCCCAAAAAACAATTATTGAACAGCCTGAATTACAAATATATAAATGAATGACTATGGACATATTGACAATGATACACCTTCTTTTGCAATATCCTTATACAAGGAATACCGAGGGCTTGGAATTGGAACAGATATGATGAATCAAATGCTCACACTCTTGAAGAATAAAGGGTATAAGCAGGCTTCTCTTGCTGTTCAGCAAGCTAACTATGCAGTGAAAATGTATCAGAAAGTCGGTTTTGAAATTATAGATAAAAATGAAGAAGAATACATTATGCGTTGCAGCTTGAAATAATTAGTAGGAGGAGATATGAACGGTAAACTATTTACACAAGCAATCTTAAAATTTATGCTGGGAGTTATAATGATTTTTTTAATGCTTTTTTTGCCGGCTGGAAGTCTTGATTATTGGAACGGTTGGTTGTTTATGGGAATATTATTTATTCCAATGTTTATAGTAGAAATAATTCTTATGATAAAAAATCCGCAATTATTAAAAAGTCGTTTGAATGCAAAAGAAAATGAGCCAGAACAAAAAACAGTTATGTTTCTTGGTGGCATTATGTTTCTGGTTGGCTTTATTGTGTGTGGTCTTAATTATCGGTTTTCCTGGATTGTACTACCAAAATGTCAAGAGGGACAAAAAGTAATAGATACTGGTTTATATGGGATTGTTAGACACCCAATGTATTCTGTTACGATACTGTTATTTCTTGCTATGCCACTTGTATTAGGATCCATAATTTCATTTTTGATTTTTCTTGTTTATCCGATTATTCTTGCGAAAAGAATTAGAAATGAAGAAAAAGTACTTGAAGAACAATTGATAGGGTATAAGGAGTACAAACAGAAAGTAAAATATAAATTAATACCATTGGTTTGGTAGCTATGAGTGGAGGATGTCATATGTTTGAAGAAATGTTAAAAAGAAAAAAGTTGGATGTAAACAAACTTACGTCATTTGGATTTAACAAAAACGAGCTTTGCTATCGTTTCTCCTGTATTATATTAGATGGATTATTTAACCTAGAAGTTGACGTATTTCCTAATGGTAATATAAATTCAAAAGTAATTGAAATAGACAGTGACGAAGAATATATTTTATATAAAACAAATGCCACAGGTAGTTTTGTAGGAGAAGTCAGAACTGCTGTCGATAAGGTTGTTTCTGACATTGTAGAGAACTGTTATTATACAGAAGTGTTTCAATCAGAGCAAGCAAAAATGGCGATTGAATATGTTAGAAGTAAATACAATGACGAATTAGAATTTCTTTGGACGAAATTCCCAGACAATGCTGTTTGGCGAAGAAAAGATAATAAAAAATGGTATGGAGCAATTTTGACTATTACAAAAGATAAATTAGGATTTTCATCAACAGAAACTGTTGAAATAATAGATTTACGGATTTTAACGGAAGATCTTGAACATCTTTTGTCAAAGGAAAATTATTATTCTGGTTGGCATATGAACAAAAAGCACTGGTATACGATGATATTGGATAATTCAATTTCTGATGATGAGATATGTAGAAGAATAGACAACAGTTATCAATTAGCGGTGTAGACACCGATAGGGGAATGAATGGAAATACTGCACAGCTTGTGTCGGCTTTTGAAAAAGGAGCTAAAGAAGCTGGACATAAAGTTGATGTACTTTCATTACAGAAAAATGTTGTAAATGGTTGTATCGGTTGCAACGCCTGCCGATATAAAAAACCCTGTATTCAGAAAGATAGTTTCAATGATATTGTACCGATGATTAGAGAAGCAGATTTGATTGTGTTTGCATCACCTTTATTATTTTGGACTTTATCATCAAAGATAAAGGCTTTCATTGAAAGGTTCTATTGTATTGCGGAAGAAGATCCCAATCCACCATATGGCAGATATGAAAAGTATCCAATAAAAGATGCTGCATTACTGATGACATCAGCGGATGATTTGTTTTGGACATATGAACAGGCAGTGTCATATTATAAGTTCACGATTATCAATTATATCGGCTTCCACGACAAAGGAATGGTTCTGGCTGGAGGATGTGGTGATACAAACGGCATGCCCCAAATAGACAAAACAAGTCATTTGCAGGAAGCTTATGAGTTTGGAAAAAATGTATATAAGGAGTAATTTAGTTTTTAATTTGAAGGGGCGTTGATAAATATGAAAACATTTGAATTTGATGGAGATAAATACAAAAAAGCTTCTAAGCATCAAAAAGAATGGGGCAATAACCTAATTGCTGAGTTGTCTTTAAATGGTAATGAGGAAATACTAGATTTAGGGTGCGGAGATGGCGGTTTAACCGAACAGTTGGCTCAATTAGTACCTAACGGAAAGGTTTTAGGAATTGACGCTTCAGAGGGAATGATTGCTACTGCCCAAAAACGGATTAAGTCAAATTTAGCATTTATGCAAAGGGATATTAACACAATTGATTTTCAGAATATGTTTGATGTTATATTTTCCAATGCAGCGCTACATTGGGTTGAAAATCATAAAAGACTTCTAGAAAATACTTTTAGGGCATTAAAGGAAAATGGCGTTCTCTTATGGGATTTTGCAGGTTACGGAAATTGCTCTAATTTTTTTGAAGTTATACAAGAAAAAATTCAAAGTGAAAAATACAGAAAATATTTTAGCGACTTTGAATGGCCTTGGTATATGCCAACCAAAAATGATTATGAAAAAATCGTTGTTGCTTCTGGTTTTTCCAAATACAGCATTACAGAAGTAAACAAGGACAGGTTTTTCTTAAGTGCTGATGATATGATAAAATGGATAGACCAACCGAGCATAGTTCCTTTTATCAGCATTATTCCAGAAGAAATGAAAACTGAATTTCGAGATGATGTTATAAAATCAATGTTAGAAAGAATATTACAGGCTGATGGCACTTGCTTTGAAACATTTCGACGGATTCATGTAAAGGCAAGAAAAATCAGAGAATAAAGTGAGGGAGATATCAGAATTTACAGAAATGAGGAAAAAGTATAATTTGATATTTATACTAACACAGTATATACTATGTATATACGGAAGGAGGGCGAAATAATGATTGTACAAGTTAAATCATGGGGAAATGGTCAAGGTGTAAGATTCTCAAAAGAATTATTAGATACAATAGGTGTTCATATTGATGAGTTTTTAGATCTTCAGGTGAAAGATGGAAGGATAATTTTATCTAAAACATTTAAACACAAAACATTGGAAGAAAGAGCAGCTGAATTCAAAGGACAAGTCGGACCTTATGAAGAGTACTCTTGGGGAGATGCGCAAGGAAGGGAAGAGTGGTAAAGAATGTTTAATGAGATTTGTCAAGGAGATATTCTTTCTGTTGAAAGGATTCATACACCAGTATTGGTTGTGAGCAAAACGTTCTTTAATAAAACGGGACAAATTATTGCGTGTCCGATACTAGAAGAAGCATCTGAAGATCCATTACACATTACTATTCATACAAAAGAAATGAAAGGTGTGGTATTATGCGAACAAATGAAATTGTTGGATTTAAGGGTGCGAGGATATAAGAAAAGTTCTGAGCTACAAATAAACGAAATAATGAATATTGCAGATGCAATTCAGAGTATATTTGATTATTACCCATTTGGGAAATGACGAAGGAGGAATAAATAATTTGAAAATATCATCATTTGTATACTTTGCAAAATTTGGCATTAAAACTATTCTATGTAAAAAGAAAATTCCTATTTTAGGAACAGTTATTTTGACAGATAAATGCAATCTTTCTTGTAAACATTGTTCCGTAAATAACATAACCGCCATTATTCATCCATATGAACAAATAAAATCGGAGATGACAACTTTATATCATGCGGGAGTCAGAATTTTATTTTTCTGTGGCGGCGAAACTTTTATGTGGCAAGATGGGGAAAAAAATCTCCGTACCCTTGTGAAAGAAGCAAAAGATATGGGTTTTTTAATTGTAAATGTCGTTACCAACGGCACTTTTCCACTTGATTTACCGGAAGCAGACTTGATTTTGCTAAGCCTTGACGGAGATAGAGAAAGGCATAATATAATTCGTGGTGATACATATGATACCATTATGAAAAATATAAATGCTGCAACCTCTGATAATATTTGCTTTTATATGGCAATTAATCAAATTAATAAGGATACAATAAAAGATGTTTGTTATACTGCGAAAAACATGAAAAACGTAAGGGCAGTTTCCTTTAATTTTCATACTCCTTATCCTGATACCAAAGCTTTGGCACTTTCTAAAAAAGAAAAAGAAAATTGTTGTAAAGTAATCATTCAAATGATGAAAGAAAAAGTTCCTGTTTTTAATTTGAAATCAGCTTTCCCCTATTTGATTAGCAATCAATTCCCCACACCCTGTCATCAATGTGTTGTAATTGAAAACGGAAAAATAAGCACATGTGGCAGATGTATAGAAATTCCAAATTTATGTGAAAAATGCGGGTATTTTTTTGTGGCTGAATATACACTTCTATTTAAGGGAAATGTAATGATTATTTTAGATATGCTGAAAACATATTTAAAGTACATATAGGTGAGAATATGAGTATAATTACAACTATCACAAGAATGTGGCTAACAAAATCATTTAGACCATTTCGATTTACAAATGAATATGACAGCAAATTTTCCTATGATGATTGCAAAAACTTAGGGCTTTATGTGCATATACCTTTTTGCAGAAGCATCTGTTCGTTTTGTCCATATTGTAAAGAAATTTACGACAAAGATAACTGTAACAAATACATAGACCACCTGATAAAAGAAATAAAAATGGTTGGAGAAAATCAAAAGGAAAAGAGAAAAGTTACCAGCCTTTATTTTGGAGGCGGTTCACCGGCGCTGGCTGTGGACAGGCTAGATGATATTATAGAAACTATCAAAAAATATTTTATTATCACTGAGGGTATCGGAATAGAGCTTCACCCCTATGACATAACGATTCCAATTTTGCAAAGACTAAATGATGCGGGCATTACAAAAATCAGCATTGGAATACAATCCTTAAACGAAAAATTCTTAGGAATTCTCGGCAGAAATAATTTTGATATGAAAAATATTGAAGAAGCCTTAAGTGCTGTCGCCTTTGAAACCGTATCTATGGATTTCATTTTCGCACTTCCCAATCAAACAATTGATGATTTAAAAGCCGATATAGATACAGCATTTAAAATCGGCGCAAACCATATTGCGATTTATCCTTTTATTGATTTTACTTTTACAAACAGTACAATTAAACCTATGAATAAAAAAGAAAAGCGAAAACTTCTTGATGATATAACAATTTATTGTAAAAATAAGGGCTATGTGAGAAATTCCATTTGGACATTTGCAAAAAATGGCAACGAAAAATATTCGTCTATGACAAGGGATAATTTTCTTGGTTTTGGCTGTTCTGCAACAACACTATTAAAAGAACAATTCAAAATAAATACTTTTTCTGTGAATGAATATTGCAAAAGAATTGATGAAAACAAACTTGCCACCTCTTTAACAATAAAATTCACATTGAGGCAAAGAATACTGTATTACCTATTTTGGACAGCCTACAGCACAAAAGTACGCGAAGATGATTTCGAAAAGTTTTTCGGTGTTCCACTAAAAAAAGTATACGGTTTCGAGTTATGGGCTGCTAAGATTTTCGGGTTCATAACAGAAAATCATGGGATATATGCTATGACATTAAAAGGTGCATTTTATTATCATTATTATGAAAATTTTTATACCTTATCTTATATTGATAAAATGTGGGAGACTATGAGAAAGGAAGCCTTTCCGAAAGAATTAAGTTTTTAAATAAAAGGTAATAGTTATGAATTGATAGAGGAGAACAGCGTGAGAGAGGATATGATATTATTAAGAACACAGCAAATTTAATCACCATTCTTCGCTTTGGTTTCGCTGTCGCAATGATGGTTACAGATTCTTTTTCTATTGAATTTTGGATCTGTTATCTATGTGGTGGTTTTAGTGATATATTGGATGGAGTAGTTGCAAGAGTATTAAAACAGCAAAGTGAAATTGGTGCAAAGTTGGATAGTATAGCTGATTTATTTTTTGGCGCAGCACTTAGTTATGTCATAATTTCAAATGTTCCTTTGCCTATATGGACGTGGGTGTTCATTGCATTTATTGTGGCTTTGAGATTTATAGGCTATGGCATTGGTGTATATAAATATCACACATTTTCCTCGTTGCATACTTATATGAACAAATTGGTCGGTATTTTTTTATTTCTATTTCCATTACTTTATAAGCTATTTGATTTGAATATAGTATGCACTTTTTTATGTTTAATAGCATTTATATCAGCTGTTGAAGAAATCATTATTACACTTTGCTCAAAAGAATTAGAACGCAACCGTAAAGGTCTATTCTTTACGAACACTCGCTTTTAATATTTACAGGAAAGGACAGATGATTATTCAGATTCATCAGATAGATAATCTCTTGGAGATCCACCATAATACTCTTTAAATGTTCTATAAAAATTACTGCTATTATTGTATCCTAGCATGATAGCAATTTCTTCAATGGAAAGAGTGGTTCCTCTTAAAAGGACAATGGCTCTTTCCATTCTTTTTTCTAATAGTATTTTTGAAAAAGTTTTTCCTGTTTCTTTGTGTAACAGATTAGAGATATAGTTCGGATGATAAGAAAAATGCTTTGCAATATCTTTTAATGTTACAGCGTCTGAATGTTCCCACATATACTGAACAATCTGGTCTGAAAGTTTGTCTGATACAGGTGCTTTGTTTGAAATAGTGTATTGTCTTGTAACCATCAACAGGAGAGCAACAGTCAGAGAACTAAGTATATAATCAGTATCTGTATGTTTATTTGCATATTCTACAACCATAATTTCTAAGAGGTTTCTGACTGCAGAATCATCGTCAAAGGAAAGATGAATAAATTCATCAGAAAAAGCGTTGGTATTAGCATCTAAAAAGAAGTGAAATAGCTTTGAGTTCGTAGATAATATCGGAAGAAAAGTCTTGAAAAATCGTTCTTTTTGGATTAAGACACCAATAATAATAATCTCTTCATTACTATAACTGCGAAGAGCATAGCCTGCAAATGGCTGACTGATATAGCATTCCCCTTCGTGAATGGTTAATTGGTTGTCAAAACGATAGCTTAATGCACCATAGTCCCCAAGATAAGCAAAGTTAAAGAAATAATAGTCTTGTCTATGGAACAGTTCATGAATACTCTTCCCTTTATAGACACAAATCATGATGTCCTCGTCTTTGTCCCCAGGCCATAATTGCATTTTTTCAGAGTAACTACCGGATGGGACATCAGCATAGTTCCATTCTATTTCATCAAATTGTTTTCCAAGGTATGTGAGTGCTTCGCTCAAATTGTACTTCATAGAAGACATCCTTTCTGATTTTTAATCTATTAAATTATTTTACTCAGTTCAAGTAATTCGATTATAGTATACCATAATCTTTGAAATCGTCATATATAATATTAACATTTACAATTTTATGACAAAAGAAAATATTGTATGATTCTATCATAGTAATTGGCCAATACTTGAATAGCAAATGGTGGTGGAATCGCAGGTTTACAGGAGACTTGTGGAGCTGTAAGCAAAGTTGTCGTACTGAAGTGTTTGAAAAAGTAAAAAAAGCCACAGAAATATTTCAAAAGGAATATGGTGGAATTAATTGCAAGGAAATCCTTCATGGCGAATGCCCCAAAGCCTTCCAGTGTAGAATGAAAGTGAAGGATGCAGTACTTATCATCAGTCAGATATTAGAAGAAAAAGGAGAATTTTAAGATGAATCATTTTACATTTTACATGCCAACAAAGCTATTATTCGGAGAAGGGCAGTTATCTCATTTACATGAGCAGGAATTACCGGGAAAGAAAGCGTTAATCGTAACCTCGAATGGTCAGTCTACTAAGAAATGACAACCAGTATTACTTTCTGATGATGATTATCTTGAAATCTTTAAGAAGTCTTTCAAATAGGATTTATATTTAAGCTTGAAACAATAGAACAAGAAAAAATAGTGAGGAAAATAGAATGAATACAAAGAAAATTGAATTAAGTGAATTAAGTAAAAGAATTGATCCAGTAGTAAATATGCGTGAAAGCTGGTATCTTGTTACAGCAGAAAAGGATGGAAGAGTGAACACGTTGACTGCAGGCTGGGGAGCACTTGGAAATCTTTGCGAGAAGAAGACTGCAATTGTATATATTCGTCCGCAGAGACATACAAAACAGTTCATGGATGCCAGTGGCCGATTTACAATGACGTTCTTTGAAGAACATCAGCAGGAATTGTTATTCTTAGGAAGCCATTCTGGAGCAGATATGCCAGATAAGATTGAACAGGCAGGATTACACAGTACATCAGTGGACGGTCAGCCAACTTTTGAAGAGGGAAAATTAGTTCTCAACTGCAAAACAATTTATCAAGATGCATTAAAGCCTGAGAACTTTACAGATAGCGCCTTAGCAGAAGCAAACTTCCCTGATAAAGATTATTCGGTAATGTATATTGCTGAAATCGAAAGTGCATATGAAATCTTAGCATAAATGAAGGAAAAGAGGCATTGGGGAAACATACCAATGCCTTCTTATTCTCTTTTTGTTAGAAATTAATCATAATTTGGCCGGTCAGCAGTATGCAGTAATACGAAAGAAGCTAGACGATATGAAATTCAATGGAAAGGAAATAAACATGACGGAATTAGAAAAATTAGATGCAGGTCTTGAATATGATTTTTGAGATGATGAAGTAGATGGAAGAAAGCAGTATGCAATCGATTGGTGTAATCGTATCCATCAGATTGATCAGAAAGATGGCGATGCAATTGCAAAAGCATTATCAGAATTTTTTGGAAGCACAGGAGAATTACCTTGGGTAGGACCTGGATTTCAGTGCGATTATGGAAAGAACATTCACGTTGGAAAACATTTTATTGCTAACTTTAATGTAACCATTTTAGATATTGCTCCTGTTCATATAGGAGACCATTGTATGATTGGACCGAACACACTAATTACTACCGTAGGACATCCCATGTCTCCTGCTAAGAGAAGAAATCATATTGGAATTGCAAAGCCTGTAACAATCAGGGATGATGTGTGGATTGGTGGCAATGTTACTATCTTGCCAGGAGTAACCATCGGAAATAATGTTGTAATTGCGGCAGGCGCAGTTGTGACAAAAGATATACCTGATAATTGTGTAGCGGGCGGAATTCTAGCAAAGCCAATGAAACAGATTGAAAATGATATGGAGGAATAAGAGGATGAAAACAAAAGTTTATTATTCAAAAGAGATTACACCAGAGAAAGTCGTAGAAATGTATCAGAAGCTAGAAAAAGAATTATCTGGAAAAGTGGCAGTGAAACTTCATTAGTTGAATGCAATACTGCATATGAAGGTGCACGTAACACAACAAAAAAACATTTAAAGACTATTGAAAAGCCAAATGAGCTTTTGAATTTGTCGGCATTGAAGAGAATTAGAAAAGTTGCGATTGATTCATTGAAGTGAAAAGGATATACTTAAACAAGTATAAATCGAGGGTTAAGTAAATGATGCTTGGGGATTTGGAATGAGGAATTTTCATGTAGTGTGAGGTTGCAAAATGGAACTGAAAAATAATAAAATTAGGATTGGTTTTGTCATTAGAAGTAGTAAATAAGGTGTGATATATAATGCAGAAGTGTAATACCCACTGAGGAATGGATTCTCCGGTGGGTATTGTTTTGTACCAAAAAATATTATTCCTTATTTTTGAGTTCTTCAAAATGTTTTGCACTCCAATCATTCATGTTGTAAAGGATGGGTAAAAAATCAGTGCCCATTTCCGTTAAGGAGTATTCAACTTTAGGAGGGACCTGTTTGTATACTTCACGATGAACAAAGCCATCACGTTCTAATTCTCTAAGTTGTTTGGTGAGCATTGTCTGTGTTATCCCATCGAATAGTTTCTGTAATTCGTTAAAACGCTTGGTTTCCTTTAATGCCCATAGTAAACTGATTTTCCACTTACCTCCTATGCTATACATTAGCAAATTCATAGGGCACTGTAGTTGTTTTTCTTCTGTCATTCGATATCCCTCCAATTCATAGTATTATAATTGATACTATATACGAAAAAACTGCGTACTTCAAAAAAAGATATGGATATGATAACATTGTACCAAAATAATTTCAAGATAACGAAAAGGAGACAAACAAATGGATTTTATGGAATTGGCAAAAAATAGATATTCAATTAGAAACTTTTCTGAAAAGGTAATTGAGAAAGACAAATTAGCAAAGATTTTAGAAGCTGGACAAATTGCTCCCACTGCAGGAAATTATCAGCCACAGAAAGTATATGTAGTTCAATCAGAAGAAGGATTGGAAAAATTACGCTCTCTTACAAAATGCCATTATGACGCACCAACTGTGTTGATAATTGCATACGATAAGAGCAAAGATTGGAAGAATCCCAATGAAGAAGGTGTGCATAGTGGTGAACAAGACGCAAGTATTGTGGCAACACACATGATGCTTGAAGCGTGGGAACTTGGAATTGGCTCATGCTGGGTGAATTTTTTCTCACCATCACAGGTTGCAGAAGAATTTGGATTCCCTGAGAATATTACACCTGTTCTTATACTTCCAATTGGCTATGCAGCAGCAGAAGCAACGCCAGCCTCATGGCATGAACAAAGTAAGGAACTCTGCGAAATAGTAGAATATCTATAAGATCATTACAAGAGGTGACTGTCTATGAACGATAATAAATCTGCATTTAGTTCCATTGAATATGATAGAAAAATTAAACAAACTCTCCCATATTACGAGGACTTCTATGAACAAGTTATAGAATTAGTAAAACTTTTTAATTATAATGCAGTGAGATGGCTTGATATTGGCTGCGGTACTGGCAAGATGGGAAGTGTTGCATTTGAGAACTTAGAACTTGAACGGTTTGTTTTTAATGATTCTTCTGATGAGATGATAAAAATTGCAAAAGAGCATTTTAAGTGTCACAACGCTGAATTTTCTGTTTGTGATATTAAAAAGCTGGCTTATACGAACGAATTTAATATTATTACAGCAATACAGGTAAATCACTATTTACATATAGATGAACGCAAAATAGCTCTACAAAAATGTTATGAAGCATTAGAGAAAAATGGCTTGTTTATTAGCTTTGAAAATTTTGCACCCTTTACTAATTTCGGTAAATCGATTTATTTGGAAAAGTGGAAAAGATACCAAATGAAACAAGGAAAGAGCCTTGAAGAATGCGAGAACCACATAAAACGGTACGGAAAAGATTACTTTCCGATTTCGTTATCAGAGAATGTTGAACTAATGCGAAATTGCGGATTTAAAGCTGTTGAGATATTATGGCTTTCAAATATGCAAGTTGGTCTTTGGGGCATTAAATAATACAAAAAGAAACCAGTTTGTAAAATTGAATATAAATGCAATGCCAAGACTTTTTCCAAAAGTTCGCGTTTAAAAACTATACTTTAGGCTAGTATACAAAACAGGAGCAACATGCTACAATATACCATGTTTTGGAGGTAAAATAACTTCCACTACAGCCTTATTATAGGACATTAGGTAATAAATAGAGAACAGAAAATTACAGGAAGGAGTTGACACAAAATGGCAGGAGATATAAACGTCAACAAGAAGACTTGCCAATGGAAACTTTTTCCATGTACTACGGCCAATGATATAGCACAAGAAGCAGAATCTAATGGATTCTGCTTCTTGTGCTGTTTTGCGTTTCTAAGGAGGTGAGCCATTGAAAGAATTTTCTTATATTAAGATTAACGGAATCTATCAGAAATTACGAAAGGCAGAGTCAGAAAAACGAAACATCTACATCCATGCTCCTGTAGCTATGGGAAAGACCGCAGCGGTTCAATATTACTACCGAAACAAAAGTGTTTTATGGTTGTCAGGAGAAAGTGGAGTTCTCTCTGCAATGCCAGAACCAGAGGACGTGAAAATGGAAACCATCATCATTGATGATCTCTCATGGATTACCGATGAGAGTTCCATAAGCTATATTACAGCCATATTGAAGCAAGAAAAAAAGCATATTGTGCTGATTGGAAGGGGCAGACTTCCAGGATGGCTTATGAATGAGTATACAGATGGCAGCCTTATGCAAGCAGACGAAAGGGAACTTTCGTTTGGACAGACACAGATTCAGCGATTGTTAAAACAAAACGGATACGAGTGTGAGGATAGGGAAGCTGCACAAATTTTGAGAGACACAAAAGGATTTGCACTGGGAATACGACTGCTGGTGCCTAATATATTAAGAGCGGGTGGATACAGTGAATCTGTGCTAAGGGATACAAAGTTGGATTGTTTTCACTATTATGATGGAACGTTTTTTGAACGGTGGGATACACAGTTACAAAAATTGCTTCTCTCAATAGCGGAATATGACCAGTTTGATACGGAGCTTGCCGCGTTTCTTACCACCAATCGACAGGTTGCAGCATTATTGGAATATGCATGTACCGTAGGGGACTTTCAGACCTGTAAGATTGAAGGAGCCTATGAGCTGCGACCACATTTAAAGGAATATTTGCTTTGGAAACGTAGTGTGAAATGGACCAGCGAAGAAGAACGAGGACTCCATGAGCGTGCAGTCATGTATTTTGAATTAAAGGGAGACATAAAATCAGCACTTGTAGAGTGTGAGAAAGCTAGAAACAAGGAAAAGATGGTGGAACTTTTAATTGAGAATGCCAACCGTCATCCAGGGATAGGACACTTCTATGAAACAAGAAGGTATTACCTGGCACTTCCAGAATCTGTGATTTCAGATAATCCGGTGTTAATGGCGGGAATGTCCATGCTGTATTCCCTTATGTTGCAGCCAGATGAGTCAGAAAAGTGGTATGAGAAGTTGTTGGACTTTTCGAAAGGGCATACTTCGGATATTAGGCGAACCAAGGACGCCAAGAGTAGAATTGCCTATCTTGACATTGCCCTTCCCCATAGAGGAATTAAGTCTATTACGGAGATTCTAAAGAATGTGGCAAAGCTTTGTATGAACCGACGTATTACAATTCCAGAGTTTTCTGTAACTAGCAATCTTCCTTCTGTAATGAACGGAGGTAAGGACTTCTGTGAATGGAGCAGAATTGACAAGGAACTAGCGAGAGTCATGGGAAAGTCAGTGGAGATTGTTCTAAAGGATTACGGTGTGGGACTAGTAAATATTGCATTGGCAGAGAGTGCTTTTGAGAAGGCAACCAGGGATGATTATGAGATCATGACACTTTTAAGTGAAGGGTATTCTCAGGCAGAAATTAGTGGAAAAATTGAGATGTGCTTTGCTGCAACAGGTATCATGGTAAAGGTCCATGTCTGGCATGATCAGATGCGGATTGCCCAAACACAGTTAGAACATTTTAGAGAAAAGGCAAAAAAAGAGCAGGCAGTTCAGCTCTATTTAAATATTGCCGTCATGGAGAACTGGCTGAATCTACTAAAGGGAAATTATGAGCAGATTCGAAAGTGGCTGGAACAGACAGACAGCGAGGAGTCGGAAGGCTTCTATATTCTCAATCGCTATGAGTATCTTATGAAGGTGCGAAGCTACATTATGCTAGGAGATTATGACCGAGCATGGATTCTTTCCGAAAAACTGAACTTTTATTTTACCAACTACGATAGATTTTATATGTGGATGGAGAATACATTTTTACAGGCAATTATCTCTTATCGTCTAGGTAGGACACAGTGGAAAGAACTGTTTCAAGCTGCCTATGAGAAAGCAGAGAGTTATCATTTTCCGTGGATTATTGCACAGGAAGGAATTGCAATTTTGCCACTACTTAAGACGTGGATGAAAGAAGCAGAAGATACAGGAAAATCTCAGTTCTTTAAACTGGTATATGAGAGAGCGAAAAAGATGGCATTTCAATATCCAGACTATCTGGTCAAGGAAAATGTATTAGCAGAGCCATTGAGCGAAGGAGAAAAAAGAGTGCTTCGTCTCCACAACAGTGGTATGAGTACAGAGCAGATATTGGAGATGTGCAGCTTTACTAAGAGTACATTGAAATTCCATAACAGTAATATCTATCGGAAACTGGGAGTCAAGAATAAAGCAGATGCCCTGCTGGCAGCAAAACAGCTGGGCCTTGTGGAATAAGGGAGGTCTGGTCTATGAAATGGAAAGAGGGTGTTGTCATTGAAAAACAACGAAAGCATCCTCAGGCAGGATATATAATTCGCCTTGGGGAAAAAGAGAAAAGGGTAAATTCAGAACACGAGTATCTGTTGGAGAAAATTGCGTCTGGAGTGGAGGAAGATCATGAACTAATTGGGTTCATTGTAAAGAAAGAGAATATACCAGAGGTGGCAGCAGCCTTTGGATTTGCAGGATTCTTAATCGAATATGCAGATTTTATTGCCCCAGATACCTCACACTATATCATCGGATGACAAGAAGGGAAGAAAGCAAACGTAAAAAGAAAGGAAGTAGAAAAATGCATGAAAAGAAAAGAATTTTAAGCTTTATACTGGCACTGTGCATGGTAGTTACCATGACTGTTATGCCTGTTTCAGCTACAGAAAAGACAACCAAAGGAAACACCACAGGGAATCTGGTACAGCCTTTAAAGGGGGATGGAACAAAGGAAGATCCTTATCAAATCGCCAACGCAGATAACCTATACTGGTTTGCAGCAACTGTCAATGGCACGGACAATCTAAATAAAAATGAATCAGCCTGTGCCACACTGGTAAATGACATTACAGTGAACACAGAGGTATTAAACAAAGATGG
>JAQVEG010000025.1 GCA_028697725.1 Anaerostipes sp.
CCAAATTTATCTAAAATAAATTGAATTAACATTTCTGCACACAAAAAGCCCCGAAAAATCGAGGCTTATGTTTCACTTATTTAGGGACATTTCAAAAACAGTTGACAGAAATTTCCCTTGACTTCTTTTGAATTACTATTTTGATATTTTAATTGACGTTCCTTTTCCTGGTTTACTCACACTTACTTTAAATTTTCCATATGATTTTGGAATATATGCATGAACATTCTTTCCTTTGATTTTTGCTGTTTTATATCCAAATACACTTCTAAGGCATTTTACTAATTCGCTTCTAGATTTAAACTTTGTATCGTCTTTCTTCAGATTTGTTTTTTTACTATAGGTAAACTTCCATCCATCAATTTTAAATGTTGTTTTCTTGTTACGCATTGATCTATAATAAATCTTAACTTTTGTGTACGGTCTCCAATGCATTTCATACTCAAAAACTTTTCCTGTTTTCTCATTTTTAAGCAAAATACCTAAGAAAGTATCATACTTGCTGAATTTGTAAGTAGTTTTTTGTTTAATTGTTTTTCCATATTCAAGTGGTCCATCTTCTAATGCATCACCATCTTCTGAATCTGTGTAGCATAAAAGTTTTAGTTCTTGAATCTTCCACCCACTCTTTGGCGTTACCGAAATCTTACCTTTGGTTGCATTCTCATTGTACATAAAATAAGCATATGGTTTTGTTCCATTACCTAGAGAAGTTGACTTGCTAAAAGTTTTACTTCCAATCTTGATAGACTTAATTGCATCATAACTCTTCTCTGCTGCCTTTACTTTTCCTGCTGGTAATATACAAACAAATGCCATTACCATACATAATGTCACGCTTAAAAATCTTTTCATAAACACCTCTCCTTTCAAAGTTCTCTGTCTTATAATTTTACCATAATTTTTCATTTTTGTATATGATCTTAATGTAGAAAGGCACTCTAAAGAAAAAGAAGGTAAGGAACTTTCCCTTGCCTTCTTTTTCCTTATTTCTCTTTAATTACTGTACGGCCACCATGGTGGCGGCCAACCCATTGTTTTCACAGATTCATCCCTCCTCACACATTTTTATAATATTAATATATCGTATTTTAGGTTAATTTTGTGTTTTTTCAGATAAGCGATTACTTTTTTCCGTCGAATGGTCAATCCCTTATAAAAAATGTGCTGTAATTATGTAAATCTAGGTTATCCAAGAATTCCCCTGACTTCTTAATCTTTACTTCACTTTTACTTTTATCTTGTAAGATTTTCCCGAGGTGCGAAGTTTCACAGTAATAGTTGTCTTTCCCTTTTTCAAGGTTTTAATATTACCATGAGATGTCACTTTCGCTACCTTAGAATTAGAAGATGTGAACTTTAAAATATCATACTGTAAATTTCCAGTTTTCTTTTTCTTAGAAATATAAACTCTCGTATATATCTTTTGTGTTCTTTTCTTCTTTAATGTCATGCTTTTTTTCGTTCCTGCAATCTTTGTGATTCCTTTTGCCTTATAACTTATTGCTTTATCTTTCCCTTTTCGAGGAATCTTTACAGTTGCCATTGCATAATAGTTCTTAATAGACGAACCTGTCTTTTTCATTAATTTTAAATATGCCGGTTTTGAAAGTTTTACTTTCGTTCCTTCAAACGCGAGTCCACTAATATAAGTAACAGAATCAGGAATCTTTAACGTCTTTAAACTTGTACATTTATAAAAAGCTACAGAGGAAATAGTTTTTAATTTTGATGAAAGAGTCACTTTACTTAATGCACTACACCCATAAAATGCAGCTGAATCAATAAAAGTAACATTTTTTCCAAGTGTTACTGTCTTTAATTTTTCGCATCCCCAGAAGTCACTTTCATCGATTCCTGTAATTCCATCTGACAAAACAAGCTCTTGTAATCCACTTTGTTCAGCGGTTCCAGTTGCCTTAATAAACTTATTATAAACTAATTTGCTAAGTCCTGTTGTATAACGAAACGCAACTGGATTAACCGAAGTTACCGTTGACGGAATTGTAAAACTTGCCGCCTTTTTAGCTCTTGGATAATAAATCAATTGTTTTCCACTCTTATTGTATAGAATTCCATCCTTAGAGATGTATCTACTATTTCCAGCTTCAACTTTAATTTGCTCTACTGTTGAAGCAGTATCAAAACAATCTCCAGCATCCTTCATACTCTTGGGAATTGTAATGCTCTTTACTGTTTTGTTTTCTTTAAAAGATTGCCACGTTGATCCCGACACCGTATAACCACCCAAGGTTTCCGGAAGTGTAATGTCAGTGGCATTCCCTATATATTTAACAATACATACTGTCTTTTTCCCATTATAGGTCTGTGTTGTATATTGGTAATCACCTGAGGTATACACCTTATCATCTCCCGCTTTAACATTAACTATAGTAATACACGTAGCCGCCATGATAAAGCAAAGTATAAAGCTTAAAAATCTTCTCATAAACACCTCTCCTTTCAAAGTTTCCCTGACTTCTTAATCTTTACTTCACTTTTACTTTTATCTTGTAAGATTTTCCCGAGGTGCGAAGTTTCACAGTAATCGTTGTCTTTCCCTTTTTCAAGGTTTTAATATTACCATGGGATGTCACTTTTGCTACCTTAGGATTGGAAGATGTGAACTTTAAAATATCATACTGCAAGTTTCCAGTTTTCTTTTTCTTAGAAATATAAACTCTCGTATATATCTTTTGTGTTCTTTTCTTCTTTAATGTCATGCTTTTTTTCGTTCCTGCAATCTTTGTGATTCCTTTTGCCTTATAACTTATTGCTTTATCTTTCCCTTTTCGAGGAATCTTTACAGTTGCCATTGCATAATAGTTCTTAATAGACGAACCTGTCTTTTTCATTAATTTTAAATATGCCGGTTTTGAAAGTTTTACTTTCGTTCCTTCAAACGCGAGTCCACTAATATAAGTAACAGAATCAGGAATCTTTAACGTCTTTAAACTTGTACATTTATAAAAAGCTACAGAGGAAATAGTTTTTAATTTTGATGAAAGAGTCACTTTACTTAATGCACTACACCCATAAAATGCAGCTGAATCAATAAAAGTAACATTTTTTCCAAGTGTTACTGTCTTTAATTTTTCGCATCCCCAGAAGTCACTTTCATCGATTCCTGTAATTCCATCTGACAAAACAAGCTCTTGTAATCCACTTTGTTCAGCGGTTCCAGTTGCCTTAATAAACTTATTATAAACTAATTTGCTAAGTCCTGTTGTATAACGAAACGCAACTGGATTAACCGAAGTTACCGTTGACGGAATTGTAAAACTTGCCGCCTTTTTAGCTCTTGGATAATAAATCAATTGTTTTCCACTCTTATTGTATAGAATTCCATCCTTAGAGATGTATCTACTATTTCCAGCTTCAACTTTAATTTGCTCTACTGTTGAAGCAGTATCAAAACAATCTCCAGCATCCTTCATACTCTTGGGAATTGTAATGCTCTTTACTGTTTTGTTTTCTTTAAAAGATTGCCACGTTGATCCCGACACCGTATAACCACCCAAGGTTTCCGGAAGTGTAATGTCAGTGGCATTCCCTATATATTTAACAATACATACTGTCTTTTTCCCATTATAGGTCTGTGTTGTATATTGGTAATCACCTGAGGTATACACCTTATCATCTCCCGCTTTAACATTAACTATAGTAATACACGTAGCCGCCATGATAAAGCAAAGTATAAAGCTTAAAAATCTTCTCATAAACATCTCTCCTTTCAAAATTATCTGTCTTATAATTTTACCATGATTTTGCTTTTTTATATGTTCTTTTATTTAAAACGCACTCTTAGGAATTCTATAAATATATTGTTCTACATATCGATTAGAGTATTTCTTAATTCCAAAGTAAATATAATTTCCCTTTAACTGAATTCCTTCACACTCAGCTTGACTTGCCAGATCAGAATTTGTCACTTTACATAAAGTAGAATACTTGTAGTTCGATCCACTTCCTGTTAATTTTGAAATGCCAGGATTATCTCCATCTTTTCCACCAATAATATAAATAGAGTTTGAATCTGTAAATTCTACTCCTTGATTGGATTTATTTGGCATAACTTTATTACTCTTACTATGTCTAAACGAACCATAACAAGCAGCTTTTACCGCACTGCTATCCATTTCTACATACTTAGAAGTTTTAGATTCAACCTTATCAAACTCTGCATTTAATTTTGCCATATTATAGTAACTATATTGAACTTCACCATCTTTATCTTCTACCCATAAAAACATCTTTGTTCTATCACTTGATAAAGCTGAATCTGAACGCTTAATGGAACCTATTGAAGTTCCTGCTTTATTTGCATAACTTAAATGAGCTAATCTGCAAATTTTAGTATAATTACTTATCGTAACTGGCTTATCCTCACCAACATATTGGATTCTGCCCGCTTGTGTTGCCCAATCATCATCTGGATAATCTGCATTTGGTTTGCATCCAATCCAAAAATATGCTTTTCCCTTATGTTCAAACCATTCTAATGTTTGTGTGTGTGCAAAGTTTTTCAATATCATATGATCTTTTGCTTTTACTACGTTTCCATTTATTGTACAACGAGTTATATATGTATCTTCTGTAGCTCTTTGTATTACATACACATATGTTGACCCAATGTATGACTTCCTCCTTCGCATTTCTCTTTAATTTCTGTATCGCCACCATGGTGGCGGCCACCCCATTGTTTCCACAGTTTCATCCCTCCTCACACGCTTTTATAATATCAGTATATCGTGTTTGAGGTTAATTTTGTATTTTTTCAGATAAGCGATTACTTTTTTCCGTCCAATGGCAATCCCTTACAAGATATGTGTTATAATTATGTTACAAATTTTTTGGAGGGATTGATTGTAATGTTATGGAAAATAGCAATTTGTGATGATGAAATTATGTATTGTGATAAAATTCTTCAATTATGTAAATCCAGGTTATCTGAAGAGGACTTTGAAGTTGATTTTCAAACATTTCAAAATGGTGCCGATTTATTAGCAGCAAAAGATAGATTTAACCTTATTTTTTTGGATATTGAAATGCCTGGTTTGGATGGCTTTGAAGTGGCAAAGTCACTTATTTCATCTGCCAAAAAACAGCATCGTTCTGTCTATATTATCTATATAACAAGTCACGATGAATGGATTCAAAAAGCTTTTGAAGTGAGGGCATATCGTTACATCT
Source organism: Anaerostipes sp. (assembly GCA_028697725.1). Lineage (GTDB taxonomy): Bacteria > Bacillota > Clostridia > Lachnospirales > Lachnospiraceae > Anaerostipes. Next base: position 5,194 of record JAQVEG010000025.1, read on the forward strand.
ATAAGAAGGACATTTTTCAAATTCCAGATATTATGATTCATGCACTGAAGGAATTATCTGAATCTACTGGACTTGTCCTTAAGATAAGGAGTGATGGCATCTATAGTTATTTTTTGCAATTTTCTGAAATCTATGCCTTAGAATCTTTAGGTGATGATACAATTGTCTATTTTAAAGATACAGAGCTAATTAGCAGTGAAAGTATCACGCAACTTTCGCCTCGTTTGGACAATCGATTTATAGAATTTAATCGCGGAAAAATAGTAAATTTACAAAAAATCAAAGCAAAAACAAGATATCTGCTTGTTCTAAGAAACAACAAAAAATTCAAAGTATCAAAACGAAAAGATCAAACTATTACTCATGCTTTTCAAAATTACGTTCTCAAAAATATAGACCGGAGGTAACTATCCATGGATGCATTTACTTTTCTAAAAAATATTGCTTACTGGCTTCAATTATATACTATCGAAATAATGAAACTATATTTAATGACACGATTTATCTTTGGTGCAAAACCCCGTTCTGAACCCCAAAGTAAATATATTGACTTTTTACAAATTATACCCATCATCTTTATTATATTAAATAGCTTTTTTAATCAACCTGTTAAAAATAGTCAACCTTTATATATTTTCATGATTCTCTTTGTTGCAATAAAGTTTAAGAATGTCATTCTAACTTTATTCTCTCATTTTCTGATTACATTTATTGATTATATTATTGGGATAATCTTGATTTGGATGTTTGAACTAAATTACAACATAGCATACAAAAGCACTATCTTCTCAGCAATTGTTGGTTTTATCAGTTTTGTTATTTTAATCTTGTGTTCCATTTTAATAAGCAATAAGAGGATTCAAATAAACCAAAACGATGAATATCTTATTGGAAATATTTTTTGTTTCGGTTTGATTACATGTATTCTTCCTATTGTAAGAACCGTTTTTGAATCTACAAAACTTCACTATCGGGGACAAGCCATAGTTGGAATTGTTCTAGTTCTTATCATGTGCTGGATCTTATATCGAAGATACTTAAATATGAAACGTGAGAAAATCAAATATCAAAATGATATATTGATACAAGAACAATTTCTAAAAGAACAAGAAAACTATTATGAATTATTGTTGGAAAAAGAAACTGAAACCAGAAAGTTTCGCCATGATATTAAGCAGCAGCTACGATGTATCCATGAATATGAATGCCAAGGTGAATATGATAAATCAAAGGCCTACATTGAAGAATTATTGAATCAAACTGAGAATTTTAAAAAAACAATTTCTACTGGAAATAAAACCATTGATATTGTTGTCTCTGACATTCTCCACACATCTAATGCCGCCATTCACTGGAATGGTGTAATGTCATCTCCATTAAAAATGAAGGATGTAGAGATTTGTACTTTGTTTGCAAATTTGATTAAAAATGCAGTAGAAGCTGTAGAACAATTAGAAGAAAAAGACATTTGGGTTGCCACAAAATACTTTGAAGAGCATCTTGTAATTTCTGTAAAAAATCCAGTGAAACAAAAAATTGAAATTAAAAATAACAAGATTTCCACTTCAAAATCTAACATTTACAACCATGGTTATGGACTTTCCAATGTACAGGATATTGTATCAAAATACAACGGAACCCTGAAATTAGACTGTGATGAATCATACTTTAATATCACTGTTATGTTACAAGATGTAATTGAAAATTAAAACTGCCTCTTAATCCACAAGAAGCAGTTTTTCTTTTTTTGATAGTTTTTTTATAGCAGCTTCTCGCCTCATTGCCTCCTCTTTTGTATCAAAAACCTCAAGATGAACTAAGGTAACTGGTCCACGACCTCTTGTATATTTCGCTCCCGTTCCATCATTGTGTGCTTTCATTCGTTTTTCAATATTATTGGTCCAACCAGTATAAAGACTGTCATCTTTGCATTTAATAATATATGTATAACATTTCATGAAATAAACCCCTTCCAAATCATATTATCTCTATTATACATCATTTTGCCTTTAAATCAGTAAATAGAATTTTCTTAAGTTTTCATAAACTTTATTTTTTTCTATTGCATTTCCTCTGACCGCGTAGTAGTATATAACTAAATCAGATGTAGTTATCAATACTACGTCGAGAATTATTTTAAACGATTTGCTTTGGAGGTTGTACATGATGAAACGATTAAAAGAACCTGGAAGTGCGATTACCCACTTCATTGGAATGATTTTAGCAGTAATTGTTGCCATTCCACTTATACTTGTTAATATTAAAACTGGAGATTATGTCCGAATTATATCTCTGACGATTTTCATATTAAGCATGATTGGACTGTATGGTGCAAGCACAGCTTATCATTCATTTTATATTTCGGAACGAGTTTCAAATGTATTAAAAAAACTAGATCATTCTATGATTTTTGTATTGATTGCTGGTTCTTACACCCCAATTTGTACTCTTGCTCTTGGTGGAAGACTTGGATATAGCCTTCTTGCTGTTGTTTGGGCTGTTGCTATCTTAGGAATTGTATTTAAGATGTTTTGGGTTACATGTCCAAAGTGGATTTCGTCTGTGATGTACATTGCCATGGGATGGCTTTGTATTGTTGCAATTGCACCAATTATTCACAGCTTATCTCGCAGTAGTTTTTTATGGTTATTAGTGGGTGGAATTATCTATACCGTTGGCGGAATTATTTACGCACTTAAGATTCCATGGTTTGAGCATCATTGGAAGGATTTTGGACTACACGAAATTTTCCATTTGTTCGTATTAGGTGGAAGTATGTGTCATGTAGTATTGATGTTTCAACTATAATTTATTTTTCCAAAAAAATGGAGCTGATACACGAATTAATTTTTGTGTACCGGCTCCTTTTCTCATTCTTTTAAATAGGAAATTGGATTCATTGTTTTTTTACTTTTTTCCAATTGTAGATACAGGTTCGCACCTTCTAATGTATAGTAATCTGTCGGTTTTGCTACCTGACCAATCACCTGCCCTTTACTGACAAAATCTCCTTCTTTCACTGTTAGATTCTTCATTTGACCATAAAGAGCTGTATATTCATTTCCCAAGTTTAACACAACCATTTGTCCAAACTCTGCATTTTTACGAATCTCTTCAACTCTTGCATTTTTTAGTGCTTTTACATCTGTTCCTGCCTTTGCTTCGATTAAAATCCCTTTATTGACACGATATTGATCTAAAGACTCAAAATATACAGTTGTGTCAACACTGTAAGGCAAAATTACATTTCCAACTACTGGCCATGTCATTTTTGTCTTTCCATTATAAGTTACTGTTTGATTCATGGTCTGCTTGCTCTCTGCTTTTTCTTTCTCTTGTGTAGTTTCTTCTGTCGTCTCTGTGGTCTTATTGGTGGCTTTTCCCTCCACATCAACTGATTTTTCATTTAGATTAATTTCTTGTTTTGCCTGCTGCCGTTTTGCTTGAAACTGCATGCTGTAGTATGTCATTATTCCAAGGAAAAGGACAAACCCGGCAATCATGACTCCATAGTATTTTTTCTTTAGAGACATGGGATTTTCATCTTTTCGCTTCATTTTCATCTTTTCATCACCTCAGTGATAGTTTTGCCCAAATCATATTCTTTATTCACTGAAAGCTTTTATTTTTGTTTTTGGAAAAAAATACTTTAAAATCTGCTCATATGTCTTTTCTTTTTCTGCCATTTCATTGGCTGTATTTTGACTCATACCAAGTCCACTTCCTTTTCCAAGGGTTAGAATCCGAAACTTTCCATCATAGTGTTCAAAATAAAAATTTGCTGAAGGAAGATTAAAACAATTTGCAAATCTTGTCCCAGAAATTTTAGATGTCCCTGCCTGTATCTTCCGTACATATCCATTTTTCGTGGCATCTATTATTGTGAGAGATTTTTCGGCTGTGTCTGTAGTAATTTTTATTTTCAGTTTATTTTCCAGTATTTCTACTACTTTTCCGTAAGTATATTCTCTTGTATCCACATAGTCATCTGATTCTGTATCATTAAATGCAGATTTTTCTTTTAAATATGGAATCTCCTTTTGAAACCATTCCTGCCCATCTAAGGTAGTTCCAACACTAAGTTCATGATAGTAGGCATCAATTAAAACATCATTATATACAAGACATTTTCCTAAAGTATCAATCACAGCACGCTCTCTTTTTTTATTTTTGGCAACAAAGTTTTCTGCACCAATTTTCTTCTTTAACACATTGTCATCTTCATATTGATAGGGAAGTTCTTTTGCCAAAATTGTTTTATTGTCCCCCATTTTCTTTCGGATTTGAGTTCTTAAGATAACTGCCTGTGCCTTTAGGACTTCTTCCTTTTTTTCCAACGAGATTGTGGTTGGCAAAATCCCTGCAATAAACTGTTCCATATCCACATTTTTCTCTGAAATTTTGACTGTATATCCACTGTGGTATGTATTTAAATCCACCATATGTTTCTCCTGTAGTTTAGAAATACTCACAGTTAGCATATATGGAATCATAAAAAATAATGATAATAAAAATAATATAAAAAACAATAACCGTTTCATAACATCCTCCCATTGATAAAACAAATCCTAGAAAGAGACAAGCCCCTTCTAGGATTATATGAGTTGTTTTGAAATTGTATACCGAAAGTTCTTTTATTTGCTCTCATCTGCCACTGCTTTTGCAACAACCTGACAAACTCTCTCATCAAATGCACCTGGAATAATATAGTCTGCATTCAATTCGTCTTCTTCTATGGTACTTGCAATGGCTCTTGCTGCAGCAAGCTTCATCTCTTCTGTAATCTGTGATGCCCGTGCATCTAAAGCACCTCGGAAGATACCTGGAAATACCAATACATTGTTAATTTGGTTTGGATAGTCTGACCGTCCTGTTGCAACTACAGCTGCTCCACCTTTTTTCGCTTCTTCTGGCATGATTTCTGGTGTAGGATTTGCCATAGCAAATACAATGGCATCCTGTGCCATAGTTGAAACCATCTCACTTGTCACAATATTTGGTGCAGACACTCCAACAAATACATCCTTCTCTTTTATGATTTCGGATAAAGAGCCTCTTTGCTTCTCTTTGTTTGTCTTTTCTGCCATATCTTTTTGTGCATCATTCATCCAATCCTCTCCTGGACAAAGGGCGCCCTTTTGATCGACTAAAATAACATCTCCAACGCCAAATTGAAGCATTAATCTACAAATGGAAATTCCAGCAGAACCAGCTCCATTAATAACCACTTTGACATCTTCTATATTCTTTCCAACAAACTTAAGTGCATTTAAAAGGCCTGCACACACAACAATGGCTGTTCCATGCTGGTCGTCGTGAAACACTGGAATATCTAATTCTTCTTTTAAACGGCGCTCAATCTCAAAACATCTTGGTGCCGAAATATCCTCTAAATTAATTCCTCCAAAGGTTGGGGCTAGATACTTTACTGTCTGAATAATCTCCTCTGTATCTTTGGTATCAAGACAAATAGGGAATGCATCAATGTCTGCAAATTCCTTAAATAAAATAGCCTTTCCTTCCATAACTGGCATGGCCGCTTCTGGACCAATATCTCCAAGTCCTAGGACTGCCGTTCCATCAGATACTACAGCAACAAGATTTCCCTTTGCTGTGTAACGATATACATCATCTTTGTTATCTCGAATCTTACGACATGGTTCTGCCACCCCTGGAGTATATGCCGTACTTAAGTCATCTCTTGTCTTTACTGTCACTTTAGAGCGAAGGGCAATCTTGCCTTTATTCTTCTCGTGCATCTCTAACGCCATTTGATTGTAATCCATATTCTTGTCTCCTTATGCTATTTTTTCTTAAATTTAGCATAGCATATCATTGACAAAAAGTCATAAAAAGTTTTAAATTAGGATATGTAATAATGCATACAAATACCATGGAGGATATTATGAAACAAGATATTAAACTCATTGCTATTGACTTAGATGGAACCTTGATTAATAACGACAAGATTTTGACAGATTATACAAGAGAGACTCTCCTAACTGCTATTGACTCTGGTGTAAAAGTTGTTCCTGCCACAGGACGTGCAATTTCAGGAATTCCAGATTATTTAAATGATATTCCTATAGAGTATGGAATTTTCTGCAATGGAGCTTCTGTATACAATATAAAGGAAATGGAAGAATTATATAGTGACCGTTTTACTAGAGAAGAAGCTTTGACTCTTCTTTCCCAGTGTGAAAAACTTGAAACTATTATCAGCCATGCAGCCAATGGGTCTATGTATTCTTTAGAAGAAGATAAGCCACGTCTGGCTCACTATAATCTTCATCCAAGAACTCAGGACGTTGTCCTAAGCACTCGTACCTTTGTAGACGATCTTGGAGAAGTGATCCAACAGGCAACAAAGGGTGTGGACAAGTTTGTTTTATTCTTTAACAGTCAGGAAAAGAAAGCTGCCGCTCGTGAGTATTTTGAAAATATGGGCATTTATCATGTAGTATCCTCTCTCTATGAAAATCTGGAAATCGGAAAGAAGTCTTGTAACAAGGGACATGCACTTAAGTTTTTAACCAGTCATCTGGATTTAATGCCAGAACAAGTTATGTCATTTGGGGATGCCAGCAATGATTATGAGATGATTGACTTTGCTGGAACTGGTGTGGCAATGAAGAATGGAGAAGACCACGTCAAAGAAATTGCAAATTACATAACTTTATCTAATGACGAAGATGGTGTAGCCAATGCAATTCGTAAGTTTGTCTTATAATTATTTATCTCGTGCCATTTTTATGTTATATTTAAATTAGTATTTTAACAAAGAAAGGAATTTTATTATGGATAATCCAAAAATTACAATTACAATGGAGAATGGAGATGTAATGAAAGGTGAGTTATACCCTGACATTGCTCCTATTACAGTGGAAAACTTCGTGAAATTAATCAAGGAAGGTTTCTATGATGGACTTACCTTCCACCGTATTATTCCAGGATTCATGATTCAAGGTGGATGCCCACAGGGAACTGGAACTGGTGGACCTGGATACTCTATCAAAGGAGAATTCAGTGGAAACGGCGTTACAAACAATCTAAAACATACAAAGGGTATTCTTTCTATGGCTCGTTCTATGATGCCAGATTCTGCAGGATCTCAGTTCTTTATTATGCACGAGACCTCTCCCCACTTAGATGGACAATATGCGGCATTTGGAAAAATTACAGAAGGATTAGATATTGTAGATAAGATTGCAAATGTTGAAACTGATTATTCTGATGCTCCAATGGAAAAACAGGTCATGAAGTCAATTACTGTAGAAGAATAAAAGTAAAGAGGAATCTTTTTTTGGTTCCTCTTTTTTTGAGGAGAAGTATATGGGGAAATTATTATTTTTTGATGCAGATGAAACTGCCTTCAGCAACAAAACTAACTCTGTTCCAGAAAGTGCAAAAAAGGCCTTTCGCCTTGCCAAAGAAAATGGACATCAGATTTTTTTAAACACTGGACGCCCTTTAGGATATCGAGGCCATGAACTTGACAGCATTGATTTTGATGGATTTTTATGCAGCAACGGAAACTGTATTGTATATCACGATGATTTACTGTTTCATAACATGATTCCTTCCTCTATCTGTCAACAAATCATTCCTTTGATTCCCAAACATGATATTCGGGCTGTATTAGAGACAAAGGACTGTTCTTATCTTTTTGATCAAGATGATACGTTTCATCCATACTTAGGTAACGTAATTCACGCATATCAAGAAGATGATACAATTCCAGCACAATATAGTTATGGTGGTTTATCCCAATTTGAGAAATTTATCTGTTTTTCAAGAAATCCCTGCCAGATGGATGCATTTCTTCGGGATCTAAAGGCACTGCCTTATTCATTTACCTATATAAAAAACAGCGATACCTTTTATGAAGTTATTCCTGCCGATTTTCATAAGGTAACTGCCATAAAACACCTTGCCACTCACCTAAATCAGCCCCTAGATGACTGCTATGCATTTGGTGATTCTCCCAATGACGTTTCCATGTTTCAAACTGCCGGACACAGCATTCTTATGGGAAATGGATACAAGGAACTAAAAAGCTTGGTAGAATATATTACAACAGATATTGACGAAGATGGAATCTACAACGCTATGAAACATTATCATTTCATTTAAAAAAAGTGCCAGGAGCAATCTCTCCTGACACTTTTTTGTATCAAATAATTATTTTTTTAACTTATTATAATTTTCTACGACTGTAGCTAAAATTGCTGCATCTTCAATTCCTGTTACATCTTTTAATGCTGCTTCTACACCTAAATCTGTAATTTTTTGTTGTAATTCAACACTTTGTGCATCTTCTTCATTCTTGTATAGAAGTGCTGCTGCGATTCCAACAAGAAGGTGATCTACTGGAAGTCCAAAACCTGCTGCTGTTGTTGTTGGATTTGTCAAACGGTCTGTTGGACTTAATTTACGAAGTGGCTCTCTACCAACACGAACTACATCATCTACTAAGTGTGGATTTCTAAAACGGCTGATAATTTTGTCAATATACTTCATATGTGCATCTTTATCTAAACCATGTTTCTTTACAAGTCCCATACCACTTTCTGTCATGGCTGCCTTTACAACTTCGTAGATTTCTTCGTCTGCAATGCTCTCATCAATAGTCTTATGTCCTTTTAAGTATCCAAGGTATGCTGTGATACAATGTCCTGTATTTAAAGTAAATAACTTTCTTTCAATGTATGCCATTAAGTTTCCAGCTAAATTCATTCCGTTAATTTTTGGAACTTCACCCTTAAAAGATGCCTCTTCTACATTCCACTCAAAATAGCTTTCAACAACTACATCAATGATATTTTCACATCGAACTGGTGGTACAATTCTGTCAACAGAACAATCTGGGAATCCAACATACTTGTCAGCATAAGCTTTTGCTTCGTCAGAAAGATTGTTGTAAACTGCCTCTTTTAATTGAGAACTTGCCTTAATTGCATTCTCACAAGCGATAATATTTAAATACTCTTCTGATCCTGCTTCCATTCTTGCCACAATTCCTTCTGCAATTGCTGGAGCGATTCTTGGTAAAATTACAAGTCCTACTGCTGTTGTGATAATTTCAGCTTCTTTGATTTCATCAATCATAGCTGGTGTTGTTGAATTAACAGCACTAATATCTGTGATAACTTGCTCGCTGCTTTCTACATCCATAACATGAATTGTATAAGTTCCGTCTGCATTGATTTTGTCATTAATTGTGTCATTTACATCTGCAAATACTACATGATATCCTGCATCATGAAGTAATGCTCCAATAAATCCACGACCAATATTTCCTGCACCAAATTGAATTGCCTTTTTCATAATGAATACTTCCTTCCGATTGATAGATTCAAGGGGAGGGGAATCCCCTCCACACTTGATTATTTAAACATTGCTAATACTTCTTCTACACTCTTTGTTGCTTTTAACTTTTCTAATTGTTCTTCGTCACCGATTACTGTTGTAATCTTTCCTAATAATTCAAGATGTTCATCACCGATTCCTGCGATACCAATGATTAAGTTTGCTTTCTCATCTCCAAAGTCTACACCATCTGGGTATTGAAGTAAAACGATACCAGTTTTCTTAACGCGGTCTTTTGTTGCTGCTGTTCCATGAGGAATTGCAACACCCATTCCCATGTAAGTTGTTACTGTCTTTTCACGTTCAATCATTCCGTCAATGTATTCTTCATCAACATATCCTAATTCATTTAATAACTTACCAGCTGCTTTGATTGCCTCTTCTTTTGATACGCTAGAAAGACCAACTTTAATTCCTTCTTCTACCATAATCTTGTCATTGAAAGAACCTGTTTCTTCTACTTCTTCCTCTACTGCTGCTGCAACTTCTTCACTTCCATCTGCTTTTGCTTCTAATTTAGCAAATAATGCATCTAAGTTTGGATCTTGTAAGAAGTTGTTGATTGTTACTAGCTGAGCCTGTGGAGCACTTTGTTTTGCACGATCTTGTAGTACAACCTGACATACTGCAATATCTGTGTCTTCTGGAATATTATCTACAGATGTATTAATAACTGTAATTCCTAAATTTAATGGTTTAATTCTATTTCTGAATTTGGTAGCACCCATGGCACTTGATCCCATACCTGCATCACATGCAAATACGATTTTCTTAACTTCTCCAGATACATTTGCTGCAATTCCTTTGCTTTGTGCTTTCATATCCTTCATTTGATCTTCTGCATCATCTAAGTTCTTTGCACCTGACATCTTAATAATTGGTGATGCTACTAAGAATGAAATTCCTGCTGCGATTAAGATACCGATTAATACTGTAATCTGTGTTCCCTTTGGTGCCATAGCAAGGAATGCGAAAATTGATCCTGGTGATGATGGACCTGAAAGTCCTGTTCCTGTTGCTGTATAAAAGAAGATTGCTCCCATTGATCCAAGGATTGGTGCGATTAATACTACTGGATTCATCAATACATATGGGAAGTAAATCTCATGAATTCCTCCAAGGAAGTGAATGATGATTGCACCTGGTGCAGAGTTCTTTGTTACTTTATCTTTTGCAAATAATGCATATGCAAGAAGGACTCCAACTCCTGGTCCTGGATTTGATTCTAACATAAACATAATTGATTTTCCTGCCTGCTGAACTTGCTCTGCTCCAATTGGTGAGAAAATTCCATGATTGATTGCATTATTTAAGAATAATACTTTCGCTGGCTCTACAAAAATTGCTACTAATGGAAGCGCACTATGATTGATAAGGAATTGAACTCCACCGTTCAATACATGTAACACTCCTGTCATAACTGGTCCGATTAAATAGTATCCAATAATTGATAAAATCAGACCGATAATACCAATGGAAAAGTTGTTAATTAACATTTCAAATCCGGCTGGCATATGACCTTCCATTGCCTTGTCGAACTTTTTGATAACCCATCCTGCAAATGGTCCCATTGCCATAGCTCCAATGAACATGGTAACGTTACTACCACAAATAACACCGATAACGGCAATTGCTGCGATAACTCCACCACGATCTCCTGCAACAATCTGACCACCTTTGACACCAATTAATATTGGTAGTACGTATGTAAGCATTGGACCGACGATTGAATTTAAATCTTTGTTAGGTATCCATCCTTTTTCAATAAATAATGCTGTTAAAAATCCCCATGCAATAAATGCACCGATATTTGGCATTACCATGGAACTTAAAAATTTTCCAAATTTTTGTACTGCATTTTTCATATTATTCTCCATTCTTTTTCATGACTTTTTGATAGTAACTCCCAAGGCTCTTTTCTAATTCCTTGAGTAATCCTTCTCGATTTCTCTTTTGCAAACTATGAACAATGTTCTCGTTATCTGCCAGTGCTCCACTAATCTCACTCATCACACACTTATGTATAGACTGGCGTTCCTCATCTTCTGGAATTAACATAATGATAGCTCCAATAACAAGTCTTCCTGATAAATTATGTGGATTTCTTAAAGATAAATATCCAAATCTGCAATGATCCACCGCTTCAGTAACGCAGTGATAAAACTTCATTTGAAAACTGGAAATGTAAGTATCTGAAACCTTTTCTCTTTCCCGTAAATCATTTTCAATCATAACGGCATAGGAATCATTTCTTGCAAAAAGCTGACTTGCGACGGTTAATAACTCTTCCTCCGTATATACCTGGTCTTCATTTGAAATTTTTACATTGTCAATAACCTGTAATATCTCTTGTCCTAATGCGACAACATACTCAATTTCTTTCCTTCCAATTGAATTCCTTTTTGAAATTCTTTTGGGGCGTATAGACTGTCGTCTCTTTGATATCTTTTGAATCGTTTCACGGATTAACATTCGATCTTGCTCTAGTAGCACTGGATTCACACATACATGTTTCACTGGCGTATCAACATCCATGGTGGAAATTACTAGGTCAATTCCGTCTAATATTCCTTCCTTTTGAAGTTCTGAACTAGAGATTACATTTTTAACCTCAATCTCTGGAAATTCATTGGAAAGATATACGGAAAGCATTCTCGATGTTCCTATTCCATTTGGACAGGCCACAACCACTGAAACTTTCTTTTCTTCTGAGTGATATTGTTCGATAGAAACACAGAAGTACATGGCTATAAATCCAATCTCTTCTTCTGGAATCTCTCCTACTCCAATTTCTTCTTTTAAAACATCACAAGCTTCCACTGTCGCCTGATAAACCTTGGCATATTTTCCTTTTACCATATCAAGATGTGAATTCTCAATCCTGATATTCAGTTTAATTCGGCTAATGGCTGGGCCAATGTGATTGCATAACCCATCAATGAGCATCTCATCTTCCATAAAATTAAGCGAGAGCTTTTCTTCCATCTTTAGGATGACTCGAATCACTGCCTGTCTTGTTTTAAAATTCTCAGTTTCATACTTTGTTCTCAATGATGGCTGCCAAATCTTTGCACTGATTAATTGAACTGCGATAAACATAATCTCTGCTCTTGAAACTTTGATGTTAAATACTTTTTCAAGTTCATTGGCAACTCTGGCTGCTTCCTGTCTTTCATGGTAACGAAGCAAAGCATCTGGCTGTTTCCCTTGGGATACAACCATCTTTCCTTCTTTCATCCGTTGAATCGATACCATCAGATAAACTAACAATCCATTAAAGGCATTATCTGTATATTGTATCTTTAAACGTTCTTGTGTCTCTCTTAAAATGTCTTCTACGCTGGCTACACTTTCCCTGTCATAGGGCATAAGTAAGGGGTCTTGATTCTCATCTCTCTTTTCTTCTTGTAATAATGATCGAAGTTTCCTGCCACCACATAATTCTACAATCAGACTATTCACTGCCTGTCTGTAGTTCTCCTCATTACCACTCCAGTAAACACCAAATCCTGGTTTCCTTACAAGTTCAATTCCATAGCTTGCCATCCAGGTTTCTAGCTCATCCAAGTCACTGCCCAATGTTCTGTCTGAAATTCCATACTTTGACGTGAAATAAAAAAACTTTCTCGGTTCTTCTGTTGATAAGATATCCTCAACAATTAATCTTTTTCTCTCTTTCTTTGAATATTGAAACTTTACTTTATCCAAATCAATCAATTCAAGAATTAAAACCTTGGTTTCATCTTCTTCGTCTAAATACAGGCCGACTCTGGGCTTCTTCACAAGTTTAAAATCATTTAGTGTCATCCAGTTCTCAATATCTGGCATCTCTCGTAGAATTGTTCTAGAGCTCAATCCTAACTTTTCTGAAATGGCTTTTACTGTTACCGGATTTTGATGTGAAAATTGTGTTATCATTCTAATAATTGACTTTTGTCTTGTGGTTAACTCAGTTTTTCTTTTTGTCATTAGAAAAGCATCTCCCTTATGTATTTCATTATATTACGGTATCTTTATTATCACAATACAATGATATTTCACTTTTGTCTATATAAAATAGTGACAAACTTGTCATGTATACATAATTTCCTTAAATATGAAAAAAAGACTACAATTGTAGCCTTCTTATTCTGTCATGATTTAATTTTTACATTTCTTTTTGGAACTTTTCCCATGGAATATTTAAGGTCTTTCCCTGATTTAAAAGTTCATCCACATGCATTAGCAATGGAAAATCGTCAATACACACTTTTTTAGCATTTGCAAGGGCTTTGACTGCTCTTGCCGTTCTCGTTGCAATCACAACGGCCTCTAAGGTTTGTCCCTGTAACTGTTCCATCGTTTCTTCTATGGTATATCCTTTTCCAAGAAGAAGTCCTACAGTTCTACTTCGACCTGCTGCAACTGTTACATTCAAATCGCCTGCTGCAAACATAATATTGTCCACTCCGCCTCCAACAATTCGTAATAAATCCAGCATCTCCTTGACACTTTCCTGAAATAGTGCCGACTCAGAGTTATTATGATCAACTCCATCATCCCCCGCCTTCTCTGCCATCCCAATGGCAAGGGCAGTTCCAAGTGCATATCCATTCTTAAGTGCCACGGCACATTCAAGTCCAACTACGTCTAGTGTCAAACTAATCACATAATAATCTGTTGCAAAAATATCTCGAATCTGGCGTAATGTTTCAAAATCCGGACCACAGAATCCAACAAAAGAAGGATCATGATCTGATAAATCCCTTGCAGTACAAGGTCCACCAATGGCATACAGCCTTAGCTTACTGTCTTTTGGCAGTTTCTCCTGCCAGTATTCAGGATATGTTTTCATCGTCCCATCTTCATAATCAAGCATTCCTTTTGTCACAGAAATCACAGGAACACTTTCATCTAATATAGCTAAAATATTGTCTGCAAACCAATCCACTCCAAAACTAGAGACTCCGCAAACGACTAAATCTGCACCTTTCAGTGCTTCCTCTACTTGAACACACTTTACATATTCGATTCCCTCATGTAATGTTCTTCGTAAATTCACATGATAATTGTCCTCTTTCAGGCGGTCTATAATCTCATCATCTAATGGACTTCCCACCAATCGTACCTTATGCCCATTCTCAATCAGTGGAAATGTTAATGCTGATGCCATCTGTCCTGCTCCAATTAATGTAACTACACTCATGGTAATCCTCCTTTAATATCATTGAATTCCTGCTTAGAAATATGTTTCACGCTTCTGGGAAAATTCCCTGCATGGTTTTATTTTATCTTATGCCACATCACATGTCAACATTGACTTCATTTCTTATAAAATCTATAATTTAATTAAACAAACTCAGACATAACTACAGATTGGAGAATACTATGGATACGAAAAAAATGGCTCAAGTCATTCGTATTGCGAAAATGCATTACGAACTTCATTACAGCCAGCTAGAAATTGCAGAAAAGGAAGGAATCAGTAAGTCCTCTGTAAGTCGAATTCTAAAGTCCGCCATGAATGACGGTATTATTGAAGTTCGCATTAAGGATTCTATTCTATACAATAGTCATATGGAGGAAGAACTAATTAAACGCTTTCCCATTAAACGTGCTGTAATTGTTCCTGATATGGTGGAGAACCCACAGATTTTACTACAAGATGTGTGTGCTGCACTGGCCGAAGATCTCCCACGTTATTTAAAAAATGACAGCGTTTTAGGCGTTGCCTGGGGTCATTCTCTTACAGTGCTTGCAAAGCAATTACCCAAAATATCACGCACTGGAATTTCAGTGATTCAATTAACTGGTGGATTTTCCCGAGCTGTCTATGAATCTGACGCCCTTGAAATCCTTAAGAAATTCACAGAATGTGTCGGTGGCACTGGATATCAGATTCCAGCTCCTGCCATGGTAGATCAGACATTTATTGCCGATGCATTAAAACAAGATTCTCAGATTAAAGAAGTTTTAAACATGGCAGACCGCTGTGAAACAGCTGTTTTCTCTGTAGGGAATCTAGAACGTCCTTCCATCCTCTACGAGATGGGATTAATTAACCAAAAAGACTACATGGACTTTAGTAGGCGAGGTGCTATTGGTGACTGCTGCTCCCATTTTATTAATAAAAATGGAGAGATTTTTGATCCCGAAATCGATGCAAGAGTGGTTGGTACTTCTCTTGACACCATTAAAAAGATACCAAACAAACTATTATTAATCTCTGGAAATGAAAAGATTGATGTTATCTCCGCCGCATTAAAAGGTGGTTTATGTGATAGTTTATATATTGATGCTGCTGCTGCAAAATCAGTAATTCAAGCAAATCCATTATAGCTTTGGGAAATTTCCCACGTAGGTGTTGACAATTCCCATATAGGTGTCTTATAATAAACTCATAGGTTATTCACACACACACTCAAGGAGGAGTTTATGAACATTGTATTTGGTTGCGACCCTAACGCAGAAGATTTTAAACAAACACTTATGGCATATGTTAAGGAACTAGGACATGACGTTACAGATTACGGAAGCGAAGATCCAATCTATGCAAACACTGCAATTAAAGTAGCTGAAGCAGTTGCTGCAAAAGAATTTGATCGTGGTATTGTAGTTTGCGGAACCGGAATTGGTGTTTCTATCGCTGCAAACAAAGTAAAGGGAGCTTATGCTGCATGTATTCACGATGTATATCAAGCACAAAGAGCTGAATTATCAAACCATGCCAATATTATCACTATGGGATCTCAAGTAATTGGAATCGAATTAGCCAAAGTCATGGTAAAAGAATACCTTTCTTGTACCTTTGATCCAAACGGAAGATCTGGTGGAAAAGTACAGGCAATTACAGATTACGAGAATAAATAAACAGAATTTTAAAGGGCATTGCTTTTTTGCAGATGCCCTTTTTTAATGTTCTTATTTAATTTTTGATGATTTCCAAAAGCCCGCGGATATCGTCGATTACATAATCTGCTCCTGCTTCTTTTAATACCTTTCTTGTTTCCTGACGTTTTGTTTCTTGCTCCTCTTTTGACAATGCATCAAAGTCTTCTTTTGACAATGCCATCACTGAACTTCCTTCCACAATTCCAATGGAAATTACACCGGCATTCTTTCCTTCTTTGATATCGGAAACGGTATCTCCCACTTTAATTACAGCATCTACAGATGAAAGGTTAAGTTCCTGCATATTTTTAAATATCATATATGGATAAGGTCTTCCATATCCGCCTACAGCATCTGCACTAAACCAGCAGTCTGGCTTGTATCCATTTTCTTCTGCTTTTGGAACTACAATATCCATCATTTCATCTGTATAACCTGTACTAGAACCAATCTTAAGCCCCATACCTCTTAATTCTTCTATTGTTTCTAACACATATGGTTTTGGGTCTGCGAACTGATTTAAAATCTTTAAAATCCCTGACTCACTTTTTTCGTATACTGCATCTACATCCTTATCTGTCCAGTCATTTCCATAAATTTTCTTCCATTCTTCTCGAATTCTTGGCATTTTTAACATGGTTTCAATATGGTCATGTTTTAACATTCCCATAGGTTCTCTCACCTCTTCAATGGTTGGAGTAATCCCAAATTCTTTAAATGCCTCTACAAATGCCTGCACTGGTGCAAAACACCCGTAATCTACTGTTGTTCCTGCCCAGTCAAAAATAACTGCTTCTAAATTCTTCATCTAATTCTCCTTTGTCATATCTGTAATAAATTCCTGAAAAATATCACATAGTTTTTCCATGTCTTGTGGATGAATATCTCCAATATTTCCAATTCTAAAAGTATCCGCACTGGTTACTTTTCCTGGATAAATGGCATATCCTCTCTCTTTGATAAAATAATACATATCTTCAAAAGAAAACTCATGGCTTTCCGGATAAAAGAAAGTAGTAATAATAGGACTTTGGTGTTCTTCATCAATATAAGTTTTGATTCCCATTTCTTTCATTCTTCTGATTAGCGTTTCATTATTCTTTCGATAACGCTCCTCTCTTTTTCTTACTCCACCTTCTTCATTGAGTTCTTCCATTGCTTTTGCAAATGCTAAGACTACATGGGTTGGAGATGTAAATCTCCATTTCCCATCTATATTCATCGTCTCCCATTGTGCATATAAATCAAGGGATAAACTTCTTGAATTTCCTTTACACGACTTCAATGTCTCTGTATTACAGATAATAAATGAAAATCCTGGCACTCCCTGAATACATTTATTAGCACTGCTAATCATAAAGTCTGGTCTTAACTAATCTAGGGAAATATCTACCCCTCCAAAACTTGACATAGCATCTAAAATAAATATTTTTCCTGCATTATGAACAACTTTTCCTACAGCTTCAATATCATTTAATATTCCAGAAGTTGTCTCACAATGCACCATAGATACATGGGTAATATCTTTGTCTGAATCTAGTATCTGTTCTACTTCCTTTGCATCTGGCACTTGGTCATAATTCCATTGCTTCAATATGTAATTTAATCCTGCATATCGTGCAATCTCAGCCATACGTTCCCCATAAGCTCCATTGGCAAGAATTAATACTTTATCTTTATCTTTGATTGATGTGGTAAATACAGCTTCTACCCCTGCACTACCACTTCCCTGCATTAAAACTGTAGTATATTCATCTTCTGATACATGCCCAATCTCAAGAAGTTCTCTTCTGATTTTTTGTGTAATGTTCTTGTAATCATCATCCCAGGTACAATGATCCACCATCATCTCTTTTTTCACTGATTCTGTTGTGGTTAATGGTCCTGGTGTCAATAATTTATACTGCTTCATCTTTGCCTCCTGTTATTTACAGCTCTCTGATAATTTTTGATGTGCCTCTAACAAATCAACGGTTAGCGGTTCTTTAAATACTGTAGACTTCTTTGATTGATTTGCTGCATCTGCTTTCTCTCCCTTATAAATTGTGTTTGGATAATATTTGATTAAATCTTTTCTTCCTTTTTTGATAATACATTCTGCCATTTTCATTGCAAGTTTATTTGTTTTGTCTCCTTTATCAATCACTGCAACAGATTCTGTTAAAGTAAAGTTTCCTTCTGTTGGGTCAATATAGTCAATTGGAAGTCCATCTTTTTTATCAGCAACTGCCTGATGACGAAGTCCAAATCCAATGGCAACTTCACCTGCACGAACTTTTTTAATTGGTCCAGAACCTGATTCCTCTAAATGATCTCCTGCATTTTTGTAAATTCCCTTTAGAATTGTCTTAGTTTCACTTTCTCCATATTCATTGATTAATGCTTGAATCATTAACCATGCTGTAGATGAACCTGTAATATCCGTCACCGAAATATGTCCTTTATATTCTGGTTTTGCAAGGTCTTTGATTGATTTTGGCATAGTTAATTTATCTTTCTTCATTTCTTTGGTATTTATAATTAATGCACCTTCCTGTGCTGTAATTGGTGTGTAATAAGAAGGATACTGTGCAAGTGAATTTGTCTTAAAATCTAAATCTAAAAACATATGATTTTTCTCTTCGGCACTGCTGATATAGTAAGAACTCATAGTAATTAAATCAGCTTCAATATTAGATTTTTCAGCGGTTAATTTTCCACCAAGTTCTGATGTTCCAAAAGATTGGAAGATATATTTATCTTTATATCCATTTTCATCTAATGCTTTTTTCATTGCCTCCACTGCTTCATCATCTGCATTTGAATAGAATACAACCTTGTCATTTCCTTTCTTACTGCATCCTGTCATAACTCCACCAACTGCCATAATCAGCGCAACAGCTGAAACTGCCAGTCTTTTCCCTAATTTTCTCATGTTAATTCTCCTTTTTTGTGTGTTTCTATGTGTAAGAAGGTAAACACCTCCTTTAGCAACTAAGTTTGTAAGTAAAATCAGCAGCGATAATACAAATATTTCATTAAATTTAGCATAATGCTGCAACTCTTTGATTTTCGTTGTAATAACCATTGTTCTTGCTCCAGTAATGAAAATAATAGCACTAACTGTAACCATGGCATTTACAAAATAATAGTTAAATACTTCTAAGATTGTTCCCCACGCATTTGGGGTAATAATTCTCACTAATGTTTTCAGCCAACTGTCTCCCATAAGTCTTGCTGTCGTCTCCCAAGAGCGATTCATTTTCTCCAGAGAACTTTTCATCATCAAAAATGGTGTAGAAAAGAAATGAATCACATTACATACGATGATAATAAGGAAGGTATTTTGAATGGATGTTCCAGTAAATGTTAATAAAAATGCGATTCCTAACACCATTCCCGGAATTGTATTTGTAATTAATGCAATTCCTTCTAAACATTTTTTCCATTTGGGGCTAATTTCACTTCTTGCTGTGACCAGTGCAGAACCATAGACAACCAAAGTACCTACAACTGCTGTCATAATAGCTACAAACAGTGAGTTCTTGTATACTTCCAACAATGCAGTATCTGCAAACACTTCACTGATATGTACAGTGGTAAAACTAATTTCATATGGCCATTCTGCCACAAATGGAATGATAAACAATACTACAAAAATAGAAAGCATACAGGTTAAAATTATGATAGATGCAACTGACATTACCCCATCTCTTGCTTTATTTTTACGAAGTTCTACTACAGATATTTTGTTGTAACGAATGTTATATCTCTCCACATAAGTCAAAACTCCAATACTAATCACCGATGGAAGTAACATCATAATGGCTACCACTGCTCCCTGGTTAAAGTTTGGAACACTTCCCAGCATTTCATTGTACAAAGTTCCTGCAATGACCTGAAACCGTCCTCCCACAGATGCAGGAATTCCATAGTCTGTAAAGCTTAAGAAAAAGCATTGTACAAGAGATGCAATTAAAGTTCCCCACATAGGTCTTAAAATAGTATTTAAGAACGTGCGTAATGGTTTATCTCCCATGACTTTTGATACAATAATAAATTTTTTGTCAATATAGCGCATTGTATTATGCAGCAACAAAAATGATATTGGCAGTGTATAAATCACGTACCCAATGAGCAGTCCATTGATTCCATATATGTCAAAGAGCTGGTGATGAAATACCTTTGTTAAAAATCCTTGTTTTCCAAAAGAATAAATAATTGCAAATCCATAAGTAATGGTAGGCAGTAACATTGGAAGCACTGCTAATGTAGAAATTACTTTCTTAAAGGCAGGATGTACATTGGTGTAATTGATGGTATATGCCAGCACAAATGCCAATACCGTTGTAATTACTGCACTTAAAATAGAAACCCCTATACTGTTTCTAAACGCAGTAAAAAAATTATGATTCCATAAAATATTTTTGAAAAATTCTCCTGTAAATCCTTGTTCCCCAACACAGGCTTTATAAACAATCATCACCACTGGAACGAACAAAAAGAATAGGAACAATGCGATGGTAAATAAATAGATTGCTTTTACTTCTTTCTTTTCTCTCATTTGATTCACCCGACTTTTTCTTCTTCTAACATTTTTTCACGAAATAAAGAATAAATATTACTTCGCTTGATTTCTAGCTGATTCAAAATAAATTCCTCTACAAAAGAATCTGCTGGTGTCATAATTATTTCCTTTGGAGTTCCATATTGTGCAATTCCTCCCTGATTGATAATCAACACTTTATCAGATAATGTAAGTGCCTCCTCTGGGTCATGGGTTACAATAATTGTAGTCAAATGATATTCCTTGGCAATGGTCTTAATTCTATCCTTTATTGATTCTTTAATTACTCCGTCTAAGGCACTTAATGGTTCATCTAACAGTAAAATCTTAGGACTCATTACCATAGTTCTTGCCAGAGCAACCCTCTGCTTTTGTCCACCTGATAACTGTTCAATCTTCTTATCTAAATGTTCTCTTAATCCTAATAAATCAATAAGGTCATCCACTTCTTCTTTTGTGGAAATTCCCGGCTTGTTGCGAAGTCCGTATACAATATTTTCGTATGCATTTAAATTTGGAAACAATGCATAGTCCTGAAAAACAATATTAAATCCTCTCTCTTCCATTGGAACTTTTGTAATGTCTTTTTCTTGAAAAGAAAGTATTCCACTATCAATATCGGTGATTCCTAAGATTAAGTTTAATAATGTTGTCTTTCCACTTCCTGATGGTCCCAAAATAGAAACGATTTCTCCTTCTTCTATATCAAGGCTAATTTCGTCTAATATGTTTTTTCCATCAAAGGATTTTGTAATCTTGTCTAGCTTTAGCATATTTTTCTCCTTCTTTACTTTTTTGATTTTATCTTTACACTCGTATTTGTCTTCTTGGAACAATCCCATACTACAGACATTTCCCCACGAAAACAATCAAATCAAAATTAAAAAATGTTAAATCAAAAGCAAGAAAAAAGAGCTATTTTATGTAGAAATTCTACATAAAATAGCTCTCCTTAATATAATTAACGATGATATGCCTGCGATGTAATTAATTGGCTGTTTTCATCTAAACGCTTTGTATAAGTTTCATAATCACTAAGCAAAATCCCCATAAAAATCATATCGACTACAGCTAACTGTGTGGATCTTGAAAAAATTGCATTTCCATATAAAAACTGCTCATTGGAAAGACATATGGTAATATCTGCGTACTTACTTAATAATGTCTGGTCATAGTTGGTAATAATAATCGTTGTAGCTCCAGCTTTTTTTGCCTGTTTCATAACATCTACTGTATTTTTAGAATATCCTGTATAAGATACTCCCACTGCCACATCCTCTTTTCCCAAGGCATTTGCACTAATATTCTGCAAATAAAAATCACCATATTGTTTACAGTTTATCCCCAGATATAATAGCTTTGTAGTCAAGTCTTCCACAGTTGTCGAGGAGTTCTCCACCCCATATACTGCAACTGTCCTTGCTCTCACAATTGCCTTCACTGCCAATTCTAACTGCCCTACATCAATGCTCTTTAGAGACTCGTTTAGAAGCTGGGTTGTCTTTGTAATTACTTTTGCCGGAATATCTTCCATCTTATCTTCACTTGAAATGGGAAATCCATAAAGAGACGGCTTTTTATCCTTTTCCATACTCTTATGTACTCGTTCCTTTGTCAATGCAAGTTTCAATTCCTTATAATTCTCAAGACCAATTCCTTTTGCAAAACGCATCACCGTTGGCTGGCTCACTTCTGCGTTCCTTGCCAGTTGGGATATAGACATCTGTTCAATATCCCCATCATTAGACAGAAGATACTCTGCCACCTTTTGTTCTGACTTTCTAAGCTTGCTGTAATTCTTTTTTATAATGAATGTAATTGATTCTTCCACGATTCCTCCTTGTAGTTTTTCTACAAAAAAATAGAAAGTATATATATTTTCACTGTTAAAAATATTTTACCTTCTATCATTTTATCAAAAAAGCAAAGAGATGAAAACTTATTTTATTTCATGGTTTCATAATGTTTCCCTGTCTCTGTCATTGCAAGTCCTCCCTGACTAGTTTCTTTATACGCACAAGGCATCGCTTCTCCAATTTCCGCCATGGCATCAATAACTTCATCAAACGGAACTTTGCTTTCCACTCCTGCGATTGCCAAATCAGTACTTGTAATGGCATTAACTGCCCCAATTACATTTCTTTTAACACATGGAACTTCTACTAATCCCCCAATGGGATCACAAACCAATCCTAATAGTCCTTTTAATGCAAATGCTCCACTATGACAGATTTGTGTTGCTGTTCCATCTCTTAAAACTGCAATCGCACCAGCTGCCATTGCACTGGCAGAACCAATCTCTGCTTGGCAGCCTCCCTTTGCTCCAGAGATACTGGCACGATTGGAAATCACATCTCCAATCCCTGCCGCCATATAAAGAGCATGGGTTATTTCCTCCTTTGTAGGATGATAAAAAGCATCATAAGCTAGAAGAACAGAAGATAACACTCCACAAGATCCAGCGGTTGGTGCTGCTACAATTCGCTTCATACAAGCATTGGATTCTCCCATTTTTATAGCACCCTCCATGACTTTACTAATAAAATCACCAGATATCATAATTCCTTTTTGAATTGCCTGCTGGATTTTGGATCCATCTCCACCAGATAATCCGCTTAAAGACCTTTGATTTCCGTTGTAAGATTTATCTGCTTCCTTCATCGCTTCAAACAAAGAATACATTTGTTCCATAGATTCTTCTTTCTTAACTTGACGTTCTAACATATCTTCTTTTCTAATAATTTCCCAAAGAGTACACGACTCCTCTCCTGCCCGCTGTATCATATCTTTCATTGATGTAAAACTCATTCTTCTTCACCTCCGACTTTCGATAAATATGTTACCTTCTGTAATCCACTTAAAGTTTCAAGCCATTTTACAGATTCCATAGGGATTTCCTGATCGCATTCTAAAATCATCACTGCATTTCCACCCACATAATCTCGATATAACTGCATGGTGGCAATATTAATTGACTTTTGCCACAACATAGAAGTCACTTCTGCTACATGCCCTGGCTGGTCATCATTGTGCACCACCAAAGTGGGATAATCTCCAGAAAAATTCGCCTCCAGTCCATCCATGGTACAAATTTTAATGCTGCCGCCACCAAGAGAGGCTGCAACTACAGAAAGCTCTCTTCCCGAAATACTTTCCATATGGACTTCTACACTATTTGGATGTGCATTTTTCAGGTGCGCTTCTCCAAAAGAAATTTTGATTCCCTGTTTTTGTGCTAACTTAAAACTCTCTGGAATGTGAATATTATCTGGGTTCATTCCCAGTAATCCTGCAACAATTGCCTTATCTGTTCCATGTCCTTTTCCCGTTGCAAGAAAAGATCCATACAATAAAATCTCTGCTTTTTTCAGTGGTTCTCCAAGAAGTTCCCTTGAAACTTTCCCTATTTTCACTGCTCCTGCTGTATGAGAACTAGATGGTCCTACCATGACTGGTCCCACAATATCAAATATACCCATATGCCACTCCTTTTGTGTATCCAACAATAAAAAGAAAAAGACAAAGAATAACCTCTTTCAAAGGCTAGTCTTTGTCTTTTCTGTTCCTATTATACCAAAGCTAATGTAAAAAATCAAAGATTATCACTGCATTATATAACTCAAGAACTTCAAATGCATTCTGAAATGATTTTTCTGTAATTTTTTCTATGTTATGTACCCGGTACTTAATCGTATTTCGATGGGTATACATTAGCTCTGAAGTTTTTTGAATATTACATTGGTTCTCCAAATAAATTCGCAAGGTATCTAGTAAATTTGTATGATTTTCTTTGTCATATGCTATAAGTCCACCTAACATTTCATCACAATATGTTTCTAATAAATCATTATAATCCATGGACAACAGTAGATTGTATAAACCCAAATGCTGATACCATAATACTTCCCTATCTTTTTTGATTTTTTCGGCTGCCATAATGCACTTTGATGCATCTTGAAAACTTTTTTGCAAATCCTCTAATTGATGATATAAATTTCCAACACCTATATAGAAGTTCCAGCCTTTCATTTCTGTTATAAGATATTGTTTGATTTTTTCAAACAGCACACAGATTATTTCTTCTGATTCTTCTATATATTTCATCATACCCACAAGATTGTTGCTATAATTTGATAACAATACTTGGTATCGATTTTCGTTAAAAATTGACATAATCTTACGACTCATATCCTGAATTTGTTCTTTTGGGATATGAAGGTTTTGATCTTTTTTCGTATCCTCTCTAAAAAAATGAATGACAAAAATTTGCTGTGGAGGACTCATGTCATATCCTATCATCCGACTTTTAACCATGAGAGAATGCACATCAATATTATTTCCAAAAATAATACTTGCAAGCAAATCCTCCCTATCATTATCCATTTTTTCATGATATGCAATGGCATGCCCCATTTCTTCAAATACATCTACCAAAGGAACATCATTTCCAGGTATAATCATTAGCGGAAATTCTTCTACATTTGACAACCTTAAAACACTCTTTGGAATTTTATTTACATATTCTTCTCCTACGAGTAATAATGCACCTGTAACTTTGTTATCAATCGCATCCTGCATCATTTTCATTAAATCAAATTGTGGGGACTGAATAATGGGCGTGCTTACAATTAACAGTTCCTGCCCATGAATCCATTTAGAAAAATCCATAGTTTCAGCCTTATATGCCCACCTAATTCCATGATGAAGTCCACTTTTTCCAGATATTAATTTGGCTCTTGCCATGGTTGGTAAGGCAAGCAAATCTTTACACTGAAACATATCTTTCTCCCCTTCTTATAATACTATCTCATGAAAATCGAATTCTGTTGTTTCATTTTAGCCGGTTCCATTTCAAATAAATATTCACCTCTATGAATGGACATTAACGTTCCTGCTCTTTGTGCAATGGCATCAAATTCATTTTTTGCATCAAGCACAATAAAATTTGCATCTTTTCCTTCTTCAATTCCATATGTATGTTCTAAATTCATTGCTTTTGCTCCATTGATGGTAACAAAATCCAGTGCATTTTCAATATTCTCTGGAGAAATCATCTGTGCAATATGAAGCCCATGGTCAAGAATATGAATCATGCTTCCTGTTCCCAAAGGATACCATGGATCAGACATTGAATCTTGGGCAAAGCATACATTAATTCCCTCTTCATGCAATTCCTTAACCCTTGTAATTCCTCTTCGTTTCGGATAAGTATCCTGTCTTCCTTGTAAGAAAATATTCTCTGTTGGACATGATACAAAATTAATTCCAGAACGTTTTAATAATTTCATCATTCGATATGCATAACTATTATCTGCTGAACCAAAAGAACATGTATGACTCGCTGTCGTCTTGTTTCCAATTCCCTCAATTAGTACAAGAGCATTTAACAATTCCAAAAACCGACTTTGCACGTCATCTGTTTCATCACAATGAACATCAATTAATCGGTCATATTTTACAGCCAGTTCTACAATCTTATGAATTGATTTTTCTCCAAATTCTCTTGCTAATTCATAATGTGGAATTCCTCCCACACAGTCTGCTCCCATTTTCATGGCTTCTTCCATAAGTTCATCTCCACGAGGATATGCATAAATTCCTTCTTGTGGAAATGCAACCAACTGAAGCTCTACAACATCTTTTACTTCTTCTTTTACTTCTAACAAAGCCTTTAATGCTGTTAAGTTTGGCTCTGTCACATCCACATGCGTTCTAATATATTGAACTCCATGCTTCATCTCACTTTGAATCCCTCTGATTGCCCGACTTTTTACCTCTTCTATGCTTAAATGTTCCTTTTGTTCACTCCATCTTTGAATCCCTTCAAATAAAGTCCCACTTCCATTTTGAGTCCCAAGATTTGCAGTGTAAACATAATCCAAATGCATGTGTGGATCCACGTATGGAGGAATTACTATATTTCCTTCTAAATCAATGATCTCACATTCTGCTTCTATTTTCGGTGCTATTTTTTCAAACATTCCATCTTTTACGAGAATTTCAACAGGTGTCTTACATCCTTTTCTTCTAACATTGATAAATTTCTTCATAGCTTCCTCCTTTCTATTCTTCTACCATCTTTGCATGATTTACTGACACAGCTTCTGTAACCTTAGAAACTATAATATAGGAGATCATACTTGCAATGACTGCATTTAAACATCCAACTCCTGGTAAGTAACTTGCTCCGGCCCCAATAACAAATGCAATAAATGCACATGGATTTGCTGTTTTAAATTTTTTATTTTCAAATTCTCCTTCATATTCTTTCCTTCTAACCAAGAAATAATCTGTAATAATAATCGCTCCAAGCGATGGAATAAATCCACTTAGGAAACTTAAAAACGAAGTAAAGTTATTATATAAAATGATAGAAAGTACCGTTGCAATGATTCCATTGACAATGACTAATTTCTTCTTTTCAATTTTTGTAATATTGGAAAATGCAAGACTTGCCGCATAAATGGTATTGTCATTGGTTGTCCAGATATTTAATCCTAAAATAATAATACCCGGCAATACCAATCCCTGTGCAATCATAACATCCGAAATATCGGGAAGTCCCGTTGCCAGACCACCAATAGCTCCGAAAGCAAACATCAGAATATTTCCAATAAAGAATGCTGACACTGTAGACACAACTGCAATTTTAGGTGTTTTGGAAAATCTGGTAAAATCAGGAGTTAAAGTCCCACCTGAAATAAATGATCCAATTACCATTCCAAGTGCAGCAGTTACGCTAAGTGAATTTACTTGCGTCATATTGCTAAGTCCTGCAAATCCACCAACTTCTGATAGAGAAATTCCAGTGGAATAGCATCCTAAGACTGCAATGGCAGGTACTGCTATAAAACTTAAAACGGCTAATGACTTAACTCCAAAGTATGCAGATGCTGTCATCATAATTCCTAATACAATAATTACTGGCCACATTGGAAGGCTGAATGTTTTTGAAACTGGAAGTGCTAACATTACAACGCTGACTCCAAACCATCCAACTTGTGTAACTCCTAAAATTCCTGATACAAAGTAAGAACCAGCTTTTCCAAAAGAATATCTTGCCAGTAAATGTGTTGATAATGATGTTTTTGCTGAAATATAGGATAATAATGCTGTGTATATACCTAAAATCAGATCTCCAATTAGCAACACTTGTAGTAATGTTGTAAATGTTAAACTGGTTCCTAATTGACCTCCCGTCAACATGGTTCCAGTATAAAAAGTGAATCCCAGCATAATCACCAGCATAGATGCAAATCCCTTTTTACCTTCTTCACCTACTGGAACAATTGAATAATCATGATCTTGAACTTTTTTATTTTCCATAATACTTCCTCTCTTTCTTGTAAATAGAAAAAAGAAGCTATGGTCTCTCTGTGACCCATAGCCTCTTCGCTAAATAAATATGTTTTTGATACATGAAGAATAACACTCTCTTTTATGTTCCGTCAATGAAATCCAATAAAACAGCCTATTATTTGTCACCTGTCAACAAATCAAAATATCTTTATTTGTCCACTGCGACCAATTCTTTTACTCTTTCTTTTGATACCACTTCATACTTCATCTCATCTTCTAAATATCCAAAGGAAACTTGTTCTCCCTTGCTTGTAACATCCTGTTTCCAGTCTTTACAAGACGAATGGAATTGTGTGATTTTTGTATATTCTTTTATCTGTTTTATATTGTCTTGATGAAGACCACATCCAGCCAGCACTTCAATTTGTCCTCCAAATTGCTGCTGCAACTGCTTTAACTGCTCCATTCCTTCTTCCACATTTTGTCCTAGTCCACTTGTTAAAACACGATCAACACCAAGTTGGATTAACAATTCCATGGATGCCACTGGATCTTTTGTACAGTCAAATGCACGATGAAATACTGCTTTTTTCTCTTCTTCATGTGCTGTCTGAACAAATTCCCTTGTTCTTGCTTCATTGATGGTTCTATCTTCATTTAAAAACCCAAATGCTAAACCGTCTGCCTGATATGCAAGAAGCAGTCTTGCATCTTCTAGCATTTGTTCATACTCAAAATCAGAATAACAAAATCCTGTACCTCTTGACCTTACCATTGTAATGACCTCTAAATTAGTATACTGTTTTGTCATAATCAATGAACCAAGTGTAGGTGTTAATCCCCCTAGAGATAATGCACTGTTTAATTCAATCCGTTTAGCTCCACCTTCATAAGCAGCCATTGCATCTTCAAAACTTCCGCAACAAATCTCTATCATCTTCCATCTCCAATCTCAATGCTTTCATATCTCTTTAGAAGTTAAATCCTTCTAACGTTGCAAAGTAATCTTCTGGAGTTTCCCCTCGACGAATCATCTCTGTGGTTCCATCTTCCTTAAATAGAAGTTCCGCTGATTTCAATTTACCATTGTAGTTATATCCCATAGCAAATCCATGGGCACCAGTATCATGAATATACAATAAATCTCCCTTATCAATCTTTGGTAATTTACGGTCGATGGCAAACTTATCATTGTTCTCGCACAATGATCCTGTAATATCGTAAGTATACTCACATGGTGCATTTTCTTTTCCCATCACTGTGATATGGTGGTAAGCTCCATACATTGCTGGACGCATTAAGTTCACTGCACACGCATCAACTCCAATATACTCTTTGTAAATGTGTTTTTCATGAATTGCTTTTGTTACCAATGCTCCGTTTGGTGCAAGCATATATCTTCCAAGTTCTGTGTAAATCTTCACGTCACCCATTCCAGCTGGAAC
Organism: Anaerostipes sp.; assembly: GCA_028697725.1. Lineage (GTDB taxonomy): Bacteria > Bacillota > Clostridia > Lachnospirales > Lachnospiraceae > Anaerostipes. The sequence goes on from JAQVEG010000025.1 coordinate 34,723, forward strand.
TAAAACTTCATCAAATGCTTTGTGAACTCCCTCTCCAATAATAGCAATATTATTTGGCTCTTTATCTGGTGTATAAGGGACTCCCACTCCACCAGAAAGATTAATAAAGTCAATGGTAACACCAGTCTTTTCTTTCAATTCAACTGCTAATTCAAATAACTGTTTTGCAAGAGTTGGATAATATTCATTGTTTACTGTATTACTTGCAAGGAAAGAATGAATTCCGAATCTCTTTGCTCCAAGCTTCTTAAGCTTTCCATAGGCTTCAATCATCTGATCCTTAGTCATTCCATACTTAGAATCTCCTGGGTTGTCCATAATATCAGTTCCTAGAGAGAAATATCCTCCTGGATTAAAACGACAACAGATGGTTTCTGGAATTCCAGCCACCTCATCTAAAAATTCAACATGTGTCAAATCATCTAAGTTAATTTGTGCTCCTAATTTTCTTGCAAGTTTAAATTCTTCTGCAGGTGTATCATTAGAAGAAAACATAATATCATTTCCAGTGAATCCACAGCGTTCTGACATCATAAGCTCTGTAAGAGAAGAACAATCAACGCCACATCCCTCTTCCTTTAAAATCTTCAAAATTGTTGGATTTGGTGTTGCTTTTACAGCAAAATACTCCTTAAACCCCTGATTCCACGAAAATGCTGCGTTTAATGCTCTTGCCGTCTCACGAATTCCTTTCTCATCATAAATATGAAATGGTGTTGGAAATTGCTCTACAATCTTATCTAGTTGTTCTTTTGTTATAAATGGTTTTTTTGACATTTTACTTCTTCCCTTTCATCTTTAATATCTCTATCTCATTTGCTAATGCATCTTTAAATACTTCGACTAAATTATCATTCCTTGAGTATAAACAGTTGGCATCATAACGACTCATAATATCTCCAGTCAACACATCTGTAGAGTCTGTAATCAACCGAATTTGCTCTTTCTTGTTGTTACTATAATAAATGGTTGCTCCATTCAGCTCAAACCCTTCATCTGTAATGATGACCACCTTTATCTTCTTTGCAATCATCTCTTCTAAATGATTCCTTACCTCTTCTAATCGTTCCTTGGAAAGAACCATATAAACACGTTCCCTTGTCTGCTTTAACATATTCACAAACTTATCCTGAATCTGTTGTTCCCCACGAATGGTAATGTATCCTTCCTGGTTTCGCCTCTTCGCTGGCAGCTCCTTCGTAAGTTTCTTCTTACACGCCTCTAAATAACGCAGCTTGTTGTCGCAAAACTCTTCAATAGGAACTGGTGTATACTTGGTTGTCTCCGCCTGAATGCTATAGGCTGCACCCTTATCAGCTAATCCTGCCAATGCATTATAGGTATTCGACTTGGAAATTCCGCTCTTCTTCGCCGCCTCATATCCATTCAAATCGCCTTCTAGCAATAACAATATATATAAATTCGCTTCATGGCGTGTCAACCCATAATCCATAAGTTGGTTGATATTGTCCATAGAATCTCCTCATTCCTTTCGTATTCCTATCTAGGAATACTATAATAAAATTTCTCCATTCTGTCAACCATTTTACAGGGTAAATGAAAAAAGCCATCAGATTCCTGACAGCCCTTCTTGCTTTTCTTAATTTAATTTTTTAACAAATTCAGACTTTAATGCCATAGCACCAAATCCAGGAATCCTACAATCAATATTATGTCCATCTGACGCATCTAAAACTAATCGAATATTCTTTACTTTCGTTCCCTTTTTAATTGCTGAAGAAGCTCCCTTTACCTTTAAATCCTTGATAATCGTCACCGCATCACCATCAGTTAATGGATTCCCATTGGAATCTTTGATTTCTTCTACGGTTTCTGCTGCTGAATCTAATGTAAACTCATGTCCACATTCTGGACACACAATCATATGTCCATCTTCATAAGTATATTCACAGTTACACTGTGGGCAGTTTGGTAATTGTTGCATTCAGTATCTCCTTTTCGTATCTTGTTTGTATCTGCACCATCGTATCATAGTTTCCACTAAGACACAAGTTCCTTGATAACACTGGCTATCTTCTCATACCCACTCCGACTCAAATGTACCCCATCCACTGTATCCTTTAGTGCAAGTTCTCCATTTTCATCTGCTAAATGAACATACATATCCACATAAATGGGACTGCTCTCTCCACACATACATTTTACCATGGAATTTATTCTACAAATCTCTTCCTTGGACTTTCCCTCTGCCCAAGAATAAATATCTCCAGGTAACCTTCGCGGATAAACTGGATATAAAGATTCAATATATACCTCAGCCTTTGGAAGATTCTTTTGAATTCTCACCCCAAGGTCCACCAGCTGACCAGCCACCTTCTCCGCCCCCTGATACAACGGCGATAGATAATCATTGGCTCCACCCTGAATTATAACCACGTCTGGTTCATGGACTATCACATCTTCCCCTATCCGAATTTTCATCTCAGGAAGTGTTTCTCCTGCAGTTCCCGCATTGATATAGATAATATTATCTTTCGTCAGTAATTCCATAGGAAAAAAATCAGTAAGAGAATCTCCAAATAACACAACCTTTTTCATAACGATATGATTCCTCCTTCTTAACAGACAAAAAACCCCAAACAAAAATTTGTCTGGGGCTAATACTTTTCTCAGTATATTATTCAGCTTTTCCGATTGATCCGAATAATTCCATCTTTTCAATAACTGTAGCTTTGATTGCTTCTGTACCTGGAGCTAATAACTTACGAGGGTCAAATCCTTTTCCTTCTAAGTCTTTACCAGCTTCAATATACTTACGTGTAGCATCAGCAAATGAAAGTTGACACTCTGTATTAACATTAATCTTAGCAACTCCTAATGTGATTGCTTTCTTAATCATGTCTGCTGGAATTCCTGTTCCACCATGTAGTACAAGTGGCATAGTTCCTGTTAATTGTTGAACAGCATCAAGAGTCTCGAAGCTTAATCCTTCCCAGTTAGCTGGGTACTTACCATGGATGTTACCGATTCCTGCTGCTAACATATCAACACCTAAATCAGCGATTGCTTTACACTCTTTAGGGTCAGCACATTCACCTTTACCAACAACTCCGTCTTCTTCTCCACCGATTGATCCAACTTCAGCTTCAATAGACATTCCTTTTTCTTTTGTAATTGCAACTAATTCTGTTGTCTTAGCAACATTCTCTTCGATTGGATAGTGAGAACCATCAAACATAACAGATGAAAATCCTGCTTCGATACAAGCCTTACATCCTTCGTAAGAACCATGATCTAAGTGAAGAGCAACTGGAACTGTAATTCCTAGTTCTTCCATCATTCCGTTTACCATTCCTACTACTGTCTTATATCCTGTCATGTATTTACCAGCACCTTCAGACACACCTAAAATAACTGGTGATTTCTTTTCTTCTGCTGCCTGTAAAACTGCCTTTGTCCATTCAAGGTTGTTGATGTTGAATTGACCTACTGCATAATGTCCTGCTTTTGCCTTATCTAACATTTCCTTTGCTGATACTAACATAATTATTCCTCCATTACTTTACGTTCTAGATATGATACTTCTAGTCTTGTTATTATTTTCACATCCTCATCATTATACCTTATTTTCCCTCTATAAGCAAGTAAAGAGAACGTATAATCCACGGCTGTTTTTATTTTAATTTATAATGTTTATACTTTTTTTATAATTATTTATTTTCTGTCTATTGTTTCCTTTGAGAATAAGAGTATACTTAAGATATAGTTTTTCATATATATATTATTAATCCTCTCTTTTCAAGAAGCCATCGCTTAGCGATGGCTTCTTTGTGCTATATTTTATATTTCACTATTATTAACGTCTCTGTTGTTGTATCAATGTTACATCTTATTTAATACCATATTCTTGATACAAGTTTTTTCGGAACTTTGAATCATTGATGGCTTTTTTTACATCATTCACTCTTTCGTCTTCAAACAAACGATTCATTAATGTAGATAAACGAGTTTCTCCACGTTTTTCTCCTCGTGCTTCTCCTTGCTTTTGTCCTATTGCCCTTCCACGTTTTTCTCCTATTGCTTCACTGCTTTTTTTCATATCTTCAATTGCCTGGCACACATTTATCACTCCATTCTCGTTCTTTTCCATATATTTTCGTATTTCTTTTGTATTGGTTACTGCTTCTATTGTACTGCATGTCTCTAGTGGAACGCAAGAAAATATTTCCTTATTTTTACTAATAAATTGTT
>JAQVEG010000026.1 GCA_028697725.1 Anaerostipes sp.
CAAGGCCGGGAACTGTTAAGTCTGAGGCTCTATCCATATGCTCCAGGCATTGGAACAATAAAAAACATAAGAAAAAGAGTGATTTCTTAAAAGTAACACTTGACAAGAGGTCACTTCATAACAGGAGTTAAGATGAAAAAGATAATATTGGCCTCTGGATCACCAAGGAGAAGGGAAATCTTTTCCCAAGTTGGATTGGAATTTCAGGTGAAACCAAGTAAGGTAGAAGAAGTAATAACAAAGAAAAAACCAGAAGAAGTTGTGATGGAATTATCCATGCAAAAAGCACGTGATATTGCCCAAAACGAGAAGAATGCCATTGTTGTGGGAGCAGACACTATTGTTTCATTTCAAGGAAATATTCTTGGAAAACCAAAAAATGAGGAAGAAGCGGCGGCTATGCTTTCGATGTTAAGTGGCCAAACTCATCAAGTTTATACAGGTGTAACACTTGTTCAACAGGATAAAGAAGAGAGCTTTTTTGAGAAGACTCACGTTACTTTTTATGAGTTGGAGCCAGAAGAAATTAGAAGATATATAGATACCAAGGATTGTATGGATAAAGCAGGAGCCTATGGGATTCAAGGGTATGCAGCAGGATTTATCAAGGGAATATGTGGTGACTATTATAATGTAGTAGGATTTCCTATTGCACATTTTTTACAAATTCTGAAAAAATTCAGGTGAAATCTCGACAACTATGTATTCTTTTGTTATGATATGAGGGATTAGTGGATAAATAGAAAGGATAATATATGGGAAAAGTAGCAATTATTACAGATAGTAATAGTGGGATTACCCAGAAACAGGGAAAAGAGCTTGGTATTTATGTAGTGCCAATGCCGTTTTATATTGATGAAGAATTATTTTTTGAAGATATTACATTAACACAGGAACAATTTTATGAAAAACTTGGAGAAGATGCGGATATTAAGACGTCCCAGCCGGCACCTGGTGATGTGATGGACTTATGGGATCAGATATTGAAAGAGTATGATGAGATTATACATATTCCAATGTCCAGCGGATTAAGTAGTTCTTGTGCAACTGCACAGATGCTTTCAGAAGATTATGATGGAAAAGTATTTGTTGTGGATAATCAAAGAATTTCAGTGACTCAGCGACAGTCTGCATTAGATGCATTTCGCTATGCAAAGGAAGGTATGTCAGCCGAGGATATTAAGAGAAAATTAGAACAGACAAAGTTTGACTCTAGAATTTATATTACAGTAGATTCGTTGAAATATCTAAAAAAAGGTGGTCGAGTGACACCAGCAGCGGCAGCTATTGGTTCTGTACTAAACATTAAGCCGGTACTTCAGATTCGTGGTGAGAAGCTGGATGCTTTTGCAAAGACTAGAGGCATGAAAGTTGCAAAGAAAAAGATGTTAGCAGCAGTTGAAGCAGATTTTAAGGAATTTTTCCCTCGTGGATATACCAAAGACGATGTGTATATTCAGTCAGCATATACAGGGGATGTTCAGGAAGCCAGAGCATGGGCAGAAGAAATTCAAGCCAAGTTTCCAGAAATTGAATTTACGCAGGCTCCATTGTCTTTAAGTGTTGCATGTCATATTGGTGAAGGTGCATTGGCCATTGCCTGGACCAAGAGATACTAAGGCATTCTCAGTTCGTTGAATATTTTTTTATAGTAGGATGTATAGACACTTCCTTTTCTCCATATGAATGTGAATTCGTGGGAGATGGATGTGTCTTTTAATTTGATTTCTTTTAATGTTTTATGTTTCAATTCATCTAGAACAGCGGCTTTATAAAGAAATGTAATGCCACAAGATTCTTTGATTAAGGATTTGATGGTATTAATATTTCCAATTTCTATGATTTTTGAAAAATCATGAATGTTATAATTTTGCTGTTCCAATGTCTTTTCTAAGATTTCTCTTGTTCCTGAGCCTTCTTCTCTTGTAATTAAAGTTTCTTGAAATAAATCAGACATAACAAATGGTTCTTTTTGAAATTCATAGTCGGGACTTACCACAGGGATATAATCCTCCCTTGAATATAAAAGAGAGTCATATTCTTTTTTTTGAAAATAGCCTTCTACAATGGCAAAATCAATAGTCCCATCTTCAATCTTAGAGAGTAGATCAAAGGTATTGGCAATCTGCATTTGAATTCTAGTATCTGGATGTTCTTTGATATAGTGAGATAACCGTTTTGGAATGGAATATTCACCAATTGTTAAGGTTGCACCAAAAACTAGTGTTTTTTGAAGTGTTGTTAAAGATTTTAACTGAGATGCCAAATGAATTTCATCATGCTGCATTGTCATAGAAGTGTTTCGGAGTATTTCCCCAGCAGGAGTCAACTGAACTCTCTTTCCTTGGGAAAAAAATAATTTGACACCATAATATTCTTCCAGATATTTTATATGCTGGGAGACAGCAGGTTGTGTAATATTCAATTCTTTTGCTGCCTTTGTATAATTCATATGTTTGCAGACAACCAAAAAAGTTGCAATTCTAAAATCTAACATAATATGACCTCCTATTTTTATTATAATATATTCTTATGGATAAATAAATATTTATAATTTTATTTTATTATAATGTTATGATATTGTATACAGAGCAGAAAATAAAAAGATTTAGGAGGATATATATATGGATTTTATAAAAAAGAATTGGAGAGGTTTTTTAGTTTGTATAATAATTGCTGTACCTGCAAAGATTTTTGGTGATTATTTTCCGGTAATTGGAGGACCAGTATTTGCGATTATTGTGGGCATGATTATAACCATGTTTATCAAAGATAAGACGAATCTACAGGCAGGAATTACATTTACGTCAAAGAAAATTCTTCAGTATGCGGTTATTTTGCTTGGGTTTGGAATGAATCTAAACGCAATTTTTAAAACAGGAAAGCAATCATTACCGATTATTGTGTCAACCATTACAACATCTTTAGTTGCAGCTTTTATACTATCAAAAGTAATGAAAATACCATCAAAGATTTCTACATTAGTTGGGGTGGGATCATCAATTTGTGGAGGTTCTGCAATTGCGGCTACAGCCCCTGTGATTGAAGCTGATGATGAGGAAATTGCTCAGGCAATCTCTGTTATTTTCTTATTTAATATTATTGCAGCACTTGTTTTTCCAACACTTGGAGGAATGCTAGGGTTATCAGAACAAGGATTTGGTTTATTTGCGGGAACTGCAATTAATGATACTTCTTCAGTGACGGCGGCAGCGGCAGCATGGGATGGGTTACATCCAGGACATCAAACACTTGAAATAGCAACAATTGTTAAATTAACGAGAACATTGGCTATTATTCCAATTACACTTGTACTAGCATTGGTTCGGACAAAAAAAGAAAAAGATGCAGCAGAGTCAAATTTCTCTCTTAAAAAGATTTTTCCTTTTTTCATTTTATTCTTTGTTTTGGCTTCTGTAGTAACAACAGTATTTAATTTATCGCCGGAAGTAACAAGTCCAATCAAAGATTTAAGTAAATTCTTTATTATTATGGCAATGTCAGCCATTGGGTTGAATACTAATCTGCCAAAACTTATTAAAACAGGAGGGAAACCATTATTTATGGGATTTATCTGTTGGATTGCCATTGCCTGTGTAAGTTTAGGAATGCAGCATTTACTAGGTATTTTATAAGTAATATATTATGATATTTAAGTTTTTCTTATTTTACGGAAAATTAACTTGAATTTATAAGAAAAGTAGACTATGCTTACTTCACAATTGGTAGGTAGGTGAAGAGAATGAACTTAAAGAAAATATTGGTGTGTGCCATGGATATCGGTGCACTTATGCTCTCCAATGGTGCAGGTGTGTCCAGAGTGGAGGATACCATTGAGCGGATATGCCGGGCATATGGAGCAAAGAATGTAGAAGTGTTTTCTATAACATCCAGCATATTAACCACAGTGACAACACAAGAAGGGGATGTATTTACGCAGACAAAGCGTATTAAACAACATGCCATAGATTTTAAGAAGCTAGATGAACTCAATGCTTTGTCAAGACATATATGTTTTGCAAGACCTGGAATTCAATTTATAAATGATGAAATTGAACGGATTGATAAAATTGAAGCATATACACTTTCAATTCGAAGTGCAATCTCAGCATTGATTGCGGGAGTGTTTACCATCTTTTTTGGTGGTGGTATTATGGAGGCAGTAATTGCAGCAATGGCAGGATTTATTGGGTGTATTTTGATGCATTTTTTAAACAAATATAATGCAAATGAAATTTTTTCTAATTTTTTGACTATTTTTATGGTGGGTTCTATTGCTATTATAGCGGTTCATTTTCGATTGGCAGGGAATTATGGGCATATTATTATTGGTAATATTATGCTTTTGGTTCCTGGAGTTGGATTTGTAAACTCGATTCGAGATGTGATTGGTGGAGATACCATTGCAGGAATGATAAGACTTTGTGAAGTGATTGTGATTGCTGTCTTTTTGGCTGGAGGTTCATTTGCAGCCTTGATGCTTTGGGAGGGAATTCTATAATGACAAATTTGATTCAATTACTCAGTGCATTTTTAGGAGCTTTTGGTTTTTCGATTTTATTTAATCTTCATGGAAGGAAATTATACTTTGCATCCATTGGAGGTCTTTTATCTTATGGAAGTTATTTGTTGACGGCACAGTGGAATGGAAGTGATTTTATCCCTTACTTTTCTGCTGCGATTGTTGCGACGGCATATGCAGAAGTTGGAGCAAGAATGCTTCGGAGTCCTGCAACCGTATTTTTAATGGCTGGAATTATTCCGTTGGTTCCTGGGGGAAGCCTATACTACACAATGCAATATGCTGTGACAAAACAGTGGCATTTGTTTGCACCTCAAGGAGAGAGAACTATCATCATAGCAGCAGCACTGGCCGCTGGAATTATGATGATGTCATCTGCCAAGAGAGTTTATGATGGAATTAGAGGGCATTGCAAGAATTAAATATTCAAGAAATCAAAAGGATTTTCTGGATCACTATTTAGAAAATGTAGAAGCAGATAAGAAGCTTTAATGGAGAGATTCTCTTCTTTTAAGATTCTTTTTGCTTCTTTTTTGTCTACTAATTTAATAGAGAGATCTTCATTATCCTCTAATAAGTTAGTGTTTGGTTCGCCACTGGCATATCCATAAGCAGTAGCGATACATTCATCTGTCATGCCAATGGATGAGAAGCAGCCACGCATAAGATGACTATCTGAATCTGCAAGGGTGAAAGTAAGCCCAGTTTCTTCTTTCATTTCCCGAACAGCAGCTTCCATGGCAGTTTCACCAGGGTCAACTAAACCAGCAGGAAATTCATAAATATAATTATCGAGGGCATATCTAAATTGTCGTACCATAACAACTTTATCGTGGCATTTGCCATATACACTGTAAATTACAACTCCATCTGGATTCGCTTTATGTGTATTTAAAGCCAATGCCTCCTCATTATTGCGGCTGGCAATATAATAGGGATGGGAAGAGCCTAATTTATTTACAGCATCAAATTGATATAAATTCAAATATGGATTCTCCGTTAATTTTTTGATATTCTTTGTTCGTTTCATAAAAGCTCCTTTCAAAATAGTTGAACAATTTGTAGATATATTATACCATAAACATAAGAACGGAAAATATGTGATTTTTATGAAAATATATGTTACAATTCTTGACGTGATACATTATAAAGAAAAGAGGAAGACTAGATGTTTAGTAAGATAGGAAGAAATGATCCATGTTGGTGTAAAAGTGGAAAGAAGTATAAAAACTGTCATATGGCATTTGATGAGAAGATTCATTCTTATGAAAGAGAAGGACATATTGTGCCATCTAGAGAGATTATAAAGACACCGGAGCAGATTGAGGGAATTAGAGAAAGTGGAAAGATAAACATAGCTGTGCTTGACTATGTAGCAGAACATATAAAAGAAGGAATGAGTACAGAAGAGATTAATACCCTTGTGTATGATAAGACCAAAGAACTTGGAGGAATTCCAGCACCGTTGAATTATGAAGGATTTCCAAAGAGCGTGTGTACATCAATTAATGAGCAGGTTTGCCATGGGATTCCAGCAGATGATATTATTTTACAGGATGGAGATATTATTAATGTAGATGTATCAACCATTTACAATGGTTATTTTTCAGATTCTTCACGTATGTTCTTAATTGGAGATGTAAGTGAAGAGGCAAAAAAATTAGTGCAAGTGACCAAAGAGTGTGTGGAGCTTGGACTAGAGCAAGTAAAACCATGGGGATTTATGGGAGATATGGCTCAGGCAGTTCATGATCATGCTACGGAGAATGGATATACAGTAGTTCGAGATATTGGTGGACATGGAGTTGGTTTAGAGTTTCACGAAGAACCATTTGTAAGTTATGTTACCAAGAAAGGAACGGAGATGTTACTTGTTCCTGGTATGGTATTTACCATTGAACCTATGGTGAATATGGGAACCGATGAGTTCTATACTGATGGTGGAGATAACTGGTCTGTATACACAGAAGATGGTTTACCATCTGCACAGTGGGAGATACAAGTCCTTGTTACAGAGGATGGATACGAAGTATTAGCATATTAGAAATTAAGAGTCCTTTTGCATAGAATAATGCAAAAGGGCTTTTTTATGGACGAAAAAATTGAAACACAACTTAATCTTGCACTGGAAACGCCAGAAACAGAACGAGGAAAATCAAAGGATTTAGAAGCCGGGTATAATCCAATTACAAAGGAATGGGAATTAATTGTTCAGTATGCAGGAAATTTAAGCGAAATTAATAATTATACAAGTGGCAGTTTTATTCCCCTTGATGATAATTATGTCATTGTATATTTACAGGAAAATCAAATTAATGATTTTGCCCAGTTGGATTCGGTCATTTATATTGAAAAGCCAAAAAATCTATTAACACAGGTTACAGATGGAATTGGTGCATCATGTATCGATCCTTTGATTTATGGAAGTTTTGGATTGAGTGGAAGGGGCGTGCTTCTTGGTGTCATTGATACCGGCATTGATGTGTTTCATCCAGATTTTATCAATCAAGATGGAACTTCAAAGATAGCAGAGTTGTGGGATCAAAGTGGAAATGAACGAGATGGAATTATTTATACAAAAGAAGAAATCAACGAGGCTTTAGCAACAAAAAACTATGATTTGATTTTAGAGAGAGACACTTCAGGACATGGAACCCATGTGGCATCCATCTGTGGCGGAAACCGAGGAGTTGCGAGAGAAGCTGAATTTATCATAGTAAAATTATCAGATGCAGTAAATACAGGATTTCCTCGTACAACACAGCTGATGAGAGCTGTAAAGTATGTAATAGATACTGCAGTTTATATGAAACGACCAGTTTGTGTAAACATTAGTTATGGAAATAATTATGGGGATCATCGAGGAAATTCACTTTTAGAAATGTTTATTTCAAAAAGTGCTGCTAGATGGGAAACATCCATATGTATTGGAACGGGAAATGAAGGTGACACAGGACGACATAGACAGGGAAAATTAACGCAACAGGAAATGATTTATTTTGCAATTGCACCATATGAAACCAGTCTAAATCTTCAAATATGGAAGAACTATGAAGATGATTTTGATATTTATCTTATTAATCCCTCTGGAATTCAAAGAAAAATAGAAATAAGTCAAAGGGCAGTTGTATATCAATTTCAAGGAACCCAGGTTCATGTGTATTATGGACTGCCAACGCCATACAATGTAAGGCAGGAAATATATTTTGCATTTATTCCAGATGAATTATATCTTGAAAGTGGTCAGTGGACAATTTTTATGGAGCCAAAGAAAATAGTAACAGGGGAGTATGAAATGTGGCTTCCAGTGTCTAGTGGAACCAATCCACAAACTAGATTTTTAGAGCCAAATGCTAATTTTACTTTGACCATTCCTTCTACAGCAAGAAGTATTATTGCAGTTGGTGCCTACAATAGTTTTGTCAATCAATATGCATCCTTTTCTGGAAGGGGAGATTTGGAGAAATGTATTGTAAAACCAGATTTAGCAGCTCCAGGAGTTGATATTCTTGGTGCAAGTCCGGGAGGAGGATATACAAAAAGAAGTGGAACATCTATGGCAACACCCTTTGTAACTGGGAGTATTGCGCTAATGATGGAATGGGGGATTTTAAAAGGAAATGATTCGTTTTTATATGGGGAGAAGGTGAAAGCGTATCTAAGAAGAGGGGCAAGGCAACTGCCTGGGTTTACGGAATATCCCAATTCGGTTGTAGGGTGGGGAGCGTTGTGCGTGAGGAATTCGATTCCGAGGTGATAGTTAAAAGAACAATAGTTTGGCTTGAATATACAATGTTTCGAGAAATCGTCATTTCTATTGTCATTACGAAACAATGGTGCTATACTTAGAGCAGTATATATTTGTGTAAACAGGGCTTTATCGGAGGATAATTGAATGGGAAATGAAAAGCAAATAAGAATTAATTACAAACCATTATGGAAAATGCTGATTGACAGAGAAATGACTAAGGGAGACTTGCGAAAGATGACACAAGTTGCAGCCAGCACATTTACTAAGATGATGAATAATGGAAATGTTTCATTGGATGTATTGGCTCGGATAAGCATAGCTTTGGAATGTGGTTTGGATGATATTGTGGAGATTGAAAGGTAATGAATACGAAGAAGTTTAAAGAAAGGATATTTAATGAAAGATAACATAATTCAAATAAGAAATAGTACAACAGATTTCCTTGTCTTTACAAAACAATCAGGAGAAGAAGGAATAGAAGTGCGAGTGCATGATGAAAATGTCTGGCTTACACAGAAATCTATGACGCAGCTGTTTGATTGTTCTACGGATAACATTGGTCTTCATTTGAAAAACATTTTTAAAGAAGGAGAACTTGATAAAGAAGCAGTTACCGAGAAATCCTCGGCAACTGCTTCTGATGGAAAAATATCCAACAATGTTCTATAATCTGGATGCTATAATTTCGGTAGGATATAGAGTGAATTCCGTTCGAGCAACGCAGTTTAGACAATGGGCCACTAAGGTTTTAAAGACGTTTACCATTCAGGGATATGTTCTTGATAAAAAAAGATTAGAGAATGGACAGATTTTTGATGAGGAATATTTTGAGCACTTGCTTGATGAAATTAGAGAAATACGAGCAAGTGAGAGAAAATTCTATCAAAAGATTACGGATATCTATATGACAGCAGTTGATTATTCATTGGATGCATTCGTGACCAAGGATTTTTTTGCGAAAGTTCAGAATAAATTACACTATGCAATCCATAAACATACAGCAGCAGAAGTCATTATGGAAAGAACAGAATCATTACAGTACAAGATATTCCGATTACAGTTGCAAATGCAGATATTGATGAGTACATATGTATTACTGATATAGCAGCTGCAAAAGGAGGAAATTCTAGGTCGGCCGATGTTGTGAAGAATTGGCTAAGAAATCGTTTGACACTGGAGTTTTTGGGAACATGGGAACAAATTTATAATCCGGATTTTAAAGTGGTCGAATTCGACCACTTTAAAAGTGAGGCAGGTTTACATACTTTTGTGTTAAGTGTATCCGAGTGGATAGAAAAGACCAATGCAAAAGGTATCTATGTAAAGAGAGGTCGTTATGGAGGAACATTTGCACATAAAGATATTACATTAGGTTCATTTGTGGTAAAATATAATCACTAAATAATTTGAAAGAGGAAGAGTGATGATTTATAACAATGTACTAGAAGCCGTAGGGCATACACCTATGATTCGCTTAAATCATATGACAGAGGACAACAGTGCCCAAATTCTTGTGAAGTTTGAGGCTGTGAATATAGGCGGTTCTATTAAAACCAGGACAGCATTAGGTATGATTGAAGCTGCGATAAAACAAGGAAAGATTCATAAGGATACAATTATAGTAGAACCAACCAGTGGGAATCAAGGAATTGGGTTGGCTTTGATTGGTGCAGTCAAAGGATATGAAACTAGAATCATTATGCCAGATTCAGTAAGTGAAGAAAGAATGAAATTAGTGCAGCAGTACGGGGCAAAGGTTATACGGATTCATGATGATGGAGATATTGGAGAGTGTATTAAAAAATGTATGAAAACAGCACTGGATATGCAAAAGAGCAATCCAAATATATTTGTTCCCCAGCAGTTTACTAATTCAGCGAATGTCAAAGCTCAGTATGAGGGGACTGCCAGAGAGATTTTAGAACAGGTGGATATTCCAATTGATGGATACTGTTCTGGAATTGGAACCGGAGGAACTATTACTGGTGTTGGGGAACGACTAAAGGAAGTCTATCCAGAGATTGAGATTTGGGCTTTAGAGCCAGAGAATGCTGCTTTGTTTTCTGGAGGAGCCGTTGGAACACATATGCAGATGGGCATTGGCGATGGAGTGGTTCCTGATATTTTGGATCAAGAAATTTACAATCATATTGAGGTGATTACAGATAAAGAAGCCATTGATACAGCAAAGAAACTTGCAAGCAAAGAAGGTCTTATATGTGGAATTTCAGGAGGTACCAATGTGGCAGGAGCTATTAAGTTAGCAAAGAAACTTGGAAAGGGTAAGACAGTAGTTACAATCCTTCCTGACACTGGAGAAAGATATTTTAGTACGCCGTTATTTTAAGTATCGGCTACTGTAGTTGCTAGATTTATGCTTGAATCTATGATATACTGGCCTTAAATTAAAAAGAAAGGTGGCTCAGTAAATATGAGAATCAAATAACTGAATTTTTTAGACAATGGAGATAGTTAATCTTATATGTATCATAAGATGTTATTTTGGTACCGTTGCGTTCAGTTGATAGTGTATTCTCATGTTTTAAGGAAACCACCATAGCACACAGTCTCTTTCTTTTTGGGACAGTGGGTTTATATGTGTTACTTTATTAAGTGATGATAATCTCTTCTGAACGGAATGTTTAGGAGGGATTTTTTTGTTATTAACAGGGAATAAAATAAAAAAAGAATATGGATTACAACAAATTTTTAATATTAATCAGATTAGAATTGAAGATGGGGCAAGAATAGGTCTTATTGGAAGAAATGGAACAGGAAAAAGCACATTGCTTGGAGTTCTTAGTGGAAGGATACCACTGGATGATGGAACAATCAAGAGAAATGGAGAAGTTGCAGAAATCAGGCAGGATGCTGTGTTTGATGAAGAAGCAGATGGACAATTTGTTAGTAGGATGGGAGTAAAGAAAAGTGCAATAGAAAGTGGGGGAGAGAAGATGCGCCTTGCCATTGCATCAGCATTTTCAAAACATGCATCCATTCTTTTTGCCGATGAACCTACGACTAATCTGGATATGGAAGGAGTTCAGTTATTAGAACAAATGCTGACAGGATATAGTGGTGGAATTGTGCTAGTATCTCATGACCGGAATCTTTTAGATTCAGTTTGTAATGAAATTTGGGAACTAGAAGATGGGGAACTTCGTGTTTTTAATGGAAATTACTCTGCATGGATGGAACAAAAGGAGAGGGAGAGAGGATTTCAGCAATTTGAATATGAGCAGTATCGAAAGGAAAAAAGGCGTCTTGAGAGGGCAGCATCCTCCATTGAAAAAGAGGCAAAATCCATGAAAAAACCACCAAGAAAGATGGGAAGCAGCGAGTGGATGCTTTATAAAGGAATTGCAGCCCAGCAGCAAAAAAATGTTTCCAATAGAGGAAGTGCTGTAAAGAAACGTTTGTCACATTTAGAGAAAAAGGAAAGACCAGCAGAGCTGCCCAAAGTGTCCATGAGTGCAATGAATACGAAAAAAATAAAAGCAAAATTTGCTGGAAGAATTGATAATTTGACCATACAATATGACCACAATATCATTGTGGATTCTGTGAGCCTGAGAATTGAGGCGGGCAAAAAGACATTTCTTGTAGGAAAAAATGGAACAGGAAAAAGCTCTATTTTGCAGGCGTTGATGGAAGGAAGACCAGAAATATCTGTAACAAAGGATGCTAACATCGCTTATTTTTCTCAAGATTTAATGGAACTTAAAGAAGATAAGACCGTTTTGGAAAATGTACGATACGATGCAGTAGAGCCAGAGTCTGTCTGTAGGTCAGTCCTTGCTAATCTATATGTACAAAAGGAAGATTTAAAGAAAAAAGCTGGAGTATTATCAGGAGGAGAGCGGGTTAAAATTGCACTGGCTAAGGTATTGGTGTCTGGAGCAAATTTCTTTATTTTAGACGAGCCAACAAACCATATGGATGTATATACAATGGAAGGATTAGAAAAAATGCTGGGAGAGTTTGCGGGAACACTACTAGTAGTTACCCATGACCGACGGTTAGTAGAGAAACTTGCAGATTGTGTGTACGAGATAGAAGATAAGCAGTGTATCAAAAGATAGAAAAAAGATTGTATTTGAAAAAAAGTTATGCTATACTACTTTCAACGAAGGTCGTTGAAAGCGGAAAGGAAAGGGATATGGCATATAAGAATGACAATTTAAAGAAGCTGCATATACAAAAAATTAAAGATTGTTTTTATAGAGAAAGTATCTGGGATAAGAATTGTTTGTCAGAAGAGACAGGAATATCAAAGACCACCTGTACTACGATTTTAAAAGAATTAGAAGAAGCAGAATTTATTTTTCAAGTTCAGGATGGGGAATCTACAGGAGGAAGACCGAGAAAAAGATATCAACTAAATAAAGATAATAGCCACAGTTGTCTGATTCTCTTCACTGTAGGTAAGTACCGAAAGATTGAGATTCAACTGCGAGACTTGTATGGGCAGGTCTTATATAGGGAGGTTTGTAAGTTTTCAAAGTTTTCCATGAAAGATTTATCTGAGATGTTAAATAAAGTATTTGAAAGAGACAAGAAGATTGCTGTAATTGCATTGAGTATTCCAGGGGTTGTTGACGAACGAGATAAGATAGTT
The DNA here is from genome assembly GCA_028697725.1 of Anaerostipes sp. Lineage (GTDB taxonomy): Bacteria > Bacillota > Clostridia > Lachnospirales > Lachnospiraceae > Anaerostipes. Next base: position 12,892 of record JAQVEG010000026.1, read on the forward strand.
TCTTGCGATATCAAGGAGTTGGAACATCAAAATATTAAATTATTGTTAGAAACTTTATATCAAGTAGATGTTGTTATTGAAAATGATGTGAATCTTGCGGTTGTGGGATACCACAAGGGAGAAGAAAGTGCAGCGTTTCTTTATCAGCCGTCAGTGATGTACAGTGGATGTGGAATTATGCTTCAAGGGAAGTTATATCGAGGGAGTACGTTGTTTGCAGGAGAATTAGGATATCTAAAGCACTGCGCGGGAAAAGAACCAAAAACAAAGAAAGATGCAATAGACGTGATATTAGAGCAAGTTTCTGCGTTAATTTGTGTCTTAAATCCAGAAAGAATCTGCATATGTTCAAGCTTTTCCATTTTACAAGAAGAGATTTGTTTGGAACTTGCACAGTGGATTCTGCCAGAACATATTCCAGAGATTGAAGTGATAGATGAAATGGAACCATTTATTTTCCAAGGGTTGATGGAAGCAACCATTGATGTTCAAAGAGAACACGTCACAATAAAAGAAGTAAGGAAGGTATAAGAATGAAGAATTATATTGATTTACATATGCATAGCAAATATAGTGATGATGGAGAATTTACACCGTCAAAGTTAGTTGAAATGTGTAAAGAACAAGGTGTTAAGATTATGGCAATTGCTGACCACAATCTGCTTTGTGCCAATGAAGAAGGGAAAAAAAGGGCAGAGGAACTTGGAATCAAATATATTCCAGCCATAGAAATTGACTGTAGTTTCAAAGAAGTGAACCTACATGTTCTTGGATATGGAATCCCGTTAGACGACCCATATTTAAAGGAATTGGGAAATAACATTTTTCAGCAGGAGATTCGATTATCCAGTGAGAAAATCAAATTGACCAAAGAATTAGGATTTGATATTAGCAAAGAAGAATTAGATCAGCTTTCTGATAACGGTGTTTACACAGGAGAGATGATTGGTGAGGTGTTACTTGGAAAGGAAGAATATAAGAATCATCCACTTTTAATGCCATATCGCAAAGGAAATAAACGTGCCGATAATCCTTATGTGAATTTTTACTGGGATTACTATTCTCAAGGGAAACCATGCTATACTAAAGTTTTGTTTCCAGATTACAAAGAAGTGGTAAAAAGAATTCATCAAGGTGGAGGGAAGGCAGTATTGGCACATCCAGGTGCTAACTTAGAAGGACAGTTTGAGGTATTTGACGATATGATGAAAGAAGAACCTTTAGATGGAGTAGAGGCATTTAGCAATTATCATGACAAAAAGACAATGGAATACTTCTATAATAAGGGAAAAGAATATAAGATTATGACAACTTGCGGCAGCGATTTCCATGGGAAGACAAAACCAGCCATACAATTAGGCGATGCAAAATGTCCATATGATCAGGAGTTTATCGAAAATATGTTGACGGAAAATGGATTATTAGAATAGAAAATGAAACTCCATGAAGCATGGAGAGTTTCTTGATTTTGTGCTATACTTTATTTAGTGAAAATAACACAAAAAGGGAGAAGAACATGTATGGATTTGGACGACTAATTAATATGTTAAAAGAGAACCCTAAAAAGATTGTATTTCCAGATGGCAAGGATCCGCGAATTCTTGGAGCAGCATCTAGACTGCTGGCAAATTATTTTTTGTCACCGATTCTTATTGGAGATGAAGCTGAAATTAAGGAAGCTGCCAGTGAAACAGGATTTAATATTCGAGGAGCCACAATTATTAAGCCATCAGAATATGACAGGTTTGACGAGATGGTGGATGTATTCTGTGAACTTCGTAAAGAAAAAGGAATGACACCTGAAGAAGCAAAGAGAAAACTACTTCAAGCCAATTATTTTGGAACTATGCTTGTAAAGATGGGTGTGGCAGATGCTTTGTTAGGAGGAGCCACTTATTCTACGGCAGAGACGGTTCATCCAGCATTTGAAGTGATAAAAACAAAAGAAGGAAATAACATTGTATCTTCTTGCTTTATTCTTGTTCGACCATCAGCAACAGGGGATGACGAAGTGATTGCCATGGGTGACTGTGCAATCAACATTCGTCCAACAGAGGATGAATTGGTAGAAATTGCCATGGAAACAGCGGAATGTGCTAAATTCTTTGGAGTGGATCCTAAAGTAGCTTTTTTAAGTTACTCAACCCTTGGTTCAGGAAAGGGAGAAGATGCGGATAGAATGCGCAATGCAGCAAAGAAGGCAAAAGAAAAGAATCCTGAACTTCCAATTGAGGGAGAGTTACAGTTTGATGCAGCTGTGGTACCTCGCGTGGCAAAAGTTAAGTGTCCAGGTTCAACCATAGCAGGACACGCTAATACTTTTATATTCCCTGATGTAAATGCTGGAAATATAGGATATAAGATTGCACAGAGACTCGGAAATTTTGAAGCATATGGTCCCATTTTATTAGGGTTAAATGCTCCAATTAACGATTTGTCCAGAGGATGCAGTTCATCAGAAGTTTATTCTATGGCAATTATTACAGCAGCATTATCATAACGGCAGAATCATAATTGTATTAAATTCTGAAAATTCAAACACTTTACTCCTTTTTTGTGTTATAATTGTGTGGAAGACTTTGAAAACAAAGAAAGGAGAATAAATATGTTTGAAGTAGGCGATTATGTTGTGTATGGAACCAGCGGTGTTTGTAGAGTTGAGGCGATAGAGCCTATGCAGCTTTCGAGAAATTCAAAAAAAGAGCTTTACTACACATTAGATCCCATTTATGACAAGGGAAGCACGGTATTTACGCCAATTAGTAATACAAAGATTGTGATTCGGCCAATCGTATCGGCGCAGGACGCAAATAAATTAATTGATAATATAAAAAGTATCGACTTGTTGTGGATTCGAGATGAGAAAAAGCGAGAAGATTATTATAAAGAAGCACTAAAGACATGTGACTGTACAGAATGGGTTAAGATTATTAAAACCTTATACCTTCGGAAAAAAGAACGGAAAGCAGAAGGAAAAAAAGTAACATTTAGTGATGAGAATTATTTGCATTTAGCAGAACAGAATTTGTATGGGGAATTAGCCATAGCATTAGGAATGAAAAAAGATCAAATTGAAGAGTATATTGAGGAAAGAATAGGGTAGTATCCTATTCTTTTTTCTATGTTAAGGATTTCCGATATTTTCTAAAGAAAGTCTTACATTTTGCTAACATTCCTTCCTTTTTTTTATTTATGTGCTATAATCATCTTTGCAAATATACGTTACATAAAGATATGAAGGAGCAAAAGTATATGAACATTTTACAAACGATAAGGCGGACTGCAAAGCAGAATCCAGAGAGGGTAGCAGTTCAAAGTAAGGGGATGACACTTACTTATGGACAGTTAGAAGAAAAGTCGAATCGATTGGCAGGATGGTTAGTAACACAATATGGGGAAAGTAAGAAACCAGTGATTGTGTATGGTCATAAAAGTCCATATATGCTGGTTTGTTTTTTGGCATGTGTCAAGTCAGGACGTGCATATTGCCCCCAAGATGTTTCTGTTCCAGACAGCCGGGTAGGTGAAATTGTTGAAAGTGTGAATCCAGATACAGTATTTGTAGTGGAGGGAGATTTAGACATTGAGAGCAATTGCACCATAAATTCAAAAAAATTAAAGGATATAATAGAACAAAGTGAACCACTAGAAGATGTGATTTCGTGGGTAAAAGCCGAAGATGTATTTTATATTATTTTCACGTCAGGTAGTACAGGAAAGCCAAAAGGGGTACAGATTACCACAGATAATTTAAATCATTATTTAGATTGGTCTGTGAACCTTGGAACATCAAGTGAAGATAAAGAGAATCAGAACTTCATGAATCAGGCACCTTTTTCTTTTGATTTGTCAGTGATGGATCTTTATACATGTCTTGCAAGTGGAGGTACTTTGTGGACCATGGATAAGGAAGCACAAAGTGATTACGGGAAGATGTTTGAATATTTTAAAGATTCAGATATTAATGTATGGGTATCTACCCCATCTTTTGCCGATATGTGTTTGTCTGATCCAGGATTTTCAAAGGACTTGCTTCCCAACTTAGAAGTATTTCTATTTTGTGGAGAGATATTAACTACAAAAACAGCAGAAAAGCTTTTAGATCGATTTAAAGGAGCAAAAGTAATTAATACATATGGACCAACAGAATCAACAGTTGCAGTTTCTGATGTTGAGATTACCAAGAGTCTTTTGGATGAAATCATAGAACAAGGAAAGTCACTTCCTGTTGGAAAGGCGAAACCTGGAACAAGAATTGAGATATGGAATGAAGAAGGGGAAAGAGTTTCTGATGGAGAACGTGGAGAGATTATAATTATTGGAGATACTGTAAGCTGTGGTTATTATCAGAATCCCCAGATGACAGAAAAGTCATTTTTTACACATGAGGGAGAAAGAGGTTATCACACAGGTGATGCAGGATATTTGATAGACGGACAGTTATATTATGGTGGACGAATTGATCTTCAGATTAAACTTCATGGATATCGAATTGAATTAGAGGATATAGAGAATAATTTAACTAGATTACCACAGATTGAAAAGGCAATTATTATTCCCAATGAAAAAGATGGAAAGATTCGGAGTTTAACAGCAGTTGTTACTGGGAATCTTGAAAATCAAAGTGAACGGGCATTTGGAAAGAAAATCAAAGAAGATTTGAAAGCATTTCTTCCAGATTATATGGTGCCAAAAAAGATTAAAGTATTAGATGAATTTCCAATGAATCAAAATGGGAAAATTAATCGAAAAGCCATTGGAGGAATGTTATCATGAGTTTTTTTAGTGGTGCACCTTTCTTTGGGGTTGTATTTATCATAGCAATCCTTGCATTGCTTTTAGGATACACAGAACGCCCACTGAAGTGGCTTAATGTTGTTACTTCGATTTTAGTCGTTGGATTTGTTTTAGTTGAAAAACCAAGACAGTTATTTTTCTTCCTTATGTTCTATATCATCGAGCTGGTTCTTGTAAAAGGCTATCTAAAGATAAGAACAGAAAAAGGAAGGCAGGTAGCGACATATCGAATTGCAGTTTTTCTTAGTATTGTCCCGCTTATTTTATGTAAGGCAGGAGAGATTGTCTGTCTATATCAGATTAAGTGGTTCCAATTTGTAGGAATTTCTTATTTAACATTTCGATGTGTACAGATGATTGTTGAATCTTACGATGGGGTAATCAAAGAGATTAAAGTATTAGATTTTACAGTGTTTTTAATGTTTTTCCCTACTTTTAGCTGTGGACCAATTGATCGAAGCAGAAGATTTGTAGAGGATTTTCATAAGGTATATAAACGTCAGGAATATCTTGAACTTTTTGGAACAGGATTAGAGAAGATATTTTTGGGCCTTGTATATAAGAACGTAATTGCAACTATATTCTTTCAGATTATGGAAGAACTTCCAAAAGCGACTATCATGGAGAAATTCATACATGTATATTCTTATGGATTTTATATGTTCTTTGATTTTGCAGGATATAGTTTAATGGCCATTGGTGTTGCTTATATGCTTGGAATTAAAGTGCCTGAGAACTTTAAAAAACCATTTTTAAGTGTAGACATGAAAGATTTCTGGGCAAGATGGCATATTTCTTTGTCAGAATGGTTTCGAGATTTTATTTTCTCAAGATTTATTATGTTATCTATGAAGAAAAAGTGGTTCCCAACAAGACTTTTTGGTGCTTCGGTAGGATTTATCATCAATATGTTTGTTATGGGATTATGGCATGGACCATCTGTTCATTACATACTGTATGGACTATACCATGGAGTTTTACTTGCATTAACAGAAATATACCAAAAGAAATCAAAATTTTATAAACGAAACAAAAAGAAAAAAGTATATCGATTTGTATCTTGGTTTATCACCTTCCAACTTGTTATGTTTGGATTTTTGATATTTTCAGGACAGTTGATTGCATATTAAAACAATTAGGAGGATTTGAAAGATGGAAGAAAAGATTTTAGATATTTTAGAAGAGGTTTGTGAAGATTCTGATGTTAGAGATGATTTAGATATGGATTTATTTGAAGAAGATTTATTAGATTCATTGGCATTTGCAGAACTATTAGTGGCGATTGAAGATCAATTAGGAGTTGTAATTGCACCATCAGAAGTTACAAGAGATGATATGAATACAGCAAACAAAATTATTCAAATGGTTCAAAGCAAGGCGAATTAGAGGTATTTTATGAGAAATATAAAGGCATTTTTAATCGCACTGGTTTTGAGTATTATTTCTGCAGTTGGAATCTTGAATTATGCTAGTGATACGTTACCTAAGTATAGTATCAACTATGGAACATGGATGGATGAGTCAAAGTATGCTTGTGTAAAAGGAATTACAGAAGTCTTAAGTGAAGAACAAACAATTCCCATTTTTGGTTCTTCAGAGCTGCGGCATGGAATGAACTCAAAATATCATGCAAAGGCAGTATTTAAAAATACGGATATGAGGCCGTTTTTAATTGGACAGGCTGGATATCAGAGTTTAACACATGCAATGACTATGGGTGCTGTGGGTAATTCTATGAAAGAAAAGAAAGCAGTCCTAATTGTTTCGCCACAATGGTTTAAGATAGGTGGAGTGAAGAAAAGTGCATTTGGGGCAGCATTTTCAGAAGACGCATTTATTGAATTTTTAAAAAATGATAATATATCAGCAGATAATAAAAATGAGATGATTCAAAGAGTCAGAGATTTGACGCAAAGTAATGAGGATATGTATCGAAAGATAAATAATGATGTGGCATGGTATGATAAGGATCAAGAGGGATTAGTTACAACAATTAGAAAAGAAGTACATAATTTTTTAGTTGTAGGAAAATCAAGATCAAAACTGATACTTAGAAAAAAAGTGTTGCTGGAAAAGGGTCATAAAGAAAGAAAAGAAGCAGAAGGAACAAAAGATGCTGTGGGAGAGCCAGATTGGAATAAACTCAAGGAAAAGGCAGAAAAACGAGGGAAAATTGTATCTAGAAATAATGGATTTGGAATGTATGACAGCATATATGAAAAAAGTTATCATCAATATGTAGAGGGAAAAAAGAAATTAAAGAAAGTGAATTATGATTATAATTCAGTTGAATTTAAGGACTTAGAATTATTCGTTAAAATATGCAAGGATTTAAAGGTAGAACCAATGGTTGTGATTCTCCCATACAATGGAAGATGGTATGACTATATGGGACTGAAAAAAGAAGAGCGAAAGGCATACTATAAAAAGGTAAATACAATATTAGACAAATACAAGGTAAAACGCTCCGATTTATCAGGGAAAGAATATGCCAGCTACTATTTTAGAGATAATTCTCATTTATTATTGAAAGGATTGGTTGATTTAAATGAACATATTTACAACTTTTATGAATTCGATCAGTAAACATATAGATACCAAATTAATAGGTAAGATTTTTATGTTTTATGTACTGTTGATGATACTATTTATATATTTTATTATTTCAAGAGATTCGGCAGCACCAGTGTTTATCTATGAACAGTTTTAAATAGAATATAATCACTTTATATGCTAAAATAGAAAGCAAAAGAAATAAGGAGTGACTTTTATGAAAGATAGAACAAAGGGCATCATCGCAATCGCTTTAGTTATAATATTTTGTATTGGTGCAGTTTTAGGGTATTCTTATATATCTCAACGCCATGGAATGGGTCAGGGAATTGAATATCTTGAAGATGGAGAATACCAAAAGGCATATGAGGAGTTTGAAAAGGCAGCATCTAAGTTTTCCTTAGGATACACAAAGCAGAAGGTAGACAGCATGTATTATGAAGGAGAATCTTTGTATCGGTTAGAGCGTTACGAAGATGCGATTTCAGTGTATGATTCTATTTTAAAGCATAAGGAAGCTGGATATGGATATGCAATGAAAGCATTATGTTATGTGGGATTAGAACAAGAAGAAAAGGCAGTTGAAATATGCAATCAAGGAATCGCTAACTGTAAGACAGAAGGTGAAAGCTATGATGTTAAGATTGCGATTCTTATGAAACAAAAGAAATATGATCAAGGATTGAAAGTTGTGAAGACAGCATTAAGTCAGGATCTTGTTTCTGGGAAGGCGCAGATTATGTTTGACCGAATCAGCCTTTATGAAGGAAAGTTAGACTATAATACGGCATATAAATATGCAAAGGACTATGTGAAAGCATATCCGAAAGATAAGAAAGGGAAGAAAGAATTAACCTTCTTAAAAAGTCGAATTTAATAAAATGATAAAAAGCAATTAGAGAAATCTAGTTGCTTTTTTTTTACGTAAAATTTTATTTCGTATAAAAACTATTGACAAAATTTAAATTCATGTTAAAATAAAACCATAAAATAAAGTTTCACAGAAAAGCGCTTAATGAAATTTAATTTATTGTATATGTATTTGAAGGAGGATATTATGTATTTAATTGTTGCTGCCCATGGGGATTTAGCAAAAGAAGTTTTGAATTCAGCCAATATGGTTTATGGACAGGTTGAAAACATTTCTACCGTTCCATTTGTACCAGGAGAGAATGGAACCGATCTAAAAAGAAAGTATGAAGAAATATTAAAAGATGTAAATGATGAAGTTGTATTTTTAGTTGATTTGTTTGGAGGAAGTCCATACAACGCAGCTTTTGAATTTGCATTAAAGAATGACAACATGGATGTAGTAACTGGGCTAAGCCTTCCAATGTTGATTGATGTACTAACAACAAGGGAGATGAACTCAGAGGTAAAGGCAAAAGAATTAATTCACATGATAAATCCGGAGGGATATGTTAAGTCATGTAAGATGATGTTAAATGAAAAACAAGAGGAAGAAGAGGAGGATGATTTATAATGAAAATCAATTTATGTAGAATCGATGACCGATTAATTCATGGACAAGTTGCCACTGTATGGGCAAAGGAAGCAAATGCACAAAGAATCATTGTGTGTAGTGATGAAGTAGCCAAAGACGATATTAGAAAAACATTGTTATTACAAGTAGGACCACCAGGAATCAAAGTAAGTGTGGTTGATGTTGCAAAAGCAATTAGAGTTTATAACAATCCAAAATATGAAAATGATACGGTATTTTTCTTATATACATGTCCACAGGATGTGTTAAGAATGATTGAAGGCGGAGTACCAATTCAAAGTGTAAACATTGGTGGAATGTCATTTAAGACAGGAAAAGAACAGATTACAAAGGCTGTTTCTGTAGATGAAAGCGACAAGGAAGCCTTTCGTAAGATGAATGAACGAGGCGTAGAGTTAGAAATTAGATCCATCGCAACAGATAACAAAGTAGATTTAATGTCAAAAATTAAATAAGGAAGACTTAAAGGAGGATTAACATGGGATTATCAGTAGTTCAAATCGTGTTACTATTTATCGTAGCATGTATCGCAGGAATGGGAAGTGTATTGGATTCATTTCAAACACATCGACCATTGATTGCATGTACATTAGTAGGAATCGTTTTAGGTGATATTAAGACAGGAGTTATGCTTGGTGGAACATTGGAAATGATCGCTCTTGGATGGATGAACATTGGAGCAGCACAGTCTCCAGATTCAGCTTTGGCAAGTATTATTTCAACCATCTTAGTTATTGTAGGAAATCAATCAGTATCTGCAGGAATTGCAATTGCACTTCCAGTGGCAGTGGCAGGACAAATGCTAACAGTATTTGCACGTACCATCACAATTTTCTTCCAGCATGCAGCAGATAAATATGCAGAAGATGCAAACTTTAAAATGATTGATATATGTCATATAACAGCGTTAATTGTACAAGCTCTTCGTGTTGCAATTCCAGCATTGTTAGTTGCAGTTGTTGTAAGTCCTGAGGGAGTAAAAACAATGTTAAATCAAATTCCAGATGTAGTAACTGGAGGATTAACAGTTGCCGGAGGATTTATCGTAGTTGTCGGATATGCAATGGTTATTAATATGATGAGTGCAAAGTATCTTATGCCATTCTTTTTCCTAGGATTTATTTTGGCAGCATTTGTAGATTTCAACCTTGTAGCATTTGGTGCAATGGGAGCAATCTTCGCACTTGTTTATGTTCAATTAAATCCAAAATTTAGTCAGCCACAGGTAGCAGCAGTTCCAGTTGGAGCCACAGCTGCAAGTGATTTAGATGATGACTTAGATGACGAATTATAGAAATAGAGGAGAAGAATTATGAGTGAACAAAATACATTAACAAAAAAAGACCGAGTAAATATGTTTATGCGTTCTAATTTTCAACAGGCGTCTTTCAATTATGAAAGAATCCACGCATTGGGATTTGCATTTGACATGGTACCAGCAATTAAAAGACTTTATCACACAAAAGAAGAGCAGGCAGCTGCGTTAAAGAGACATATGACATTCTTTAATGTAACTCCAGCCTGTGCAGGACCAGTAATTGGTGTTACTGCAGCATTGGAAGAGACAAAAGCAAATGGAGCTGATATTGAAGACGGAACCATTGGAAGTATTAAGATTGGTTTAATGGGACCTTTGTGTGGAGTAGGTGATCCTTTATTCTGGGGAACATTAAGACCAATCACTGCAGCAATTGGTGCATCTATGGCATTGACAGGAAACCTTTTAGGACCATTACTATTCTTCGTATTGTTTAATGCAGTTCGTTTGGCAGCATTATACTTTGGACTTGAAATTGGATATCAAAAAGGATTGGATTTGGTTAAAAACTTAGCAGGAAATACACTTCAAAAGATTACAGAAGGTGCAACCATTCTTGGTATGTTTGTTATGGGAGCGTTAGTATCAAAATGGACATCTATCAATGTTCCATTGGTAGTTTCTAAAGTAACAACAAATGGAAAAACAACAATTACAACGGTACAAAATATTTTAGATCAGTTAATGCCTGGTTTACTTGGACTACTTTTAACTCTTTTAGTATGTAAATTACTTAAAAAGAACATAAGTGCAATTGGAATTATCTTTGCTCTTTTTGTTGTAGGTATTGTAGGATATGGCTTAGGAATCTTAGCATAGAGATGGGGGAGATAAAGTGAAGACAAAAGCAGTAAGACTACATGGAAAAGAAGATTTAAGACTTGACGAGTTTGAACTTCCTGAGATGAAAGATGATGAAATCCTAGTTGAAGTGGTGACAGATAGTCTTTGTATGTCGAGCTTTAAAGCTTTAACACAAGCAGAAAATCACAAGAAAGTTCCAGAAAATATTAGTACTAATCCTATTATTTTAGGTCATGAGTTTTGTGGAGTTATAAAAAAAGTAGGAAAGAAGTGGGAACAACAATATACGGAGGGTGACAAATTTGTCATCCAGCCGAATATTGGGACAAAAAATGGGTATGCCCCAGGATATTCTTTTGAGTATGTGGGTGGAGATTCTATTTATGCAGTTTTGTTTTCACAGATTATGGAAAATGGTTCTCTTCTAAAATACAATGGAGATTCTTTTTTTGAAGGGTCTTTAGTAGAACCTTTATCATGTGTAGTAGGTGCATTTAATGCTCAGTACCATCATAAAAAAATGTATTGTTATGAACATGTAATGGGGATTAAAGAGGGTGGAAACATGGCCATTCTTGGTGCAACAGGTCCAATGGGATTTCTGGCAATTGATTTAGCACTTCATGGGCCAAAGAAACCAGATGTTTTGGTTGTAACAGGAAGAACAGAGTCTAAAATTGACATGGCTCGTAAGTTATATACCGTAGAAGAAGCAAAAAAACAAGGAATTGAACTTATCTATGTAAATACAAGAGATATGGATGACTTTAGTATTCCATTACGAAAATGTACAAAAGATGACTATGGGTTTGACGATGTATTTGTGTTTGCACCAGTACAGGAAATGGTAACACAGGGAGAAAAAATACTTGCATTTGATGGATGCCTTAATTTCTTTTCTGGTCCATCAGACACAGAATTTTCTTCTACAGTAAACTTCTATAATGTGCATTATAATTCTACACATTTTATTGGAACTAGTGGTGGAAATACAGAAGATATGAAACAGGCAATTCAATACATTGAAACAGGAGTGATTCATGTTGCAAAAATCGCGACACATATTCTTGGACTAGATGGAGTTGCAGAAACGACAAAAGCACTTCCAAAGTTGACTGGAGGGAAAAAAGTTGTGTATACACATAAAAAATTCCCTTGTGTTGAAGTTGACAAGTTAGGCGAAATAAGTGAAAATGAATTTATAGAAAACTTGGAAAAGATAGTGGAAAAACATGATCATTTATGGAGCGCTGAAGCCGAAGCCTATTTTTTGGAGAACGCTCCTAACATATAAAGGAGTCGTTTATGGGTAAGGAAGTTTCAGTTAGGAATCAAGTGTTTTCAGCCTATGATAGTTTATTTGATGCTGAAAAGAAAGTAGCAGATTATTTGATCAATCACCAAGAAGAAGCAATTGAGATGTCGGTGTCAGAACTGGCAGCAGCCTGCGAGGCAAGTCAGGCTACCATTGTTCGGTTTTGTAAAAAGATTGGATGCAATGGATTTCATCATTTGAAAATCAAGATGGCGAAGGAAATGCGTAAGCTGGATCAAAAAACTGTTTCAAATGAAATCAGTGTAGACAATATATCACAGTCGTTGACAAACATTTTGGCGACGAAGATTGAAGAATTAAGAGAAACACTCAACCATATTCATGAGGAAGAACTAAAAGAAATCATAGATATTATTTTAGATTCTAATGTTGTGGAATTTGCAGCAATGGGAAATACAATCCCCATTGCTTTGGATGGTTCTTATAAGTTTAATCAATTGGGAATCGCAGCAGTGGCCTCAACTATTTGGGAGAGCCAAGAGGCCTTTGCAAGAACTTTAAGAGATAAAGACGTATTGATTGCGATTTCTGCATCTGGTGCTTCCAGACATTTGCTGAATATAGCAAAAATTGTGAGAGAGAATGGTGGAAAAGTCATTGCAATTACCAATCAGGGAAAATCCCCTCTGGCAGAAGAGAGTGATTATGTGATTGTAACAGCAACACGTGAACAAGTTTTCCACGACCAAGTAAGTTTTACGAGAATGGCAGCTATGGCAGTGATTGACAGCTTATTTTTATTGTTATTCTCAACAAAATGGGATTCATTTAGTAATTTAGCAGAACACGAACAATCCGTCTCAGAAGATAAAATATAAGGAGACGAACATGAACAATTCATGGTTAGAACTTGAAGGAAAAACAGTAATCGTAACAGGTGGAGCATCTGGAATTGGGAAGGCAGTTGCCCAAGGATATTTACAAGCTGGAGCAAACGTAGTTGTTTCAGATATGGCACCAGAAGCACCAGAGATGAACGAAGAATGCGGAAAGTTTCACTATGTAAAGACAGATGTTACAAATTCAGAACAAGTTGAGGCGATGGTACAAGAAACCGTTGCAACATTTGGAACAGTAGATATACTGGTAAATAATGCAGGGATTAATATTCCAAGATTACTTGTGGATAAGAAAGAACCAAAGGGTCAATACGAACTTGATGAACAAGTATGGGATAAGGTTTGCAATGTAAACTTAAAAGGAGTTTTCTTCGCTGCTCAGGCAGTAGGAAGAGTCTTAGTAGAAAAAGGTGAAGGTGTTATTATTAACATGTCATCTGAAAGTGGATTAGAAGGATCAGAAGGTCAAAGTGTATATGCTGCAACAAAGAATGCAGTGAATTCATTGACAAGATCATGGGCAAAGGAACTAGGAAAACAAGGAGTCAGAGTTGTAGGAGTTGCACCAGGAATTATGGAAGCAACAGGACTTAGAACATTAGCATATGAATCAGCCTTAGCATACACAAGAGGAATTACAGTGGATGATCTAAGAGCTGGATACAGCAAGACTTCAACCACACCACTTGGAAGATCTGGTAAATTATCAGAAGTAGGAGACATGTGTGTATTCCTTGGAAGTAAGAGAGCATCTTATGTACATGGAATTACAGTGAATGTAGCCGGTGGTAAAACAAGAGGATAGAACAAAAAGCAGTATCATTTGAGTGAGTCTCAAAGGTATTGCTTTTTTTGAGTCTGTAGTTGTTATTTCTTTTCACATATCTTATAATGAATGGAATATAGAACAAATTTGGAGGAAAACATGAGACCAAGACGAAAAGGAAAGAGAAGAGAAGAACCCTGGGTGATTTATTCTCGGGGAGAAGATATTTTCTATATGATTTTACACATTGTAAGTGCAGTTTTGGCAGCGGGAATCCTTACAATTGCAGTTGTATTTACAGCACTTGATTATTCTTGGCAAAGTGTATTGTCGGCAGCAGTTTATGGAAGTGCCATGTTGATTGTTCATATTCTTTTGTCTATTTATCATGGACTGCCATACGGCATTGGAAAAGATGTTATGTACATTGTGGCTCGGAATATACTGTATATATTCTTTGTAGGAACGGCAATGGCAGTGAATTTTATTTCCAGAGAACCATTGACAGGGGAAAATCAGGATATTGTTTGTTTATTATTTGGAGTGATAGGCATTTTTGTAGTTACAGGAATTGTATTTACTTCTATTTCAATGGAACGTTTTCATATCCTCGTTTTAATTTGTTATTTTATGACCATATGGTTAATGATAGTTCCGTCGATTATGGGAATTCGATCATTGAATCATACAGGTATGTTCCTTTTAATTGGGGGGAACATAGGCTATACAGTTTGTGGAGTTTGTAGATTAAAGGGAGATGAGTATGCATTTCCAAGGATTATGAAGAAGATATCTTTTTATGCAGGAACGGCATTGCATTTTGCATGTGTTATGGTCTGTATTTTATTACCTTAAAGTAGAAAGAGAGACTAGATGGAAGAAATCAAAAAAGAATTAAATGAAAAAGTCATTTTAGTTGCTGTATGTACAGATGCTGAGAATGAGATAGAGGATTCACTAGATGAGTTAGAACAGCTAGTAGATACGGCAGGTGCAAGTGTTGTGGCAAGAGTGGTGCAGAATCGGGAATCTATTCATCCAGGAACCTATGTTGGAAAGGGAAAGATAGAGGAAATCCGAGAGTTGCTTTTTGAAACTGAGGCAACTGGAATTGTTTGTGATGATGAATTATCACCAGCACAGATGGGGCATTTAGAGGAGTTGCTAGATACAAAGGTTATGGATCGAACCCTTGTGATTTTGGATATTTTTGCAAGACGTGCATATACAAGAGAAGGGAAGATTCAAGTTGAATTGGCTCAGCTTCGATATCGTGCCACAAGATTAACAGGACAGGGAACCAGCCTTTCTAGATTAGGTGGTGGGATTGGTACGAGAGGTCCAGGAGAGAAGAAACTTGAGATGGATCGACGTCTTATTCGGACAAGAATATCCCATTTGAAGAAAGAGTTAAATGGAGTGATTGCCCATCGGGAGGTTCAAAGAAAGCAGAGACTTAGAACCCATATGCCAGTAGTTTGTATTGTTGGATACACCAATGCAGGAAAGTCTACTTTGTTAAATTATTACACCAATGCAGGGGTTTTAGAGGAGAATCAATTGTTTGCAACTTTAGACCCTACGACGAAAAGTGTTGTTCTTGAAAGTGGACAGACTATATTGATGACAGATACCGTTGGATTTATTCAAAAATTACCTCATCATTTAATCGATGCATTTAAAAGTACTTTAGAAGAGGCTGTTTACAGCGATATTATACTCCATGTTGTAGATGCAGCAAATCCACAGATGGAAAAGCAGATGGAGGCAGTTTATGAAACCCTTCACCAGTTAGGAGTAAAGGAGCAACCCATTATTACTGCATTCAATAAAATGGATGCCTTATCAGATGATATTATTTTAAAAGACTTACATGCCCAAAAGACTGTGAAAATTTCTGGGAAGTATGGAGATGGGACAAAGGAATTACTTGATCTTGTGGAACAGACACTTCAAGAACAGAAGATTTATGTTGAGAAGGTATATCCGTATGAGGAGGCAGGCAAGATTCAGGCAATCCGAAATCATGGACAACTGGTAAAGGAAGAATACAGGGAAAATGGAATATATGTTGAAGCTTATGTTCCCGCTGAGATTTTAGGGATGGTATAGGAGGCATTATGATCATACAAAAAGTGATTAATAACAACGTAGTTAGTACATTTGATTCCAATAATCACGAAGTTATTTTGATGGGAAAGGGAATTGGCTTTCGCAAGAAAGCAGGAGAAAAATTAGACAAGACCAAAATCGAAAAGATATTTACACAGAATCAAAAGAGTAATAATTCTTTTGTGCAAGAAGTTCTTGCAATTATACAAGAATTCTATGAAATTATTTTTAATGTTGACAGTTCTTCATATAAGAGATTCGTAACTCATTTAGAATACTTAGAAGAGTTGATTACAAATCACAAGAATCAAGATTTAGAAGCGCAATTGGAGGACTTTGATTTCTATGAAAGAAATCAAAAAAAATATCCAGAGGCATATATTTGCAGCCAGAGAATTGTGGAGCATATTGAGCAGCATTATAATTATAAATTATCTATAGATGAGAAAATGTATCTGATTATCTACGTGGAGCGATTGTCCATGGATGCGATTATAAACAATTAGGCAATTCAGAATTGTTTTTTGTTCAAGGAATTGAAAAAAAGATACAAGAAGAGAAAAAATAAGAAGAATCGCTCAGACCTTAATCGATATGGTCCGAGCGATTCTTTGGATAAACTTAGTAAAACAGTATATGTATGAAGATACCAAACTTGCCATTTTGGCAATTGAAAACCAAAACAATATTCAATACTTTGTGCCATTAAAGAACATGCTGTATGATTCTGATTTTTACAATGATCAGCGAAAAACAATTTCAAAGACTCATAAAGAAACCTATATATTTTTTGCTTAATAGGGAGATTATTCATTGACAGATTCCTGTCTATTTGATAGTATTAGATGTATCAGATATGGATTGTGACTGGTAGTGCAGGCAAGACCTTTTAATAAGTGAGTATCATTTATTAATGGGTCTTTTTTTATGCATACATTGTATACAATCTCAACTTACAACATTTTAACTATTTAAAAAGGAGATTTATTATGGTATCAAAGAAATTTACAATCGAAAACGAACAAGGATTACACATGAGACCAGCTGGAGTTTTAGCAAAGGCTGTAACAAAATTTGAATCTGATGTGACTATCGTATTTGATGACAAAAAGATCAATGCAAAGAGCTTATTAAACATTATCGGAGCATGTATTAAATGTGGTTCTGAGATTGAATTAGTATGTGAAGGACCAGATGAAGAAGCAGCATTAGCTCACGCAACAGAATTAATTGAATCTGGATTAGGTGAATAATCAAGTCAAAATAAAGGATAGGTGACAATATGTATAAAGGTATTGGTGCATCAGCAGGAATTGGTATTGGTAAAGTTGTAGTAATCAAAGAACAAAGCTTAGATTACTCAAAGACAACAATCGCTGATACAGAAGCAGAAAAGAAAAGATTGCAGGATGCAATTGAAGTTTTCGTTGAGAAGACAACAAAGCTTGTTGAAACAATGAAAGTAACAGCTGGAGAAGCAGAATCAGAAATCTTAGAAGGACATATTCTTATGATTCAAGATCCTGCAATTTCAGAACAAATCGAAGCTAAGATTGACGGTGAGAAAATCAACGCAGAAGCTGCAGTAGAAGAAGCATGTGATTTTTTTGCTCAAATTTTTGCTATGGCTGAAGATGAATTAACACAACAAAGAGCTTCTGACTTAGGTGATATCAAGGTTCGTTTGATTAAGATTCTTTTAGGAATTGAAGAAGTTGATATTAGTGCAGTCGCTCCAGGAACTGTATTGGTCGCTGAAGACTTAACACCTTCTATGACAGCTGGAATTAATCCAGAGAACGTAGAGGGAGCTTTGACTGAGATTGGTGGAAAGACCTCACATTCTGCAATTATTTGTAGATCTATGGAAATTCCAGCCGTATTAAGTGTTGAGAATATTATTTCAATTGTAAAAGATGGAGATGATATTGTTCTTGATGGAACAACTGGTGAAGTTTATGTGAATCCAGAATCATCTGTTTTAGATGACTTTAAGGCAAAGAAAGCAGCTTACTTAGAAGAAAAAGCAGCACTTTCTAAGTTTGTAGGACAAAAGTCACAGACATCTGACGGACATGTTGTAGAATTAGTTGCGAACATTGGTGGACCAGATGAGGCAGCTAAAGTTGTAGAATGTGACGGAGAAGGTGTTGGTTTATTTAGAACAGAATTCTTATTCATGGATCGTGATAGTGTTCCAACAGAGGAAGAACAATTTGAAGCATACAAAACAGTAGCTACAACATTGAAAGACAAACCAGTTATTATTCGTACATTGGATATTGGTGGAGATAAGGCACTTCCTTATCTTGGACTTGATACAGAAGAGAATCCATTCTTAGGATTTAGAGCTGTTCGTTTCTGCTTAAAAAGAACAGATATCTACAAACCACAATTACGTGCATTATTACGTGCAAGTGCATTTGGAAAAATTCGTATCATGGTTCCATTGGTTACATGTGTGGACGAACTTCGTCAGGTAAAAGATTTGCTGGAAGAAATCAAGGCAGATTTGGACAAAGAAGGAATCGCATATAACAAAGATGTTGAAGTTGGAGTTATGATGGAAACAGCTGCAGCAAGTTTAATTGCTGATATTCTTGCAAAAGAAGCTGATTTCTTCAGTATTGGAACCAATGATTTAACTGGATATACTATGGCAGCTGACAGAGGTAACGCAGATGTTGCTTATTTATACTCAGCATACAATCCAGCGGTTATCCGTTCAATTAAGAACATTATTGGTGCTGCCAATAAAGAAGGAATTATGGCAGGTATGTGTGGAGAAGCAGCAAGTGATCCATTACTAGTACCAGTGTTGTTAGCATTTGGATTAAATGAATTTTCAGTGAGTGCAACAGCAATTCTTGCAACCAGAAAAGTTATGTCTTTATGGACAATGGATGAAGCAAAAGCTTTGGCAGAAGAAGTTATGCAATTAACAACAGAAGCAGAAGTGAAAGCATTGTTAGAATCTAGAGCAAGAAGTTAATTTTTAAAAACAAAAGATGGCGTTTCCTACGGGAGAGGTCATCTTTTTTATGACAGTACAATCATGATACAAACAAGAAGACCGAATTAGGAGAGAAAATGAAAGAATTGAGAAGAAAATCTGTCTGGTTATGCATTCTTCTATTAACTGTCTGTTTCTTTACAGGCTGTTCAAAGAAAAAGGAAGAAGCACCAACCTTGGGAAAGCAGATTGAGAATTATAAGGGATTTGAATATTTAAAAGCAGTAGATTTAACAGGAGCTGTTGGGAAAGATAATAAAAAGGTAAAACAAGAGATTTATATCCCAGATGCTGACAATAAATATGTTAAAAATGATAATGCAGCAGTGACAACTCAGGGGGTTAATATTAGAGTTGAAGCGTTATCTGAAAGTTATCGTAAGCTATGTGATACTTCCACAAAGAAAATGATAGAGAAGTATGGTACATATAAAAGAGCCAATGTTTCCTATCTAAAAGAAGAAATTGATGATATGAAGATGATAAATGATGAGAAGGATGCTTATCAAAAAGGGATTGTAGTATCTCAAAACTATTCTGGAAAGTATGAAACAACATGTGTGACAGAATTTTGTACCAAATTAAGCAATGGCGTTATGATTCGTGTAAATGTTAAAATTAAGGACAGTGACGCTACGGAAAATACAGCAGCTGTAGTAAAGGAATTAAGTAATTATTACGGAATGAAAGTATATTGGGATGAGAGTAAAGCAAAAGGCTTATCAGAAAAATATACAAAGAATCCACCAACATATAAACGAGTGAGTGATGGACTTTATATTTATGAGATTCCAATGAAGTGGAAGAAAGATACATCTCGTTCCAAATATCCACTGTCTATCTATGCAGAAGATGGAACTTTCAATGTTGCAAAACCACATCTAGTTGTGACTTATTCAACAATGCAGGCAAAACATTCTCAGGTAACGGACAGTCTTTGTAGACAGATGCTACAAAAAATGGTTCCAAATGGAAGTGTTACAATGAAAAAAGTAACTTCACCAATGGAAAACAGCGTAGCATACAAAGGTACGGTAAAGAACAAAAATACAACGGTAACAGGATATTATGTATTTTGTGATTATAACGTAATCACTTTTAACATAGGAAGCAGCAAGGAACCATCAAAGACACAGATAGAACCATTAGAACATGCATTTAATTCAATAATAAAATATTAAAACCAAAGGCGGTTCATATTTTTATATGGGCTGTCTTTTTTTTGTAGGAGTAACTTGAAAGAAAATAAGAGAGAAGCTATAATCAAGAGAGTGCTTATAAAAAGCTAGAAAAGGAGGCATGGGGATGAGTTTAAATGATACTCCAAGAGGAGATAGAGTGCATATTGCACTGTTTGGAAAAAGGAATGCAGGAAAGTCTAGTCTAATCAATGCACTAACAGGACAAGATTTGGCAATTGTATCCAATGTAAAGGGAACAACCACCGATCCTGTATATAAAGCAATGGAGCTTCTGCCACTTGGACCAGTTGTTATGATTGATACACCAGGGCTTGACGATGATGGAGAGCTTGGGCAAAAGAGAGTGGATAAGGCGAAACAAGTTTTAAATAAAACAGACATTGCATTAATTGTTGTGGATAGTAAGTGTGGAATGTCTCAGTTTGAAAATGATATGGTTACTTTGATAGAAGAAAAGAGATTACCATACCTTATTGTATTTAATAAAATTGACGAAACCATATGTAAGGAAGATAGCGATCATATAATGAAGGCCAGTGCCGCGACAGGAAAAGGTATATTTGAGCTAAAAGAGAAATTAGGAACTTTGTTAAAAGCAGAGGATGAAAAACTTCGGATTGTGGGTGATTTGATTCAGTCAAATGATTTTGTTATTTTGGTTGTTCCAATTGATAGTGCTGCACCAAAAGGAAGATTGATTCTTCCACAGCAACAGACGATTCGTGATATTTTAGAAGCGAATGCATCTGCAATTGTTGTTAAAGAATCCGGATTAGAAGAAACGCTAAAGAGCCTAGGGAAGAAACCAGCCTTGGTGATTACAGATTCTCAGGCGTTTGCAGTAGTATCTAAAATTGTGCCAGAAGATATACCACTAACTTCGTTTTCTATCTTATTTGCAAGATATAAGGGAGATTTGGAAGCAGAAGTGAAGGGAGTCAATGCACTGGAGAATTTAAAGGATGGAGACAAGATTCTAATTGCAGAGGGCTGTACACATCATCGTCAGTGTGATGATATTGGAACAGTGAAGATTCCAAGGTGGCTCAAAGAATATACGGGAAAACAACTTGAAATTCATACTTCCAGCGGAGGGGGATTTCCAGAGGATTTAGATACTTACGATTTTGTAGTCCATTGTGGTGGATGTACCTTGAATCGAAAAGAAATGCAGCATAGAATAAGGAAAGTAAAACAGGCCAATGTTCCTATTGTAAATTATGGGGTGTTGATTGCTGCCATGACAGGGATTTTAAAACGAAGCTTAGAGCCATTTCCCAATATTGGTATGAAACTGAAGAAGTAACGATATTTCTTGACCAAAAACAAAGTATTTTGTAGAATGGAAGATAGAATATTTTCAAAGGAGAGAAAACATGAGTAAAGTAAGAACTAGATTTGCACCAAGTCCTACAGGGAAAATGCATGTAGGAAATTTAAGAACAGCTCTATATGCATATTTAATTGCACGCCATGCAGGTGGAGATTTCATTTTAAGAATCGAAGATACAGATCAAGAACGTGAGCTAGAAGGTGCAGTTGATATTATATATAATACATTAAAAAAAGCTGGATTAAATCATGATGAAGGTCCAGATAAAGATGGTGGTGTTGGACCATATGTACAAAGTGAGAGAAATGCACAGGGAATCTATCTTGAATATGCAAAGAAGCTTATCGATGATGGACAGGCTTACTACTGCTTTTGTGATGATGAAAGATTAGATACATTGAAAGTAAAGGCTGGAGAGGTGATGATTAGTCATTACGATAAGCACTGCCTTTCTTTAAGCAAAGAAGAAGTAGAAGAAAAGCTGGCATCAGGAGTTCCTTATGTTATCCGTCAAAATAATCCTACAGAGGGAACTACATCATTTGTGGATGAGATTTATGGAGAAATTACAGTAGATAATATTGAACTTGATGATATGATTTTAATTAAGTCCGATGGTTTTCCAACTTATAACTTTGCCAATGTTGTAGATGATCATTTACAAGGGATTACCCATGTAGTTCGTGGAAATGAATATTTGTCTTCAACTCCAAAGTACAATCGTTTATATGATGCATTTGGATGGGATAAGCCAATTTACATTCACTGTCCGTTGATTACTGATGAAGAACATCATAAATTAAGTAAGAGAAAAGGACATTCTTCTTTTGAAGATTTAATTGAACAGGGATATCTTCCAGAGACAATCATTAACTTTGTAGCACTTCTTGGATGGAGTCCAGGGGGAGAACAAGAGATTTTCTCATTAAAAGAATTAGAAGAAATTTTTGATTACCATCATATGTCCAAAACTCCAGCAGTCTTTGATATGAAGAAGATTTCATGGATGAATGGAGAGTATATTAAGGCAATGGATTTTGATGCATTTAAAGAGATTGCATTACCATATGTAAAAGAAGTAATTACAAGGGATATGAATTTCCATAAGATTTTAGAGATGGTAAAAACTCGAATCGAAGTATTCTCGGAAATTAAAGAACACATTGATTTCTTTGAAAAAGTACCAGCATATGATATTGAGATGTACAAGCATAAGAAGATGAAGACAACACCAGAATCTTCCTTAGAAGTATTAAAAGAGATTACACCAGTGTTTGAAGCATGGGAAGACTATAGTAATGATGCACTTTACGGAGTTTTAGTTGATTTTGCAAAGGGGCATGAGATGAAGAATGGTGCAGTGATGTGGCCAGTTCGTACGGCACTTTCTGGAAAGCAGATGACACCAGGTGGAGCAACTGAATTAATGGAGCTTTTAGGAAAAGAAGAATCTGTAAAGCGATTACATGATGCAATTGCTAAATTAGAGGCGGAGATTTAATGCAGGAATGGAATGAGAATCAAAGACTTGCCATTATCCATAAAGATGGACCAATGATGGTTTTAGCAGGTCCTGGGGCAGGGAAGACTTTGGTTATTACCCATCGAACTAGATATTTAATTGAACATCATCAAATCGATCCAAGAAATATATTGGTCATTACGTTTACGAGAATGGCAGCAAGAGAGATGAAACAAAGGTTCCAAAAGTTAACCGGTGAGCAATTGCCGGTTAGTTTTGGGACTTTTCATTCTGTATTTTTTATGATGTTAAAGTATGCCTATCATTTTAATGCAGGACATATTCTTCCAGAATCAAAAAAGTATCAGCTTCTAAAAGAAATTATAATTGATCATCATATTGAAATTGAGGATGAGGCAAACTTCCTTCAGGGAATTATAAGCGAGATTAGCATGGTAAAAGGACAGATGATTGATATTGCATATTACCATAGCTCCAACTGCAGTGACGAGATATTTGCTGATATTTACGAAGCTTATCAAGAGAAGCTTCATTTGAACCGATGGATAGATTTTGACGATATTTTAGTTTATACATATGAACTTCTCAAAGAACGAGAAGATATTCGTAAAATGTGGCAGGATAGATTTCAATATATTCTTGTAGATGAATTTCAGGATATTAATCGGATTCAATATGAAATCATTAAAATGTTGGCAGCACCAAGAAATAATTTGTTTATTGTGGGAGATGATGACCAGTCAATTTATCGTTTTCGAGGTGCAAATCCTGAGATTATGCTTGGGTTTACCAAAGATTATGAATCTGCAAAGAAAGTTACCCTTGACATTAATTATCGTTCAGAAGAAAGTATAGTAAGGGGAGCGAAGGAAGTAATTCAGAAGAATACCCATCGATATGATAAAGATATAAAAGCGGTTCATAAAGAAGGAATACCCATTGATATCCGCCAATTTAAGTCTCAATATCAGGAAAACCAATGGATGATTGAACGGATGAGAGCATCTCTTCAAAAGGGGATTCCCATTACAGAAATTGCGGTTTTATTCCGTACAAATTTAAATGCAAGATCCCTTGTGAGCAAACTAATGGAGTTTAATATTCCATTTACTATGAAGGATGATATCCCAAGTTTATATTCCCATTGGATTGCCAGAGATTTGATGGATTATATGAAAATTGCATTAGGGGATCGAAGAAGGTCTACATTTTTTCGTGTGATGAACAGACCTAAAAGGTATATTAGTCATGAATATCTTCCAGATTATGAAGTGGACTTTGAAGATTTAAAGGCTAAGGCGTCGGGAAAAGAATGGCTTTATGACTACATTGTAGAGTTTGAAGAGGATATTCGCCTGCTAACTAAGATGGCACCTGCAGTTGCAATCACTTATATTGCAAAGTCAGTGGGATATAACGTATATTTAAGAGATTATGCCAGATTCAGAAAGATTCCGGAAAATGAACTTCTTGATGTTGTAGAAGAATTAAAAGAAAGTGCCAAGGGATTTGATACATATGAAGAATGGTTTTCATTTATTCGGGAATTTGAAGAAAAGGCGAGAGAAAAGAAAAGACAAAAAGAGGAAGAAGAGCCGGGGATTGTACTGAGTACATATCATAGTGCCAAAGGGCTTGAGTTTGAGGAAGTATTTTTGATTGACGTAAATGAAGAAGTTGTTCCCCATAAAAAAGCAATCAAGGAAGAAGAAATTGAGGAAGAGCGACGGATGTTTTATGTGGGGATGACTCGTGCAAAACGATATTTACATATACTTTCTGTTGAAAAGTTATATAATAGAGATAGTCAAAAGTCCCGTTTTCTAATTCCATTAGGAAAAGACTTGTAGAAAGGAGCTATATTATGGGAAAAGAACGAAAAATACCAAGACCGGGAGAGTTTTATCGTCATAGAAAAGGAAAACTGTACCAAATTATAACCATTGCATGTCATTCTGAAACGATGGAAAGCCTAGTGATATATCAAGGGTTGTATGATGATTATAAGACGTATGCCAGACCTCTTTCTATGTTTTTGGATGAGAAAGATGGAGAAAAAAGATTTAAGAGAGTAAAACTGCGTCAGGGAAGTGGGGACGATTTTATAAATGAAACGGTAGTGGAAGAAAAAAAGACTCCGAAACAAGATATTTTGCTTGAATTTCTAGATGCTCAAGGGATTCAAGAAAAATACAACGTTTTATGTTCTCGTGAGGAGAATATATCTGAAGCCGCATTGGATTCCATTGGGATCTCTATGGACTTTGTTCTGAACAGCAATGACAGAGAGGGAAAGATTGAAGAATTAAAAGAATTCCTGGAAACTAAAATAAAATATGAAAGTGGCCGAAGATAGACAAAAAAAGTTTGCATATCAAAAAAATGATATGCAAACTTTTTTATTCATCGTCTTCTAAAAGAGCATCAAATGCAGCAGTAACTGCGTTGTATTCGTCGTCATCTTCGATGTTGTCTAGGCGAACATCATCTTCGCTTGACTGTGTAAAACGATATAAAAGTAAACGACTTTCTGTCTCTTCATCTTCTAAATCTTGAACTGGAACAAGTGCAATGTAATCTTGATCAGAATCATCGATTCCAAAAATAGTAACAACAGCACAATCTTCTTCTTGTCCATTATCTAATTCTAAGTGGATAACGGGCATCTCATCTTCTTGATATTGGTCTTCTGACATAATAAGTACCTCTTTTCTTTAATTATCGTACTACTTCATAAATATACTAAAGATAGGTGGAAAAAGCAAGGAAATAATCACTATAAAGCTGGAAATTGACATTCTATTTTGTGTATGATACGATACGAAAGAATATAGAGAATAG
>JAQVEG010000068.1 GCA_028697725.1 Anaerostipes sp.
AGCCTCAAGGAGTGTTCGATGTCACTCTATCTAATAGAATAATTATACAAGATATTCTTGTATAAATATACAGTTAACAAAGGGTTATAGGTTACCTTTATCAACCTAAATATATTATATAAGGAGTGTAACATGGACAAAAAACAAATTCTGGTAGTGGATGATGAACAGGGAATCCGTGATATTATAAAAGAATATCTTGTACTAGAGGATTTTGAAGTGATTGAGGCAATAGATGGAGTAGACGGACTGAATAAATTTAAAAATCATATGATATCGCTAGTAATACTGGACGTAATGCTTCCGAAAATGGATGGTTGGAAAGTATGTCGGGAAATAAGGTCGACTTCAAGCGTTCCAATCATTATGTTGACAGCGAGGGGTGAGGAATATGATAAGCTCTTTGGTTTCGAACTTGGAGTGGATGATTATATGGTGAAACCTTTCAGTCCCAAGGAATTACTTGCGAGGCTAAAAGCAATTTTAGGAAGAAGTAATAAAGTAGTGGAAGAACCAGAAAAACCAAATAAGCTACAAATAGAAGAAATTCTAATTGATTTTGACGCTAGGAGTGTTTACTTAGGAAAAGAATTGTTAAGCATGACTCCAAAAGAATATGATTTGTTCTCTTTTTTTGTGAATAATCAAGGAAAGGTATTTTCGAGAGAACAGCTTTTAAATCAGGTGTGGGGATATGAATTCTTAGGTGATGTCAGAACGGTGGATACACATGTAAAAATGCTTAGAGAAACGCTTGGAAAATATCGAAAATGGATTACAACAGCTTGGGGAATCGGATATAAATTTCAAGTGGAGGAACATAGATGAAAAGTATAAGAGCTAAACTATGGGGCGGGATGATGATACTAGTGGTAGTTATTATTGTCCTTCTTTGGCTTTTTCAGATTGTTTTTCTGGATAAATTCTATACTGTGCTTGAAATTGGTGAAGTAAGAAAAAGTGCAGAGAGCATAGTTACAGAAATTGAAAAACTGTCAGATGTAAATCAGATAAATAACGAAGAAAGTATTCAGGCAAATATAGAAAAATATGTTTATGAAAAACATTTATCTGTGGAAATCATTGATAATGATTACAATGTACTCTATCAGAAAACTTCCGGAAGTAACATGAATATGCCGGGAGTTATGCAGGAAGCATTTTTAGACGTTACGCAAAAGGCAATGAGTGGAGAAGAATCAAGACAGGAGGTTACACATCCTAAATATGGATATAAATTTACGATAATAGGTATTCCGATTATGAATGGAAATATAGATAAGGGTGTCCTGATTGTAACGATGCCAATGGCATCGATTCAAGAAACGGCAGATATTCTTAAAATCCAGCTTATTATTATAACCTGTGTTCTTCTTATAGTATCATTGCTAATTTCCTATAGACTGTCTAATAAATTTGCCAATCCAATTTCAAAAATCAGCCGACAAGCAGATCGTTATGCAAAAGGAGAGTATCATACACGTATCAATCAAATCAGTGATGATGAAATTGGAAAATTAGCTAAGAGAATGAATGATATGGGAGAAGCTCTTGAACGAAATGATGTTCTTCAGAAAGAGTTGATTGCAAATGTATCCCACGAACTTCGTACACCACTTACGTTAATTCGTGGTTATGCAGAAACACTTCGTGATGTAACAGGAGAAAATCCGGAAAAAAGAGAGAAGCAACTAGGCGTTATTGTTGAAGAATCAGAACGACTGAGAAATATTGTGGAAGATATTTTAAATCTCTCCAGGCTTCAGGCGGGAGCAGTAACATTGGAAATAGAAAAATTTTCACTAAAGGAAATGCTTACATCAATTAAAGAGCATTTTGAATTGGGTGAAATGGATAAGCATTTAGATTTGGTTGGAGTATTAGAATTAGAGGAAATTCTGCTAGGAGATAAGAATAAGATTCAACAGGTTTTCTATAATCTTATAGGGAATGCATTCCACCATTCTATGCCGGATCAGTCAGTGGAGGTGGCTGCAGTTCCAAATGAAAATACGGTGAGAATTGAAGTTCGAGATCAGGGTGAAGGAATAGCCGAGGAAGATATTGAACATGTGTTTGAGCGTTATTACAAAGGGAAGCGGTTAGATGGCACAAAAGGTGATGGAACTGGTTTGGGTCTTGCTATAGTAAAAAGCATACTGGATATGCATCAAGTACCATATGGAGTAGAGAGTAAGTTGGGAGAAGGAACCGTATTTTGGTTCGAGCTTAAGAAAGAAAACTCTCATACTTCTTTCTGAGTTCTATCATACTTCTATCATAAATTTTTCCTATACTGAGGATGTAGAAAAAAATGACTACAGAAACTGAAGTTACAATGAAACGGCAGATGAAATCAGATATCTGCCTTATAAATCAGAATAGGAGATGTTTATCATGAGAAAACAAACAAGAAGAATCACAGGTGGACTATTGGCAGCTGGATTATTGACAACAGGATTAACAACAATCGCAACCGTTTATGCAGCAAATACAGGCACAGGCGCGGCAGGAGCATCCGCGGATACTGAATATTCGCTGGAAGAAATGCTTGTATATGCAATTGAAGATGAGTATCTGGCACAAGCTGAATATGATGTCATTATGGATACGTATGGTATTCAAAAGCCATTTTCCAATATCATTAAGGCAGAAGCTACTCATATCAGTCTTTTAGACCCACTTTTTGAAGAATATGGTGTTTCTGTACCGGCAAAAGACTGGGAAAGCCTAGTTGCAGTACCAGAATCATTGGATGCTGCATATGCGATTGGAGTAGAGGCAGAAGAAAAAAATATAGCAATGTATGAGAACTTTTTAAAAGAAAATCTTCCAGATGATGTGAGAGAAGTATTTGAAGCATTAATGAATGCATCAGAAAAGCATCTTGTAGCATTCCAAAGACAGGTTGATGGTGTAACTGGTGGCAGTAGAAACGGGAATGGAAATGGTACGGAAACCGGAATTCAAACTGGCAAAGGCAATGCTGGAACAGGTGGAAATGGACATGGAAATAGAAATTCTTCACAGAATAAATGCATTGTAGAATAACAATAGTAAGAATAGTAAGAATAGCAAAACTACCGATTGGCATAACTTCAATCGGTAGTTTTTTGATAGTCATGAATTTATTTTTTGCAATCAGCTTTTTCAGGCTCCAAGTACATATTAGAAGGTTAAATAAAACCATCGAATATAGGAAAGGAGCATCCATCATATGGCAGAACAAAAGAAACAGAATCTTGCAGATCCAAAAGTGAGAAAACGATTTGTCACTTATAAGGAAGCATCAGAACTTTATAGTATGGGACTGACCAGAGTACAGGAACATGCAAGAAGTGCAGGTGCAACTTATAAGATGGGAAATAAGGTGCTTGTGAATACGGATATCTTTGAAGCGTATTTAGAGCAGTTTAGAATCCCAGGAGAATATGAAGGAATGGCAAGGAAGTTTACTCCAGATCTTGCAGGAATGTATCGTTAATTTATAAAAGTTTTTGTTGAACAAAAACCGTGGATGATATATAATAAATGTAAGATGATACGGAGGTAGCAGTGCTTATGGTAAACAAAGGTGGAAGACCACAAAGCGATAATCCAAAACAGAGCGTGCTGGGTGTTCGTGTGACTGCCGAAGAGCACGAAAGAATTAAACAATATGCCAGCCTGCATCATCAGACAATATCGCAAGTGGTACTAGAGGGTTTGGAATTACTATATAATATAGAAGAAACCTGAAAGTAGGTCAGAGTAACTTCTTTCCTTTCCTAAGAAAGGAGAGAGACGATGGCAAAAGCAAAAGTGAAACAAAGGAAGGACGACAAAGGTAGAGTTCTTCAAAAAGGCGAGAGCCAAAGAAAGCTTGATGGGATGTATATCTACACATACGTTGATCCCTATGGCAAAAGATGTTACGCATATTCCAAAGACTTATTCACTCTGAGAGAGAAAGAACAAGATCTCATGCGAGCACAGATGGATGGATTGGATTATTATGTAGGTGGTCATGCAACCATTAACATGGCGTTTGACCGTTACATGAGTACGAAGTATAATCTTAGAGCAACGACGAGATCCAATTACATTTACATGTATAACAAGTTTGTCCGTGATGAATTTGGAAACAAGTTTCTAGCTGATGTAAAGTATTCAGATGTTAAGTTTTTCTATTATCATCTGATCAACGACAAAGATATAGCGATTAACACAATGGATACCATCCATACAGTGCTTCATCCAATCTTTGATATGGCAGTTAGAGATGATATCATCCGTAAGAATCCGACAGACGGAGTTATGGCAGAGATCAAAAAGAATAGTGGAAAGAATAAAGGAATCAAACATGCGCTTACAGTGGAACAGCAGAAAGCATTCATTGAAGCCATTCGTTCCTATCCAGAGTATTATCACTGGTATCCGCTGTTTGTTACACTTCTTGGAACTGGAATGAGAATTGGAGAGTGTGTAGGTCTTACTTGGAAAGATGTGGATTTCAAGCATCGAAGTATCAGTGTCAATCATTCAGCTTCCTATTACACGAGAGACGGAGTTGCGTGCTTCGCAATTTCGAAACCGAAGACAGAAGCAGGTATCAGAAACATTCCAATTATGGATACCGTGTATGATGCATTGAAAAATGAATATGATAGGCAAAAGAGAGAAGGCTTTTGCGTATATGAGTTAGATGGATTTACAGGTTTTGTATTTTCGAACAAGCTTGGATCACTTCATAATCCTCATTGCGTGAACTTAGCAATCAAAAGAATCTATGAAGCCTATAATTCAAAAGAGATTATTGATGCGAAGAAAGAACACAGAGAGCCAGTGATTATTCCGCACTTCTCATGTCACCAGTTAAGACATACATTTTGTTCAAGATTGTGTGAGAACGAAGTGAATGTAAAAGTCATTCAGGAAATCATGGGACATGCAAATGTTGAAACGACCCTCGATATTTACACAGAGGTTAACTTCAATAAGAAGCAGGAATCATTAGAAGAGTTATCCAAGAAGATGGATTTCTTCTAACATTGAAAAACAATTGAACAAGATGGGAAGGAAAGTTCTCGTCCTGTCAATTCAAAGCGACTACAACAAACAACCTTGAATTACTTGTGTACTACAACAAATCTGGTTAAACTACAACGCATAATGCAACATATTAGCAATTAGATATGAAGTGTTATACGCTGAGATATAGAGTTGGTAATCAGCAGAAAAGCTTCATATACAGAGATGTAATGAGATATGAAGATGTACTTGCAAGTATTCCCAACAATGAAGTCATTGGAGAAATAATCCAGTATTTATGCGGGTTTGCAAGGTCTAAAATGTTATCTGACATCAAAATGACACTTTTTGGGTTCGAATTGTCGAAAAAAGTCAAACCAAGATAGAAAGTTTATGCATCAAAATTAAATCATAAAAATGCGAAGAGCATCTTTTAAAAGATAAAAAATCTTTTGAAGGGTGCTCTTTTTTCGTTCAGTATTCAAGGCAAACAAATCTACTGTCACTAGGAGATTATATGGATTCATCAAAGAATAGATTCAAAGATTTAGACAAGCGTGTAGAGATTCAGCAAAACATCAGGCAACTAAGAAGATTATACCTTCGTTACCAAGAGGCAGAAATTGTTTACAGTATGACCCATCGGAAACTATTAGAGATAGCCGGTAAAGCAGGGGCTATTTATCGTATGGATGGCACGGTTCTTATAAGAAGGGATATTTTTGAAGAATACCTGGAACAATTTCATGAACCGAGTACCTTATCGGGAAATGAGGAGGATGACCAATGAGAGGAAACGCATGGAAAGTATCAGATCAGCTAGATGATATTGATTTAGCGTTTTTAAGAAGGGATTTCGTTACTATCAAAATCGCTCGGAACTATTACGGTATCGGTGAAAGACAATTGATCCGTAAAGCTCATGAAGCTGGGGCTGTCTACAAAATCGGAAAGATGGTTTTATTCAATCGTAGAATACTCGATGGCTATTTCAGAAGAACACAGAAGGAGGAATAAATATGTGTAAGGTAATCGCAATTGCAAATCAAAAAGGTGGAGTTGGAAAAACTACAACATCAGTTAATCTTGGTATCGGGCTTGCTAGACAAGGAAATAAAGTATTGCTTATTGATGCGGATCCGCAGGGAAGTCTCACAGCAAGTCTTGGATATATTGAACCGGATGATATAGGTGTCACATTGGCAACAATCATGATGAACGTAATAAACGAGGAAGAATTCGAGGTTACAGACGGAATACTTCATCATCAGGAAAATGTTGATTTGTTACCATCCAATATTGAACTTTCAGGACTAGAGGTATCGATGGCAAACGTCATTAGCCGGGAAGTTATCATGAAAGAATATATAGAAGAGATTAAGAAGCAATATGATTATATTCTAATTGACTGTATGCCATCTCTTGGAATGATCACTATCAATGCGCTTGTATCTGCCGATTCCGTGCTTGTTCCAGTGCAAGCAGCGTATTTACCGGTAAAAGGCCTGCAACAGCTGATTAAGACAATCACAATGGTTAGGAAACGTTTGAATCGAAACCTAAAGGTGGAAGGTATATTACTTACAATGGTTGATTTTAGAACCAACTTTGCAAAGGATATTTCAGCACAAGTAAGAAAAGAATATGGTGCGAACATCAATATCTTTGATTGTTCTATTCCAGTATCTGTAAAAGCAGCTGAAACCAGTGCAGAAGGAAGAAGTATTTTTGCGTATTGTCCAAAAGGTAAGGTTAGCATAGCTTATGAGGAATTAAGTAAGGAGGTACAGGCTCATGAAAACTAGGAGCGGAGAAAAGATCAAACTGACAAGTATTGAAGAACTTTTAGGTGTGCCAAATGAAGAAGTTGCATCTGAGATAGAAATTGATAAAATCCGGTGTTTTCAGGATCATCCATTTAAAGTTCTCGATGATGATAAGATGGCTGAACTTGTGGAAAGTGTAAAGGAAAAGGGAATATTAACTCCGGTTCTAGTTCGTCCGACAGGAGAAGATTTTGAAATGATATCCGGACATCGTAGAATGCATGCAGCTGTCATGGCAGGATTAACAATGATTCCAGCTATTATTAGGGAAATGTCAGATGATGATGCCACTATTGCAATGGTGGATGCAAATATTCAAAGGGAAGAATTGCTTCCAAGCGAAAAAGGTTTTGCATTTAAGATGAAGATGGAGGCTATGAAGCGTCAAGGAAAAAGAACTGATTTAACTTCCAACCAAAATGGTGGGAAGTTGGAAACGGCAGAAGTTGTGGGTAATGAGTCGGGGATTAGTCCGAACCAAGTGCGTAGATATATCCGATTAACTGAACTGATTCCAGAACTTCTTGATATGGTAGATGCTAAAAGAATTCAATTTACGATAGCAGTGGAAATCTCATATGTTCCGCAGAATATTCAGCAATGGGTGTATGAATACATAAGGGAGAATGGACCGATTAAGCCGAAGCAGATTGAAATTCTTAGAAAGTACATTAAGTTGGAGCCAATGACACAAAGAAAATTAATTCAGATTTTCAATGATTCGCAGGTTGGAGCTAAACCTGCAGTAAAGGTGACTTTATCAGAAAAGAAACTACGAAGTTATTTTCCACCATTCTATAACAATGATGATATGGAGAAGGTCATCATGGAATTATTAGAGGAATGGAAACAGAAACAGGAGAAGGCAGATGAAGAAAACTTTTAATTATTATTATGGGAGCCAGGCGGATCAATTTTCTTTTATAAGGATACCAAGAACACTACTTATTGAAAAAGAGTTTGAGGATTTACCATTAGAGGCAAAAGTGCTTTATGGACTACTTTTAGATCATCTTGGAATTGCTTATAAAAATCAATGGATGGATGAGCAGAACAGGGTCTATCTAATCTATCAGATTAAAGAGATACAAGAAGATATGCATGTTTCAAAAAAGAGAGCAATCCAGTGCTTATCAGAATTAGAAAAATTCAGATTAATAGAAAAGAAGACGAGAGGACAGGGATTGCCAAACCTTATCTATGTGAAGAGGTTAGTGTCTGCATCATAAATAGAATAATTCAACAAATAAGACTCTCAGGGGTGTCGATTTCGGAACCTCTGAAACCAAATATGAGAAGTAGAGCATACGAAGAAAGGAGGGTAACATGAGTCAGAAAGCAACATTTAATTACTATTACGGACAGGAATCAGATATGTACACATTTTATCGCATTCCCAAGTTATTATTTACACATGAGTATTTTCGCGAATTATCCAGTGACGCAAAGATTCTATATGGATTGATGCTGGATCGAATGTCTTTATCCATAAAAAATGAATGGTTTGACGACCAGAATAGAGCTTACATATACTTTTCTGTGGAAAATATCATGGAATTACTGAATTGTGGTAAGAATAAAGCAGTCAAAATCTTACAGGAACTGGATAGTGAGCAGGGAATTGGCCTGATTGAAAAAAGAAGACAGGGATTTGGGAAAGCCAATGTCATATATGTGAAAAACTTCGTCATTGAAGATAACAAAGAGCCAAATCCAGCGATGGAGAAGGTGCTAGAAGAAGATTCTGACAGTGGTTTAAAAAGTAAACTTCAAGAAGTTTATAAATCAAACTTCAAGGAGTTTGAAAATCAAACTTCTAGAATCCCTAAAAGTAAACCTCAAGAAGTTTACATATCAAACCCTAATTATAATAATACTAATAATACTTACGAAAGTAATAATAAT
Organism: Anaerostipes sp.; assembly: GCA_028697725.1. Taxonomy (GTDB): domain Bacteria; phylum Bacillota; class Clostridia; order Lachnospirales; family Lachnospiraceae; genus Anaerostipes. The sequence goes on from JAQVEG010000068.1 coordinate 8,742, forward strand.
TCTAATCTAATCATATCTGGAACAGAAATGAACTACGATACGACAAGATTGAATTGTGATATGATGAATACGGATATACTAAAAGCTTATGAAGAAGTAATCAAAGAGAATATTGAGTACGAAATTCTGTTAGCGAATCATCCATACGAGACGGAACTTATTGAAGGCATCTTTGACTTAATCGTGGAAACGGTAATGAGTAAAACAGAAACCATGATTATTGCAAGTAATCAGTATCCGACTGCCCTTGTAAAAGGGAAATTTATGAAATTGAATAATTCGCATATTGAGTATGTATTAGAGCGGTTTGAGCATGTGACAGCTAAGATAAATAATATCAAAAAGTATTTGTTGGCAGCGTTATTCAATGCGCCAAGCACAATCGGCGGATATTACCAGGCAGAGGTAAATCACGATATCTTTAGTGGAAAATGTATAGGATGTTAGAAAAGATAATATTCTTATAAACAAAGTTAAAATAAAGGATTGTAAGGATATATGGCTGTATAGAAAGTAAGAGCAAAAACTGAAT
>JAQVEG010000069.1 GCA_028697725.1 Anaerostipes sp.
GAAATTTAGTGACGGTACTTTTGAAAAGTGATAAGAACACGAGAAAAGAAGTACAAGATTATATTACAAGAGTGTTGATTCGTTGTGGAAAGAATGGAAAAGATTTGGCGGTTTTAGGAAATGAAGTGTATGCTAAATTTCCAAATTTTCGAGCGAAGGATTATGGATATGCACAATTTAAAAATTATATTAAAAGCATTCCGGGGATGAAAGTAAAGAAAGAAGGAAATATAAGTAAAGCGTATAGGGATAATTAGTGAAAAAGGGAGAATTATATGACAATAAACCAACTTGTTCATTTTTTGGAAATTGCAAAATGCGAGAGTTTTACGAAGGCAGCTGCAAAACTATACATTAGTCAGCCTGCAATTAGTAAGAGTGTTCAATTGTTAGAGAAAGATTTGGAGGTCAAATTAATTGATCGTACAAACAATAAGAAATTCAAACTAACAGATGAAGGTAGAATATTATATGAACGTGGATTAATTGCCATGGAGGTTATCAATAATCAAATGGCATATTTATATGACAGTGTAAAATCTAGAAAGGGAAAAATTATTATTGGTGTACCGCCTGTAATGGGAACTGCTTGTTTTACTTCGGTCATACCAGAATTTAATATTCTTTATCCAGAAATCGAATTAAATATGGTGGAAAAAGGTGCAAATAAAGTATTAGAGAAGGTTAAAAGCGGAGAATTGGATATAGGAGCTGTTATGCTTCCTATTCAAGATGACGAGGTAAATGTAACTCCATTTATTTCATCAGAGAATGTATTGCTTGTTCATAAAAATCATTCTTTGGCAGACAGAGAAAGTGTGTCATTTTCTGAATTAAAAAATGAAAAATTTATATTATTGGATAAGACATACATGCTTTCAGGTCGAATAAAAAATATTTGCATGAATTTAGGATTTCGTCCTCATATTATTATGGAAAGTTCTCAATGGGATTTTATTGCTGAGATGGTAGCAAGTAATCAGGGGATAGGTATATTACCAAAACCAATCTTAAGACGTTTTAAAAGTGATAATTTAAAAACAGTGAGATTAACAGATCCTACATTTCCTTGGAATGTGGCTTTGATTGTAAAAAATGATAAACAGATTTATGGACCTTTGAAAATCTTTATAGATTTTGTAAAGACCTATCGAAATGAGTTTGAAAGATTTCTGGATAATTTAGATTATCAAGATATGTATCAATAAAATAAGGACAAGATATTCAATGGATATCTTGTCCTTATTTTGATATAAGAAGAATTTATTATAATTATGCAACTCCAAGTGTTCCTAAGATAATAATAGCAGCACATGAAATGAGTGGAATGACTAACGTACACATGGCCACGTTCATATAGCAGTCTTTGTGACGTAGTCCGGTAATTGCCAAAAGTGTAATAACCGCACCATTATGTGGAAGCGTATCTAACCCACCAGAGGCAACAGCGATAACACGGTGTAGCGCTTCTGGGCTAATGTTCATGGACTGAGCAGCTTTTAAGAAGGTATCTCCAAAAGATGCAAGGGCAATTGACATTCCACCAGATGCGGAGCCAGTGATTCCAGCAAGAACACTAGTGGAAATTGCGCCACCAACCAATGGATTCCCGGAAATACTAAGTAATGCAGTAGCTATAATTCCATAACCAGCAAGTGTCTTAATAACATTTCCATATCCTACTTCAGAAGCAGTATTCATAACGGCTAGGAATGATCCGGTAACACCTTCCTTAAGTGTTTCTACAACACCTTTTTCGAATCTTTTGTAGTTTAAAATAATACATAAAATAATGCCGGCAACTAATCCGAGAATCAAACTCCATGCACCCGATACTGCAGATAGGGTTGTCCCAAAATCCTTGACCAAGTAAGATTCATCTAAGTTTACAAATACCATTTTAGATAATACAAAGTTAAGTACAATTACAACAATAATTGGTGCCATAGCAATAGTAAATGCTGGAAGATTATCTTCATGGACATCTGTTATATTTTCGTTTGGATAATCGCCATAACCTTCACCAGCAGCTAATGCTTTTTTCATTCGAGTCTCAATCCAGAATAATCCCCCGAAGAGCATAATTGCTGCGGATACTAATCCAAGAATTGGTGCAGCAAATGCATCAGTTCCAAAGTATTGCATTGGAATCGTATTTTGTACTTGTGGAGTCCCAGGAAGGGCAGTCATAGTAAAAGTAAATGCACCCAATGCAATCGCTGGAGGCAGCAAGCGTTTTGGCAAGTTTGATTTCTTAAATAATGCAACACCAATTGGATAAATTGCAAAGGCAGCAACGAAAAGAGATACACCTCCATAGGTAATTACTGCACAGGCAAGTACTACGGCTAGAACTTCTTTTCCAGCACCAGCTTTTTCTACAATGAAATAAGCAATTGATTTTGCAGATCCACTTACTTCCATAAGCTTTCCAAAGATAGCTCCAAGTAAGAAGAATGGGAAGTATGATTTTACATAACCTGCAAGATTTGTCATGAAGGTTTCTGTGTAAGTGGCAAGTAGATGAAGATCACCACCAGTTGCAAGTCCTGTAAGTCCAGCTGCTAACAATGCTAAGATTGGAGCAATTAATATTACAGACCAGTTTTTATATCCTAAATAAATAAGTAGAGCCAAAGAAATAATAATGGCTAATACTGATAATGTTCCTGACATAGACAATTCTCCTTTATTGTTTTGGCGGCATTGCAGTTGCCATACCTTTGACAACGACTTCACCATGTTGATTTGTACATATGGTTTCTATTTTTACAATGTTTTTTTCTTCTATCATTTCTGAAACTGTACAAGTTGCAGTTATAGTATCATGGAATTTTACAGGCTTGGTAAATTTAAGTTCCTGTCCAAGATAAATGGTTCCGGGTCCTGGCAATTTCATTCCTAAAACGGCAGATATAAATCCTGCACTTAACATTCCGTGGGCAATTCTCTCTCCGAACATCCCATTTTTTGCATCTTCTTCATTTGTATGAGCTGGATTTAGGTCACCAGTTATTCCCGCAAATAAATATACGTCAGTTTCTGTTACTGTTTTTGATATTGTGGCATAGTCTCCAATATTCATTTCCTTTATTGTCATAAAATATTTCCTCCCGAAAAAAATTTGTTAGTTCCATAGATTGTTTCGGCCAATTCAATCAAATCTTATGTTTAGTATGCACTACAGGATACTTGAAGTAAAATACATTAAATCTATTTTCTTGATAACAAAAAGTTATGAAGAATCAGAGAGTAGAAAAATAAAAAACATAAAAATAAAGAAAAAATGAAAAATATTAGTAGAAAAACAAATTTTTAAATTATTATTTATAGGAAAGAAAAAAATAGACAAAATAACCATAACTTTTAATTATAGAAAAGATAAAGAGAATGTATTTTACTTTTCTATGGGTTGAAAGCATACTTTAGGTATCAAAAGAACGAAAACAAACGTATTAGGAGGTAATAGGATGATTAAAATTTTAACGGCAAGAGAAGCTGTCAGTGAATACATAAAAGATGGTGTTACATTAGCATCTGGAGGATTTGTTGGAGCAATGCACCCAGAGGAGATTTCCATTGCAATTCAAGATAGTTTTCTAGAAACAAACTCGCCAAAGGATATTACATTGGTATATGCAGCAGGTCAGGGGGGAGAAGGAACTAAAGGATTAAATCATATGGGAGAAGAAGGGCTTTGCAGCAGAGTCATCGGAGGACATTGGGGATTGGCTCCACGTCTTCAAAAGCTTGCGTTAGAAAATAAATTGGCTGCTTATAATCTGCCACAGGGTGTGATTTCTCAATTATATAGAGATATTGCGGCAAAAAAACTTGGATTAATTACCCATGTAGGTCTTAATACATTTGTGGACCCAAGATTAGAAGGTGGTAAATTAAACCAGAAAGCCGAAGAAGCAGGAGATATTGTAGAAATCATTAATATTAAAGGAGAAGAAAGACTTCTATACAATGCAATTCCTATTGATGTGGTAATGTTAAAAGGAACATTTGCAGATACAGAAGGAAATATTACCTTTCATAAAGAGGGGGTTAGTGCGGAATCATTGGCTATGGCACAGGCAGCGAAGAACTGTGGTGGACATGTAATTGTGCAAGTTGAAAAGGTTGTGGATCATGGAACATTAGACAGCCGTCTTGTGAAAATTCCTGGAATTTATGTAGATGCAGTTGTTATTGCAAAACCAGAAAATCATATGCAGACATTTTCAACACAATATAATCCAGCTTACTGCGGCGAGGCAAGAGTGCCAATGGATTCTTTAGAACCATTACCATTGAATGAAAGAAAAATTATAGCAAGAAGAGCAGCCATGGAATTAGTTCCAAAAGCAATTACCAATCTTGGAATTGGTATGCCAGAGGGAATCGCAAGTGTTGCAGCAGAAGAAGGGGTCAAAGGTATGGTTCTTACTACAGAAGCAGGAACTATTGGCGGAGTACCTGCTGGAGGTGGCGACTTTGGAGTTACAACCAATGCAGATTGTGTTCTAGACCAGCCTTGTCAATTCGATTTTTATGATGGCGGCGGACTAGATGTAGCATTTTTAGGCTTAGCACAGATGGATGGAGATGGGAATATCAATGTAAGTAAGTTTGGACCGAAGATTGCAGGCTGCGGTGGATTTATTAATATTACTCAGAATTCTAAGAAAGTAATATTCTGTGGAACATTTACACAAGGTGGAATGAAAGTTGCAGTGGAAAACCACAAGTTAAAAATTCTACAGGAAGGAAAAAATAAAAAATTCTTAAAACATGTAGAACAGATTACATTTAGCGGAGATTATGCAAGAAAAATAAAACAACCAGTTATGTATATTACAGAACGAGCTGTTTTCCAACTAACAGAAGAGGGCGTAGAGTTAACAGAAATTGCTCCAGGAATTGATATTGAAACTCAGATTCTTCCATATATTGATTTTGATGTTATTGTAAAAGATGTAAAGTGGATGGATGAAAGAATTTTTTCAGAAGACAAAATGGGATTGGAATTATAATATCAAGGAGGGAATAAGATGATTGTCGGAATTATTGGTGCAGGAACTATGGGTTCTGGAATTGCACAGGTATTTGCCAGAGCACAGGACTATGAAGTATGTCTTTGTGACATTAATGATGAACTTGCAGCCATGGGAAAAGAGAGAATCAAAAAAGGGTTAGAGCAGCGAATGAAACAAGGAAAAATGACAGAGAAAGAAGCAGGAGAAATCTTACGGAAAATAAAAACAGGAACCAAAGAGATTTGTTTTGACTGTGATTTAGTTGTGGAAGCGGCTGTTGAGAATATGGAGATTAAGAGACAGACATTTCGTGAGCTGCAGAGCATTTGTAAAGTAGACTGCATTTTTGCGACGAATACATCTTCGCTGTCAATTACTGAAATTGGTACAGGACTTGACCGTCCAATGATTGGTATGCATTTCTTTAACCCAGCACCTGCGATGAAATTGGTAGAGGTGATTGCAGGGATTAATACACCATATGAAACTGTAGAGCAGATTATTCGCATTTCCAAAGAAGTCGAAAAAACGCCTGTTCAGGTAAAAGAAGGTGCTGGTTTCGTTGTAAATAGAGTTTTAATCCCTATGGTAAATGAAGCAGTAGGAATCTATGCTGATGGTGTTGCTTCTGTAGAAGGAATTGATACAGCTATGAAACTTGGAGCTAATCACCCAATGGGACCTTTAGCTTTAGGGGATTTAATCGGTTTAGATGTTTGTTTGGCAATTATGGAAGTACTTTACAATGAGTTTGGTGATTCTAAATACCGTCCACATCCATTACTAAGAAAAATGGTTCGTGGTGGAAACTTAGGTCGTAAAACAGGTAAGGGATTCTACGATTATAGCAAATAAATCAATGGAGGAAAGAAAATGGATTTCACATTAAGCAAGAAACATGAAATGGCAAGAACTCTATTTAAAGAGTTCGCTGAAAATGAAGTAAAGCCTCTAGCTCAAGATACTGATGAGAATGAACAATTCCCAGTAGAAACAGCTCAAAAGATGGCGAAAAACGGATTTTTAGGTATTCCAGTACCAAAAGAATACGGTGGACAAGGATGCGATCCTTTGACATACACTATGTGTGTAGAAGAATTAGCAAAAGTTTGTGGAACAACATCTGTTGTTGTATCTGCACATACATCTCTTTGTATCGATCCTATTATGACATTTGGTACAGAAGAACAGAAGAAACAGTTCGTTCCAGATTTAGCATCAGGAAAGAAATTAGGAGCTTTTGGTTTAACAGAACCAGGAGCAGGTACTGACGCTCAGGGACAACAAACAAAAGCTGTCTTAGATGGTGACGAATGGGTTATCAACGGATCTAAGTGCTTCATTACAAACGGTAAATATGCAGATGTTTACATTGTAATTGCAGTTACAGGAATCGTTGAAAAACGTGGACGTAAGTTCAAAGAAATCTCTTCATTTATTGTAGAAAAAGGAACACCTGGATTTACATTTGGTACCAAAGAAAAGAAAATGGGTATCCGTGGATCAGCTACATACGAACTAATTTTTGAAGATTGTAGAATTCCAAAAGAAAACATTCTTGGAAAACAAGGAAAAGGTTTCGGAATCGCAATGCATACATTAGATGGTGGACGTATCGGTATCGCTGCACAAGCCTTAGGACTAGCAGAAGGTGCATTAGATGCAACCGTTGAATATGTAAAAGAAAGAAAACAGTTTGGACGTTCTATCGCTCAGTTCCAGAACACTCAATTCCAATTAGCTGATATGGCAACAAAAGTAAAAGCTGCACAGTTATTGGTATACAGAGCTGCAATGGCAAAAGCAACACAAAAGAACTACAGTGTAGAAGCTGCAATGGCTAAATTATACGCTGCAGAAGTTGCAATGGAAGTAACAACAAAAGCGGTTCAATTACATGGTGGATACGGATATATCCGTGAATACGATGTAGAACGTATGATGCGCGATGCTAAGATTACAGAAATCTACGAAGGAACTTCAGAGGTTCAACGTATGGTTATTTCTGGAAACGTTTTGAAATAGGGAGGTACTTCACGTGAAAATAGTAGTATGTATTAAACAGGTGCCTGATACAAAGGGTGGAGTTAAATTTAACCCAGACGGTACATTAGACAGAGGAGCAATGCTTACCATCATGAATCCAGATGATAAAGCAGGATTGGAAGCAGCTCTAAGAATAAAAGATGAGAACGACAATGTAGAAGTAACAGTATTAACAATGGGACTTCCAAAAGCTGACGAAGTACTTCGTGAAGCAATGGCAATGGGAGCAGACAAAGGTGTTCTAGTTACAGATAGAGTGTTAGGTGGAGCAGATACATGGGCAACATCAACAACAATTGCTGGAGCATTAAGAAATATTGATTATGATTTAATTATCACAGGACGTCAGGCAATTGATGGAGATACTGCACAGGTAGGACCACAAATCGCAGAACATCTTGATTTACCAGTGATTTCATATGCACAAGACATTAAAATCGAAGGTGATGCAGTTGTTGTACAGCGTCAATATGAAGACAGATACCATGTATTAAAAGCACAAATGCCATGTTTAGTTACAGCATTAGCTGAATTAAATGAGCCACGTTACATGACACCAGGTGGAATTTTTGATGCATATGATGCAGAAATTACAACTTGGGGAAGAGCTGACCTTAAAGATATTGATGATTCAAACATCGGACTTGCTGGTTCTCCAACAAAGATCGCAAAGGCTTCTGATAAAGTAAGAAAGGGAGCTGGAGAACAAGTAACGCTTGATCCAGAAGAATCAGTAACTTATATTATGGATAAGTTGAAAGAAAAACATGTAATCTAAGGAATCAAAGATTCCTGCCTCCGGCGGATGCCAAGATTTTCATTGGAAAAGTAATGGTAAAATCTTGGCGCAAGTACGCCGAGGCGCACTTGAAAGGAGAAAGTGATCAAAAATGGATTTAGAAGAATATAAAGGTGTTTATGTCTATGCACAACAAGTAGACAATCAATTAGAAAAAATCGCTTTTGAATTATTAGGAAAAGCAAATGATTTGGCAGTAGATTTAGATACAGACGTAACAGCAGTTTTAATTGGCTCTGATATAAAAGGACTTGCAGATGAATTAGCTGCATATGGAGCAGATAAAGTAATCGTAGTCGATGATCCAGAATTAAAAGAATACAGAACAGAGCCATATACACATGCATTGGCTTCTGTTATCAACGAGTACAAACCAGAAATCATGTTAGTTGGAGCAACAGCAATTGGACGTGACCTTGGACCTCGTGTATCAGCTAGAGTTGCAACTGGACTAACAGCTGACTGTACTGTTCTTGAAATTGGAGATTTCCCATTAGTGGCAATCCCAGGAAGAGAACAAAAACATAATCAGTTATTAATGACTCGTCCAGCATTTGGTGGAAACACAATAGCAACTATCGCTTGCCCAGACAATAGACCTCAAATGGCAACTGTTCGTCCTGGAGTTATGCAGGCAATGGAAAAAGACGATAGCAAGGAAGCGGAAGTAATTGAATTCAATCCAGGATTTACTCCAAACAACAAATATGTTGAGATTATGGAAGTTGTAAAATTAGTGGTTGACGTTGTAGACATCATGGACGCTAAGATTTTAGTATCTGGAGGACGTGGAGTTGGAGAAGACGGATTTGCTACACTAAAAGAACTAGCAGAAGTTCTTGGTGGAGAAGTAAGCTGTTCTCGTGCAATTGTAGACAATGGATGGCAGCCAAGAGATATTCAGGTTGGACAAACAGGAAAGACAGTTCGTCCTAATGTATACTTTGCAATCGGAATTTCTGGAGCAATCCAGCACGTAGCAGGTATGGAAGAATCTGATATTATCGTTGCAATCAACAAAGATGAAACAGCACCAATCTTTGATGTAGCTGACTACGGAATCGTAGGAGACTGGAAGAAGATTGTACCAGGTCTAATTAATCAATTAAAAGCATAAAATTTATTTTTTTGATAAAGAGTACCAATGAAATTTATTGTATAAGCAACATATTTGTAAGACATAATATAGTAGTATCACAGTATAAATTAAAAAGGAGCTTTTTATGAAATATTATGTAAACGAAGATTGTATTGGATGTGGATTGTGTGCTGGAACTTGCCCTGAGGTATTTG
>JAQVEG010000070.1 GCA_028697725.1 Anaerostipes sp.
CTATATAATATGTAACTAATAAATCCTTCTATAATACAAAATTATCTTCAATCTTTATATTTCGATAATCAAATCCCTTTTCCAAGTCTTTCTCAATAGTAATCTTTTTATACTGTTCTGGTAGAATCTCTTCTATTAGATTCGCCCATTCAATAAGAGAAACTCCTTCTCCATACACATAATAATCATATCCAATCTCGTCCATCTCTTCTATATCTCCAATTCGATAGACGTCAAAATGATAGAACGGAAGTCTCCCTTCTTCATAAACTTGGACTATTGTAAATGTTGGACTGCTAATTGGTTCCTCAATACCAAGTCCTTTGGCAAAACCTTGTGTAAATACAGTTTTTCCAACACCTAAATCTCCTTCTAAACAATATACCTCTCCTGCTTGAGCCTTACTGCCAAGATCAAATCCGGCTTGAAATGTATCTTCATGACAAAAACTTTCCATTTGTTATTTCCTCACAGCACCTTTTGGCAGCTTCACATGTGGTCCTACATGAGAATAAATATAATTCATAATATTCTGTGCCTCATCGCCAAGCTTTTTTTCATTAAATACAAAAGCAGTCTTTGGCCCTGTATAAAGCATGTACAATCCTGCCAAATACTGAACTTTTTGAACTTCACTCCATAAAATACCACCATTTTGCTCTCCAATATGAATGTGCATACCTTTCTCATCAAACTCACACTCTGTTTCCGTCTGATACATCATATTGCTTTCCCCTTGTCTTTTTGTTTTTAGATATAACATTGCTGGATTAAGTCCAAAAAACAATGCAAGCATCACCAAACCAACGATAGCCTTTGTAATTCCTGCTCCAAGAGCTACTCCCTGTACAATCATGACAATTCCAATGATTCCAACAATAGCCGAAAAAAAGCCACCACTTCCTGTGTAGGAATGTATTAAAGAAAAGCGAAACAAGTCATTTACATCTAATTTAAATTTAAATTTCATCCTAATTATCTCCTATATTTTTATTATTCTTACTAGTATGACATTATATCATACCCTTTTGGTTTTTTGTATCTTTTTTCATCTTGCATATTTTTTCATATTTGACAGACACTATGAATATTAAATGAACGGAGGCATATGCTATGAAAGCAACAGGAATTGTTCGGCGAATTGACAATCTCGGAAGGATTGTTATCCCGAAAGAAATAAGAAAAACTCTGCGAATTCATGAAGGGGATCCTTTGGAGATTTTCATCGAACAAGATGGAAAGATTATTTTAGGAAAATATTCTCCTTTTGAGGAGCTGGGGGCTTTTGCTAAATCCTATGTAGATGCAATCGCAAAAAATATTCCCCATACCATTTGTATTTGCGACTTATATTCAGTGATTGCCAGTGCTGGACCTAATAGCAAACAATTAAATGGAAAAGACTTGAATTCTAAAGTCATCGACTCCATGGAGCAACGCAGTGTTGCACTAGCCACTAAATCAGACAATACTTTTATATCTGTAACTACTGATTTTCCAAAAGATTTTACCAGCGAAGCTCTTGCAACCATTATCTCTGAAGGAGACGCCATTGGAATTGTATTTATCTTATCCTCGGAGGAATCCTTATCAGAACATGAATTGGAGGTCGCAAAAATTACAGCCGATTTCCTTGGTCAGCAATTAGCATAAAAATAATTAGGTCGGAAAACTCTGACCTAATTATTTTATTTCTATTTTAAAGTTTATCTTTGATATACTGTCCTGTATAAGATTCTTTTATATTGGCAATTTCCTCTGGTGTTCCTTGGGTTACCACCTGTCCACCTTTTGCCCCACCTTCTGGACCCATATCAATAATGTAATCTGCGGTTTTAATTACTTCTAAATTGTGTTCAATTACAATGACGGTATTGCCGCCCTCTGTCAGCTTTCCAAGGATATCCACTAATTTGTGAACATCTGCAAAATGAAGTCCTGTTGTCGGTTCATCTAAAATATAAATCGTCTTGCCAGTGCTTCTTTTGCTTAATTCTGTTGCAAGTTTAATTCTCTGTGCTTCTCCTCCAGACAACTGTGTAGATGGTTGACCTAAACGAATATATCCTAGTCCAACATCCCTGAGCGTCTCCATTTTTCTAGAAATGGATGGAATGCTTTCAAAGAATCCACAAGCTTCATCTACTGTCATATCTAACACATCGTATATATTTTTACCTTTATATCTCACTTCTAAAGTTTCACGATTATAACGTTTTCCGTCACAAACGTCACAAGGCACATATACATCTGGAAGAAAATGCATTTCAATTTTATTTATTCCATCTCCACGACACGCCTCACAGCGTCCCCCTTTGACATTAAAACTAAATCTACCCTTCTTATATCCTTTTGCTTTGGCATCTTTTGTCATTGCAAACAAATCACGAATCTGGTCAAATACTCCTGTATATGTGGCAGGATTAGATCTTGGTGTTCTTCCAATTGGAGACTGGTCAATGTCAATAACCTTATCTAACTGTTCAATCCCCTTAATTCCTTTATGCTTTCCAGCTTTCATCTTGGCACGATTCAAATCTCTTGCAAGACGCTTGTATAAAATCTGATTGATTAAAGAACTTTTTCCTGAACCAGAAACCCCTGTAACACAAGTTAATACGCCTAATGGAAACTTAACATCGATATTCTTTAGATTATTTTCCTGCGCTCCCAGTACTTCTATAAATCCTGTAGGCTCTCTTCGTACTTCTGGCACTGGAATCTTCATCTTTCCGCTTAAATACGCGCCTGTAATTGAATTGGGATTGTTCATAATCTCTTCTGCCGTTCCCACTGCTACAACTTCTCCACCAAATTCTCCAGCTTTTGGCCCAATATCTACAATATAATCAGCCTCTAACATGGTATCTTCGTCATGCTCCACAACAATCAAAGTATTGCCTAAATCCTTCAATCCCTTTAATGCATGAATTAGTTTATCGTTGTCCCTCTGGTGCAGTCCAATACTTGGCTCATCTAAAATATATGCGACACCTACTAGCCCCGATCCAATCTGGGTTGCAAGACGTATTCTCTGTGCCTCTCCTCCAGACAATGTTCCTGTCGCCCTTGAAAGTGTTAAATATCCTAGTCCAACTTCATTTAAAAATCCAACTCTAGCTTTGATTTCTTTTAGCACTTGATTCCCAATCATCTGCTGTCTTTGGGTTAATTCCATACGAGCTAAAAACTCTAAAATCTCTTCTACTGACATATCACAAAATTCCATGATATTCAGCCCTGCAACTGTAACTGCCAAAGAAGTCGCTTTTAATCTCTGTCCATGACAGTCTTCACACGGTGTCACAGTCATGAATGTCTCATATTCTGCTTTCATACGTTCTGATGATTCACGATATCTTCTACCTACATTCTTAATAATTCCTTCAAAAGCAACATCGTAAATTCCTTCTCCACGCTGCCCTTTATAGTATACTTTTACTTCGTGTCCATGGGTCCCATGAAACAAGACATTGCGAACCTCCTGTGAATAATCCTGAAATGGGGTATCCATATCAAATCCATATTCTTTTCCAAGAGCATCTAAAATTGCTCTTGTATAACTCTTTGTATCGGAACTGGACTGCCACCCTAGTACCTGAATGGCTCCTTCATTGATAGACAATGATTCGTCTGGAATCATAAGTTCTGGATCAAATTCCATCTTATATCCTAATCCATGACACGTTGGACATGCACCAAATGGATTGTTAAATGAAAAACTTCTTGGTTCAATCTCATCAATACTAATTCCACAGTCAGGGCATGAGAAACTTTGACTAAAGTTCAACTGCTCTCCGTCAATTACATCTATAAAAATCAATCCATCTGCCAAGTTAAGTGCAGTTTCAATAGAATCTGACAGTCTTTTTTGAATCCCATCTTTTACAACCAATCGATCAATTACAACTTCTATATTATGTTTCATATTCTTTTCTAAGGAAATATCTTCATCTAAACTATATATATTTCCATCAATTCGAACACGTACATATCCACTTTTCTTTGCATGTTCTAACACTTTAACATGCTGCCCTTTTCTTCCACGAATAATAGGTGCTAAAACTTGAAACTTTGTTCCCTCTTCCAGTTCTTGAATACGATCCACCATCTGGTCAACGGTCTGTCTGCTAATCTCTTTTCCACACTTAGGACAATGAGGAATTCCAACTCTTGCATATAAAAGTCTCAAATAATCATAAATTTCCGTTACCGTTCCCACAGTAGATCTAGGGTTTCTATTTGTTGACTTTTGATCAATAGAAATGGCCGGTGAAAGTCCCTCAATGCTATCCACTTCCGGTTTTTCCATCTGTCCTAAAAACTGCCTTGCATACGAAGACAAAGATTCCATATATCTTCTCTGCCCCTCTGCATATATAGTATCAAAGGCAAGAGACGACTTTCCAGAACCACTTAATCCCGTCAGCACAACAAAGGAATCTCTTGGTATATCCACGTCAATTCCCTTCAAGTTATGTTCTCTCGCTCCTTTTATCCTAATTATATCTTTTTTCATTCTAATCTCCCGTCTACTTATCGTAATCTCGATAGGCAATCTTGAATTCTTTTAATTCATCCCTTAGCTGTGCCGCTCTTTCAAAATTCAACTCTGTTGCTGCTTGATTCATCTTCTTCGTCAATCTTTCAATGATAGCCTTGAGTTCCTTTTGATTCATAGACTCAATATCTTTTTCATAATCTGTACTTTCTTCCTGTTCCTCTGAAACCTTAATCAAATCTCTGATTTCCTTTTGAATAGTCTTTGGTGTAATTCCATGGTCTAGATTATATTGATGTTGAATCTCTCTTCTTCGATTTGTCTCGTTGATTGCAGCATTCATAGAATCTGTGATCCTATCTGCATACATAATAACTCGTCCCTCGCTGTTACGTGCTGCTCTTCCGATTGTCTGAACCAAAGAAGTCTCGGAACGAAGAAATCCTTCTTTATCCGCATCTAAAATTGCTACCAGTGTAATCTCTGGAATATCAAGTCCTTCTCTTAAAAGGTTGATTCCAACCAAGACATCAAATACCCCCATACGAAGATCTCGAACAATCTCTATTCTCTCTAAAGTATCAATATCTGAATGAAGATACTTGACTCTAACTCCAACTTCTCGCATATAGTCCGTCAACTCTTCTGCCATACGTTTCGTCAGTGTTGTAACAAGAACCTTATTCCCTTTTTCAGTTTCTATATTCACTTCTGATAATAAATCATCAATCTGTCCAGTGACAGGTCTTACATCAATCTTTGGATCTAATAGCCCTGTTGGTCTGATAATCTGCTCTGCACGAAGCAATTCATGTGCTGCTTCATACTTCCCAGGTGTTGCTGATACAAACATCATCTGATCAATCTTTTGTTCAAACTCTGTAAACTCTAAAGGCCGGTTATCCTTTGCCGACGGAAGTCGAAATCCAAAGTCTACCAACGTAGACTTTCTTGACTGATCTCCTGAATACATCGCTCCAATCTGTGAAACTGTAATATGGGACTCATCGATAATCGTTAAAAAATCATCTCCAAAGAAATCCATCAATGTTGCCGGTGGCTGTCCTGGCTTCTGATTCGTTAAATGTCTGGAATAATTTTCAATTCCTGAACAAAATCCTGTCTCTTTCAACATCTCCATATCAAAATTAGTTCGTTCAGAAATTCGCTGTGCCTCAATAAGCTGGTCATTCTCCTGAAAATACTTCACTCGTTCTGCCAGCTCAGCTTTAATATCTACAATTGCACGTTCAATCTGCTCTTGAGGAACTACATAATGAGATGCAGGGAAAATAGCTACAAAACTTAAACTTCTCTTCACCTCTCCAGTTAATACATCAAATTCTACAATTCGTTCAATCTCATCTCCAAAAAATTCAACTCTCACTGCTTCTTCAAACGTAGAAACAGGAATAATCTCCAGTACATCTCCCTTTACTCGGAAGGTTCCCCGCTTAAAGTCTAATTCATTCCGGACATATTGAATATTAATCAAATCATCTATTACCTGATCTCTGTCCTTCTCCATACCTGAACGAAGAGAAATCATCATCTCAGAATAATTCTCTTTACTACCAATTCCATAAATACATGAAACACTGGATACTACAATCACATCTTTCCGTTCAATCAATGCTGCGGTGGCACTATGACGCAGTTTATCAATCTCATCATTGACAGCTGAATCCTTCTCAATATACGTATCGGTAGAAGGTACATAGGCTTCTGGCTGATAGTAATCATAATAGCTGACAAAATACTCCACTGCATTGTGTGGAAAATATGCCTTAAATTCACTATATAATTGTGCTGCCAATGTCTTATTGTGTGCAATAATCAAAGTTGGCTTATTCAATGCCTGAATCACATTGGCCATGGCAAAAGTCTTCCCTGATCCAGTCACTCCAAGCAGTGTCTCAAACTGATTCCCTTCTCGAAATCCATCCACAAGCTCTTTAATTGCCTGTGGCTGATCTCCAGTGGGCTCATATTCTGATACTAATTCAAATCTTTCCATTGGCTACAACCCTCCTTACTGTACACTTAAAATCTATGTTTAAAGAACATATGTTCATATTTGAGTATAACCACTATTTCCTAATACGTCAATAGTGTCCTTTGAAAACGAAGTAATAATTGATTTTTAATTATACTCATTCTATAATTAAAGTAAGATTTCGGGAGCCATTGACTCTCATCTCTTTGCTTTTTAAAACTTTAGCTTAAGTATGTTCGATTATATTGAAATATATATATAAATTTAATAAAAATAAATGTGTCGTGATTTGACACACAACCAAAGAGGAGGAGTATTATGGCACTTAAAGGAATGATGAACGCAGCGAAAAACTTAGGTGGAAACAGCATTTTACAAGGAGCATTGAATAATTATAGTCAAATTTCAAAAGAGGAACTAGAATCCGAATATAGTTTATACTTAATGGATGATGAAGAGATAAACGTCGGATTTAAACTAATTCGTGATGCTCTTATTTTTACAAATAGGAGAATTATATTCACCGACAAGCAAGGAGCAACTGGAACAAAAATGAGAATCGAATCCATCAATTTATATTCTGTTGTTGATGTAACAATGGAAACCGCTGGATTTGGATTTGATGACAGTGAATTAACTTTTACATACATCAAAACTGCAGATTTAAAAGCTCACCATGTTGAATATATTTCCCATAAACTAGAGTTCCCTAAAAAATATGATGTACAACCATTATATAAATTATTACAAGAACTTGCTTATGAGAATTGTTGTAGAATTAATGGATTATAACATCAAAAAAACCACGTATTTACGTGGTTTTTAAAAGAGCGATAGACGAGACTCGAACTCGCGACCTCAACCTTTTGACATTTTTTCATAAAAAGTTTTTGGTGTAATTCCCATTTTTTCAGCTACCTTGCATTGATTTAATCCGTTTTCTGCAATTCTCCTAACAAAAAATTTCTTAATGAATACTTGACCAGGCTTTTGTATATGATATAGTACAACTAATTAGCGAATGACTGGTGTCCGGTCACAAGTGAGTCTTGGAATTGTATTCCGAGGCTCTTTTTGTTTAAGGAGATGACTCACTATTCTTAGAAAGGAAAAAAGCATGGATTTTGATAAAGAATTAGAATATATTTCAAACAGGATTTTAAAAAAAGCATTAACTCAGGATGAAAAAGATAATTATACAGAAACAATCTTTGAATCCATAAAACATGTAAACGAATATGGTCAAGAGTTTTGGTTTGCAAGAGAATTAAGTAAAATGCTTGAATATACAGAATATAACAAATTTATTCCTGTTATAAAAAAAGCTATCACTGCATGCGAAAAAAGTAACTATAAAGTTGCGAACCATTTCGCTGAGGTGAGCGAGATGGTCAAAATCGGAAGTGATGCATTAAGAAAATTTAATAGTTATAAGTTATCTCGTTATGCATGTTATTTAATTGTTATGAACGCAGATTCTAGAAAAGAGATTGTATCTCTAGGACAAACATATTTTGCTGTCAAGACAAGGCAACAAGAAATCATTGATAATTTTGATGAATTGGAAGAAAATCAGAAACGTCTTGCAATTCGATATGAGATGAAAGAACATAACAAACAGCTAGTTGCTGCAGCCAAGGATGCTGGTGTAGAAACCAATTATGATTATTCTGTGTTTCAAAATTATGGATATATGGGACTTTATGGTGGAATGAAAGCAAAAGATATTCATGATAAAAAGGGATTAAAGAAAAGTCAGAAAATTCTCGATCATATGGGTTACGAAGAACTGGCCGCAAACTTATTCCGTGCGACGCAAGCCGAAGCTAAGCTAAAACGCGAAAATGTACAAGGAAAGGAAAACGCAAATCAAACCCATTATGATGTTGGAAAAGAAGTTCGGGATACCATTGAACGATTAGGCGGAACTATGCCAGAAGACCTTCCGACACCAGATAAAAGCATTAAGCAATTAGAACGCGAATCAAAAAAACTAAACAAGTAAA
>JAQVEG010000027.1:0-16902 GCA_028697725.1 Anaerostipes sp.
ATAACATTTTTGGAGACATTACTCTTCTTGTAGCTTCTTCTAATACAGTATCTGGGTTACAGTCATAGTCAAGTTTGTTGTTCTTTCCTTTTCCCATAACTTCTACTGTCATTCCCATTGCTTTTGCAAAACAATATAATTCTTTTACAGCTCCTGGTTCATCCCCAGCAGATCCTGTATAAATTACTCCTTCTTTTTCAGCCAGCGCTTTTAAGTAAGGCCCGATTACTACATCTGTTTCTACATTTAGCATTACAACATGCTTTTTATTCTTTAATGCATCAGTTGCTACCTTAGCACCAACATCAGGCACTCCTGTTGCATCGATTGCACATTCAACTAAGTTTGCTGTTGAAACAAAGTCAGCATTCTCAGTTGCTACGAATTTTCCAGCTTCCATTGCTGCGTTTACTTCATCCAAAGTGTTAGCTACTGCAATGTTTTCTTTTGCAACTCCAGCATACTCAAATGCGTGTACTGCGTTGTCCACTTGAATGTCAGATACGATAGCCGGCATAATTCCGTTCATCATAGCCATCTGTGATACCATACCACGTCCCATCTGACCAGCACCTACGATACCAGTTTTAATTGCTTTGCCTTCTTCTTCTCTTTTTAAAAGCTTGTCGTCCATGTTTAACATAACTTTTCCTCCTTGATCGTTAGACACAACATGTTTTTTGTCTATATTGCCTTTTTCTTTTTTGTAAACAAATGACAATATCATCTTCTTTGTTTAATTATTATATCCTCGTTTTGTATTTTTTGCAATGCAATTTAGCCGAAATAATGTATAAATCATACTTTTTCTTGATATATTGTAAACAATTGTGCACATAAAAGTGATTGTATACAATTTGTGCAAGTTTTATAATTTTCTTAGAGTTTTTTGTATTTTTTCATTATATTTGTACATATCAAATTTATTACATATAATATATGTTATGCTTTTTGTAATTTATTTTTTTCGTTTTTGGAACATTTGTTCCAATCAGTCACTTTTGTTTGACTAGACACCCTCAAGGATGTACAATGTATTTGAAACGAATTGTTACGAATAAGAAAAGAGGTATTGCCATGCAAACAAAAGCAATAAGATTATACGGTGAAAAAGATTTACGTTTAGATACTTTTGAACTTCCAGCAATAAAAGAAGATGAAATACTTGTAAAAATCATTTCAGACAGTGTTTGTATGTCTACATACAAATTGGCCTGTCAGGGTGGAAGTCACAAACGAGCTCCGAAAGATATTGCAAATAACCCAGCTATTATCGGTCATGAGATGTCTGGTGTTATTTCCCAAGTAGGTGCAAAATGGAAGGATAAATATCAGGTAGGACAGAAATTCACTGTATTACCTACAATTACAGCGAATGGAGTTTTAAAAACTGCAGGATACTACTATGGAACTTACGGTGGAGATTCAACATACAGCATTCTTCCTGCTGAAATGATTGAACGTGACTGTATCATTCCATTTAACGGAGACTCTTTCTTTGAAGCTTCTCTTTCCGAACCTACCTCTTGTATCATTGCAGGATACCACCGTATGTATCACACTTCCGAAGATCATCATCAACACATCATGGAAGTAAAAGAAGGTGGTAACCAGATTATTTTTGGAGCTTGTGGACCAATGGGACTTGAATGTATTGATTATGCTTTACAATTAGAGAAAGGTCCAAAGAAAATAGTTGCTGTGGACGTTACAAAAGAACGTTTAGAACGTGCTGACAAAATGCTCTCAAGGAAGATACAATCTGGCACAGAACTTATTTTTGTAAATTCTAACGACCATGACGACATTGTTGAACATCTAATGTCCATCACCGACAATAAAGGTTATGATGATGTATTTGTTTACGCTCCTGTTCGTCCACTTATTGAACAAGCCGATAAAGTCCTTGCAAAAGATGGCTGCTTAAACTTCTTTGCCGGACCTGTAGATAAACAGTTGTCTGCAACCATCAATATGTATAATGTTCATTACAACTACTCTCATTATATTGGATTTACAGGAAGTGTTACCGATGATATCTTAGAAGCACTTCGTTTAATGGAAGAAAAGAAAATCACCCCTGCTGTTATGGTTACCCACATTGGTGGATTAGAAAGCGCAATTGATGCAACTTTAAACCTTCCACAGATTCCAGGTGGCAAAAAGATGATTTATACACAAATTGATTTGCCTCTAACTGCAATTGATGATTTTGAAGAATTAGGTAAAACAAACCCAATGTTCAAAAAATTAGATGAACTTTGTAAAAAACATCATGGATGCTGGAATAGCGAAGCTGAAAAAGTTTTATTGGAAGAATTTCATGTTGATTTAACAAAATAAAAGAGGAACTTATGAATACAAATAACGATAATCAAATCTTAATTGATATTGCACATTTATATCACGATAATGATTGGACTCAAGAACGAATTGCATCCAAATTTAACATGAGTCGTTCTCAAGTTTCAAAGTGCCTTACAAAAGCAAAAAAGCTCGGTATTATCGAAGTAGTGATTCACGATGGGGATCTTAGACCTCATCGTGAATTAGAAGTTAGAATCAAAGAAAAGTTTCATTTGCGAGAAGTTATCTGCATCGGCAACGAAGTTTGTGATGAGAATAAAAATTCTTTTGCAAAAGCTGCCGGAGAATTTCTCTCTTACAAAATCATCAAATCCGACAGCGTTGTAATCGCAGCTGGAAGCACAAACTACAGCATTGCTTCTAACTATATCACTTCTTCTCCTCATAGACACGTAACATTTATCCCTGCCTCTGGAGGTCTATTCCAAGAACGTTGGGAAATTCAAGCTAACGTTATCTGCGAACGCATTGCAAACAACTGTGGCGGCAATTATATGCAGCTTCACGTTCCAATCGTTGTAGACTCCCTGGAAGCAAAGCAAATTCTCACAAAACAGCATTTTGTTAAAAATGTTTTTGAGCACGCCAAAAAAGCTGATTTAGCGATTATTGGTATCGGGACTTCTCCTGTCTATCACAAATTATCTGAGGTTTATTTAAACGGAATTGACATCAACGACGATTCCATTAACAACTCTTTAATCGGTGATATTGCATACAATTACTTTGACGAAAAAGGGAAAATCATAGACTGCGAATGGAATCGCCAGCTTATGGCACTTTCCTTAGATGATTTTAAGAATATTCCAGAGGTTGTTGGAATCGCCTATGGCAAAGATAAACTTCCCGGCATTTATACTGCAGCTAAATATGGACTGATTAATACTCTAATCACAGATAAGAAAACAGGAAAGAATTTAATTGCCTATAAGAATTAGATTTAACAAGCTTTTACCCAATCAAAAACCCTCTAAGCTGAGTGACTATCATCATTCAACCTAGAGGGTCTTTTTATTAAAGAGTAATTCCTTGATTTAATCGCATATCAAGCGCTTCAATAGCTCTCACATACCCTTTATATTTCTTTCTTTGTTTTTTATCAAATCGGTTTATCACTTCCATCAACTCTGGAACCATTTTCCCTTTTAACTCCATCTCTAAAAACGTATTCGTTTCCTTAAACTTGGTTAAAAAGGTCAACCCCTCCATAATTTCTGCTCCTGTAATAACACCTTCATTGTTACAGGCAATCATAACAATGTTTCCAGAAAATAAGCGTCCTCTTTTTTGCCCAACACCAACATTTCCTAATTGATGTACTCTTTTAATTGCTTTTCTATAATCCTTCACTTGAAAAACTCCACCAATTGCCTGTACACAAAACAGTACAAATATAACCAATAGTAATGTAGATATTCCGCTCATATTTTCCTCCTAAATTAAAATTATAAAATATGTTTTCCGTACATAGCATCTTGTTCTTGACGAAGCTTGTAGATAAGAGTTGTCTTATCAAGGTCAATCATGTCTAATGTTAGCATGTCACCCTTCTTACAATCTTTCTTCATCACTGCACCCTTTGTTACTAATCCGTAAGGTACATATCCCTTAGCGTCTGATTCTTCTGCCTTAGCAATTGAACCATATGTGCAGTATCCACCGATTCCATCGATTGTCTGTCCTGCTTTTAAATCAACCTTAGCTCGTGTAATACACTCTGATACTAATCCATCTTTAGCAACACATGTTACTTCTCCATCGATACAAGCTTTTGCAACAGTAAGTGGAGTTTCAAGGTTACATAAGTGATATGGACGATATAAGGTCCAAAGTGGTCCAGGTCCCATACTGTGGTAGCTCATTTGGTATGCAATCTCTTCGTTTGGTGTTGATACTGTTACGAATACTCCAGGAGCAACTCCATTTACATATTCTACAACTCCATGACTATTTAAGATTCCACCATCTTTTTTAAGTTTGAAGATATCATTTAATTCTTTGATTCCTTCTGTTCCTGGTGCTGTTGCTGGTCCATGTCCACCAATCACATCTGGTACTAATCCTGTATAGTTTGACATTGCTGTCATTTCTACCATTGTCTTTGTTCCGTCTTTAAATGCACATAACATTTTTGGAGACATTACTCTTCTTGTAGCTTCTTCTAATACAGTATCTGGGTTACAGTCATAGTCAAGTTTGTTGTTCTTTCCTTTTCCCATAACTTCTACTGTCATTCCCATTGCTTTTGCAAAACAATATAATTCTTTTACAGCTCCTGGTTCATCCCCAGCAGATCCTGTATAAATTACTCCTTCTTTTTCAGCCAATGATTTTAAGTAAGGCCCAATAACTACATCAGTTTCTACGTTTAACATTACAACGTTTTTCTTGTTCTTTAATGCATCTGTTGCTACCTTAGCACCTACATCAGGTACTCCTGTTGCATCAATTGCACATTCAACTAAGTTTGCCTTTGATACAAAGTCAGCATTCTCTGTTGCAACAAACTTTCCAGCTTCCATTGCTGCATTTACTTCTTCTAACGTATTTGCAACTGCAATGTTTTCTTTTGCAACTCCAGCATATTCAAATGCGTGTACTGCATTGTCAACTTGGATATCAGAAACGATAGCTGGCATCATACCATTCATCATAGCCATTTGTGATACCATACCACGTCCCATTTGTCCAGCACCTACGATACCAGTTCTAATGGCTTTTCCTTCTTGTTCTCTTTTTAAAAGTTTTTCGTCCATGTTTAACATAATTTTGATCTCCTTTATTTGTATATGTCAATAAGTTTTAATCTGTCTTGCATTAATAAATTTGGATTTCTCCACTAATTTTAATATCATCAGCTGTCACTTTGTCACCTTCAAGCATAATGCATCCCGGACGTTCCGCTTCAGCCCCACCCTTAAAATCAAGTGTACAATGTCCTAATTCTTTTAGTGTATGAGGAGCTTCACTTCCTACTGCACTAACTCTAAATTCCTTGTCGCAAATTCTAATGGTATCTCCCACTTCTGGAAGTTCTTTTAAGTCTGCTTTGGTATGTAATACGGATAATTCCGCTAATTCTGGCGGTGCATCCTCATTGAAAATAATAATAAAATTCATATCTTCATCTTCTAAGAAAAATAACGCTTCTGGTCCTAATCCTACAATCTCTGATTGATATTTCATGAATAATCTCCTTTTTACTTAATATACTTTGATTAATACATTCCAATACTAAACGCAAATGCAATCAATACTGCAACTGGTCCTGTGATAATACGGGAGAATAATACTGCAGGAACACCCATTTCGATTGTTTCTGGTTCTGCTTCTCCAAGACTTAGTCCAACTGGTACAAAATCCCCACCAACTTGAGCGTCAATAGCGAACAATGCTGGTAATGCATATTGAGCTGGAATTGCTTTTGTTGCAAATTGAGCTCCTAGCAAAGTTCCAACCACCTGTGCGATAACAGCTCCCGGTCCAAGAATTGGTGATAAGAATGGCAATGCACAAACAATCGAGATACCGACCATTCCTGGAAGCGTGCTACAAATTGGCGAAATTGTTTTGGCTATTACATTTCCCAATCCACTTACTTCAATAATACCAAGAATTGTACTTGTAAAAGCCATGAATGGAAGTACATTCTTAATCATCATATCGATAGTTTCTCGTCCTGATTGGAAGAACTTAGATACAATTTCTCCTACTTTCTTACCAATTCTAACAACAATTCCCTGTTTTTTTCCTTCGTTGGCTTTTTTAATTTCTTCTTTTGCCTGATCCTTGCTTTTAGGCACATTCACCTCAGACGTTGCTTCTACAACTGGTGTTTCTGGCGCTGTTCCATCTGAAGGAACAAGTTCTTTTTCTGTAACTGCCGATACATAAATTTCAGGTTGAATAAACTTAGCTAATGGTCCAGACTGTCCAACTGGCATTAAATTCACTGTAAAGATTCCCTTTTTAGGGTAAACACCGCATCTAGCTGTTCCACCACAGTCTACAACTGCTACTAAAACTTCATCATCTGGTGCTGTTGTTTTGAATCCATCTAAAGCTTCTCCACCAACCATATCAGCGATTTTTTGAGCTACTGGATGAATTCCCCCACCAGTTACACTTAAAATAATATGTTTTTTCTCTGTTGCAGTGACTGATAATGGTCCACCCCATCCACCTTCACCGGCATTGATCGTGATTGATTTATACATGTTTCTTCCTCCCTAGTTCTCTGCTTTTCCACACATCGCTGAATAAATTCTTTCTGTTACAATTCCTCTGATTAAAATAACAATAATACCGACAACAAAGTATCGAACTGCTAATCCACCCACAGAATATCCCGCTTTAATTAACCCTGCTGAAATACCTGTATATACAAATAACTCTGCTGGATTGGCATGTGGGAATAGACCAGTAACCGGATGTAAGAAACTTACACACGAATCATAATATGCCGGTTTGTACTTCTCATCAACGAAACGTCCAAAAGAATAACACATAGGATTTCCTAAGAACAGAACTGCCATAACTGGAAGTAAAGTGTATCGTAAAATTGTAAATCTAGTAATCTTCTTTGCAAAATTTTCTACTCTTTCTTCCCCTACAATCTTAATAACCGAGTTTACTGCGGTCATTAAACAAATTACCATAGGAATGATTCCTGTAACCCATCCCATAAACGTGTTTCCACCAGCCTGAAACAATTTCATGAATCCATTGGCTGCGTTAGATATTAATTCCATATTAAATCCTCCAATTTAAATTAAACCTCAAGTTGCATTTTGATATATCATGTTTTCATTTTACCAAATTATTTCATAATATCAACACTTTTCTTTGAACATTTGTTAAAGTTACTTTAATTTCTTTGTATACATTTACATATGCATGTATTAAATCTTTATTTATGTATACATTAAATCATTTTTTCTTCTCTTTTTGTGAAAATAAGTAATTTTTTTCTAATTTATATTCATTTGTTTAAATACTGTTCCTGCGGATAACCACAAAAAAATGTCATAGATAAATTTTCACTTATCTACGACATTTTTATATTTAATAAATATTCACTTTTATCTTATCCAATATAACTTTGAATCACATCATGAACTGTAGTAATTTCATTGTATTTCCAAGCATCTGCTCCACAAAATACCAAGCCATTTTCTACATCTCCACGAACTGCATTTATCAATCGCTCTGTAATACAATATACTGCTTCCTTTGGATTACAGACTGACATACACTGAAAACATGATGTTGGTGCAATTCGTCCTTCTTTAGCAACTTTGTCCATAAACTTTGTACGAACAGCTCGCCCCGGCATTCCCACTGGACTCTTCACCAATACAATATCTTCTTTCTTTGCATTTACATAAGCGTTCTTAAAGTTTTCATGTGCATCACATTCTTTCGTTGTTACGAATGGTGTTGCAACTTGAATTCCATCGGCCCCAAGTGCAAGATAATGCTCCATATCCTCATGAGAAGAAACTCCTCCTCCCACAATAACAGGAATCTCTTTTTTGTATTTTACAGCATATTCTTTTACCTTTTCAATGATTCCTTTTACCTCTTCATCGAATCCAGAATATGTTTTCTCATCTTCTAGCTGATCATATTTAAAGCCAAGATGTCCCCCTGCTTTTGGTCCCTCTATAATCACTGCATCTGGAGCAACTTGATGATGTTTATCCCAAAGCTTCAAAATAACACGAGCTGATTTGGTACTTGATACAATAGGTGCAATTTTGGTCTTGCTTCCCTTTACCAGTCCTGGCAGTTCTGTTGGAAGTCCTGCACCAGAAATAATAAGATCTATTCCATTCTTCACAGCTTCTTTTACATGTTCTGCATAGTTCTTGGTAACGACCATAATGTTAATTCCAAGAATACCATTTGGTGCAATCTCTCGCGCCCTTTTAATATGTTGTTGAATCGCCTTATAATTAGCCTCATCTGGATTCTTTCTAAAGTTCTCATCTTCAAATCCAATCTGTGCCGCAGATATAACGCCAATTCCACCTTCTTTTGCAACAGTTCCAGCTAATTCGCTCAAACTAACACCAATTCCCATACCCCCTTGGATAATTGGCACTTTCGCAACTAAGTCTCCTATTTTTAATGGTTTCATATTCTTTTCCCTTTCTACATCTTACGGAAGCGATTATATCGTTCCTGCGCAATTTCTTCGGGCAACTTATCCTTATAATCATCAATGAAATCGCATATCATTTGTCGCATCTCTTCTGATATTTCAAATATATTGTCGATATTCACTGGTTCAGGTTCTGAGATTACCTTTTCAATAATTCCCAGTTCTTTTAAGTCCTGTGCTGTGATCTTCATCACTTCTGCCGCATCGGCTGCCTTTGAACCATCTTTCCACAAGATAGATGCAAATCCTTCTGGTGATAAAATAGAATATGTAGAATTTTCTAAACTCCACACTTCATTTCCAACTGCCATAGCTATGGCGCCACCACTTCCACCTTCACCAATCATAATCGAAAGAACTGGTACTTTCAAACTAGACATTTCCATTAGATTTCTGGCAATAGCCTCTCCGATTCCACCTTCTTCTGCTTCAATTCCGCAAAACGCTCCCGGTGTATCTACAAAGCAAATAATTGGACGGTGGAATTTTTCTGCTTGTTTCATTAAACGAAGAGATTTTCTGTAGCCTTCTGGTGATGGCATTCCAAAATTACGTTTAATATTTTCTTTTGTAGTACGCCCCTTTTGTTGTCCTATAACCGTAACTTCTCTACCATCCACAACTGCTAGTCCCCCGACAATTGCTCCGTCATCTCCAAATAGTCGATCTCCATGTAAAGACAAATAACGGTCAAAAATAACAGAAATATAATCAAGACTTGTAGGTCTTCCTGCTGATCTAGAAATTTTGACTCTTTCCCATGCTGTTAGTTTATCGCTCATAATCACAACTCCTTATAATCGTGGCAAGAACTTTTCGTAAATTCTTTCGTTCTACGATCTTATCAACAAATCCATGTTCCAATAAAAATTCCGCTCTTTGGAATCCCTCTGGAAGCTTTTGTCCAATAGTTTGTTGAATTACTCTTGGTCCTGCAAATCCAATTAATGCTCCTGGTTCTGCCAAAATCACATCTCCCAGCATAGCAAAACTTGCCGTAACTCCACCTGTGGTTGGATCTGTCAAAACACAAATATAAAGAAGTCCTGCTTCGTCATGTTTTTTTAATGCTGCTGATGTCTTTTCCATTTGCATAAGGGAAACAATTCCTTCTTGCATTCTAGCTCCGCCAGAACAAGTAAAAATAATTACAGGCAAACGCTCTTTTGTAGCACGTTCCACCATTCTTGTTATTTTTTCTCCAACAACCTGACCCATGCTTCCCATCATAAAATCAGAACTCATAACAGCAATGGCAGTTTCCTTTCCATGGATACTTCCTTTTCCAGTCACAACAGCTTCTTCTAAATTAGTCGCTGCTTTTTGACGCTCTATCTTCTTAAGGTATCCAGGAAATGACAATGGATCTGTACTCTCAAGCCCAATATCCCATTCCTCAAAAGAATTCTTGTCAAGAACCATTGTAAGTCTTGTTCTTGGACGAATCCGAAAATAGCTGCCACATCGTGGACAAACATAATAATTTTCAATTACATCCTCATTATATACAGGTTCTCCGCAATCTGTACATTTTTGGAACAAACCATCTGGAACCTGAAATTCCATCAAAGTATCTTTGGCTTTACGAACCCGTTCTACTTGCTTTTTTTCTTGTGGTGTCAGCGTCTTTTTCTTGAACATGTCCTTTAATGAGCTCATGCTATTTCACCTATCTTTCTCTTTCTTCTTGGAATCTTTCTATAAATCCTGTATCAAATTCACCTGCTACAAAATCAGGGTGATTGATAATATCATACTGGTAGTCTACATTTGTGGCTACTCCTTGAATTACAACTTCACCTAATGCATTTTTTAATTTACGAAGTGCTAATTCACGATTCTTATCATAAACAATTAATTTTGCAATCATTGAATCATAATATGGTGGAATCTCATACCCTGCATATATTGCAGAATCGATTCTTACACCTTTTCCACCCGGAAAATGCACTGATGTAATCACACCAGGACTAGGCATAAAGTTACGTTCTGTATTTTCTGCATTGATTCGACATTCAATGGCATGTCCACGTACCTGAACTTCATCTTGTGAATATGTCAAATCATTTCCCATGGCAATACGAATCTGTTCACGAATTAAATCAATTCCAGTGACCCATTCTGTTACTGGATGTTCTACCTGAATTCTAGTATTCATCTCAATAAAATAGAAATTATCATCTTTATCCTTTAAAAATTCAATGGTTCCTGCACTGTAATATCCAGCCGCTTTCGCCGCCTTTACTGCAACTGCTCCCATCTTCTTTCTTAATTCTTCTGTAATCACTGGTGACGGTGATTCTTCCACTAGTTTTTGATGACGTCTTTGAATAGAACAGTCACGCTCTCCTAAGTGAATTGTATGTCCCTGCTTATCTGCAAGAATTTGAAATTCAATATGTCTTGGATCCTGTACATATTTTTCAATGTACATAGTCCCATCTCCAAATGCATTCTCTGCTTCTAGCTTTGCAGTTTCAAAGGTTGCCTCAAAATCTTTCGATTCAAAACAAATTCTCATTCCTTTTCCACCACCACCTGCAGAAGCTTTAATCATAACAGGATATCCCATATCATCTGCAAGAGTTTTCCCTTCTGCCGCGTCATATACTGCATCCTTTGTTCCCGGAACCACTGGAACTCCAGCTTCCATCATGGTCTTTCTTGCTTCGGATTTATTTCCCATCTTATCGATAATATCTGCAGATGGTCCAATAAATGTAATATTTGCCTTTTCACACATACGAACAAACTTACTGTTTTCCGAAAGAAATCCAAATCCAGGATGAATTGCGTCTGCGCCAACTGCCATTGCAGCTCCCAACACACGATTCATATCTAAATAACTATCCTTTGAAGGTGCAGGTCCAATACAGACTGTTTCATCTGCTAATTGAGCATGAAGTGCATCTTTGTCTGCTTCTGAGCAAATTGCTACAGAAACGATATCCATCTCGCGACATGCACGAATAATTCTAACTGCGATTTCTCCGCGATTGGCAATTAATATTTTGTGAAACATGATGCCTGCCCCCTATCCAATCATAAATGTAATTTCTGCAGATGCGACTACTTTCCCATCTACGGTTGCTGTTCCTTTTCCGATTCCAACAGGTCCTTTTACCTTAATCATCTCTACTTCGATATTTAATACATCACCAGGAACTACTTTTTGACGGAATTTTGCTTTGTTGATTCCACCAAAAAATGCTATTTTCCCTTTGTATTTTTCATCTGAAAGACAGCAGACAGCCCCAACTTGAGCCATAGCTTCAATAATTAAAACTCCAGGCATAACTGGCTCTGTAGGAAAATGTCCTGCAAAAAACGGTTCATTGTAACTAACACACTTCTTACCTACAGCTCTTTTTCCAACTTCCATCTCTTCAATTCGGTCAATTAATAAAAATGGACTTCTATGAGGAATGATATTCATAATTTCTTTAATATCTAACATAACAACCTCTCTTACTTTACAAGGATTAGAGGTTGACCATATTCAACCATCTCTCCATTTTTTGCTACCACTG
The DNA here is from genome assembly GCA_028697725.1 of Anaerostipes sp. Classification (GTDB taxonomy): domain Bacteria; phylum Bacillota; class Clostridia; order Lachnospirales; family Lachnospiraceae; genus Anaerostipes. The sequence continues at coordinate 12,064 of JAQVEG010000027.1, forward strand.
CCACAACAGTTCCACTGACTTCAGACTCTACTTCATTCATTAATTTCATAGCTTCCACAATTCCGATTACCTGTCCAGCTTCTACTTTATCCCCTACTTTAACGAAAGGATCTGCACCTTCTGATGGTGCTTCATAAAATGTTCCAACAAGAGGTGCTGTAACTGGAGTTCCTTCTAATTCAGCTTCCTTTACTTCTGCTACATCTGCCCTTTGAGGTGCTGCTTGTAATGCTGGTGCTGCCGATACTGCACCACTGATAACCTTAGTTTCATTTTTTCCGATTTTAACAGAAAATTTATCGTCTTTATATTCAAAACGATCTACTCCAGATTCAGATACCATTTGAATTAACTTTTTCATTTCTTCTAAATTCATAGCCTCTCCTATCCTTCAAACTTCTTTACTAGTAATGTTGCATTGTGTCCACCAAATCCTAGAGAATTGCTTAGAACATAATTTACACCGCTGCCTTCTACTGCTTCTGTAATACAGTCCAAATCACACTCTTCGTCTCTGACTTTTAACCCAACATTTGGATGAATGTAGTCTTCCTGAATTGTCTTAACACACGTAATAAATTCAATCGCTCCAGCAGCTCCTAATCCATGACCAATCATAGATTTTGTAGAACTGATTTTTACATCATTTGCTGCATCTTTAAATGCTTTTTTAATTGCCATAGTCTCAAATGCATCATTGGCATGTGTACTTGTTCCATGGGCATTGATATAATCCACTTCTTCTGGCTTAATTTCAGCTTCATTCATAGCAAATTCCATTGCTCTTGCTGCACCTTCTCCATCTTCTGCAGGAGAGGTAATATGGAATGCATCACTTGTTGCACCATATCCAACAATCTCAGCTAAAATCTTAGCTCCACGAGCCTGTGCGTGTTCTAATGTCTCAAGAATAACAACCCCAGCTCCTTCTCCAATGATAAATCCATCTCTTTCTTTATCAAATGGAATCGATGCTCTCTTTGGATCTTCTGATTTGCTAAGTGCAGTTAATGCTGCAAATCCACCAACAGCAACTGGTGTAATCGCTGCTTCTGTTCCTCCAGCTACCATCACATCTGCTTCTCCACATTGAAGAGAACGATAAGCTTCTCCAATTGATTGAGTTCCTGTTGCACACGCTGTTACAACATTGATACTCTTTCCTCTAAGTCCATAATAAAGAGAAACATTCCCTGCTGCCATATTAGAAATCATCATTGGCACTACCATAGGTTTTACTCTTTTAGGTCCCTTTGTATTAATGGTTTCATTGGTACTTTCTACTACTTGAAGACTTCCGATTCCAGAACCTACAGAAATACCAACACGTGCTGTATCTTCCTTTTCCAAATCTAATTCTGAATCTTTGATTGCTTCTCCGGCTGCCGCTACTGCATATTGAGAAAACAATGCCATTCTTCTAGCTGTTCTTGGATCCATATAATCCTTTGCCACAAAATCTTTTACTTCTGCTGCTAAGCTTGTCTTGTAATCTGTTGCGTCAAAATAAGAAATTGGAGCAAATCCAACTTTCTCTTCTTTCACGCCTTTCCAAAAATCTTCTACGCTATTTCCAATTGGAGTAATTGCACCCATTCCAGTTACAACAACTCGTTTCATATTTTTCATGAGTCTTCTCCTTTACATTCCCATTCCGCCATCAACACTAATTGTCTGGCCTGTAATATACGCTGCTTTGTCAGATGCTAAAAATGCAACTGTTTCCGCGATATCTTTTGTTGTTCCCATTCTCTTTAATGGAACCGTATTTAAAATACTTTCTTTTACATCCTCTGATAACACTTCTGTCATCTCAGTTTGAATATATCCTGGAGCTACTGCATTCACTGTAATTCCTCTTGAACCTAACTCTCTTGCCAAAGACTTTGTCATTCCAATCACTCCAGCCTTAGAAGCACAATAATTAATCTGCCCTGGATTCCCCATAACCCCTGAAACAGATGACATATTAATGATATGTCCAGCTCTTTGCTTTAACATGATTCTTGACACATGCTTCATACAATTAAAGGTTCCTTTTAGATTTACTTCAATGACCTGATCAAATTCTTCTTCACTCATCTTTAATACAAGATTATCTTTTGTAATTCCTGCATTGTTCACTAAGATATCAATGGAACCAAATTCTTTCTTCACAGAAGTCATCATATCTTTTGCGACATCAAACTTTGACACATCACCTTGATAAGCTTTTGCTGTTCCACCTGCTGCTTCAATATCTGCTACAACCTGTTCTGCTTTCTCCTTGGATCCACAGTAATTCACGATTACGGTTGCTCCATATCCAGCTAAAGTCAAGGCTACATCTCTTCCAATTCCACGACTTGCTCCAGTCACAATTGCAATTTTTCCACTTAACATGATGGGATCTCCTTTAATTTTTCTAAATCTTCTACTTTTTCTATATTAATTACCGTAACATTACGGTTGATTTTTCTCATAAATCCTGACAGCGTTCTTCCTGGTCCAATCTCAATAAACGTATCTGCGCCTTCTTCAATCATCATCTCTATAGATTGTTCCCAGCATACAGAAGAATAAACCTGTCTTCCTAGTAATTCTTTTACTTGATCTTTTGATGTTACCATCTGTGCTGTTGTGTTCGATACATAAGGAACCTTTGGATCCTTCACCTCAACATCAGCTAATACTTCTAATAACTTTTCTCCTGCTGGCTGCAACATTCCAGAATGGAATGGCCCACTTACCTTTAATGGTAATACTCTTCTTGCTCCAGCTTCCTTTAATGCAGCACTTGCTTCTTCAACTGCTTTTGTTTCTCCCGAAATAACAATCTGTCCTGGACAATTGTAATTCGCAATGGAAACAATCCCTTCTATATTGGAAAGAACTTCTTCTATCGGTTCTTTCTTCATTCCTAATACTGCCGCCATAGCACCTTCCCCTGCTGGAACTGTATCCTGCATTAGAATTCCTCTCTGGCGAACTGTCTTCACTGCGTCTTCAAAACTCATCACTTCACTTGCAACCAAAGCACAATACTCTCCAAGACTAAGTCCTGCTGTCATATCTGGCTTTACACCTCGTGCCTCAATCTCTCTTAAAATGGCAACGCTTGCTGTTACCATGGCTGCCTGCGTATATTCTGTTATGTTAATATCTTCATTCTCTTCAAAGCAAAGAGCCTTTACGTCAATATCTAATACTTTATCGGCTGCGTCAAAAACTTCCTTACTATGATTAAATGTATCGTAGAAATCCTTTGCCATCCCTACGTATTGAGCGCCCTGTCCCGGGAACATAAAAACTACTTTACCCATAATTCACCTCTCTAATTAGTTTGAAATTCAAAATATCCACTTCAAAAAATTGACTTATAACGCATGGTTATAAGTCAATTAAATCGTCTAGTCTTCTACACCTTTATTCTTTAAGTAGTTAATAACATCTTCTACTGTATTAAGTTCTGTAAGATCATCAGATGGAATTTCAACGTCATATTCTTCTTCCAAAGCCATAACTAATTCAAATAAGTCTAATGAGTCAGCTCCTAGGTCTTCTTTAAAAGATGTTTCTAATTGAACCTCTTCCTGTGTTACACTAAGTTGCTCTGCAATGATTTCTTTCATCTTTTCTAACATAATTAAATCTCCTTCATACTCACAATAGTTTGATTATCAAAGTATATACGCTAGTATACATACTTGTCAAGAAAATTAAGCAATTTTTACATTCTCATTATACTAAGTTCACAGTTATATTGCAAGAAAAAAACAAGTAATTTAAGGCGAATCTCTTAAAGATTTTGTAGTTCTCTTATATCACTAATTGTATATTTACAATCATCTATGGTTCCAAATCCATATTTCGCAAAGATAAAATCAACGCCTGCTTCTGTTGCAGCTTTTTGATCACCTGCCGTATCTCCAATATACACTGGAGAAGTCAAATGATTTCTATGTACTACATCTTTAATATTCTCTCCTTTTGAAGCACCTGTTCTGCCAAGCTCCTCCCAGTCCGTAATAAATTCACTAACTCCACATCGTCTCATAAATATATCAATATATCCCGCTGCACAATTGCTCACAATAAACAAAGGATATTTTTTTGAAAGAGTTTCCAAAGTCCCTCGCATTCCTTCAAATGCCTTATCATCTGTCTGCTCTGCAACATATTCTACTTGATGGCTTCCACAATCCTCCATAAGACGATATCGAATCTCAGGTGGGATATGAGGCATTAGAACATCTGCTGCTTCATTTAATGTCATACCAAAAACAGGGGTTACTTTCTCTAACGTAAATTCAATATCCGTATATCCCTGTCTGTGTGCTTCCTTAGAAGATGCCATGGCGATTTCATCCCTTACATCCCATAAAGTTCCATCCACATCAAAAATGATACCATCAAACTTTTTATCCTTCATAACGCACTCCCTTCTCTCTTAATTTCGTATTCTTATTATAAACGAAGCAAAAAGAAAAAAGCAAACCCTTGCAAGTAAACTTGCTCCACCTCGCCTCCTTCGGATTCTCGTTGGACGGCTGTCGCTTTATACTGAAATAGTCTTTTGTACCTCTACAAGCCATGCTCCACCTCGCCTCCTTCGGATTCTCCTTGGACGGCTGTCGCCTTATACTGAAATAGTCTTTTGTACCTCTACAAGCCATGCTCCACCTCGCCTCCTTCGGATTCTCGTTGGACGGCTGTCGCCTTATACTGAAATAAAAAAAAGCAAACCCTTGCAAGTAAACTTGCTGGTTTGCTTTTTCATTTCAGTGCATGGCTTGTAGCTTAACCAAAGTATCTATTTAGTAATCCTTCAAATGCTTTTCCATGGCGTGCTTCGTCTCT
>JAQVEG010000027.1:17002-35450 GCA_028697725.1 Anaerostipes sp.
AAAAAAAGCAAACCCTTGCAAGTAAACTTGCTGGTTTGCTTTTTCATTTCAGTGCATGGCTTGTAGCTTAACCAAAGTATCTATTTAGTAATCCTTCAAATGCTTTTCCATGGCGTGCTTCGTCTCTTGCCATCTCATGAACTGTATCATGGATTGCGTCTAGGTTAGCAGCCTTTGCTCTCTTTGCAAGATCAAATTTACCTGCTGTAGCTCCACATTCTGCTTCTACTCTCATTTCAAGGTTCTTCTTTGTACTGTCTGTTACTACTTCTCCAAGTAATTCAGCAAATTTAGCAGCATGCTCTGCTTCTTCTAAAGCAGCTTTTTCCCAGTAAAGACCGATTTCAGGATACCCTTCTCTATGTGCAACACGGCTCATAGCTAGGTACATTCCTACTTCTGAACATTCTCCTTCAAAGTTTGCACGAAGGTCAGCTAGAATATCTTCGCTTACTCCTTGCGCAACACCAACTACATGTTCTGCAGCCCATTCTCTATCTCCTGTCATCTCATTGAACTTTTCTGGTCCAACTCCACATGTAGGACATTTCTCTGGTGCTTGATCTCCCTCGTGTACATATCCGCATACTGAACATACAAATTTCTTCATAATTAAATCTCCTTTTTTTAATGTTTATTGTTTTATTATTGTTTGCTTTTAATTTCAATAACAGTAACTGTTACTGTTATTGTGTTTACATCTTATCATCGTTATTCTGCTTTGTCAACACCTTTTTTTAAACATTTTTCACAAACTCCTCTGAAATATGTGACATTCTCATCTATTCTTCCTTTAAAGCTGGCGCTGGCAATGGTATTGATATGATCAATAGGTTCCATCTCCAAATCTGTAACCTCACCACACTCTTTACATATAAAGTGGTAATGCTGATCCACACAGGCATCATAACGGTCTGCTCCATCATAACTTAACTTTAGAATATCTCCTCTGTCTGATAATAAAGCTAAATTCCTATATATAGTACCTAAACTTACATTAGGGAACTCTTTCTTGATATTCATGTAAATAGTATCTGCTGTAGGGTGGTCCTTGCGAGTCATCAAAAACGCTACTATGGCATCTCTTTGTTTACTTCTTTTTATTACCGGCTGCATATGGGCCTCCTTTCATAATGATAATTGTTACTGTTATCATTTTATTGCATTTTTCTGATTTTGTCAAGAAAAAAATGAAGCATTTGGCACAAAAACACAAAAAACTGCCAAAATTAATTGACAGTTTTTATCTTAAAGGAAATTCTGTTTATAATGCTGCTTTATAAATCTCAATAATATCTTCTTTTGTTAATTCTACAAAAGACCCTGCACATCCATTGGCTGCTTTTTCTGCCATTTTGTCGAAATACTCTTCATTAATTCCCACTTCTGCTAATGTTTTTGGAAGATTCATCTGGGCAAAGAATTCTCTCGTCTTAGCAATTGCTTCTTTTGCAACCACCATATCATCTTCACCAACGATATTCCACACGTTTCTTCCGTACTCTGCAAATTTCCCTGCTGTTTTATCTGACAAAGCAAAATCCATCCATACAGGTGTTAAAATGGCAAGACCTTCTCCATGGGTAATATCATAAAATGCACTTAATTCATGTTCCATTGGATGTACGCACCATGCTACTTCTGCACCATCTTTAATCAATCCATTGATTGCCATACTTGATGTCCACATTAAATTAGCTCTTGCATCATAGTTATCTGGTTCCTTTAATGCAATAGGTCCGTATTTAAAACAATTCTTTAACAAGCCTTCTGCAAATCTTGCCTGAACGTCTGCTCCCTTTACATTTGTAAAATAGTTCTCAAAAGTATGACTGATAATGTCTGCAGTTCCTGCTGATGTCTGTTTTGGAGATACCGTATATGTATATTGTGGATCCATAATGGACATGGTTGGTTTTAATAATTCACTTGCAGTTCCCCATTTTTCATTTTTACTTAAATCTGAAATAACAGCGAACTCATCCATTTCAGATCCTGTAGCAGCTAATGTTAAAACACTGTAAATAGGAAGTGCTTTCTTTATTCTATCTGGATGAAGCACTAACTCCCATGGGTCTTCTTCGCTGCACGCACCTGCTGCAACAACTTTTGCACAGTCAATGGTACTTCCACCACCAATTGCAAGAACCATATCAATTTCATTTTCCTTACATGTACTGACACCTGCTCTTACTGATTCAATTTTAGGATTTGGTTCTACCCCAGATAATTCATATACTGTAATATCTGCAGATTTTAAAATCTCCATGGCATTGTCATAAATTCCAGATTTCTTGATGCTTCCGCCTCCATATACAAGCAAGACTTTATCGCCACTTTCTTTTAGCTCATTTAAATGTGAGATTTGATCTTTCCCAAAATGGATTTTCGTCGGTATTGAGTACGTAAAATTGTTCATCTAATATCCTCCTTGACTAATTATCTTGTAAATATTTTGCTACTTCTTCATCTGTAATTAACACATTAATTAAATGTCCCTGTAGAACTGCACGAATGGCTTCTGCCTTTTCCATTCCATAGGCAACGCCAACACGAATTGGAATCTTTTTAAACTTATCTAAAGGCATACAGGTAACTCTGTCTTCATATGCATCATTTATAACTTCTCCATGTTCATCAATTATGTGCATCATGATTTCAGCTTTTCCGCCCTTTTTTCGTAAATGATGATACTCTTTTGTTGATACAATTCCCGAATTGATACCTGCGGAAGAATCATCTAAAGTTCCAATTCCAACTGCAACCATATCTGCCTGCTCAATTCGCATCAATACCTTGCGAATACTCTCTTCCTTTAAAAGCTCTTCCTTCATCTCCTTTGAAGATACCAAAGGCGGCAGCAGCAAATGATAACTATGTGCATTCAGTAACTGAGCAATGTTTGAAACATTGCGGTTTGAGTAGGCAATTCTATGATATTCATCTACATTCGCTGGCATATTGTAAGATGGAATTAATGGTAATACTTCCACACCTTTTGCCTTTAAAAACTTCAAGCGAACATCATCTTTCATAAATTCATCAACTTCATTCAATGACCGCCCATTTGATATTGCAATTGTCATATTGCTTTTTATAATTCTCAAAATATAATCTGAAACATAGGATGCAACTTCACTGTGTATATTGGTATCTAACTTTCCACCAGCTATAATTGCCTCCCTTAGATTGTACTTTTCTTCTAGCAAACTCTCTTGTCTTGGGCAGGCATCTGCTGGATAATTAACCTTAAATTCAATATACCCCCTCTGCCTTGCCTGTGCCACCGTTCGTGATATGGTTGTTCTGGACACACCAAGTTTTTTTGCAATCTCAACTTGAGACCTTCCTTGAATAAAATGCATCTCTACTACTTTAATAATAAATCTTTCTTCTCTCAATTTGCACACCTTTACAATTCATATGGATTATCTATCTATTTATTATTCATCATACCATGTGCAATTGCTAAAATCAAAGCTTTCTGCTTATTCCTAACAATCCAAAAGCACACTCACACGATACATTCCTGGTTTACTTGCCAACTCATAAGCTTCTTGAATTTGATCTAAAGTAAATGTCTTTTCTTCCACAATTTTTGAGACATCTACGACCCCTGTACTTAACGCCTTTGCTGCTTCTGCAAAATCTGTAGTATTCGCACCAAACGTTCCAATTACTTCAATTCTTCTATAATGTGTTTCGTTGGAATCTATATCTAATTCAGGTGCTGGATATCCTGCTGCAAATACCAAAAGTCTTCCATCTTTATTCTTTAACATTTCAAGTCCCTGCTTATTTGCAACGGTTGCTCCCACCGCAACAATAACTGCATCTGCTCCTTCTCCATCTGTTAATTCTTTGACCTTTTCTACTGGATTATCTTTGTTACAATCAATTACCTCTAATCCCATGGCTTTTGCTGTATTAATTTTCTTTTCCATCATCTCAGATACAATAACACGACATCCATAAGCCTTTGCTACTTGTGCATTAATTAATCCCATAGTTCCTGCACCAATAACTACTACTGTTTCAAATGGTTTGATTCTAAGTTTATTAGCTCCATGGATAACTGTTGCAAGAGGCTCTAAAAATCCAGCTTCAGAAGGATTTACCGTAGATTTAATCTTGTATAATCCGCTTACTTTTTTTACAGTATAGTTAGAAAATCCAAAGAATCCCCACTTATATCCATCTTCTGTATCATGATTCATATCAGCACATTGATCCACTTCTCCTTTTCGGCATGCCTCACAGTATCCACATCCTGTGTATCCAGTTGCAACTAAATCCCCTGGTTTTAAATCTGCCACTTTTGCACCAACTTCTTTTACAATTCCTGATGCTTCATGTCCTCCAGCCATAGGATATCCCTGATGTTCTCTTAACCCTAACCACTGTTGATAGTCTGTCGTACAAATATTGCACGCCTTCATATCTACTAATACATCATAATCTCCCAATTCAGGTAATGGACGTTCTCTAAGTTCTGCTATCCCTTTTTCCTTTAAACATGCAAATTTCATCATTTTATCACTCATAATCTAAATCCCCCTTATTTGTCTTTCCCTACACTTTGAAATAATCTCATATAATGCTCTAATTTTCCTTTATATCCTTTGGCGGCTGCAATATCTCCATCCCACATATTGGCTGATGGGTTTCCAAACTCTCCTAGTTCTTTATTCTTCGCCATACTTTCATAATCTACACCTAAATATTCTTTCAATGCTTCCATTCCGGCAACACTTAAATCTGTACAAAGATTTACTTTTTGAATTCCTGTTTGTACCGCCTTTGCAAGGTTGTCATCTCCCGTTCCTGATCCTCCATGAAGCACTAATGGAATCTGGACTAATTTATCTAATTCTGCCAGTAATTCAAAGTCAAGCTTTGGAGTTCCTGTATATGTACCATGAGATGTTCCTACGGAAACAGCTAAACAATCAACTCCTGTTTGCTCTACATACTTTACTGCTTCATCTTTGTTCGTAAGCCCTGAGTCTCTCGTGGTTTCATATTCATATCCCTGTCCCACATGTCCAAGTTCCGCTTCTACTGATACTCCTAAAGCATGTGCCATCTTCACAATTTCAGATACTTCTCTTACATTTTCTTCAAAAGGAAGTGTGGAACGGTCTACCATAACAGAACTGAATCCTAATCTTAATGCTGTGACAATTTCCTCATAATCTCCACCATGGTCTAAATTTAAAGTTGCAGTTACATCTGTAAATTTCTTTTCAAAGAATCGAACTGCATCTACTGTTTCTTCAATCTTGTGCAAGGCTGCAACATCTAGTATCACTGGTGATTTCAATTCTCTTGCTGCTTCATATGCAGATCTTACCGTATTAAAACTCCATACGTTTGGTGCTGCAACTCCATAATGTTCTTTCTTTGCTTTTGATAAAAGTGTACCCATGTCAATGATCATAATAAATCCTCCTAAATAAAATGTGTATTAATTTCTCTATAGTGGTATTATGTATCACTTTTGTTTGTTTGTCAATGCTTTGCATCAAAATCTATACAAAAAAAGAACGCAGCCACGTTTCATAAACTACATTCTTCTCTCATATTACCTTATTTATTCTTTGATTTGTCCATCACAGGTAATGGTAACCACCTGCCAAGGAATCATCTTTCCACTTTGTTTCATTGCTTCAACAGCTGCATATTCAAGCCCACCACAGCATGGAACTTCCATTCGCACAATCTTGACACTCTTAATATTATTCAGCTTTAAAATTTCACATAGCTTTTCACTGTAATCACCTTCATCTAACTTTGGACAACCAACAACTGTTACATGATTTTTTATAAAATCTTCATGGAATCTTGCATAGGCGTAGGCTGTACAATCTGCTGCAATTAATAAGTTGGCATTTTCATAATAGGGTGCCTGCAGCGGAAGGAGTTTTATCTGTACTGGCCATTGTTTTAACTGACTTTGTGCTGGCATTGTTGTCATGGCCTTTTCTTTCTTTGATGTTCCTGCAATTCTTTCCTTTACTGCCTTTTCATCATAAGCATCGGCTTCTCTTTCAATAATCTTTATGGCATCTGCCTCACAAGCTGGAAGACAGTCCCCTAATCCATCACAATAATCATCTTTTATTAATTTGGCTTTTCCATCTACCATAACAATCGCTTGCTCATGACAGGCGTTGGCACACGCTCCACATCCATTGCACTTTTCTTCATCTATCTCTACTATTCTTCGTATCATCATTTTCTCCTTTTTTGTCTGTTTTTTGTTATGGACTTATCTTACCAAAAAAAGAAGATGTTTTCTGTAACATATGTTACAAAAATCATCTTCTTTTTAATTGTCACCACTTATAAATGTAGGCGTCAACTCACCTCTAATATAAAGTTTTTTCCCTCTCATCTCAATCAATCCTTCTTTTTGCATCTTTCCCAATTCCCTTGACAAAGAAGGTCTTGTGACATTTAAGTATGCCGCCCACTCTTCCCGTCTTGGGAGCAAAATTTCAGTTTCCTTTGGATAAAACTCAAACAGGTAGTTTACTATCTTTTCCCTTAAGGATGCCCCACCAAGAATCTTTATCTTTTGGTTCATTTGATAAGCCTTTGAGGCAAAAATTCTCATTAAATTCTCTTGAAGCTTCAGCACAAGATTCCTTTTCAATTCTGACTGAATCCCAAATACTGATTTAGAAATTGCTAATACTTTTGTTTCTTCCTCTGCCAATGCATACATCTCATAGGATTCTTTTTTTATAAACAAATACACTTCTCCAAACATATCTCCTTCTTCTTCAATCTGAGTTATGATAATATGCTTTCCCGATGGTGTATCTTTTCCAATGCTGACTTTCCCATCTAGCAGAATATATATTTCTGTTGGTTTTGTGTCTTCTCCAAATATAAACTCACCTTTTTGGTATGTCTTCGTATGATTTCCAATTTGCTTTATAATCTCTTCTAGTTCACAATCGTCCATCCCTTGGAATAACACACAGCTCTTCCACTGTTTTGTATGCATTGGCATTATATCCTTCCTACATTTCTTTTACTCTTTTTGCTATTTCTTCAATACAATCTGCTGTTTGAGGCAGACTTCCCAATCGATCAAAAAATCCATGATCCAGCCCCTCATAAAAGATTACATCTACATCTACATTTTGTTCCTTTAGTTTTCTCACAAACTCATCATTACAGATTCTATAATAATCAAACTCCGCTTCTATCATCAAAGTTTTTGGCATCTGCGTCATATCCCTTTGATAAATAGGAGAAATATCTGGATTGGTTACATCATCACCTTCATTCAAGTATAAATACTTCATATACGTGGAAAGTTCTTTAAAACGGTACAGACGATTCATAATATAATCTTTGTCTTCTTCATCCATCTTATACTTAGAGTAGTCCCATTGGTAGTAAGTTTCCCCTGCTTCTGAAACATCCAAAGCTCCATAAATTAATGCAGCAAGTTTAATATCCTTATTCATATCTCTAAAGCATACATTTGCTGCCAACGTACCTCCAGCACTTTCTCCCATAACTGCAATTCGATTTCGATCAATCCCCAGTCGATCTGCATTTTCCTTCATCCATTCTAGCGTTCCCATTCCGTCTTCAATTGCCCCTGGGTAGGCACACTCTGGCGACAAACGATATTCAGGTGCTACAACCACAGCATCTGACTGTTCTGCAAGATACTTGCACTGATTTTCTTTTGTCTTTACATCTCCACCAAAAAATCCACCACCATGGAAAAATAGAACTGCTGGATTTTTATTTGAAATGTCCTTTTTGTGATATACATAAACTACTATTTTATGATGCTTTAATTGTACCACATACGAAGATGTAATAATTTCACTTTTTGTAATATCCTCTCCTTCTTTTTTCATATCATTCCGAATTGTCAGTACATCTAAGTTTTCTGACATTTTAACATTTTTATAAAACTTATCTATCTGGGGCAATCCTTTGTTTTTTTCTCGCTCCAATACCTTCTTCTCAAAGGCATATGGCCTTGTCTGTTCTAATTTTTCTTTTTTTATCATTTCATTTTCACCTTTCCAGTCAATAAAAAGAGAACCCCAATAACTTGGGATTCTCTTTTATTCTTCTACTCTTCTATATTTGCTAAATATTCAGCCACACTATCGTCTGTAATTAAAACATTAATAATCTTACCTCGAAGTGCTGCCAAAATAGCTTCTTTCTTATAAGCTCCGCAGGCAACTCCAACACGAATTGGTATCTTCTTTAATTCGTCAAGTTCAAGGCTTATTAATCGGTCTTCAAATTCGTCCTTTACCACATTGCCATCTTTATCAATTCCATGAGACAATATCTCTCCAACTCCACCATTCTTCTTGAGACGTTCAAATTCCATCACCGGAATTAAATTGGCATTTACAATAGCAGAATTCTGATCCAAGGTACCAATACCCATAACCGCAACATCTGCATTCTTTGCCATATCCATGACTTCCTTTACACTGTCCTCTTTTAAAAAGCTTTGTTTTACTTCTCCAGATGCAACATACTGTGGTGCTAAAATCTGAAATCCATTCCCATTAATTAATCTTGCAACCTCTTCCATCAGATAATTGGAATATGCAAGGCGATAACTCTTTTTTGCAGTCACTGGTACATTGGTTGTTGCCATAAGAGGTACTACATTCACATCATCTACTTTTAGAAACTTTAATCGCACATCCTTAGCCATACACTCTACCATCTTTTGCAGAGTTACACCTCTGGTCAGGGCAAATGTCATATGATTCTTCAAGACTCGGAAAATATAATCAGATGCATAAAATGCAACTTCATCCTGAATATCCACACCATCTCGGTCACTTGCAACAATGGCTTCTTTCAGTTCATACTTTTCCTCTAACACTGCTTCAATATTTGTCATAGAGCCTTCTGGATAATTAATCTTAATCTGAACATATCCTTCTTTCCTTGCTCTTGTCAATGCTCTTGACACTGTCGTTCTTGAAACATTCAGCTTCTTTCCAATCTCAACTTGTGACATTCCCTGTTTATAATGCATTTCTAAAACTTTAATTATAAATCTTTCTTCTCTCAATACAACACACCTTTTCTGCTTTGTTTTCTCTATTTATTTACAGTATAAGCGTATTTCATGTACCTTGTCAATTCAAAGATTCCTTAGATTAAGACTCCCAAACATCCTAATACTAAAGCCACAATCGTTAGCCCAATAGTTGCTGCAAAATAGTTTCTTTTTACTTTTGCAAGATATCCCCATACACAACATACAACTGCTAATGGTAATAATCCTGGTGCAATAGAATCTAAAATTCCCTGTAATGTGGTTGCATATGCTCCTGTTGCAAATTTAATTGGTGTTGATACAGTTACATAAGTAGATGCTAATCCACCCATCATGAACAATCCAATTACACTTGCTGCTGCAATAATTTTATTTACAATTCCTGACTTCAACATGTTTTCTGCAAAAGAATATCCATATGTATAACATCTTTCTGTTAAGAAATATCCAATTCCAAAGCAAATCACTGTTAATAATACGATTGGTGCAATCCCACCAATTGGATTTCCTTTTTGAGCTAGAGGCAAGAATAATCCAATGAATAAGTACATCAATGTTGACCATGAAATTGTATCTCCAAGTCCTGCAAGTGGTCCCATTAATCCAGTTTTAATATCAATGATCATTTCTCCTGGAATTGCATCATAATTCTGCGCTTTCTTTTCTTCAAGAGCTAAAGACAATCCTAAGATTGGTCCTCCACCCCAATGTGCTTCTGTATTAAAGAATGTCATATGACGCTTTAATGCCTCAATATAATGACCTTTTTCTTTATCCCCTTTATAAAATTTCTTTAATGCACCATTCATTGCTGTTGTAAACATTGGTGCCTGCATTCTTTCAAAACTATGTCCAACTTCGGCAATAAACCACCAAACTGTCCAAGACTTTAAGATATCTCTTTTTGTAAGAACTTTAGTTCCGCCCTCTTCCATTACAGCATCATCTTCGTCCTCATCTTCATCTTCATCCTCATCGTCATCCATTACTGCTGCATAATCATTTGCAGTAAATGTTATGTACAAGAATGTTATAAATGCTCCTGCCAATAATAGAGGAATCGTACCAATCTTTGTATACTGGATTAAAAAGAATCCTGCAAAGAAAAATGGCATAAATTTTGGTTTTGAGATCAAACTTGCTATAATTGCAAATCCAACGGCTGGTAAACATGCTCCAACGGCTGACAATCCATTAGTTACAAATTGTGGAATATTATCTAATACACCTTGAAGTGCTCCACTACCAAAATAAAGTGCAACGGCAACTGGTACTGCAAACACTAAACATCGAAGAATTCCTACATATAGTACAGCCCAGCGAGTCATTCCTCGTGCATCACCTTTTTCTACAAACTTATCACCTTTTTGAGCAAAAAATCCTGCTGCCAAGTATAATAGATTTGAAATTTGTGTTCCTAACAAACCAATTGGTACTGCTAAGGCTACTGCTGCTGTAGTATTCAAGTTTGACGCCATGGCAAATGGAATTGCAATATAAGCTGCCAAACATGGATCTGATGGTTGATTTCCACCAGCCGAAATAACACCTAAATAAATTAATTGAACAGATGCTCCAATAATCATGGCTGTTTTCATATCACCCATAACTGCACCTACAAGTACCGCATTAAAAATAACTGTGTTGAAATTAAACGCACCCCATGTATATGGAATACAAGTTTTGGCAATTCCGCATAACAAACCAAGTATAATTGCCTGCATTAATGATATTGACATATAGTTTTCCTCCTACTCTCTCTTAGCTTAACTTAAATTTGGAAATGCTTTTTTTAGTATTTCCATAGACTCTTTTTTATCTGTGGGTTGTGTTTGAAAATAAAGCTTTATTCCTGACTTCTCAAGATCAAGTAAAACTTGTGCTTCCTCCTGCGTAAATCCGGTAGACTTGTAAAGCTGTTTTCTTCCATCTTTAATGGACATATTTCCAATTGTAATCTCATCAAAAGACAATCCCTTTTCTTTTAACTTTGCAATTTGTGTCACATCCCTAAAAAGAACAAAAACATTCTTATCTCCAAACTGATTCTTATTCCAGATTTCAATTGCTTTATCCACAGAAAGGATACTTGACTTCATATCTGGCGGTGTTGCAAACTTTAAAATATTCTTTTGCATCTTATCCTTTGCAACCACATCATCAATAACAACAATTTTCTGTGACTTGCAAACTTTTACCCATTGTGTCATAACCTGTCCATGAATTAGTCGATCATCTACTCTTACTGCAATTTTCTTTGCCATAAACCTGCTCCTTTCTATTCATCCTCATCATCATCTTCCAAAAATCCTTCCACATCAACTCTCCGAATACCTTCTGTTCCGCTGCTCACTGCATCCAGACTTAATTCCGTTCCTGAAACTCCTTCTCTTGCAAGAAATGCATTTACCAGCATTGGTAGATTCATTCCTGATACAATCTCTAAAACCTTTTCTGTTTCTTGAACATAGCGAAGCATTTGATTACAAGGTGATCCTCCAAAAAGATCTAACATAACGATACTTCCTTCTGGAAATGTCTCTAATGTATCAACTACCGTCTTGCGATACTCATCTACATCATCGCCCTCTTCAAATGAAAATGCTGCGACATTCTCACTCTCGCCAAATACCATCTTTGCTGTCTCCACTAAAGCAACTGCAAATGGTCCATGGCTCAGCAATACAATCCCTGGCAAGGATTCTCTCACTTGCTCTTGTTTATATACCTTCATCGCCTTCTCCTTTTCTTTTATGTGTACATATGTGCATTATATAGTGCATTTGTTACTTCTAAAGTTATTATAGTATTACTGATACTAAATGTCAATAGTTTTTTGTGCATTATTTATCTTATGTGTGCATATGTGCATTTAGCTTTATTTATTGGATTTTAGATTCCCACATTTTTACCATTTCTGTGGTTGGTTCTTCAAATTCCTGACTGCATATATCACCAATTCTTTTGCTCTTTGATACTCCCATTTTGTGATATGGCATGATTTCACACCCGGACAAATTAGGCATCTTCTGTTTCTTCTTTCGAATTGCCAAAAAATTCTCCTCCGTATCGTTTATTCCAGGGATCATTGGACACCGCAACCTTATCTTCACTCCAGATTCATACAGTTTCTTTAAATTATCTTCGATTAATTTGCTGCTTACCCCTGTTAATTTCTGATACTGATCATCGCTTCCCGCTTTGTGATCCCACAAGAATAAATCCACATAGTTTAAAATCTTTTTATAATTCTCCCATGAAGAATACCCACTTGTTTCTATAGCAGTTGATAACTGATTTTTTTTGGCATTTTTTAGAATTTCCAGCACAAAATCACTCTGCATCATGGGTTCTCCACCGGAAATCGTTATTCCTCCTCCGCTGTGTTTAAAAAAGCGCTGATCAATCATAACTTCTTCCATCACCTCATCTACAGACATTATTTGTCCAATTTGCTCCAACGCCCCATGGCGACATAAATTCAAATATTTCATTTTGATATCTGTGGACTGTATTTTCAGCCAATCTAATTTCTCATATACCTTCTGACACGTTCCACATTTTGTACATTTTCCTTCCAGATACTGTACATCCATTTGTGACGATAATCCTTCTGGATTGTGACACCACAAACATCGAAGAGGACATCCTTTTAAAAAGATATTACTTCTAATTCCCTCTCCATCGTGAATGGAAAAGTGCTGAATTCCAAATACAATTCCTTTTTCTTTTCCCATAACTTCTCCTATGCCTCTCCATATGTTGTTCTTTTTATAATTTCAGTCTGCAATACCCGATCAAGATTTACAAAGAATTCACAGTATCCACCAACACGTACAATTAAATCCCTGTGCTTTTCTGGGTGAACCTGTGCATCCACTAAGTCTTCAAGTTTTGTCATATACGCCTGAATTTGAGGACCTTTTTCCTCTATATATGTCTGAAAAAGATCACACATAGCTCTCTCCCCTTCCTCACTGTTCATAATTCCTGGACTCACCTTGAAATTAAGGGCGTAGCCTCCTGTTACATAGGAATTATCCAGGTTCAATACTGAATCTAATAAACGAGTCGGTCCCTTTTCATCCTTTCCCTGACTTGGTCCCATACTGTCGCTAAAAGGTTCTCCTTTTCGTCTACCATTTGGGGTTGCCATAGCTATTTCTCCATGATAAATGTGAAAGAAATATCCAAAGAGCGTGGACACAAATCGATCTTGTTTTTCCAATCCCTTATTTAATTCAAATACTTTCTCTGCATAATAGGTATGTACACGATTTCCTATTTCATCTACCTCTTTCTTTCCATTTCCGTAACATGCATTTAGATTTTGAATGGCACACAACAACTCCTCATATCCTTTAAAATCGCACAATACCGCATTATGCATTTCTTCTAAGGTGAATCTTTTATCTTCAAATACCAATTTTTTAATTGCATATAAAGAATCCGTCACCGTTCCTATTCCGTAGGCATAGATAGACCAGTGGGTTGCACCCCTACTTCCTCCCTGGAACACATCTTTCCCATTTTCCAAACATCCATCAATAAATAACGAAGTAAATGGATCATATGCTTTTCTCCGCATATTTTTCTTCTTTGATAATCCTTCTTGATAATCCGCCTGAATTGCTCTTTCCAACTGAGTTTCATAAGCTTTCATATAAGCATCAAAATCAGTAATGGAATCTTTGTTTTGCTTCCATTGGTCTATGAGATTTTCAAATAGAACTGGAAATGCTATTGCCTCAGTAACACCCCAGTTTGGTTGAATTCCTGGAACCATGATTTCAACGCATCCCATATTGTAATAATTATTTGCATCTTCCTGGGAGTATCCTAATTTCTTTGTATTTTCAATCCACACATCATCATTTAAAAGCATAGGTTGTCCACATCCTGCTTTCACAGTTTCCATTGCCTCTTCATAAACCCATAACGGATTCTTCTTATTGATTCGAAGACCAATATTGGGATATGGCATCCCTACTTCCTGTGTCACCTTCAAACACTGTCTTGTCAATTCCGTTACTCCATTGGAACCATCTGCCCTGATTCCTCCAAGGGTAATACTTTGTACCGTTCGCATTTTGGGTTCATTGATTTTAAGCCATACGCAAGACAGAATTTCTCTCACTCTCTCATTGGTTATCTCCCCTTTTTCTATATCTTTTTGATAAAATGGATACAAATATTGATCCATTCTTCCAAAAGACAATGCTGAACCACCTTGAATATTTCCAATGATATGAATCATCCAGATAAGCTGTACCGCCTCATGAAAATTATCTGGAACTTCTGTGGCAATATGCTCACAGTTTCTTGCCATAAGCTCTAAATCACTCTTTCTATTTCCTTTCGCTTTTCTTGCAGCTTCTTCAATATTTTTTGCATACCTTTGTATAAATTCAATCACTGCATCTATGGTCATATGCTCACAAAAATAAAATTCTTGTTTTTCCTCATCTGTTTCTCTGGATTCTTTATGGATAATCTCTTCTCGAATCTTTCCCAGTCCCTTTGTTACAATGGTTTCGTAATCATAATTAATATGATTTCCAACAAACCATGGCAATTGATTATATAAATCCTTGTCCTCACCATAGGAAAACTTAAATGCTCGTTCTAATTCACGTCCAATCTCATAATCTTCAATCTCTTCATTCTCCTCATATTGATTCTTCATCTTCTCAATGACATCTTGTAAATCCTTATATTCGATATTAGCTTCATGATGAACTCTTGACATCAAAGACCAACGGCTTTTTTTGCTCGTGAAATCATCTTCAAAACTCTTGACATGTCCTTCTTCAAACTGGACTTCCTCTACAACCTTGTCATGTTTTTTCTTTTTCAAGTAATCTTCTATTGTCTGAACTGCAACTGCTTCTTGCTCTTCTTTTGTCATCTTATATTCGCATACTGGACACATACCCAGCATACTTCCTGCAATAATCTCATGATTTAAAATGACCTGATTCACTTGCTCCAACACATGTACAAACCCTTTGGCACGCCTTACAGGTATACTCTCCCCTTTTGTTGTCCGTAACGATTCTGCAATATACTTATAGATATAAGTTTTCCGAATTCTCCTATCATTCAACTTCTGTATCTCATCCTTTAATTGTTTCATTCTTTCCTCCATTTCATCTTATATGTGCATATGTGCATTATAGTGTTCTTTTGTATCTACAATGTACAACACATACCTTTTTTTGTCAATGCTATACGCAAAAAAAGCAACCACCTAAGTGATTGCCTTTTCATAATTACTTTTATTTTATTTTCTGTTTGCTGGTTCCATACTAACGCTTTTCCCTTTGATTTTAGCATGTCGCATTCCGTAAAGAACGTCTTTTGCCACTTCTTGAGGTACTTCAACGAATGTATATTGGTCGTGCATATCAATTGCTCCGACTAAATCTCCTGAAATACTAGATTCTCCAGCGATTGCCCCTAGAATATCTCCTGGACGAACACCTTTTTTCTTTCCAATATTAATAAACAAACGAACCATTCCAGCTTCTGCTCCAGTGTCTCCAAAATCTTCTTCATTCTTAGAGATTTCTTCATTTTCACTAAATTTCATTTTCAAAAATGCTGCTGCAATTTCAAGTGCTGTGTAGTCTGTCTCATTGATAAAATCATCAATAATTTCTACATACTTTTCTAAACTATTGTCTTCAATTGCCTTTGCAACATCATCCAATGTATTTTCTGCTCTAGTTGCCTGTACATCATTTAAACTTGGAATTGGTCTAGCTTTAATCTTTGTCTTACAATATCTTTGAATATCACGAAGTTTGTAAGTCTCTTTTCCAGCAACAAATGAAAATGCATTTCCTTCACGTCCTGCACGTCCTGTACGTCCAATACGATGTACATAAAATTCATCATCTTGAGGAAGATCGTAGTTAAATACTGCATCTACATCATCTACGTCAATTCCACGAGCCGCAACGTCTGTTGCAACTAAAATATCAACTCGCCCATTACGGAAACTTTTCATTACCCGGTCACGTTGAGACTGCTTTAAATCTCCATGAAGACCCTCTGCAAAATATCCTCGGTTCTTTAGTTGAGTTGCCACATCGTCTACCATACGCTTTGTATTACAAAATACAACAGAAAGCTTTGGTGCGTACATATCTAATAAACGGCATAAAACTTCAACTTTTTGTTTTGGTCTTACTTCATAATAGTATTGTTCAATATTTGGTACGGTTAATTCTTTCTTTGTTACCTTAATATGCTTTGAATTGGTTTGATACTTCTTTGTAATATCAAGAATTGCCTTTGGCATAGTTGCTGAAAATAATAATGTCTGACGTTCTTTTGGTAATTCTTTTAAGATAGTTTCAATATCTTCTCTAAATCCCATGTTTAACATCTCATCTGCTTCATCTAAAACAACAGTATGCAAGTCATCTAGCTTAATAGTATGTCTTCTCATATGATCCATAATACGTCCTGGAGTTCCTACGATTACATTTACTCCTGCTTTTAAAGAACGAATCTGGTTTGTAATATTCTGTCCACCATAAATAGGAAGAACTTTTGCTCCATGCATAAATTTGGCAAGCTTACGAAGTTCATCAGAAGACTGAATTGCCAATTCTCTTGTTGGGCAAAGAACGATTGCCTGTGGTTTCTTATTCTTTGTATCAAGCTTTTGTAACAAAGGAATTCCAAAGGCTGCTGTCTTACCAGTTCCTGTCTGTGCCTGCCCCACAATATCATTTCCTTCTAATACTGCTGGAATGGCTTTTGCCTGAATTGGAGAAGCTGCTTCAAATCCCATTTCCTTTACTGCTTTTAATATCTTATCATCTAGTTGTAACTCATCAAATCTAATTGTATCCATATTTCCTTCTTTCTGTTTCCCTGTTCTCGGAATATCTCCGCATCTTACTCGATAATTCATCTAACTTATTATTTATATAATAGTAATAAAAAAACCCTTGTTTCGTTGATGAGAGTTTTCTGGTTCTCTCAATTTGAACAAGAGTTAACATTCCGATATATTTCACTAACTTATATAGGATACCACAGAAATACAAAAGAAGTCAAGGAATTTCCCTTGACTTCTTAATCTTTTGTGATATTCTCCCTATTACGAAAAAAATATATAAGTTTCTTGAGCGGTTATCTTTATTTAATACCGTATTCTTGATACATGATTTCTCGAAATTTTGAATCATTGATGGCTTTTTTTACATCATTCACTCTTTCGTCTTCAAACAAACGATTCATTAATGTAGATAAACGAGTTTCTCCACGCTTTTCTCCACACTTTTCTCCAATTGCTCTTCCTCGTGCTTCTCCACGTTTTTCTCCTCGTGCTTCTCCTTGCTTTTGTCCTATTGCCCTTCCACGCTTTTCTCCTACTGCTTCGCTGCTTTTTTTCATATCTTCAATTGCCTGGCACACATTTATCACTCCATTCTCATTCTTTTCCATATATTTTCGTATTTCTTTTGTATTGGTTACTGCTTCTATTGTACTGCATGTCTCTAGTGGGACGCAAGAAAATATTTCCTTATTTTTACTAATAAATTGCTGTAACTTTTCTTTATCCTTTTGATATTTTATGAAACCAAACAATACTTTCATATCATCACTATATGCATCTAGATTATCAATCTTACTAACCTCTAGAAGATTAATTTTATAATTTTGTATTAACCCTTTAAACGGTTTCAGCTTTGGAGACACTTCTAGCATTTCATGTAATTCTTTTGGAGCGTTCCACTCCTTATCTCCATAATAGATCACTAGGGTAATGATTGGACTTAACTTGTCATTTTTTGAAAAACTAGAAATATATTCATCCCCTTTTAAATCTTTGGTGTCTTTGTGACCTTTTGAAATTGTTTTTCGCTGATCATTGTAAAAATCAGAATCGTACAGCATGTTCTTTAATGGCATAAAGTATTGAATATTATTTTGGTTTTCAATTGCCAAAATGGCAAGTTTGGTATCTTCATACATGTACTGTTTTACTAAATCTCGCGTGCGATTTCCTCCTCGACTCTGTTTACTAACGGAGTCAAGTTCTTTTAATTCTTCTGGTAAGATTTTAATTTCTCCTTGAAAAACTCCTTGATTAAACACATCTGCAAATCGTTTAGGATCTTTTAAGTAGCTTCCTAAGCTAGTGTCTGGTCTTCCCATATGTTGCCTCCTTCTAGGTATTTTCATTCTTTTACATATATTACCATTTATAAAGGAATTTAGCAACAGTTTTTCCAAATTTATCTAAAATAAATTGAATTAACATTTCTGCACACAAAAAGCCCCGAAAAATCGAGGCTTATGTTTCACTTATTTAGGGACATTTCAAAAACAGTTGACAGAAATTTCCCTTGACTTCTT
>JAQVEG010000071.1 GCA_028697725.1 Anaerostipes sp.
AAATCCTGCATTAAGAGCTGCTTTTACTGTTTCTTTTTTATCTGCCCCTTCCACAACACAAATCTTGTTGGGAATCGCTTTTAATTCTTCTCCCGTAATTGCTATACATCGCTTTGTGATATTCTCACAACATTCCTTGCTGTCGCGATTTAGAAATGTGATTGAAACAACATCACAGATAACATCTTCTTCTTTCAGTTGCTGCAAATTTTCTTTGGAAAGATAGCCTGACATACTAATACTACTTCCCTTTACAATAGGATTCCCAAGGCTAAATACTGCATATTCTGCATTCGCTGTGCAGCTTAAAACATCCTTAATTCGCTCACTCTCATGAAGAATCTTCTTCTCTTCCTCACTGTCTACCAATGCTGGTGCTACCAAGGACAAAGATTTACTACCTGTCTGCTTTGCAAATCTTGATGCAATTGTGCTTGCGTGCATATCTAATTCTGTCTGTCCATGCCCACCTATGATTGGAGAAAATGTAAGTGTACTATCTGACACTTGCTTTAAATACTTTGGAATTTGTCGAATTGTCAAACCCCATCCAACGGCAACGGTTGCTCCTGTCTTCAAATGATTTTCAAGATAGTACGCTGCCGCAGAGGCAACTTGCTCTTTTGAAGAACCTCCAAACGAGGTATCTACAACTATCACTTCTTTTAGATTATATTTTTCTTGAAGTTCCTGTTCCAATTCTGGATAAACACCTGAATAATCAATGATTACCTTTACAATCCCTTCATTCTTTGCCTTTTGAAGCATTCTAGATACTTTCATTCTTGATACTTCCAACCGCTTTGCAATCTGCTGCTGTGTCATATCATCTTCATAATATAATTTGCTGACTAATGCCATCCTTCTTCGCTCCATATCCATTTATACAGCCACCTCCCCTCTTGTATTACATATATTTATTTACATTCCATTATTTTATAATGGTATCATAAAAATTGTAGAATTTCAAAATCCTCAAAAATGTAATTCTGTCCCTAATATATGGTGCCGCCTTTGCAGATTTTTCTTTCATAGAATCATCCAAATCAATTTCCTTTAAACTTGATACCCCTTCTACCTTTTTTAACATTTGAATGATTTCTTCAGGTGTTGGTATGTCCTCAATAATTTGAATAATTTCATCTGTCTTGTTTCTTAATACATCTGGATCTATCATATCCAATAAATTAGGCTCATTGGTCTTCTTTATATTCTCACATAATTCTTTATTTGTGAATACTTTTTCGATGAATTCCATTTCAACGTCAACCTTTCTGTGAATTTTAAAAACTCCAGATTTCATACGCTGTGCTGCCTTATGGTAAATATCACTGACAAGTATCAAACCGACTCCAACTTTTTCTCCATGATACGCCTCAAGCTCATTATTCATCACCGCCATTTCCCAAAAATGTGCCATATGATGTTCCGCTCCAGAAGCTGGTCTTGAATGTCCTGTCATCTGCATTGCAAGTCCAGATAATAGCAGTCCATACATCAATTCCTCATAGGCATCAACATTTCCATTTTTTATCCCGTCTAAGGAATCCTTAAGTTTATTTAGTGCCTCGTACTCCATATCACAAATTCGATTACAGATATATTCTCCATTTAAAATATTCGTGATTTTCCAATCTGCAAGTGCTGTATATTTCCCCAATAAATCTCCAACTCCAGAAGCAGTTAATCGCATTGGTGCATCTGCAATCACCTGACTGTCTGCAACCACTAAAATAGGTGATACCGCAATCATACTCTTCTTGAATCCATACCATGACATTGCCGCAACTGTAGATACATAACCGTCTACACTTGCCGCTGTAGGTATTGAAACAAAAGGGATTCCTCTTTCATAAGCACAGTATCTTGTTAAATCATGAATGGTTCCAGACCCAACTGCAACCAAACAGTCCACTTCTTTCAATTTATCCAGTTTTTCTTTTACTTTTGCAACTCCAATTTCATTGGCATGAAGCCCCCTGGAATCCAATTGAATCTTAAGGATTCCCAGAATTTCATTTTCAACTTGTTTTCCTGCCGCATTATAGGTGTTCTCATCACATACCATAACAAAGTTTTTGTATTTTTCATAGGTATCCATTTTCAAAATTTGGGGGAGTTTTTTTATCGCACCTATTTCTAAAAACATATCTTGAACAACAAGTTTATGTTCATGCCCACAAGAACATTTTCCTGTAAACTCTTTCATATCTATTTTCATATTAGTTACTGCTCCTTTCATTCTCTTTACAAAAGACTGGTGCAAGATATTCAGTATTGAATTTTTCTATAAAATAATTACATTTACATAAAAATAAATAATAAATATTTTTTCCGCAGCCATTAAGTGTTTCATAATTTCCCTGTCCCTTTGCTATTATAACATCTGCATTGTCTACAATTTGACTTACCCTTTTTGGCAGTCGATGCAGACAGGTTCCCGCAATGGTGGTTCCATTTCCCATAACTTCTGCTACCTCATTGAGCTTGACTTCAATAGCATCTTCCATGGTCACATCATTACCTACCTCACTTCCCCTGACAATAACATGAACATTAATCTGTGGATATTTCTTCTGTATCATTTGAATCAAAATTTTGTCAAGAACGATTTCTCCACAATTATCTGTAAAATAAACTACATTTTTTGCCCTATCTAAATCTCTTTTAAAACTTTCGTATATTTCCATATCAAAATCTTTATCCCTGAAATTAAGGAGCAGTTTTTTTAGTTTCTCCTCGCTGATTCCATCCATTGCAATAAAATCAATATAATTTCCTGCCTGAGCCGCTTGAATTGCCGCCTTAAATGTATCCTTGGATTCCTTAATTAAGCTTATAATTTCTTCTTTCTCTTGTAATAAAAATTGATTATATTTTGTTTTTAATTCTCCGTACGAGGGAACCTCTCCGTATTTTTCCATGAAAATTTGACTAAAAGCATCTAGATATTCTGGTGGCGAGCGATATAATTTTTTGTCTATAATTTCTTTTATTTCTGCAAGATACTTTTTTTGAAGCCTCTCATCTTCAATTTGAACTGCTCGAACCTGTTCTTTCTCCTTTAAACAACGTACGCACTGTGCTTCTAATTCCATACTTCCTCCTAACATGAAAGAAAGAGGCCTGCTTCACACAAGCCCCTTTCCAACTTAGAATAACGATGATATCTTAATGAACAGCCATGTTAATATATTCGCTCGATCCAAGTTACCAATTAATGTTGCTCCAGATGGAATCTTAACTCCAGCGGCAACAGCTAATGGTGTTTCGATTGGTCCCAATGTTGAAGCCATTAATAATACTAATGCCATAACTACCGTTCCCACCAGTAATGCACGAAAGATATTTCCTCTACACATTGCAGTAAATAAACATACAATATAAGGAATTACCGCTAAATCCGCAAATGGTAAAATTCTATTTCCTGGCATGATAACCGCTAATGCAATTGTGATTGGTACAAGCACTAAACCAACTGCGATAACAGATGGATCTCCAAGAGAAACCGCTGCATCCAATCCAATAAAAATTTCTCTTCCCTGGAAACGTTTACTCATTAATTCTTGTGCTGCTTGAGAAATTGGCATTAAACCTTCCATTAAGCAAGCTACCATCTTAGGCATTAAATACATAACTGCTGCTAATCCAATACCTGTCTGTAAAATAACCTGTGGTTTTGAACCTGCAAGGACTGCTAGAATAAAACCAATAATCAGCCCCATCATCATTGGTTCCCCAAAGATACCAAATTTCTTTCTTAAGCTATCTGCATTAATATCAATCTTATTGATTCCTGGAATACGATCAAGAATCCATACCAATGGATAAACAACTGGCAAACATCCCAATGCTGTTAAATGAGGGAATGAAATACCCGGCATATTAAAGAATTTTTCAATATAAGGTTGTGTAAAATCAGCAAGAATTAAGGCTAATGCTGAAATTAAAGCACCTGCAACCAATCCAATTGGAATACTTCCCGTTACCACTGATACTGCAGCCCCAACAAATGCGAATTGCCAATAGTTCCAAATATCTACGTTCATAGTTTTTGTTAATTTCAATGCTAATAAAACAATGTTTACAATCAGACAGATTGGAATCATTAATCCCGCTGCACTCCATGCCCATGTAATAGATGACATTGCTGGCCATCCAATATCAATGATATCCATATGCAATCCAAGTCTTTCTGTCATCTGCTGGGCAACTGGTCCTAGCTGGTCAGACAATAACCCTGTAACCAATCCAATTCCAGTAAATCCAATACCAATTGTAATACCTGATTTAAAGGCTTTGCTCACTCCTGCACCCATAATAACACCTAATATAAAGATGATGATAGGCAACATAACAGAGGCTCCACAATCTAAAATAAAATTAAGTATAAACATATATCTCTTTCCTTTCTCTATGTAGTTTTTATGATTCCTCTAATTTCTTTAACTCTGCCAATACTTCTGCATCAACGCCTTCTTTATTAATTCCTGTTAGATAATTAATTGCAAAGACATATGGTGTTTTCACTGTTTCTGGTACTCTTGTACTTGCAACAATTAAATCAAAATCATTTGCAATACCTTCAACCTCTGTCACCTTTACCTGTTGTACATTCACCTTATAACCATTAGATTCACATACCTCTTTCACTCTTGTTGCAATGACTGTACTTGTTGCAATTCCACTTCCACATGCAACTAAAATACGATAAGTTTTCATAGCTGATCTCCTTTCTTTTTTAGATGTTCACATGAACATTATTGATTACTCGTCTAAATCAATTCTCTCATTAAAAAAATGATTTAGCTCTTTGCTAATTTCTTCTGTAGAAGTCATTTTCTCAAGTTTACTCATTTCTTTTTCATCTGAAATAAGGGCAACTAGGGTACTAAGAACTTCCACTTGTTGATGAGGCACTTTAACACCAAGAACGAATGCAAACTTTGCATTAACTTTTACTTCTGGATCTCCCATATGGGAATATGAAATCGGTTTTCCAAATCTTACAAAAGAAATACTTGCTTCCTTTACATATTTCACATCTGTGTGCGGAATGGCAATCTCATATGCTTCTGTTTTTAATCCAGTCGGATACACTTCTTCTCTTTTTATCAAGGCTTCTCCAAAGTCTTTTTCTACTAATCCCTTGTTATATAATCGCTCGCCGATTGTCTCATAAAATTCTTCTTTTGAATCAAATTCATCATCAAGCCATACTAAATCACTGCGAAATATTTCTCCCATTACTTTTCCTTTCTGCTACTGTTCTACTGCTCTTGACTCAATCTCACTATATAATTCTGTTGTGCTTAAATATCCATAGAGTAATCCAAGTCCTCCAACAACTGGAAGATTTGTATCCAAGGTTCCTGTGCCAACATTGATAATCAAATCAATGCTGTCACTATATCCAGATAAATCAGAATTCTCGAACAGGTTCACAAAGCTCACTTGGGCTTCAATCTGCTTCTTTTGCAACTCTTCTTTTAACTCACCCATAATCTTTTCTGCTTTCTCTTGTTTCATTCCCCCTGTGAGCAGCAACGAAATTTGCTTCATTTATATCACCCTCTTCTATACATTTTCTGGAATTACAAGTGTTCCTTCTTTTTCTCTTTCCACTGCTTCTTTTAAAATTGCTTCTGTAGAACGAGTCCCCACGCGGACAGTTCCCGTTGCCATGACAGCTAAGGTATCATCTAAGGTTCTAATACCTCCAGCTGCTTTTACCTGCATTTCTGGTTTTGTATTTGCTCTCATTAATTTTAAATCTTCTAGTGTTGATCCTGATGGTGCATATCCTGTTGATGTCTTTGTAAAGTCTGCACCTGCTCTTTCACAAATCTGGCAAGCTTTTACTTTCTCTTCATCTGTCAAAAATGCATTTTCAAGAATAACTTTTAACTTTACTCCACCTTCATGAGCTGCATCTGCAACTTCCTTAATGTCTTTTTCTACATAGTCGTAATCTCCACTTTTGAAACGTCCAATATTCATTACCATATCGACTTCATCGGCACCTTTTTCTAAAGCATCCTTTGTTTCAAACACCTTTGTTTCTGTTGTACATGTTCCATGAGGAAATCCGATAACAGTGGTAATAATAATGTCTGTTCCTTCTAATTCTTTTTTTGTGATTTCAATATCAGATGGTCTGACACAACATGAAATACAGTTGTATTTCTTTGCCATGGTGCAGCAGTCAATTGTATCCTGAATTGTTAGTTGTGGTTGTAAATTAGAGTGATCCATTAAGTTTGCAATGTCTTGCACAGTAACTGCTCCTGAAAATTTGTATTCGATTTTTCTTGTTGGTTTCATAATGTTTTCCCTTTCTGTTATATATGTTTTTTGTTTTATTACTTACTTTTCTTTTTTATGGTACTTTATGTCCCTTTACTGCTGTCCAAACCATATACCATTGCTCTGGTGTCAAACGATAATCCAACGCCTTTATTGGTCTAGATGCAAGTCCAATTTCTCCTGAACCCGTAATTGGAATTAATCCAGCTGGATGTGAAAACAACCATGCAAATGCAACTTCGTCAATATCTTCTGCTCCGATTTCTTCTCTAATAATTTCTAGAGTTTCTCTTAACCGAACTTCCTCTTCTCCATCTCCAGTGAAAATCCTTCCACCTGCAAGTGGTGACCAAAGCATTGGATGAATTCTCTCTTCCATACAAAGATTTATAACTCCGTTTTCCATATTTCCCATCCGAAGTGGTGATAGTTCCACTTGATTCGTAATAAGTGGGGTATTCAAGTAGGATTTTAATAATCTAAATTCATCTGGTAAGAAGTTTGACACCCCAAAGGTTCTGACTTTTCCCTCAGCTTTTAATTCATCAAAGGCTGCTGCAATTTCGCCACAATCCATAAAAGGACTTGGTCTGTGTAATAACAATGTATCTAAAGTGTCAATCCCCATATATTGAAGAGATTTTTCAACCTGCCCCTTGATATGTTTTTTGCTGTAGTCATAATACTTCACTCTGGCTTTATGGGTTTCTGTTACTGGATAATCCTTATATACGATTCCACACTTTGAAATAATCTGCATTTTATTTCTTAAATCTGGTCTTTTCTTTAAAGCTTCTCCAAATCTTTCTTCCACCATGTAATTGCCATAGATATCTGCATGATCCATGGTTGTAATTCCTATATCCATGCATTCTTCCAAATATTTAATCAATTCATCTGTGGATAAGCCCCAGTCCATAAGCCTCCAAAATCCAAGTACAACTCTTGAATACTCAAGATCATCTGCCATCTTTACATATTCCATATTCTTTTCTCCTCCTATCAGGTTTGTGCAATGACTCTTACGAAATACATTGTCGTTTTTCGTTCTGTTCATTTGCACATCATATGTTACTTTGCTCACTCTTATAATATACGAATCTATTTCTTTATGCAATAGAAAGTTACAAAACTGGCAAATTGCACATATTTTGTATTAAAATTTATGCAATTTGTCCTTGATAGAATTTTAGACAAAAAGAAAGAGCCAAAACATCTGTCGTAATGTTTTGACTCTTTCCCATGCATATATCATTTTGAACAAGCACATATTTGTCTTGTCCTCTCTTATCATAATCCCAACATCTAGTATAATCAACTATTAATTGAATCTATTACCGTCTGTAACTTGGGTATAGACGTCTGAGCCCCCAAGGATTCCGTAGATATTGCTGCTGCCATAGAGCTTATTTTCAAAATATCAATTAGTTTCATTTTTTTGTATACTCCATAGGCAAACGCTCCATGGAAAACATCTCCAGCTCCATTAGTATCTATGGTATTTACTTCATAAGCAGGAAAATGCTTAATTTCTCCATCCTGCCTATAAAGAAGTCCCCGACTGCCTAATGTAATCACCACATTCTTATGATTAATGTTCTCAACCTCTTTAAATATCTTTTCATAACTCTCCTGGTTTTGTAAGTTAATCACTTTTCCTGTGTACTGTTTTGCAAAATCCTCAGAGCACACAATATAATCTACTTCCTTTGCTACCTTGTATGTACTTTCTCTATAAGTTCCTGCATCTACAATGGAAACTGCATTTTTGTATTTCTTAACTGCCTGCAAAGTTATCTCCGGCTCATGTCCATCACTTAAGATGACATCCACATTCTCTTCTGGCATCGAAAAAACAACTTTTTCTAACTCGCCTGGAAAATTAAATAGGGTTCGGCTTCCATTTCCCTTATTAGAGAATATAAAACTATATGGAGTTTTAATCTTCTTGTCTGGAATGAGATAATCAAGCCCAACTTTCTGTTCCTGTAGGACTTTCTTTATTCGTTCTCCGTACTCATCATCCCCTATTCGACTGATTAACTGAACTGGTGCTCCCCATTTTGCAATCAAAAAACTAGCATTCAG
>JAQVEG010000028.1 GCA_028697725.1 Anaerostipes sp.
GCTACTTTGTATTCATTTGGCTGTTTTTTGTCTCAACTGGTGTGGGAAGTATTTTAGCATACATACTTGTTACAGCCTTGGAAAAGATGCATATTTTACATGAAATGAAGAATTAAATCATATCCCATTAGAAAAGAAAGAGACCTAAGAATTATCTTAGAATCTCTTTCTTTTCATTATACACATCTTATTTTTGAAACGCTTCTAGTTGTTTTTTCAGTTCCTTAATTTCTTGTTCCATTTTCTTTTGTTCGATTTGTTTTTGTTCCATTTTCTTTTGTGCCTGCTCTTTTTCTCTCCGTTCTTTCTCAAGCTCTTTTTGCTGCTCTTCTATTTCTGCCTGTTGCTCTTCTATCATATATTTTACTGTGTTTTTATCTAGCTCATGTAATTCTTTTGAAAACATCTCCATCACTCCCTCGATATTAATGTGTTATTTTTTCACATTCCATATAATCCCATAATTTAATCATCTCTTATTTACTGGCACAATATGACTTCCTTTTTTACCGAATTATTCCTCCACTCTTTACTGTGAACAAAGAGACTTAAGAATTTCTCTTAAATCTCTTCACTATGGTTCCTATTATCTTTTCAACACAATTAATTGTTCTTTTAATTTTTCTATCTCTTTCTTCTGTTTTTCTATTTCCGCCTGTTGCTCTTCTATTTCTGTCTGCTTCTCTTCTATCTCCGCCTGCTGCTCTTCTATCTCCGCCTGCTGCTCTTCTATTTCCGCCTGTTGCTCTTCTATCATATATTTTACTGTGTTTTTATCTAGCTCATGTAATTCTTTTGAAAACATCTCCATCACTCCCTCGATATTCTGGCAATAATCGTAGAGCTGTTGATAAATCTCCATAAACTCCGGATATTTATCAATCAATTCTATAATTTCCTCTGGATCCTCCTGGGTTAAGAACGCAAGCCAGGCATCTAGCTTATTACTTATACCATAATTGTGGCGTTTTTTCTTATAAATGTCAAGAGGAATCAAGATATATTTCTGAGGTAATTTCAGGCTTAGTCCTGTATCAAATACATTACTTCCTTGATGAATATACTCATTGGGAAAATCGTGAAATGCTGCTTCACTTTTTTCAAAAAATACAATTGTATATACTGTTTTTATGTCTCGATAAGAGAACAAATCTTTTTTTCGATTTCTCACTCTTTTGTACTGTCTGAGCAGCAAATCCGCAGAGTAACAGGCACATCTCTCTCCTGGAAATAAAAAACCAATCTTTTGAATTTCTACGTTGACAATGCTACCATCTTCTAATTCCACAACAATATCTGTGATTAACAGAGAAACTTCATCTGCAATACGAGTAGAATCTGCCGGTAGAATTTCTTTAATGGAAACCTTGCAGTTGAGCAGACATGATATTAAGTCTTCTAATCGTTCCCGATGGTACTCTGGATTCATAAGTTCTTTAAAGAAAACATCATACGTCATCTTAATTCCCTTTGCTCCTGTGCAAAAATCAAGAAACAAATCCTGATATTCTTGGTTCCATTCACTAAACTCTTTGAAAAGATAGTCCTTATTTTTAATCTCTTCTTCAATTTCTTTTCTTGTCTTTAATAATGGAAAATATTTTTTTAAATTTGTATTCATGCATAACTCCTTATCTATATCACGATTGGTAATATATGGATTATATACACGTTTTATGTAAATCGCAATATGTTTTTACATATTTATACAAATTTAATATTTGACCGAATTATTTTTCTAAGGCTTCAGCAAATCCTTTGGTTATCACTTGTGGTCTTGTGATAATTGAACCAACTACAACGCTGAAAGAGCCAAGTTCTATCACTCGTTTTGCTTTCTCTGGTGTATTAACATTCCCTTCAGCAATCACTGGATGTTTTACCTGTTTAATAATCTCTCTTATAATCTCGAAATCATTTTCCTCGATTTTAAGACCTTTACTTTGTTTTGTATATCCTACTAATGTAGTGCCGATAAAGTCAAATCCAAGCTGATCAGCATGGACTGCTTCTTCTATTGTGGAACAGTCTGCCATCCAAAGCTGATTTGGATACTTTTCTTTCACTTGAGCGAAAAATTCATCTAGTGTCACTCCATTTGGTCGAGTTTCTTCCGTTGCCTGCAGTGCAATAATCTCTGGAGCAACTTCCATTAATTCATCGACTTCTTTCATGGTTGGCGTAATATAAACATCACTGTCGGGATAATCTCTCTTTACAATTCCAAGGACTGGAAGGTCTACTACGGATTTAATCTCTTTAATATCCTCCTTTGTGTTGGCACGTATTCCAACAGCTCCACCCTCTTTTGCTGCTGCAGCCATTCTTCCCATAATAAATGAAGAATGCAAAGGTTCCTGTGGCAGTGCTTGACATGATACAATTAATTTACCTTTTAACTTTGCTATATTCTCGTTCATCCATGTTCTCCTCTCGCATTTTGTTCATAGTTACTCTTCTCCTCATTATAACGCTTTCTTTCTAAAAATACTATTTATAACTTTTACATTATGCTTTATAATGGTAGTTAAAAGATTAAACTCGTTATATCAAAAAACAATGTACGAAAGGACTACATTATGAATATAAAAGAAGAAACAACAAAAATGAAGCTTGCTGCCCCTAAACTTGCTTCTTCCTCATTAGAGCAGCGAAACCATGCCCTTGAAATAATTATGAATACTTTAAAGGAACATAAATCGGAAATATTTGCTGCAAATACACAAGACTTGAGTGCTGCAAAAGAATCAGGTGTGGCTCCTGCCATTCAAAAAAGACTTAAATTCGACGAGGGAAAGTTAGACGATGTCATTGGAGGCATAAAGCAGCTAATCTCTCTTTCTGACCCACTGATGAAAACTTTACTTCACAGAGAATTGGACCAAGGATTAACTTTATATCGTATTAGCTGTCCAATTGGTGTCATTGGTGTGATTTTTGAGGCTCGTCCAGATGCCTTAGTCCAGATTTCTACTCTTTGTATTAAAAGCGGAAACTGTGCCATCTTAAAGGGTGGAAAGGAAACAACCCATACAAATAAAGTGTTATTTGATTTGATTCATGAAAGTGTTGTAAATGCTGGACTTCCAAGGGAATGTATGCTTCAGGCTCAACAGCACAACGAGATTGATGAACTTCTAGAATGTAACGAAAATGTTGACCTTCTTATTCCTCGAGGTTCCAATGCATTTGTTCAATATATTATGAATCATACAAAAATTCCTGTTATGGGACATGCTGACGGAATCTGCCATACTTATGTAGACAAAGAATGTGACGTTGCAAAATCAATTCCAATTATCGTAGATGCAAAGACTCAGTATACAGCTGCCTGCAATGCCACAGAAACGCTCCTTGTACACCGTGACATTGCAAATGAAATTCTCCCAAAACTAAGCACTGCTTTTAAGAATGCTAAGGTAAAGATTCGTGGAACAAAAGAAGTCAGTGATATTATTCCCTGTGAAGTAATCCCAGATGATGATTTTAAAAATGAATATCTGGATTTAATTATTTCAATCAAAATAGTGGGCGATGTAGAGGAGGCTGTTTCTCATATTAACCAATATGGATCTCATCACACAGATGCTATTTTGACTGAGAACAAAGAAACGGCTGAATACTTTATGCAAATGGTAGATTCTGCTGGTGTTTATCATAACTGTTCTACTCGCTTTGCCGATGGATTCCGCTATGGATTTGGTGCAGAAGTTGGAATCAGTACAAGCAAAATTCATGCAAGAGGTCCTGTTGGATTAGACGGTCTGGTAACCTACAAATACAAATTATATGGAAGTGGACAAATCGTGGGGGATTACGCTTCTGGAAACAGTAATTTTCATTTTAAGGACTTATAAAAGGGACGGTAATTAACCATGTCATTTACAGGAATTTTCAGCACAAAAGATGGATTGGTTGCCCTTGCAGATTCTAAGGGTTCCATTCATGAAGGGGACAAATTGACAAAGGATATAAATCGCACACCACAAAAGCTTTTTGCTTTTCCAAGTGGTGTTGCGGTTACTTATGGTGCCAATCAATTTCTCCTTCAAAACCCAAACCAGATTTTTTCTAAAAAAATTAACGTCGAAGACTTTGTCTTAGATTATTTATCAAAACATATTACGTTAGATTCCAATTTTTTTGAAGATCTTTTAGTTAAAATGGGGTCTTCCTCTAGTAACCAGCCAGTAAACTTTATCGTTGGTCGAAAAATCCGTGAAGGAGAATACCGCCTGGAACACCATCAAGTTGGATTTGACCACTATGTACAAAAGGTTGCTTCCAATGGTCAGTGGTATTTTATTGGAGGCGATGACTTATATGTACAAACCTTTCACCAGATGGATTTACTCAAAGAAAAAACATCCGCTTCTCACCTTCAAAGTTTCCTTTCTGGCAGACTGCAGATGTTAATTCAATTTTATGACGATATCTTATCCTATAATTCTGTAGGCGGAAGTGTTCAGTCTTTTATTTTTCGCTAATCTTACTTTCCTTTAATATCTTTTCCCTATCAAAATGAAACAATCCATCTTCTGGACTTTCATCACTGTCTTCTATCATTTCCGGAATCAAAACCATAATAACCATAATTCCAAGAACTATGGTTAAGGTTCCCCAGATTCCAATTCGATTAATCCAGTCACCTAAGAAACTTCCTACCAAACCAATATCCGAATCTGGAAATGTCACTTTAATTGAAGTATCCCCTCCAAAATATCTTAAGAAGAACAAAGGAAATACAGAGATATAAATTCCATTTACAAAACCTCCAAGAATTGCTCCTCTTCTTCCTCCCGTAGAATTTCCATAGACACCTGCTGTCGCCCCAGAAAAAAAGTGAGCTACAATTCCAGGCAGTATAATTGTCAGATTACATGCACTCATAACAAGCATACTTAAAATGCCAGCAAAAAAAGAAGATAAAAATCCAATCATAACTGCATTGGGTGCATAAGCAAATACCACAGGGCAATCTACAGCAGCTTTTGCATTTGGAATCCAAGTATCTGCAATACCTTTGATGGCTGGAACGATTTCATTGATAAACCAACGGATTCCTGTTGTAATTACTACAAATCCTCCAGTAAATCTTAATGCAAGAGAAATGCAATACACAATATAATTCTGCCCGGATGATAGTGTACTTTCGATATATTGTTTTCCTGCTGCGCTTGCAACAATAATATACATAATCACCAGTACAAGACACAAAGTTACAGATAATTCTCTTAGGAAAGATAGCTTTTTTGGTAACTTCATATCTTCTGTAGACTTTGAGTTTTCTCCATAAATCTTGCCAAGCCAAGCTGCCGTCAGATAACTAAATCCTCCAAAATGTCCCATTGCAACAGAATCATTTTTCAAAATTTTAGATGTGTATTTTTGTACAATTGCTGGCGATAATACCATCACTGTTCCCAAAGTCAAGGAACCAATAAGTACTAGAAAAACACCCTTCACATTGGCTGCATTCAATATAATAACTAGCATGCTTGCCATATAAAGAGCTTGATGTCCCGTAACAAATACATATCGAAATCTACTGACTTTTGCAAGAATAAGATTTACCAACATTCCAAGCACCATAATAATCGATATATCAGTTCCGTACTTTCCTATTGCGATGGCTCCTACCCCTTCTATACTTAGCAAGGTTCCTTCTACATTAAAAGCTTTTTGAAACATTTGAGCAAACGGCTCCATTGCCTCCGCAATAAAATCCCCTCCAAGTCTGATAATCATAAATCCAATCATAGCTTTTGTTGTGCCTTTTATGATATCTTCAAAACTCTTTTTCTGTAAAAACAAACCAGATAATGCAATGACTCCAACAAAGATTTCTGGTTGTAGTAAGAACTCTTGTATCATTTTCAACATAGAAACACCTTTTGCTTTCGTTTAATTCAAAATAATTTACAAATTTTTTCTTCCAGCTCATCTAAATCTATAATTGAGTTTAATACGATTAATTTCTCGAAGCCTGCCATAGCATCTTCTAAATCTTTTGCAATTACAAAAAAATCACCATCTTCCTGACTCACATCGAACACAGCTCCATGTGACACAGTAAATTCTTCTTTGTTATGTTTTCTTAAAATATCTTTGATGTTCATCTCTACCATAAAACTAGATCCAAGTCCAGTTCCACACACTACCATTATTCTCTTCATATGCTTTACTCTTTTCTCTTTTTACATCATAGACAATAGCTTTTGTTTATCATTGGTCTCCATTAATTGCTGTATCTTTTCTTTTGATGAGCACAACTCTGAAATCTTCTTTAACAGATTCATGTGACTATCTTCATCTTTTGCCGCTAACGTAAAAAACAAATATACCTTCTCGCCTTGAAAATCCACTGGTTCCTTTACTTTTAACATACAAAGAGAGGCCTCAGCAATATCCTGTTTTAATCTGGCATGTGGCATACAAACACCTTCGCCTAAATAAAAATATCCACCAAAATTTTGAATATTCTCCATAATCGAATCATAGTATCCTTCTTCTACATTACACTTTTCTTTTAGTATATTGCATGATACTCGAATGGCTTCTTTGTAATCTCCAATTTTTTCTGCTACTTCAATACAAATCATAATTGTCCTCTTTATAGGTCCTTCAAATTCAATAAATCCTTATATGATTTTGCTTCTTTTAATCTGTTGATATTATCTCCTTTTGTAATAATTGATATCAAATCTGCTAACATAGAATTCTCTTCTGTGTTTGCAACTACAACGATTACTTTTACAAAACCTTTTACCTTGCTTCCAAATTCTATTCTATCCTTTAACACAAGAAGAGACAAGGAGTTTTCGTAAACGCTCTCAGCTTTTGCATGTACAAACGCTATCTCAGGAATAAAAACCATATAATTTCCCATGGTTTCTACGACATGGATCATTTCATCTGCATATTCCTGTCTTACTTTTTGATTTTCAACTAAAGGTACTGTGGCTAATTTGATTGCTTCTCTCCACTGATTCAAATCCACTTGAAACTGACAGTATTCCTCTTGAAGAAGATCGCTTAAATTGCATTTTTTGCTTTTTTCCAAACGGCTTGCCAAATATTCATTTTTCTTCTTATATGAAATACTAGAATACATGTTGTTTATTTTCTCAATGTCAGATTCGGGAAGCATTGGGTTTACCATTAATACTCTGCATAAGTCACTCTTCATTGGAACCGTACTAATAATAAAATCTGGATGGTGGATTCCTATTTCCCTTTCTACATGAACAACCCTGCATACTGTTATAATGTTTAAGTTTGGCATCATTACTTCTAATCTCTGCTTCAAAAGCGTGGATGTTGCAATTCCCCCATTACATGCAATAATTACTTTTGGATTAAATTCAACCTGTATATATTGCTGAAACACTACCTCAAAATACATGGTCGCATATGCGATTTCTTCCTTTGGAAACTTTACCCCAAGTAATGGCTCGTGTAGTTTTAATACATGCTCAGCAATGTCATAAATAAAAGAAGAAGAATACTTTATGTCCTCCAACAATGGATTTTCGATTTCCATATGATTTCTTAATCGATGAATGGCAACCTTCAGATGCATAATAATCTTCTTTTCCATTTCCTCATCAATATTGGTCACTATATTTGTGATGGCACAAAATTCTCGAATAATACTCTCTGTAATTACAACAATCTTTTCGTCTTCAATATTCTCAATTAAAAATTTGCCTGATATTTTCTTTGCACTTCGAAACAACAGAGTAATATAATAAATTTCTTCTTTGGGAAGCTCTATATCCAGTTCAAATAGACTTTCTAAAACTGCCAGATAATCTTTATTTTCCTGACATAGTTCTTCTAAATTCATATGTTCTATCTTTTGTCCTAATTGAATTCTCTTAAAACACACCTGAATCATATAATTCAATTCATTAATCGATTCATCTGCATATAAAGTAGACATTTTATCTTCCACTAAATTAATAAACTTCTCTGCCATTTCCTTGCAAATCGGCGATAGATTTTGAATCAACTGCGTAATATTTACAATGCTATCCTGGCTGCTTTTTAGGTAAAAATGAAACAATACATTTCGGATATCTTCTTCTCGTCCCTTAATATAGATTCCAAAATAAGCTTTTTTGATTACTTGTACATTTTGCTTTTCTAAATAAGCTGTCACCTCATTTAAGTCATTGACCAATGTATTTTTGCTTACATTCATTCGTTCTGCCAACACTTCAATGGTTGTGTGCTGTTCCAAAATCAATAGGATGATTAAAACAATTTTTCTCTTTTCTCTGTGTTGTTCTAATCCACTGTTTTCTTGCAGCACCCAGGCTGCATCCATTGTCTCGTCTCCCTGAAATCGAATCCCCAGCCTTGGCACTCTCTCTAACTTACAATTAGTATCTTTTATATTCTCTTCAATTGCGTCTAAGTCATTTCGTACAGTTCTAGCACTAACTTTCAAGAATTGTGCCACTTCTTGAATCGTAGTGTAACCATCTTTTTCTTCTAAGTAATGAATTAACTGAACTTGCCTGCTACTTAACACGATATTCACCTCATCTATCTATTAGTAATAAAATCAATAAATTCATCTCTGTATAGAGAAATGTCTGTTTTTACTCCAGGTCCAAATTTCTCAATTGTCATTGCAAACAATCCAAGTAATAAAATAGGATCTTGTGCCATATCTCCCTCTGGATCCTGTATTAAAACATTAAGCTGATAATCTAGTGCTTTAATTCTTTTACTGTAACGAATGGTACAGGGAATTAGTTTTTTTGACTGTCCAAATATACTTGCCTCATGTTCCTTTATAAATGTTTCAAAATCTAATTGTTTTTTCATACTATGATTCACCTTTTATCTTTACGATTACTTTTCCATTTCTCATGTATTCCTGACTCTTTAATTCTTCTGGCACATTCTCCATTGGCATTTCCATACTCACAATCTGAGATAAATCCAAATCTTTATTCTTCAATATATGAATAGCTCTTTCTGTTGTGTTGGGATTTAAAAAAGAAGTACGGATTTCAATTTCTCTTTGAAGAATGCTCCGCATTTTGATTGGCACATCTTTTTTGGGATCTGGTAAACCAAACAATACAACGATTGCTTTTTTTCCGGCAATTTGAAGTGCTGTTTCTATTGTATCATTTATTCCCACACATTCCATTACCCTATTTACATTTTTTATTCCTGCCTGTTCTATTTTTTCCATTACATTTTCTTTTAACGGATTCACAAACAGTGTAGTACCCATTGCCATTGCCTTTTCTCGCTTCTCTTCATTTGCTTCAATCACAATAATATCCCCTGCTGATGCTTTCTTACAGAGTTCTAATACAATGGAACCAATGGATCCCATTCCGATAATTGCAACTGTATCTCCTAATTTCACATCTAACAAATCCATTCCATGGAGACAACAAGATAATGGTTCCGTCAATGCTGCTTCCTTCAAAGTTACTTCATCTGGGATTTTATAAATATTTTCCTGTGGTGCGCAGACATATTCTGCCAACCCTTTCGAAACACCTCTAGAATTCTCACACATATGAGTGATTCCTTCTTTACAATAATAACAGTGTCCACAGCTCCAGTTTGGATCAATGGTAACCCGATCTCCCACTTTATATTCTGTGACATCTTCTCCAACTTCACATACAACTCCCGATGCTTCATGTCCTAATGGAACTGGATAAGTCACTGGACGGGAACCACCCTTTCCCTGAAATTTATGAACATCTGTCCCGCATAATCCACAATAGGCAATTTCCACTTTTACGCTTCCTTTTTCTAGCACTGGATCTTTGAATTCTCCTACTCTGACATTTTCTTTTCCTTCTAACACAACTGCTTTCATTGCTACCTCCTCTTAATTAAAAGAAAAGCTTTTAAAGGTTTTTGAACTGACCCATAAAAGCCTTTTTCTTATATTTCTGTCGTATAAACCGCCTTACATACATTGATTTCTTTATTATATATACGGTCAAATAGTTCTTTTAAGTGTTCTAAGTCTGATCGATGCGTAATTAAATCAGATACTTTTAACTTATTTTCATCCATCATTTGTACTGTATATTCCCATTCATTAAATGGTAAATCATTGTAATAATTATTCCATACTCCTGTAAATTTCAATTCTTTCCTAAGTATGTTACTATGCTCATTTAATGTAATAGTTGTATCCGTATGAGGGTTTCCTAGAAGTGTTATCATACCGTATGGTTTACAACATTCAATTCCTAAATTTAAGGCAGATGACGTACCTGTTCCCTCAATAACTACATCAATCATCTTTCCTTTTGTTTCTTCTATTATTTGCTCTACAAAATCACTATCCAATGAGTTTCGTACAACAAATCCTCGTTCCTTTGCAAATGCAATTGCCTGAGGATTAATATCCACTAGAATGGGATGGGCTCCAAATAACTTGCACCAACGGGCAGCTAAGATACCAATGGGTCCTGCTCCAAAAATCATAACTTGATTTCCACCTAGAACTTCTCCCTTACGAATGGCATGTAATGCTACTGTTGCTGGTTCTACTAGTGCCAAATCATCTTTTGATGTTTCTTCATTTTGTGAAAATACCAAGTGCCATTTGGATGGAAGAAGGCAATATTCAGCAAATCCTCCATCTGTTCTGGAACCTAAGTTTCGATAGTTACTGCATTGTGCATATTGACCGATTTTACAGCTTGGACACTCATTACATGGAACCACAGGATAAATCGCTGCTGTTCTACCTATAAGATTACTATCTTCTGGATTTCCCACTTCAACAACGGTTCCTGAATATTCATGTCCTAAGGTAACTGGATACACCTTAGTTCCAAGTTCATAAACCCTTGGAATATCAGAGCCACAAATTCCACAAGCCCCTACCTTCACTAAGATTTCATCTCCCTTGGGAACTGGTTTTTCCACTTGATCTAATGTAAATTCATTTATTTTATGCAGTCTCATTGCCTTCATATTTTTTCTCCTATTATTTAAGCAGATCAGCAACCTTCACAACTTTATCATTTGGAATCACTTGAATTTCTACTTCAATTCCTTTTGCTAAAAATTCCTTTAAGCTTTCACGTTCTTCTTCACTTGCTGCAATATTTTTAAGCAAAGTTTTTCTTGTCTCATTAATTCCCATTCCACCTAGGTTGATTTTCTCTAATGAAATTCCTCCATCAACAATAGCTTTATAAGTTAATGGTGTTTTTGCAAGCATAATGGAAGGCTGGCTTAATCCACCTTTTAAGTATTCAATTGCCTTTTCGCTGGAAAATACTTTTACCTTTACTCCTTTTGGTGCTGCCATTTCAAGAACTGAAATCATAAAATCATCTTTTGCCACCTTATCATCTACAATTACAATTTCTTTTGCTGGTAATAATTTCATCCACGCTGTCATAACCTGTCCATGAATTAGTCTGTCATCGACTCTTGTTAATAATAAATTCTCCATTTGTTTTCTCCTTTATTCTTTACATTTCTGGTTCAATTAATATCTTATAGAAAAATTCTGACTTATCAGCCATAATTTTTACTGCATCAAATGTCTGTGATAATGGCATTCTATGAGATATAATTGGTTTTGTTTTTATTTCTTCTTTACTTAATGCTTCTAAACTT
Organism: Anaerostipes sp.; assembly: GCA_028697725.1. Taxonomy (GTDB): domain Bacteria; phylum Bacillota; class Clostridia; order Lachnospirales; family Lachnospiraceae; genus Anaerostipes. The sequence goes on from JAQVEG010000028.1 coordinate 11,629, forward strand.
TGCTGCCATGCATGATGTGGAAAACTTGTGAATTCAAAGCTCCATGTACCATGAATAGTTAATTGGGAACGAAGAATCTTTTCAAAAATTTCAGGCTCTAATGCCAATGCTTTCGTCGGTCTTCCAACAAGTCCCATTCTTCCAGATGTGCGAAGAAGTTCAATTGCCTGACAAAATGCGGCTGGTGCTCCTGACGCTTCAAATGCAACATCTAATCCCACGCCATTTGTCTTTTCTTTGATAATTTCTTCGATATTCTCTTGTCCAATACACAGTGCATCTTCTAGTCCAAGTTCTTTTGCAACTTTGATTTTCTTTTCATCTACATCCAAAGCAAATACATGAGCTGCTCCAAATGCTTTTGCCCATTGTGCAACAAAAATTCCGATAGCACCTAGTCCAAACACAGCAACTGAGTCACCAAAATTCACACCACAGTTTTGCACTACATGAAGTGCCACACTAATTGGTTCTAAAAATGCTACTGCTTCATCTGCTACATTATCAGGTACTACAACTACATTTTCAGCTGGAACCTTTACATACTCCGCAAATCCACCATCATTTCTTGATCCTAAGAAATCATAATCTTCACATTGTGCAAACTGTCCAATTTCACACAGTTTACATTTTTTACAAGGAATCAACGGAATGACAGCGACCTTCTTATCTTTTAGATTTTCATCAACTTTACTGCCTAATTCAACAATTCTTCCTCCAAATTCATGCCCTGGAATTGTTGGAAAATGATAAGTACCTGTTGTCATAACTCGTGGAATGTCAGATCCACATACTCCACATGCTGTTACCTTTACTAATACATCCTCATCCCCTATTTGAGGAATCTCTACCTCTTCATATCTTAAATCCCCTGGCTGATGTAAAACTGCCGCTTTCATTTTACCTTTCATCATTACGCTCCTATTCTAGATTTGCATGTTTTTCCCATAAAGCATGAATATCTTTAATTTGTTTTTTCTCTACAATCATCAATGCTACACTATCTGCTAACAGTAACAGACTTTGTTCAAACAGACTGCTCATTACCTGTTTTGAATCAATTTCATCTTGTAAATCCAATTTTGTCTTACATGGAATCCGAAGAAATAAATCTTCATATTCAGACATTGGACTCTTTACATTGGATCCAATATGTGCAATTTTTGCATTATATTTTTTGGCTATTTTCATAATCTCAAGAGGTACAATACTGCTTCCTGAACCAGACCCAACAATAAGCAAATCTTGATCTGTAATTGCAGGTTCATCAATTGCTCCTACATAATTTGCTTCAATTCCAAGATGATTTAATCTTTTAGTAAATGCCTGTAACATTAGAAGTACCCTTCCAACACCAACAACAAAAACCTTTCTTGCACTACAAATCATATCTACCAATTGTTCAACTTCTTCTTCCCTGATGGTATGTAATGCTTCGTTTAATTCTTCTAAAACCAGATTACTTTCTTCTTTATAGCCCATTATCCTTCCACCACCTTTTGATATTGTGCATACATACAATCACAGGCCTGTTCTAAATCTTGATTTAAACCAAATAATCCTGAACTTCCAACAATAAACACATCTGCTCCCGCATCTTCCATTGCTTTATAAGTCTTTTGGTTACAGCATCCATCAACTTGTATTTTAAAGTGATATCCATTTTTTTCTCTTAAGTCTTTTGCCTCTTTAATCTTATCAAGCATTTCCTCGATAAATGGTTGTCCTGCAAATCCTACATCTACGGTCATTAATGTAAGTAAATCAATTCGATTTAAATAATGTTTTACCATTTCTAAAGGTGTTGCAGGATTTAATACAACGCCCTTCTGACACCCTAAATCTTCGATTTGATTATAAATTCGGAATGCCTTTCCTCCTATGGTTTCCGCATGTGGAGAAATAATATCTGCCCCTGCACTTGCAACGGTTTCAATCCAGTCTTCTGGGTTTGTTGTCATCAAGTGTACATCCATAGGAACTTTACTTACCTTTTTAAATGTGCGAATCATGTCTGGAGACAATGTAATGTTTTTGCAATAGTGTCCGTCCATAATGTCAATATGATACATTCCCATATTTTTATTTAAAATTTCTAACTGTTCTTTCATGTTTAAAAAATCCATGCACATAAGTGATGCTGAGAATTTTTCCTTCATTTTGCCCTCCTTTTTCTATAACAAAAGGCCCCATACGATATGGAGCCTTTTATAGTGTTACACTTCCTTACTATAAATAGCCTTGCATACAGTAATCTCACGATGATATATTTGCGAAAATAATTTTGCAACATCTTCTAGCTTTACTTTGTGTGTGATTAAATCATCTACTTTTAATTTTCCTGTATCAATCATTTCAACTGTGTATTTCCATTCATTTAATTCTTTATCAGAATAAATGGAATTCCATACACCGTAAAATTCTATTTCTTTTCTTAAAATACTACTGTGGTTCTGCAATTGAATCATGGTATCTCCATGTGGATTTCCCAGCATTACAATTCTTCCAAAAGGTTTTATCAATTCAATGGCTGTATTAAGCCCCGCGGTACTTCCAGTTCCCTCAATGACAACATCTATTTTATGATTTTTAAAGAATCCCTGAATCTCTTTTCCACTGCCTTCTTCTAATGTATTGAAAACCTGGAATCCTTTCTCCTTAGCAAAGTCTATCTTTTCATCACTAATATCTGTTAATGCAACTTGCCCAGCACCAAACAATTTACTAAAACGAGCTGCCAGTAATCCAATAGGACCTGCTCCCAAAATCAGTACATTGCTTCCCTCTGAAATCTTTGCTTTCCTGACTGCATGCTGTGCTACTGTTGCCGGTTCTACAAGGGATAAACTTTCCATAGATGTATTCTCGTCATTTGAAAATACCAGCTGCCATTTCGATGGTATCACACAATATTCTGCAAATCCGCCATCACATCTAGAACCTAGATAATTATAATTGGTACACTGTGCAAACTGTTCTTCCTTACAGAATTCACAAGTTCCACAAGGAATCAAAGGAAAAATTGCCGCCTTCCTTCCGATTAAATCTTCATCCTTTTTATTTGCTGTTTTTACAATGGTTCCAGCAAATTCGTGTCCAATGGTAATTGGGAATACATGAGCTCCAAGTTCAAATACCCTTGGAATATCAGATCCACATACTCCACAAGCTCCTACCTTTAATAAAATCTCATCATCTTTTAGTTCTGGCAATTCTACCTCTTCACAGGTAAAATCACAGATTGCATGTAATCTCATGGCTTTCATTTGATTTCCTCCTCGATTAACTGTTTGGGTTTAGTAGCTTGATTCCATCATGTGCCGCATTTTCAGCTAACTTTGCAAGCTCATCTAATGTTGTATCTTCACTACGCTCTAATGCTAATGTAATGACAGCTGCCATATTCATTCCTGTTACAATTTGTACATTATATTCTCTTGCCAGAGAACCGATGGTATTAAACGGTGTCCCACCTAATAAATCAATAAGAACAACCACTCCATCTCCTGTATCCATCTCACTGATGGCATCGCGCATCATCTGTGCATATGTATCAGGTGTCATTCCTGGAACAAGAGATACTGTTTTGGTTTGCTCCAATTCTCCTGCCACCATGGATACACTATTTAAAATCCCCTCGCACAACTGCCCATGACTTGCTACTACAATTCCTACCATGTTCTTTTCCTCCAGTATTTTATGCTGCTACAGCCAATGCTCCAACAAGTGATGTAATAATACCTACGATAAATAGAATTACAATAATGTATGTTGGTTTTACCTTCTTATCAAGAAGTTTCCATACTAATAAAGTTGCAATTAAAGGTAACATTCCTGGTAAAAGTGAATCTAAAATATTTTGTAAGTTGATTGCTACTTTTCCAACTTTAAATGCTATTGGCGTACATATATTAACTCTTGTAGCCGCCATATTACCTACTACCATCAAACCAATAATACTAAACACTTCAGTAATACGATTTAATGTACCTGCTTTTAGAATCTTTAAAATTGCTGATTTTCCTTGATTATATCCCATCATGTACATTGCATAACCCATTCCAAGCATTAATACTTTATACACAACTTCAAAGATAATTGGTCCTGCAATATTTCCTGCTAAAGCTAAACTACAAGCAATACCTGCTAAAATCGGATAAACAATACCTTGTGATACAGTATCACCAATTCCTGCTAAAGGTCCCATAAGTCCAGTACGAACTGCGTTAATATCTTCTGCATCAATATCTACTCCATTGGCTGCCTGCTCTTCCATAGATGCTGCAACTCCATGAATAACTGTTCCCATCCAAGATGGCTCTGTGTTAAAGAAAACCATGTATTTCTTTAATGCTTTTGCCTGATCTTCTTTGTTTGGATACAATTTTCTTACAATTGGAATCATAGCATTGGTTGTTCCTAATGCTTGAAGACGCTCATAGTTGTAGCAAGTTTCACTTGAATAACCAAGTAAGAAATGTTTTACTAATTCTTTTTTTGTTAATTTTACTTCTCCCATGTCTATGCCTCCTCTTCCTTACTTGCTGTGAATAAAAATACAAGTGCTCCAATTGCTGCTGCAAAAATTGTAACTGCCATTGTGTCGATCTTTGCGTAAATTGTTAGGAAATAACCGATAAAGAAAAATGCAACAATCTTTTTCTTTCCTAAGAAACTTAATAACATTGCAATTCCTAGTGCTGGCATCAATGCTCCTACTGTGTTTAATGCATTAATCATTGTCTCTGGAATCATTGCCAATGCCTTTGTAGCAAAATCTCCTCCAAAGTACACTAAACTAAATGCTGGAATTCCATAAAGTACAAGTGCCGTTAATCCCGATGGTACATAGTTCATAAGACGGACACCTCTGATGTTTCCATTTTCTAAGTATTGATCTGCTTTATGAATCCAGAAACTGTTAATGGTCATGTAAGCCTGATTAATTAAAATACCTAACAAACTAAATGGAACTGCGAATGTTGGTGCTAAACTTGGAGATGCTCCAGAAATAATTGTAAGGGCTGTACCAAATACACCCGCTACCATTAGATTTCCTGGCATTGTTCCTCCTGCTGTAATCCATCCTAAATAAGTTAACTGAATGTAAGCTGCTGCCTTCATTCCTTCAATTGGTTCTCCCATAACGACTGCTACTAGAAATCCTGCCCAAATTGGGTAAAGCCAAGTTCTTGTAATCGTATGGCTGAACCACCACTGACTGCCGATTGCAATAATTGCAACTAAAACTGCTGATATAAACATATCTCTCTCCTCCTTTTGTTTCATTTATATGTTGTAAGCTTATTATACCCAGTGAGTATTTAGCTCGCCATACCAAATAATTGCCACATATGTGGCAACCCTTTGTAACCTTATTCCACTTATTTACACCCCTTCTTTTTCTTTCTATAATGAAAGCCTCTCTATTATTGTCAAAATAAAAAAAACCAAGGTTTCCCTTGATTTTTCATAGTTTGTTTCTTATTCTTTTTACAGTCTATACATTCCATGGAATTACATAATTTTTCTCATATTCATCCTTTGGCATTGGTTTTGCATAGAAAAATCCCTGAATGATATCACATCCTGCACCCTCTAAAAAATCTCTTTCTCTTCGCGTTTCCACACCTTCACAGATAACAGTGACACCTAACCATTTTGCCATTTTAATCATAGATGCAATGATAATCTCTCCTTTTTCTACGTCATCTTCCTTTGGAATAAACTTCATGTCAATTTTCAACACATCTATATCCATGTTCTTTAAGGTGTTTAACGAAGAATACTCACTTCCAAAATCATCAATTAAAATAGTAAAACCTGCTTGGTGAAGTTTTTTTACAACACCATTCATAAGACCTGGACTTGTCATATATGCACTTTCTGTAATCTCTAATTCCAGCAATTCCGGTGACAAATCATATCTTTCTATCAACTCAATTAAGACCTTATCCAGATGAGGGTTATACAAGCTAACTCTTGATACATTAACAGAAATAGGATCTGGTTGATATCCTGCCTCCACCCACTCGTGAATCCTTTTACATGTATGCTCCCAGACATAAAAATCAACCTTAGAAATAAATCCATTCTGCTCAAATACAGGAATAAATCGTCCTGGAGAAATCAACCCTTTCACAGGATGTTTCCAGCGAACCAATGCTTCTCCCCCGCAAACCTTGTCATTTAACAAATTGAATTTCGGCTGAATATAAACAACAAACTGCTCCTCGTCTAACGCCTTTTGCATGTCGTTTACAATCGCTATATTTTCTGCCTCCTGCTCAATCTCCTCTTTGCTGTAGGTTCCAAGATGAACGCCAAAGCGATTCTTGCATTTTTTGGCTCCAAAGGATGCTCTGTGATATAAATCCTCAACTTTCATTCCCTTTTCTACTACACATACACCTACAGAAATTTCAAGAACATAGTCTGCCTTATATGCATCCACCCGTCGATTCAACTCTTCTACTTGATTTCTCAATCTTTTTTCATCCCCATCCCATGGAATACAGGCACAGAAAATATCTGCACTAATTCTCCCATAGGCATGTAACTCATAAACATCACAAAATTCACGTATTAAATCTGCATAATGAACTAACAAATCATTCCCATCTTCTTCTCCAAAAGTTGTATTATAAAGAGAAAAATGATCTAGATCTGCTTTTAAAAACACAAATTCCTGTTCTGGATAATCGGTAATCATCTTCCCTGTATTTGCGAACATTTTTTGCCTGTTATGAAGTCCTGTCAACGGATCATGTTCTGACATATGATGAATCTGCTTGTATACATCTACCTTACTTTTAGAAATGGCACTTACTAAACGGCTTTTTAAAATTTGGGTATTGTATGGTTTGGGTACAAAATCCCAAGCTCCCAAATCAAGGACTTCTTTTTCTGTTTCTGGGTTCGCATCCCCTGTCATAACAATAATAGGAATTTTGTTCCACTTACTTGTTCCAATACGTTTTAAAAATTCATATCCATCCATTATAGGCATTGTTAAATCAAGAAGAATGGCTGAAATCTTCTGATCGTATCTTTCTAGAGCATTAAATCCATGGATTCCATTTTCTGCCTCTAGTAAATCATACTCTTCTCCCAATACTTTGGTTATGATTTTTCGATTTATCTTTTCATCTTCTACGATTAAAATTGTCTGTCTTTGATTCATCCTTTCCCCCTTCCCCACAAATATTTTGTTGAGTACTTGTCTCTAATTTTACTATTTTCTACCCCTCTTTGCAACTTGTCATACAATTGACATAAATTAATGACATAAAATTAAGGAAATTTACATTGACACAATCATCATAAAATTATACGATAAGATGTAGAGCATTTTAAGGCTATGTAAAGAGCAGCACATTTTATAGAAGGAGTTTTAATTTATTATGGAGACAACAGAAACAAATCGAAAAGGTTCCTCTCTTGACAAGAAGAAGATTGGAATCATTGCAGTGGCTGTCGTTGCAGTCATTTACATTATTGGAGTTATTTACTTTGGAAACCATTATCTATTTGGTACCAAAATCGGGAATGATAAGATTGGTGGAAAAACCATTTCTCAAGTGGAATCTATTCTTACAGACAACACAGAAAACTACAAATTAAAATTAACTGGAAGAAAAGGTCAAAAGGATACGATTCTTGGAAAAGATATTGAACTTAAGATTAACGGAAGTGAAAAGTTGACAGATGCTATGTCAAATCAGAATCGTTTTTTATGGTTTTTAGGTGCTTCTAGTGAAAATAAGAAGTTGACAGCTGACACTTCTTATGACGAGGAAAAACTTACAAAGGTGATTAAGAAACTTTCTTTCTTTGATAAAAAGAATATTATTGCACCACAAAATGCAAAGATTTCTTTGAATGACAAAGACAAATATGTTATTCAAAAAGAAATCTACGGAACAACACTTGATAAAGAAAAAACAACCACACAGATTCAAAACTGTCTAAGTTCTGTCACTGATTCTTTAAATTTGAAAGACGCAGACTGCTATAAGAACCCTACATTGTTTAGTAGTGATACCCGTTTAAAAGAGGGAATCAAAGAAGCAAATCAAATTGCAGATGTAACAATTACATATGATTTTGACTATACAACAGAAGTTGTAGACAAGTCTTTAATTAAAAACTGGATTACATTTGATAAAGATAGTAAGGCATCTTTAAACTACAACAGAGTCTTAAAGTATATTGAATCTCTTGCAAAGAAGTATGATACATATTCTACAGTTCGCCGAGTTGCAGATGCTTCTGGAGAAAAACACAAAATTCTCTTTGGTTCTTATGGATGGAAAATCAGCCAGACAAAGGAAGCCAAGAAATTAATGAAAGATATCAAAGCCGGAAAAGATTTAAAGAGAGAACCTACTTATATGTTTAAGGCACTATGCCGTAAAGAAGGAAATGTTGACTGGGATGACACCTATGTATTAGTAAACATAAGCTCTCAATCTATGGTCTTTATTAAAAACGGTAAAGTTGCAATGTCATCTTCTGTTGTAACAGGGGATCCAACAAAGGGACATTCAACACCAACTGGTGCATATCAGGTTATGTACAAGACTCGTAATCAGACATTAACTGGTCAGGGTTATGCATCTCCTGTAAGCTACTGGATGCCATTTACCACTAACGTTGGTTTCCATGATGCAAGCTGGAGAGGAAGCTTTGGTGGAAGTTCTTACCGAGGTAACGGATCTCATGGATGTGTCAATATGCCATCTGGTAACGCTGCTGCATTATACAGTATGTTAGAAAAAGGTACCCCAGTATTTGTATACTAATATAACTTTGAAAAAGCGAGAGTCTTACATTTTTTGTAATGACCTCGCTTTTAATTTTTGCTTTTTATGAATATACTAACAATGTTATTTTGCTAACTTATAGATTTCCCTAATATCATCTTCATGTAATTCTACAAAATGTCCTACAACTCTTCCGCCACATAAAAAATCCATGTCTTTTTCATCAACGCCCAATTCTTCTAATGTAGTAGGCATTCCAAGTAGTTTAAAGAAATTTTTTGTTTTTCTAATTCCTTCTAGTGCAACTTCTTCTTGATGAAATGGATCATTTTTTACATTCCATACTTCTGTAGCATATCTTACAAATCTAGGTATATCATGCTTATACACGTATTTCATCCAAGCAGGACAAATCGTTGCTAAGCCTGCTCCATGCACCGAATCATACAATCCACCAATGACATCTTGAATGAAATGACTTGCCAAATCAATTTCCCTTCCCACTCCACAGGTATCATTATGTGCAATTACACCAGCCCACATTATCTGTGCTCTAGCTTCATAATCCTTTGGATTTTTCATAACTATTGGTCCATATTTTACCATAGTTCTCAAAACGCCCTCCGCAAGCTGATCTGTCAACTCTGTACCAACTGTATTCGTAAAATAACGTTCTATTACATGCATCATAATATCAGTCACTCCACAAGCCGTTTGGTATTTAGGCAAACTATATGTTAACTCAGGATTTTCTATTGCATAAGTTGGGCGAAAAACCTCGCTATGAAGACCAACTTTTATATTATTTTTTTCATCTTTTAACAAACAAGCTTCCGAACCTTCACTTCCAGATGCTGCAATCGTAACAATACATCCAATTGGCAATGCTTTTTCAAATGGAATACCCTTTTCAAAATGCATCCAAAAATCATCTTTACATAATGCCCCGGCTGCTGTTGCCTTTGCAGTATCAATACAACTTCCTCCTCCAATTGCAAGTACAGAATCTACTTTTTCTTTTTTTGCAACTTCAATGCATTTCAATGAATATTCAACTCGTGGATTTGCTTTTACTTCATTCATTTCTACATACTGAATTTTTTCTCTGTTTAATATCTCTTTTACTCTATCTAATATTCCAGAATTAAGTTCTGGCCCATTCATATGTAAAATCATAATTTTTTTTGAAGATAACTTATTTAACATTTCTCCCAGGTTTTTCTCTGCATTTTTCCCAAAATAAAATTTTGTTGGGCTATAAAAACTAAAATTATCCATTCATTTCTCCTTTATTCTATCCATTCGGAAACTAATCTATCTTTAAATTCTTTATCCGATTGATTCTTTGCATTTGACAATATCTCTACATTTTGAACTGTTGCTATAATTTTATTTAGCATATCAAGTTGATCATCATTTGATTTCAGTGCCATATTAAAAATGAAATTAACATCAACTTTTTTTGTATCATCTTCCATCATACAAAAACTAATAGGTCTATCTAATTTTAAGACACATACTGCTGGTACAATTACATGCTTTGAATCTGTATGTGGAATTGCAACAGGAATTTTTGTATCTAATCCTGTAGGAAAACTTTTCTCTCGTGTAATACAACCTTCGTAAAAACTATCCTTCACACATTTTTCATCGTATAATTTTTCAAAGGTCATTTTTAAAGCTTCCTCTTTGTTCGCTGGACATCCTTCTATAACAAAAATTTTTTTTATCATAATTCACCTCATTTAGATTAAGAACAAAGAAGGGCTTGAAACCGAAATTTCAACCCCATCTTTTTCTTTATTTTGTCATTCCACTTACTTCCTTGAAAATATTAGATGAAAATAGCATGAAATCTTCTGGCATTGTTTTAACACTTCCTACTGGCATTATGCTTAAATACATTTTACAATTTCGCTCAATGTTATCACTAGCTAGCAATGCTTCGTCCATGTTTTTTCCTACTCCGATTGCACCATGGTTAGCCAATAAGACTCCCCCCTTATCTTCAATTGATCTTCTCGCAAATTCAGCAAGTTCCGGACTACCTGGAGGGGCAAATCCTGCAATATTCATATCTCCTCCTAGACCAAAAGCAGCTTCAATATCCACACCTGGAATTATATTGATACCCTCAATACTTGCTGCAGCAGTTGCATATGGAGAATGTGAATGCACAATTGCCTTTACATCATTTCTTTCAAGATAAATATTTCTGTGCATTGTAAATTCTATAGATGGTTTTTTTTCTCCCTCAACAATATTTCCATCTAAATCTGCAACAACTAAATCTTTAACTTCCATTTGAGAATAAGGATAGCTTGATGGTGTTATTACAAACAAGTTTTCTCCCTCAACAATTGCAGATACATTTCCTGCTGTTCCAAGGACAAATCCATTTCCAGAAATGATTTTACATGCTCGAACTACTTCTTCCTTTGCAAATTTTAATTTATCTGACATCTAGAAATACTCCTTTCGTAATTAATCCCATAAAATTGCATTTTTGATTCCTTCTTGTCGTCCATGTGCCTCTACTGCATCAATTAGCTTTTCCCATGGATATTCTCCGGTTACAAATGTATCTACTGGAATATCTTTGTTAATAATCATATCAACTGCCATTTGAACATGTCTTGGTGTCGTATGATAGAATCCTGTCAAAGTTACTCCATCATAATGAATTCTATGTGTATCAACGGTAATGGTTGTTCCTGCTTTACATCCACCAAATAGATTTACAAATCCTGCTTTTCTAACAATATTAATTGCATTTTCCCAAGCAGCTGGTTGTCCTGATGCGTCAATTGCAGAATCTGCACCTCTTCCATCTGGCGTTAATGCTCTGATTTCTTTTACTGGATCTTCAACATCTGTTAGATTAAATGTAATATCTGTTCCTAATGATTTACTAATTTTTAATCTATCTTCACTAAAGTCCGCATGAATAACCCTAGCTCCTTTTTTCTTCATTAACATCGCAATCATTAGACCAATAGGTCCGGCACCTAATATTACAACATAATCTCCAAAATGTACTGGTGTCATATCTGCCCCATATACTGCACATGAGAATGGCTCAACTAATGTAGCTGCTTTGTAAGGTACTTCATCAGGAATATGGAATAAATTTGTTCTAACAATTTGATCTGGAACAGCTACATATTGAGAATGTCCACCCTTAATACGCACAAGAGATTCACACTCCCCATCATTTCTTCCAATCTTACAGTAATAACATGTGCCACATGGAGCAGTATTATGTGTAACTACTCTATCTCCAACCTTAAATCCTTCTACATCTTTACCCACCTTAACAATTTCACCTGAAACTTCATGACCAAAAGTTGCTCCTGGTTTTTCACCTGGATAACCTCTCTTATATGTCTTAACATCAGTTCCACATGTTAATGTCACTTTTGTTTTAATTAAAACACCTTTGTCATCAATTTCTGGTACTGGTACATCTACAAATCTTACATCTAATGGTGCATACCATAATGCTGCTTTCATGTTTTCTGGAATCTTACTCATAATTCTACCTCCTAAAAATAAATTAAATTGTTATTTATATCAATGTTTCATTAATATCTAAATTAGTCCTGCTATCTGTACTATAATTGCAATTATTACGTTGTAAATAGTATCGCAAACGGTTCCTACCACTTGTGCTCCATTTGACAAATCCATAGTTCCTGCAGATTTTACAACTAATGTTGTGAGCCCTGCCATAAAACTCATGGCAACCATTTCATATATTGTAATTGTAATTGCAGAAACTAGCGTTTTTAATACATTCCCCTTTGATGCCCAAGATGAAACGGTAGTTGTATATACCATCCCTCCAACGAGTCCGATTGGGAAAAAGTTCACGCCTGGAACAATAAATCCTAAAGCAATTGTAATCGGTATCATAATCACTGCTGTCTGAATAGCACAAGAATCACCTAATCCCAATGCCACATCCATACCAATATTAATATCATAATCATCCCCTAGTTTCTTTTGCATAAAATCAGAAGCTGCTTGTCCAATTGGACCTAACCCCTCTAATAATACAGAAACCATTCTTGGCAATAATACAATTGCAGCTGCAATTGAAATACTGATAATAAGTGTATTCGCTGCAGATTGTTTTGTAATCAAACACAAAATAATCCCAATAACAAAACTCATGACCGCCGTATCTCCAAACACACCCATCTTCTTACTCAGTGTATTTAAATCTAATTGCGAATCCTTAACTCCCGGAATACGATCTAAAATCCAGTTTGTAATTTTAGCAATTGGATAAGCTGTAACCATAGCAAATTGAGTTGTTACAGCAGTTCCCTCCTGTCCAAAATACTCTTGCCAACTCTCAGCAGTCGCATCTGCGACTTTTAACATAACAACGGAACAGGCTAATGCAACAATTGTTCCAGCCGCTCCAGCTGTCAGCGTTGAGAACCCAGCAATTTTCATTGGATAGTAAACCATACATGCTGTAATTAGAAAATGCCAATAATTCCACAGATCAACATTCAGTGTTTTTGTAAATTTTAACCTTACTAAAATAAAATTCAAAATAAATCCTAATGGTATTACCAAGATTGCAAATGGTGTGGACCAACCTGCCGCTCCTAACGCAGGCCATCCACCATCAATAACCGTAAATCCACCTCCAAGATTTTGATAATAGCCCGAAATATTTCCCATTGCATTTGTTAGTATTCCAAGTGCTGTACTTATTCCTAAAAATCCTATTCCAACCATCAATCCATTTCTAACTGCTTTTTTCACACCAATTCTAAAATATAAGCCAAGCAATGCAATAATGATTGGTAATATAGCTGATGCTCCCACATCCGAAATAAATTTTACGACTCCACTTAATATTTCCATATATACCTCCTTGTGCTATCGTTTTACATAATTAATTAATCGTTTCATTTAAATCCAAAATAATTTCTTTAATTTCAGCAACTTTCTTTTCTCTCTTTATTCCAGTAAGAAAAGCAGTTACATTAACAATTGGACAACTAATCTTTTCACGATAACAATTTGTAACAAATACAATATCAACTTCATCTGCTTTTGTCGCTATTTCTGAAACTGTTCCTTTAATAAGGTTTACTTCAATTCCGACTTCATCAAATATTTCTTTAATTGCATTTGCTGCAACTGTTGATGTTGCAATTCCACTGCCACAAGCTACCATTGCTTTTATTGGTCTACCCATAAATTCATCTCCTTTCTTTGAATTATTTATGTCTTTAAAAATATGTTTATGTTTTATTATGAGCTGTAACATTCATTTTTGAGTTATTTTTTGACTTCTTTAATTCAATCTTACGCTTCGAAACGACACTTGTCAAGCATTTTTGATTATTTCTGTTCACTTTTTTGATTTATTTCGACTCTTTTAGTTCATTTTTATCGTTATATGTATATATTTGACTCTTTTGCGTCATTTTGTTATTATTAATATGAGCTTAAGTAAATTTTATGAGTATAATGCATTAGAGAGATTATATTTAGACTTTTTGATAACTATGATTCAATTATCAATGATAGGAGTTTAGATATGATAAAAACACTTGGGCTGATTGCCTTTGATTTAGATGGAACTGTACTTAATGATTATAAAAAAATAGATGATGTCACAAAAAACATTTTAAAGAAATGCGGTAAAAATGGTATTTATACTATTCCAGCTACTGGACGAGAACTTTCAAGTATTCCACCTTTTATAATGAATAACTTAGATTTAAACTACGCAATTACTTCTAATGGTGCAAAAATATATAATCTTACTACTAATAAAACTATATATTCAAACGAAATGTCATATTCTTTAATTCATCATTTGCTAAACACCTTTCTTCCTTTAGGTGCCAACGCAACTTTTGATGTTAACATTAATGGTAAAAATTATATTGATTTGAATGACTATAAAAAATTAGGTAGGATATTGCATAGTTCCGCTATGTATTCTGAATTTAAGAATAATACTAATATCGTTTCAGACTTAGGTGCTTATATTATGGAAAGAAAACAAAATGTTGAAAAATTTCAGATTTTACTTTCTGATTCTTTCCAAAAGAATGATTTTATTAAAATTTTAAACGACTACCCTGAATTAAAAATCTCATCATCATCTTCTTTTAATATTGAACTTAATAACGCAACTGCGAATAAAGGAGAAGCTCTAACACATCTGGCAAATCATTTAGATATCCCCATGTCCTCAGTTCTTTCTTTCGGTGACGGTTTTAATGATTGGGAAATGCTTCTCAAATCTGGATATTCTTGTGCTATGGGAAATAGTCCTTCAGAAATCAAGACGCTATGCAACTATGTAACAAAAAATAACAATAACAATGGTATAGCTTATGCTTTAAGCTTACTAATTCCAAATTTATTGTTTTAAACTTATTTTAATTAAGGAGACTTACTATGAAAAAAAAAGAAAAAAGACTAGCTGAATTGTATCAATATATTAACTCTTTTGAATATATTTCTATTAATGATTTGATGATGCAATTTAATGTTTCAAAATCAACTATTGTACGAGATTTAGATATGTTGGCTAGGCAAGAATTGATAGAGCGTTTTCATGGTGGTGCTCGAGCCCTTTCAGATGAGCGTGTAACAAAATTTAATATTCGCGAAAAAATAAATGAAGAGAAAAAAATATTAATTGCTCGTGAAGCTGCTAAATTAGTTAAAAATCACGATACAATTTACCTAGATACAGGATCCACATGTTTTCTTTTATACAAAGAAATCACAGCTACTGACATTACTATTTTTACACCAAATTTAGCTATTATTAATTATACGCCACGTTCAAATATTTCACATTTATACGCTCTTGAAGGTGAAGTATCTCAAAACAACTACTCTTTAGGCGGAAATTTAACTCTTGAAAATATGAAAAGAATTTTTCCAGAAAAAATGTTTTTTTCAGCAATTGGACTTAAAAAGTCTAATTCCTGCGAAATTCAATGTGCAAATGAAATTCAAGTTAGTACAATTCGCACTCTATGTGAAATGCAAGGTGAGAAGATACTGTTATTAGACAGTTCCAAAATCGGGGTACATAAAACATTTCAAGGAAATAGCATTAAAGATATTGATACTGTCATCATTGATAACAACGTAATTTCCGACGAAATTTCTAACATTAAATTTAACACCAAAAATTTGATTCTTGCAGATGAATCTTAACTTAGCTTTTAATTATTTAAAAACGGAACTGTTACACTTTGTTGCAATTCCGTTTTATATATTTATTTCATTATAAATTATGTTCACAAAAATCTTTTAATTTTTTGATATCCTCGTCTTCATCTTCTCCTGTCACTTCAAATATAACTTCTTCTCCTTGATAAGCTCTTAATGTCAATAATGCTGGCATATTTACTGCGTTTACTTTCTTGTCATCTTTGCGTACAATTACTTTGCTTTTTAAAGAAACTACAAGCTGTGAAAGCATCACTGCTGGTTTTGCATGAAGCCCTTCTTTCATCTTTAAAACATAATCGAAACTCTTCATTTCAACTCCTTTTTCTTATGCTGTCATCAAACGATTTATTTCTTCCTTGATTCTCTTTGCAAAATTAAACGATTGACGAAATGCATAACTTTTAATCCGAACTGGCTTATCAATCAGTTGAATGTTTTTTGTTTTATGATCTTTTGTAGAAATCTGAACTGTCAAATAATTCATAACACTTTCGTCTCTTTGAATCTTTACTTTCTTCTCTAATTCTTCTAAATCCATATATGGATCAATTTTAATTTCACATTGTTTAATATTTGAAATATCATAAAATTCTGGTGCATCTACTTTTTGATTTGTCATGCGATTGTTTGGAATACAAATTCGATGATTCTTTTCATCTACTAATAAATAATTTCCAATTCGTCCTGTCATCTCAAAATTTTCAAGGCTCTTTACATCCAATTCCTGATTGCATAGTTCTTTGATTTCGGCAAGATCTTTCTGAATAATTGTTTCTGTAAACTGCCGACTTGCTTTTCGATAACACTCTTTGCATATATAACCATCTGCATATTTAAATTTATTCATAAGTCCAATTTTGTTTCCACATACATCACATGTTTTCATACAAATATCTCCTTTAATGCATCGTGCAATTTCAGATATGTTTCATACTTCTTTTGATAAAGCTTTTGATTATAAGTTCTTGGGGAAAATGTCTCTTTTACATGAACTGTCTTTTCAATGACAGAGTCCATGGATACTTCTCCCATAGTTCCTGCTGCTGCCAATGCCATTCCGTAACCTGCGCCTGCTCCCCCTTCTGTCTGACACACGCTAACTCCTAATATATCTGCAAGAATCTGCATCCATATTCTGTTTTTGGAGCCTCCACCGATTACTTTTAAATTCTCTAACTTTTCTCTAGGTATTTTCATTACTTCTGTCAACTGTCGTACAGCAAAGCAAATGCCTTCCATTACAGCAATTGTCATATTCTTTCTTGTGGTATCTGTTCCAAGTCCAAAAAATGCTCCACGTATATCTGCATCTGCATAGATTGCTTTGTCTCCAACAAGGTGAGGATAAAATAGAATATTACTCTCTCCTAAATGTGCCATATCTACCTTGGTTTCTTGATCAAAATCTGTGGATTCTAATATATTTTTTGTCCACCATGCAAAACTACTTCCGCAAGATTGAACCACCCCTTGTACTAAAATCATGATATTTTTTTGGTCAAATGAGAACATAATATTTTTCCCTTTTGCAGAAAAATCAATCTCTTCTTTTGGATACATTAACACCCCAGATGTTCCAAAGGATAAGACTGGGTATTTTTTTGCAAAACAACCAGTACAAATTGCTGCTGCAGGATTATCTCCTGTTCCAACTAATACTTTTACATTGTTTGAAAAACCATATTTTTCTTTCCATTGATCTAACACTGTTCCTGCAATTTCACTGCTCCCTTTTACTTCTGGATAAATATCCTTCGGAAAATCCAACATTTCGCGGATTTCCGAAGACCATTTACCTTGATTTAAATCAAAAAGAGAAGATGTTGATGCTTCACAAAAGTCTGTTTGACAGAATCCTGTTAAGCGATATACAATATAGTCTGGACCAATTAAAAATTTCTTGATTTCCTTGAAATTATCTGGTTCATTTTCTTTCAGCCATAATAAATTCATCGCTGGGCTGCCAGTGGAGATAATATTGGCTATATGAGAGACTTTTGGAATGTTTTGTAGTTGTTGTCTGATACCCGCAACTCTTTCATTGGTACGTGTATCATTCCACATCAACGCTGGCCTTATGGACTTTCCATCTTTCCCTAAAAAGATGACTGTATGCATTTGGCCAGTCACTCCAATTGCTTTCACACATTTGGCATTCTGTCCACTTAACAAATCTGTCATTGCTAAATCTACCGCCTGCATCCATGTCTCTGGATCAATTTCCTTCCAGCCAGACTTTGGTTCATTTATTTCATATTCCTGGTTGCTTTCATTTATCACTTCTCCCGTTTCTGCAATTAAGGTCAATTTCGCGGATGAAGTTCCAATATCAATTCCAACATAGTATCCCATTGATTTATTCTCCAAATTTAAGTATTACTTTATATGTATCTGGTTTTGCTGCTAATTCAATTGCCTGCCCAAATTCTTCATAGTCAAAAATTGCACCGGTAAATACAGTTGGATCTACAATATCTTTTCCAATCAATTCAACTGCCTGATGGAAAGATGATACTGTTGGGCTCACTGCTCCTGTAATGGTTTTCTGGTACGAATGAATTGCTCCCATATTTACTGGAACAGGTTCATTTGGATGAATTGAGCTAAACATAACAGTTGTTCCTGTTGGTGCTGTCATGTCTACTGCCTGTGCTGCGATTGCTGGAATTGCCGTTGTATTAAATACTGCGATTCCTCCTCGCCCTTGTGTCAAATTCTTAACTGCTTCCACTGCATCTCCTGCTAAAGGGTCAATTACATCATCACACCCAAGAGAAATGGCTTTTTCTCTTCGTTCTTTTAAAGGTTCACTTAAAATTACTCTTGCCCCTTTTAATTTAGCAAGGATTACGTGAAGCAATCCCATAGTTCCACCACCAATGATTACAACATCGTCACCATATTTTAAGCTGACTCTCTCCATGCTGTTTACAACACATGCCAATGGCTCAGTAAATGCCATTTTTTCAAATGATGTCTTGTCTGGGTAAACAAATAAATCTTCTGCTTTTGCTACTACATATTCTGCAAACCCACCATATCCTGATAGTCCATCTGGATTGTGGAAGATCTTACTATTTTGATGTTCTTCACAGATGTTTTGATCTCCATGCTTACAGTAAAAACACTCTTTACAATCATCAATAATATACTGAACAACTTTCTGTCCTTCTTTGAATCTGTTTTTATTTACGCCAGATCCTATTTTTGCAATGATTCCACCATACTCATGTCCACCAATTCTTGGATAACTATAATTACAGTCTCCATTGAAATCGCGAACATCATTGGTACAGATTCCAGAAGCTTTAATTTCAATTAATACTTCATCATCTTTGATTTCTGGCACATTAATTTCTTTGATTGAAAAATCTTTTGGCTGATTTAAAATAATTGCTTTCATCTTCTCACTCTTTCTATTTGATTATTCTAGTATGTTAAAATTCCTGTTGCTCCACCAACGATTCCAATTAAAATAATTAAACCGATTACTTTAATAGAAGACCATCTTCTCTTGTTAAGTAAATAAAATACAAGTAAGGTAACTCCTAATGGAAGAATACTTGGGCAAACTGCATCTAAGAAACTTTCTTGAACGTTATATGTTGATGTTGAACTTACGATCTTAAGACCACATGTTGCATTTACGTAGTTTACAATTAAACCACCCATTACCATACAACCCATGATAGATGCACCCTTAATCAACTTGTTCAAAATACCTTTTTCTAAGAAGTCCATAATGGCTTCACTACCTGCTTTATACCCAAACATAAAGTTCCAGTAACTTAATGCATATGCTGCTGCCACGATAACTACCGCATAAATCACTGCACCCCATACATTTCCACTTCCTGAACGAGTTAAATCGATACATACAGCAAGTAAAATAGGAATTACAACACCTTGCCAAATGGTATCACCCATACCAGCTAAAGGTCCCATTAAAGAGGTTTTCAAGTTTGTAATAAATTCTCCTGGTATATCTTCGCCCAGGGCTTTTTGTTCTTCTAACGCAATTGCCATACCAAGGATACAAGCTCCAAATTCGATATGTACATTAAAGAATTCAATTTCACGTTTCATTACTTCCTTACGCTTTGAAGGATTGTCTCTATATAAGAAGCCAATAATAGCTGAGAACATATGGGCACAAACCTGACCCATCATTCTTTCATAGTTATAACATGTTTGTGGGAATGTCTCCCAAATGAACCACGCTTTCAGCAAGGCCCCTCTAGGAATTAAACTTTTTTTCTTTGTTTCCATAGTTAATCATCCTCCTCATCATCTTCGTCGTCATAGTCTCCTGCTGCTCCACTTGTTGCTACTGCTTCTTTTTTGTTTCCTGTCATTTGAACATATACAACAGCAACGATTAAAGCGATAATACCTAATGTTAACAATGGTAATTTAGAGTAAACTGCCAATAAAAATCCTGCAAATAAGAAGATTTTTGATTCTCCTTTATAGATATACTGTAGTGTAATTGCAATTCCTAGTGCAGGCATTAATCCACCAATTACTTGGAATACTGTTAAAACTCTACCGCCTAAAATATCTAATAATCCTTGAATATAGTTGGCTCCAAAATAAGCTGCTAATGCACATGGGATTGCCGTCATACAAAAGCACATAATCTGAGGGAACAGTACATTTGCCCGCCAAATTTTGTTGTACTCTTCTTTTTCAATATATTTGTCTGCGATATGAACGAAGAAGCAGTCTAAAGTCATACGTCCTGCCCATACAATTGTTCCTAAGATACCAATTGGTACTGCAATGGCTAACGCTGTTTTTGCATCCAATCCACCGGCAATTGCATATGCAGTTCCTAAAACTCCTGCAAGTCCCATATCTGCTGGCATACTTCCACCGGCTGACATAAATCCTAAGTACACTAAGTTAATAGTTGCTCCAATTACTGCACCTTGAACTGGATGTCCTAAGATTAAACCAGTAATTGCTCCACATACTAATGGTCTTTGTAATGACCAAAGTCCAACGAATGGTAAGTTCCCTACTGCTAACCAGTAAACAACACCACATAGGACTGCTTGGATGATTGTAATTTTATCCATATAATTTGTCCTCCTTTAATTTTTCAATTTATACGTATTCTTTTGCTTCAATCACTTGTTGTTCCGGCACTAACTGATAATAAACATGTACGCCTTTATCCATTAAATGTTTAATCGATTGGATTTCATCTGGAGAGCAGGCTACATTTTTAATAAATGGAGTTCTTTCTCCACGAAGTCCCATTCCTCCAAGATTTACAGCTTCAAATTCACATCCAAGATCTACTAATTTTGCATAGGTATTTGGAGTTTTTGTAAGAACCATAATCTTTTCTGACGCTTCTTTTGATGGTCTTTGTAAGATATCAGCTCCACGTTCTGTAGAATAAACGTTACATTTTACGCCGTTAGGTGCTAATGCCTTAATTACTCTTTTGTTAAACTTGTCTTCTGCAACTTCATCATCCACGATGATAATACGGTTGACATTTAGGCTTGGGGTCCAAACTGAAACCACCTCTCCATGAATTAGTCTGTCATCAACTCTAGCTAATACAATATTTTTCACTATTCTTCCTCCTCATCGTCATCGTTAAACAATGCATTTACATATTTAAATGTGTCTGGTGCTGTCTCAAGTAGTCCTTCGCAAATTTCTTCTGCTGTCTTGTCTGCATAACGTCCCATCATTATTTCAACAGCTAAAGGAATATTAATTCCTGTCACATGATGAAAATGATAATTCTTCATTAATGAAACAACTGCGTTAAACGGACTCCCATGAAATAGGTCAGTTAGAAATAAAATTTCTTCTCCTTCTGGAGTATTTTTTACTTCCTCTTCTAACTGTTCTGTCAATGTCTGTACTGTCTGTTCTGGAAATAATCCATAAGCCACTAGATTCTCCTGCTCACCAACAAGCATTTGAACACTATCTACCAGCCCCTTGGAAAAGCTCCCATGAGATACTGCAATAACCTTCATTTTAAACCTCCTTCTCTTGTTATTGGTGTTCTGATATGTTTGAAGTATAGCATCTTGCATCCTTTTGTTGCCACAATCATTTGCGTAATTCATTGTGCAATTGCACTTTTACATTCCTGCATATATTTTCGTATTTTTTTGTGCAATAACATAAATTCAGTTCCCCTTCTTCCACTCTATAATAGAAACAAGCTTGATACGTACAGGTGCAAAACGTTGACGAACCCAAAATAGAATCATGTATAGAATAGGAGGAAGCGGTTTTTAACCGCAATCAAAAATATGAAAATTGTAAATGGCTTTGATCTTATTGCCCACGCAGAGAAGCATGGTCTTATGCTCCCTGCATTTAACACAACAAACTTGGAAATGACATATGCTATCGCCAAAGGATTAAATAACGCAAAATCACCTGGTATGATTCAGATTTCTTCTAATAATTTAAGACTTTCTGATCCAGAGGCAATTGTTTATTTGACAAAGAGAGCTTTAGAAGACAGTGATGTCCCAATTGGTTTACATTTAGACCATGGAAAATCTTATGAAGATGTAAAAGCCTGCGTTAACGCCGGATTTACTTCTATTATGATAGATGCATCCCATCTTCCATTTGAAGAAAATATCAAAGAAGTTCAAAGAGCAGTAGAATACTGCCACTTCTACGGAGTGCCAGTGGAAGCTGAATTAGGATGCTTACAGGGAAAAGAAGAAGATATTGTTGTAGAGTCCGATGCAAAAACTGACCCAGATATGGTATTAGATTTCGTAAATCAAACAGGCTGTGATTTATTAGCAGTTGCTGTTGGTAATGTACATGGTTTAGATATTGAACCAAAAGTAGATCTTCCACTTTTAAAGAAGATTTCAGAAATTTCTCCAATCCCATTGGTTATGCATGGTGGATCTGGAATTCCATTTGAGACAATTCAGACTGCACGAGCTTACAACCTAATTAAAGTAAATTATGGATCTGATTTAAGAAAAGCATTTGTATCAACCTTTGGTGTTGCTTATGATAAGAATCATAATGAAACAAATGTAATTGAATTAAGCTTAGAGGCTGTGGAAAATGTAGCAAAAGAAGCAGAAAAACTTGTTAAAATTATCAACGAATAATTTCTCAGGGGCTGTAAAAAAACTCCCCTAAAAGAAAAATCGCCCAGACCATGAGGTCTGAGCGATTTTTTGGTATAATTAAATTATGCTAAAAAATAATATAACCAATGATAATTATACTGTAAGACAGTTA
>JAQVEG010000072.1 GCA_028697725.1 Anaerostipes sp.
ATGCCACCAGTTGTGGGAGCGCTGATTGCCGGGATTGTTTTAGGACCTATGATGCTGAATCTTGTTCAGTTTTCAGAGTCTCTTTCTAACATTGCAGAAGTTGGGGTTGTAGTCCTTATGTTTCAAGCTGGGCTGGAGACAGATGTGAAGGAATTAAAGCGCAGTGGAAAAGCTGCATTTATTATAGCCATTACAGGAGTATTGATTCCAATGTTTGGAGGAATTGCAGTCTCAGTTTTTTACAGTAAAAATATCATGCAGAATGTATTTATTGGAGTTATTTTAACGGCAACTTCAGTTAGTATTACAGTGGAAACGCTGCAGGAGATGGGAAAGCTAAAAGGACGTGTGGGAACTGCAATTTTAGGCGCTGCAATTATTGATGATATTCTTGGAATTATTTTATTATCAATTATGACAAGTATTGGAAAAGCAGGTAGTATTGAAGTTTCTGTGATTTTTATGATTTTTGTAAAAATGGCAGCATTTTTTGTTATTTCAGCCATTGGAGGAGTTATCGTTTATAAGTTCTTTAAGTGGATGTCAGAGATGAAAGTAAACAATGAACAGGTTCATAGAAGGCGAGTTCCTGTGTTTGCATTTGCATTTTGTTTAGCACTGGCATATTTAGCTGAAGTGTTTGGGATTGCAGATATTACAGGAGCATATTTGGCAGGAATCATTTTATGCAGAGTACCAGAAACATTTTATATTTATCGAAAGATTGAGTGTTTATCTTACATGTTGATTACACCTGTATTTTTTGCTAGTATTGGATTGAAAACAGATGTTTCATCTATGACATCAGCATTATTGATATTTACCATTCTAATCAGTTTGGTTGCTGTGATTACGAAGATTGCAGGATGTGGTGTGGGAGCAAAGATATGTAAGTATACCAACCGAGAATCAGTACAAATCGGTGCAGGTATGGTTTGTAGAGGAGAGGTTGCTCTGATTGTTGCACAGAAGGGAATTTCAGTTGGTATTTTACACCACAAGTTTTTTGCACCAATTGTAATTATGGTATTGGTAACAACCTTGTTATCTCCTATTTTATTGAAGATATTTTTTAACGAAAAAAAGAAAACACGTTATAGAAAAGAGGCAGTATGATTGAAACAGTAGTATCTGTCCAGCTTCCTATTCGTGAGAAGCTGCGAATCAAGAAGAATTCTTTGAGCCCAGATGAATTAACGGGGTCTGAAAAACGCATGTGTTTGGTATCAGGAGTCTATGGAGATGAATTAGGTGGTCAGTATATATGTGGGGAAGTAATTCGACGCATTAAGAAGGACTATGACAATTTAAAGGGTATTGTGGATGTCTATCCATCTATCAATCCATTAGGACTGGATGCAAGAACCCGAATTGTACCAATCTCGGAGATTGATTATAATACTGCATTTCCAGGGGATGCCAATGGAGAATTTACAGAGTATACTGCATTTAAGTTGATTGAAGACATTCGAGGGGCAGATTTTTGTATTGATATTCATTCAAGCAATATATTTTTACAGGAATTACCTCAAGTTAGAATCAATGATGTGGAAAATAAAGAATTGTTAAGGTTAGCACATTGTATGAATACTGATTTAGTTTGGATTCATCCTTCGACTACGGTAAATGAAGGAAGCCTTCCTTACCACTTGAATGAAATTGGAGTACCTACTATCGTTTCTGAATCAGGAACGGCATTTAACATTAAATATGATTATTGTGAACAGATAATTGAAGGTATTTTTTCTGTTATGAAAGAACTTGGAATTTGGAGTGGAGAGACAATTGCGTCTAAAAAAGTTCCCACCGTATATGATCAGGAAATTATATATTTGAATTGTGAGAGCAGCGGACTTTTTGTTGCAAATAAAATGTTAAATGAAAGAGTCGAAGAAGGCGACGTTATTGGAAGTATTATGAATCCTATTTTAGGAGCTATAGAAGAGGATATTATCGCACCAATTGGTGGGATAATTATGACGTTAAGGGAGCATCCAGGAGTGACAGAAGGTTCATTGGTAGCCCGAATCTTAGGAGGTGCAGGTGAATGAGAGAAGCAGTTTTGTATGAGACAGAAACCTATCTAAGACAAGAGTTTCAGGTTCATGGATTTTATTTTGGATGTGATACAAAAGATGCTGAAGACGCAGCGTGTATTGTAGGTTCTATGCGTGGGAATGAATATCAGCAACTGTATATTTGTTCTATGCTGGTACAGCGTTTAAAAGAGATTGAAAGTTCTGGTGCTATTGTAGGGAATAACCGCATCTTAATTGTTCCATCTGTGAATAATTCATCTATGAATGTTGGAAAGAAGTTCTGGGTTTCAGATAACTCTGATATTAACAGAGAATTTCCGGGAAATTATGAGGGAGAACCAACGAGTCGTCTGGCAGCGAATTTATTTGAGAAAGTACAGGGATATCGCTATGGAATTCATTTTCCGTCTTTTTATAAAAAGGGAGATTTTATTCCTCATGTTAGAATGCCAGCCACAGGAAAAGAAAGTGTAAGTCTTGCCAATTTATTTGGATTACCCTATGTGGTTACAAGCAAACCAAGAAATTATGATAATAAAACATTGAATTACACATGGCAAACCAGTGGGACAGATGCCTTTTCTGTTTATTCTGGAGAAACTGGGCATATAAATGAAAAATTAGCAAGACAAGCGGTGTCTAGTGTGTTAAGATTTTTAACGAGGATGGGAATTATAAAATATAATTGCCATAATGGGTATATTGCGAGTATTATAGAAGAAGAGAAGATGATAGAAGTTCAAACTGATGCGGCAGGATTTTTCCGGCGAAAGGTAGAAGTCAGCGAAGAAGTTTCCAGAGGACAGTTATTAGGTGAGATTTTAGATCCTTATGAAGGGGATATTATTTCTGAGATACGTTCACAAACAGATGGAATTGTATTTTTCGCAAAGAATCAACCAGTTATTATGGAGAATACAGCAGCATTTCAAATTATTAAAAAATTACACCAATAGGAGGAGGAAGATATGGCAGAAGTAAAGCGAGTGTACGTGGAAAAGAAAAAAGACTATGCAATTAAGGCGAAGGAATTATTAGAAGAGGTAAAGCAGTACCTTGGCCTTGACGTCAAAGCAATTCGTGTCTTAATTCGCTACGATGTTGAGAATGTGTCAGATGATGTATATCAGAAGGCAGTAGAGACAGTTTTTAGCGAACCACCAGTAGACGATGTTTATGAAGAGACATTTGAGATGGGAGATAAGGATCATTGCTTTAGTGTTGAATACTTACCAGGGCAGTTTGACCAGCGTGCAGATTCCGCACAGCAATGTGTAAAATTATTAGATGAAAGTGAAGATCCAATTATCAGAAGTGCAACGACGTATGTGATTGAAGGTGAATTAACAGAGGAACAATTAGATGCAGTCAAAGATTACTGTATTAACCCAGTTGATTCTAGAGAAGCAGACGCAGCAAAGCCAGAAACCTTGGTTATGGAATTTGAAGAGCCAGAAGATGTAAAGACTTTTGATGGATTTGCTCAGATGAATGAAGATGAATTTAAGAAATTATATGATTCTTTAAATTTGGCAATGACATTCAAGGATTTCCTTCATATTCAGAACTATTTTAAAGAAGAAGAAAAAAGAAATCCTTCTATGACTGAAATTCGTGTATTAGATACCTATTGGTCTGATCACTGTCGTCATACTACTTTCTCAACAGAACTTAAGAATATTGAATTTGGAGAAGGATATTTTAGAACACCAATTGAAGCAGCATATGACCAATATATGATGGATCGTCAAAGCATTTTTAGAGGACGAAAAGATAAGTTTGTCTGTTTAATGGATCTTGCATTGATGGCAATGCGACGCCTTAAAAAAGATGGTGTCTTAGACAATATGGAAGAGACAGATGAGATTAATGCATGTAGTATTGTTGTTCCAGTATCCATTGATGGAAAAGAAGAAGAGGAATGGTTGATTAGTTTTAAGAATGAAACTCATAACCACCCAACTGAAATTGAACCATTTGGTGGGGCGGCTACTTGTCTTGGTGGAGCTATTCGTGATCCACTTTCAGGACGTTCTTATGTATACCAGGCTATGCGTGTAACGGGAGCAAGTGACCCAACGGTCCCTTTGAATGAAACATTAAAAGGAAAGTTGCCACAACGTAAGATTGTAACAGGTGCAGCTCATGGATATAGTTCTTATGGAAATCAAATTGGACTTGCTACTGGATTTGTAGATGAGATTTATCATCCAGACTATGTTGCAAAACGTATGGAGATTGGTGCTGTTATGGGTGCGGCTCCTCGAAGCAATGTAGTAAGAGAAAGTTCTGATCCAGGGGATATTATTATTCTTTTAGGTGGAAGAACAGGACGTGATGGATGTGGTGGTGCCACAGGATCATCTAAGGTTCATACAGAAGAATCAATTGAGACATGTGGAGCAGAAGTACAAAAAGGAAATGCACCAACAGAAAGAAAGATTCAACGTTTGTTTAGAAGACCAGAAGTAAGTAGACTAATTAAAAAATGTAATGATTTTGGGGCAGGTGGAGTATCTGTTGCAATTGGAGAATTAGCAGATGGACTTACCATTGACCTTGATAAAGTACCTAAGAAATATGCTGGATTAGATGGTACAGAACTTGCAATTTCTGAATCACAGGAACGTATGGCTGTTGTTATTGATCCAAAAGATGTTGATCAATTCTTAGCATATTCAGAGGAAGAAAATTTAGAGGCGGTATCTGTTGCTGTTGTAACAGAAGATCCAAGACTGGTATTGTCATGGAGAGGAAAAGAAATTGTAAATCTATCAAGAGCATTTCTTGATACTAACGGAGCGCATCAGGAAAATGATGTGAAGGTTGAGATTCCAAGCCGAACAGAAAATTTCTTTGCACAGCCACAGGAAACAGATTTTAAGAAAGCATGTTATAAAGCATTGTCAGACTTAAATAATTGTTCTAAAAAAGGTTTGGTTGAGATGTTTGACAGTTCCATTGGAGCTGGAAGTGTAACAATGCCATTTGGTGGAAAGAATCAATTGACACCAATTCAGACAATGATTGCAAAATTACCTGTATTAAAAGGTAAGAGTGATACAGTTACAATGATGAGTTATGGATATGATCCATACCTTTCAGAATGGAGTCCATTCCATGGATCTGTTTATGCAATTGCACATTCAATTGCCAAAATTGTTGCTTCTGGTGGAGATTATAGAAATATTCGTCTTACGTTCCAAGAATATTTTAAAAGACTTGGAGAAGATAAGACTCGCTGGGGACAACCATTTGCATCATTACTTGGAGCCTACCACGCTCAGCTTGGATTTGGGTTAGCATCAATTGGAGGAAAAGACAGTATGTCAGGTACATTCAATGATATTGATGTGCCACCAACGTTAGTATCTTTTGCAGTTGATGTTGCAGATGCGAAGAATGTAGTAACTCCAGAGCTAAAGAAAGCTGGAAATCGACTATTACGAGTATGTATTCCAAAAGATGCTTATGAACTTCCAAATTATGCTGAGACAAAGCGTATTTACCGTATGATCCATAAGTTAATTAAAAAGGGTGCAATTAAGTCAGCATATGCAATTGGAGCAGGTGGAACCATTGAAGCTGTAGCAAAGATGGCATTCGGTAATGGACTTGGAGTTGATTTTGACCAGGAAGTTATTTTAAGTGATTTAACAGAAAATCACTATGGTTCTTTCGTAATCGAGATGAATACAAGAGATATTAAATATCTTGAAACACCATCTCTATTATTAGGAGAAATTACAAAAAGACCTGAATTATCATTAGGAGATGAAGTGGTAGCCTTAGATGAGGCAATTGCTGTTTGGGAGAAACCTTTAGAGGAAGTATATCCAACAAAATCCTATGACAATAAAGAAGAATTAGAGACAAAGGTTTATTCAAAAGGCAGCGTTTATATTGCCAAAAATAAAGTTGCAGTTCCAAATGTATTCATTCCAGTGTTCCCAGGAACAAACTGTGAGTACGATTCTGCAAGAGCATTTGAAGCAGCTGGAGCAAATGTTATTACAAAGGTATTCAAGAATTTAGATGCTCAAGGAATCAGAGATTCTGTAGATGAATTCCAAAAGGCAATTGATCAATCACAAATCATTATGTTCCCAGGTGGATTTAGTGCAGGTGATGAGCCAGAAGGATCAGCAAAGTTCTTTGCAACCGCATTTAGAAATGAAAAGCTAAAAGAATCTGTGATGAATTTACTGGATAACAGAGATGGATTGGCTTTAGGTATTTGTAATGGATTCCAGGCACTAATTAAGCTTGGATTAGTTCCAGAAGGTAAGATTATCAATCAGACAGCAGATGCACCAACCTTGACAATGAACAGCATTGGACGCCATATTTCAAAGGTTGCATACACGAGAGTGACATCCAACCTATCACCATGGTTTAACAATGTTTCTGCAGGAGATGTATTTAGTATTCCGGTATCTCATGGAGAAGGAAGATTTGTTGCTAGCGACGAAGTAATTGAAAATCTAATTGCCAACGGACAAATTGCTACACAATATGTAAATTTAGATGGAAATCCAACTATGGATGAAGAGTTTAATCCAAATGGATCATACTGTGCAATTGAAGGTATTACAAGTCCAGATGGAAGAGTATTAGGTAAGATGGGACATTCAGAACGTATTGGAGAATATGTTGCTATGAACATTAAGGGAAATAGTGACCAAAAGATTTTCTTATCAGGTGTTGAATATTTCAAATAGAATCATACAAAAAAGGAACATATCACATCAGATATGTTCCTTTTTTTAAGTTTATTCGTTGTTTTTCTTTTGAAGCTGTATTAATTCAATTCTGGTTTTTTCAACTTTCTTAACCTGGAAAATGAAAGAATCGTCTTCAGCAATTTCTCCCTCTTCTGGAAGATGATCTAAAAGCTCAATCATATAGCCGCCTAGAGAATCATAATCCTCAGAATCAAATTCAGCATCTAAAATATCGTTTAAGTCGTCTAACTTCATAGAGGCATTCACAAGGAATGTATTTTCATCCAAAGCCTTAAAGCTATCTTGCTCAGAAGCATCATATTCATCGCGAATCTCTCCAACGATTTCTTCGACGATATCTTCTAATGTGATAATACCAGCAGTGGTTCCGTATTCATCTAAGACAATAGCAAAGGAAATAGATTCCTGCTGCATCTGTGTTAGAAGACTGGAAATCTTCTGTGTTTCATAGGTAAAGAAAGGCTCTCTCATCACAGGTTCTAGTTCAAAAATCTCTCCGCGATGTTTTGCACGATGGAAGTATACGTCCTTTAAATATACAGTACCTACAACCTTGTCCTTTGTTTCCTTATAGACAGGAAGCCTAGAATAGTGAGTGTCCATAAAAATAGAAATCACTTCTTTGTAGGAAGCGTCTAAAGAAACAAAATCAGTGTCAATTCGAGGAATCATAATATCTTTACAAACGGAATCATTAAAGTCAAATACGTTGTTAATCATATCTTTTTCTTCTTCTTCAATGACACCATCTTCATGGCTTACATCCACAATGGTACGAAGTTCTCGTTCTGTCATAACTTTTTTTGACTGTTTTGCATCAATATGCATCAAAAGTAATAAGCCGGTGGATACCTTATTGATAACGGCTACAATTGGTGAAATAATAATCGTCAAATAATAAATTGCAGGTCCATAGGCTAAAGCTAATTTTGTATTTTTAATGGTTGCATATGTTTTTGGTGTAATCTCTCCAAAAATCAGAATTAAAATAGTTAAAATTCCTGTTGCAATTCCGGCTCCAACACTTCCAAAAATATCAATGGCTAGTGTAGTAGCAAGAGAAGTAGCAGAGATATTCACCAAGTTATTACCAACTAAAATACTGCTAAGCATCTTGCTAGGGTTTTCAATTAAGAGCATGACCTTTTGTGCGCGGGTATCTCCATCTTCAACAAGTGTTCGTATAGTATGATGCCCTACGGTTGTCAGGGCTGTTTCTGCAGATGAAAAAAATGCAGATAACATCAATAATATAATAAGTCCGATTAGTCGGGCTATGAGACTGGGGTCCAAGTATTTGTTACCTCCTTTTAATATGTAATATATCTACCTA